>JBFWRV010000084.1:0-21338 GCA_050248715.1 Hyphomicrobiaceae bacterium | reverse complement strand
GCGCTCGTCAGATCGGCGATGGCTTGGGTCGTTTTTTTCTGTTGGCGGTGGGCGATGCCCCGGTAGAGAAATGCCTTGGCCATGATGGCCGGCGGCAGCTTGCCGCCCTTGAGCAGCGCCGTCAGGCTTTCCTCGGCCTGCTCCGACTTACCGTCTTCGAGCAACTTGAAGGCTGCGTCGAGCGTTTGCTGCGCGTCGGCAGGGTTCCCTTTCTTGGAGGCGGCCGCCTTCTTGGCTTTCGGGGAAGCAGCCGTCTTGGCGGGAGCGGTCTGCGCCTCGACGGGCTCCAGATACGCGAAAGACATGGCTGCAGCCGCCAAAGCCGCGAACGCCAGCTTGCGCCAGTCACCGCTCATCAGCATTTCCCCCGGTGACATCCCCGTCGAACGCGGAGCACCTCCCACACACTAGCCTACGCCAGTCCCGCCTAGCACGCAAATGCGGCAGGCGAGCGTCCCGCGCTATTCTACAGTGACGGATTTCGCGAGATTGCGCGGCTGGTCGACATCTGTGCCCATGAAAACGGCCGTGTGATAAGCGATGAGCTGGACGGGAACCGCATAGAGCAGCGGGTTGACGAAGGGATGCACCGTCGGTACGGCGATATGCGCCTCCAGAGCACAACCGGCGCGCGACTTCTCCGCATCCGACAATAGGATGATCTTGCCGCCCCGGGCGGCCACCTCCTGCATATTGGAGACGGTCTTTTCGAAGAGCTCGTCCGCCGGGGCGACGACGATCACCGGCACCTTCTCGTCGATGAGCGCAATCGGGCCGTGCTTGAGTTCACCGGCGGCGTAGCCCTCCGCGTGAATGTAGGAGATTTCCTTGAGCTTCAGGGCGCCTTCGAGTGCCAGTGGATAGCTGCTGCCGCGCCCGAGGTAGAGCACATCGCGGGCCTTGGCGAGATCGTGCGCAAGCTTCTCGTAGAAGGCCTCGTTGTGCAGCAGCGTCGAAACGTGGCGCGGCACTTCGGCCAATGCCCGCACCAGCTCCTCCTCCTGGTCACGGCTGATGGTTCCGCGGGCGCGACCGAGCCCGATCGCCAGACACGCCAGCGTCGAGAGCTGGCAGGTGAAGGCCTTGGTGGAGGCGACGCCGATCTCCGGGCCGGCCAGCGTCGGCAGCACCGCGTCGGATTCGCGGGCGATGGTGGAGGTGCGCACGTTGACGATCGAGGCGATGTGCTGGCCCTGCCCCTTGCAATAGCGCAGCGTCGCCAGCGTATCGGCGGTCTCGCCCGACTGGGTGATGAACAGCGACAATCCGCCCTTGGGCAGCGGCGGCTCGCGGTAGCGGAACTCGGAGGCCACATCTATCTCGACGGGAATGCGCGCGTAGCGCTCGAGCCAGTACTTGCCGACGATGCCCGCGTAATAGGCAGTGCCGCAGGCGGAGATGGAAACTTGCGAGATGCGGGCCGGATCGATCCCGAGCTCGGGCAGCACCACGCGCGCTTCCGCCAGGTCGACGTAGTTGGCGAGCGTGTGGCCGATGACTTCGGGTTGCTCGTGGATCTCCTTGGCCATGAAGTGGCGGAAGTTGCCCTTGTCGACCAGCAGCGAGCTTGCAACCGACTTGATGGCCGGGCGGTCGACCTTGCGGCCGTCGAAGGCGAAGATTTCGGCCTTCTCGCGCGAAAGCACGGCGCAGTCGCCGTCCTCGAGGTACGTGATGGTGTCCGTGAACGGGGCGAGCGCGATGGCGTCGGAGCCCAGATACATCTCGCCCTGTCCATGCCCGATGGCGAGCGGCGGGCCTTGGCGAGCGCCGATCATCAGGTTGTCCTCGCCGGCGAAGATGATGGCGAGCGCGAACGCGCCTCGCAAACGCTGCAGTGCGCCCTTGGCGGCGTCCGTCGGCGTCAAGCTCTGGTCCATGTAGTCGCTGACAAGATGCAGGATGGTCTCGGTGTCGGTCTCGGTCTGGAACACGTGACCTTTGCCGGAGAGTTCGTCCCGCAACTCCTGGAAGTTCTCGATAATGCCGTTGTGGACCACGGCGACGCGCTCGTTCATGTGGGGATGCGCATTGCGCTCCACAGGCCGCCCATGCGTCGCCCAGCGCGTGTGGCCGAGACCCGTATGACCTTGCAGCGGCTGGCTGGACAGCCGGAGCTCCAGGTTCTTGAGCTTGCCTTCGGCGCGGCGGCGGTCGAGACGGCCGTTCTCGATGGTGGCGATGCCGGCCGAGTCATAGCCGCGGTATTCGAGTCGCCGCAGGGCGTCGACAAGGTCGCCCGCCACCGCCTGCTTGCCGAGTATGCCGACGATTCCGCACATGCCGTGATCTCGCTCTTAGCCAAGCTCGCCCGGGAAGTTATGCTTGCAAGCCGCATGCCCCAAGCTGCATCGGGAAGCGCGCGGCATGCTGAATGCTGACACTAGGGTGCGCCGGTTCGGCCTGGCTGTTCCCGAAGTTCCAAAGCGAATTAACGATTCTAGCTACGCTGATCCTGCCGCCCGCTTCAATTCAAACTCTGTTGCCCGTTCTTTCTGGTTAATTTTGTGCGGGCCGCTTGCGCTTGGCCATCAGAGTTCTGAACTTCGCTGCCCAGCCCTCGCGCTGGGTCTGAGGCGAACGCTCGAGCGCCAGGGCATCGGGTGCCACGTCCTTGCTGATGACGCTGCCGGAGCCGACGTAGGCGCCGTCCCCCACCTTCACGGGTGCGACCAGGGAGGTGTTGGAGCCGATGAAGGCGCCCTTGCCAACGTCCGTGAAGTGCTTGTTGAAGCCGTCGTAGTTGCAAAAGATCGTGCCCGCACCGACATTGGCGCCCTCGCCCACCCGTCCGTCGCCGATATAGGCCAGATGGTTGGCTTTGGCCCCCTGCTCCAGTGCGGCGTTCTTTATCTCGACGAAATTGCCGACGTGCGCTCCCGCGCCGATGTCGGCGCCCGGGCGCAGTCGGGCGAAGGGGCCGACGCGCGCGCCCTTGCCGATGCGGGCGCCGACGAAATGGCAGTTGGCCATGATGTGCGCCCCGTCCTCGACCGTGACGCCCGGCCCGAAATACACGTTGGGCTCGATGAGGACGTCCCTGCCGATCGCGGTATCGAAGCTGAGCCACACCGTCTCGGGTGCGACCAGCGTCGCCCCCGCCTCCATCGCTTGGTGCCGGGCACGGGCCTGGAAGGCGGTTTCCGCCGCGGCAAGCTGCCCGCGTGAATTGACGCCCAGCGCCTCGTTAGGTGCGCATTCGACCGGCGCAACTGCGAGACCGTCGGCGGCGGCGAGGGCGACCGTGTCCGTCAGGTAGTACTCCCGCTTGGCGTTGCTATTGCCGATGCGGGCGATGAACTCCGCCAGCTTCGGCACGCGGAAGGCCATGGCGCCGGCATTGCACAGGCCGATGCGCCGCTCCTCCTCGCTGGCGTCGTTGTGCTCGCGGATGGCGGATACGCGCCCGTCATCACCTATCACCAGCCTGCCGTAGCCGGACGGATCAGCGGGGCGAAACCCGAGCAGGGCGACTCCTGCCCCGGCGTCGAGTGCCCCCGTCATGCGCCGAAGCGTCTGCGCTTGCACCAGCGGCGTATCGGCAAAGAGCACGATGACGTCGCCCCGATGCTCGTCGAGCGCGCTCCGCGCCGCGAGCACGGCGTGGGCAGTTCCGCTCTGCGTCGTCTGCTCGAAGATCGCGACGCCCGGCCAAACCCTCTCCGCTTCGGCCCGCATGGCCTCCTGGCCTGGAGCCACCACCAGCGCGACCTTGTCGGCGCCTGCTGCGCGCGCCGTGGCCAGGACGTGGGCCAGCATCGAGCGGCCGGCAACGGCATGCAGGACTTTCGGCACGCTGGAGCGCATGCGCTCGCCTTTGCCGGCGGCCAGGACGACAATCAAGAGCGGTTGGACGGCCATGGTCGGAGCTACCGAGTTGCGGTTGTGGGTGTGCGCGGGACAGAGAAGCAAGTTGCACGCCGGCCGAAAACCGGGGCAAGACGCGGCCGGCGCCATGTCGAGTCGTTCGCGCTTATATCGGCTGTGCAGGTGCGTCAGCAACTCCGCTGCGCTCTCGCTGTCGAAAGGCAACAGCCGTGGTGGGCGGTTTCATGGAGGTGCCTGGGTAACGTGCAACGGCCTATGGCACTTCGGGCACACGTCCACAACGGGGGTGGACGCCGGGAGGGCCGCGCGTTGACCCACCCCCTGTGGCTTTGAGACCGTTTACGGGCGATTCGGATCGTGCCCCAAGTCGAGCGTCCTTGGCGCGAACGGCGGTACTCGAAAGGTAAGGACGCGCTTGCTCATGTCGGCTCCGGCAAATAGCCAAAGTCCATCCGGGCGCTTGATGAGGACCTATTACGTGGTCTGGGGGCTGCTTGCAGCCGGCGGGCTTGGGTATCTCGCTTCCTTCGTTCCGCACTTCGATCAGCAGGTGGCGGCCAAGCAGGAGCGGCCGACGATCGATCCGGAGGCGGGCATGCGGGTCGCCACTCAAGCTTTATCCGAGATCGGCAATGTGCGGCAGTCCGTGACCGAAATTCGCAGGGACGTCGGCCAGCTCAAGCGGGCCGTCGACCATCGGGAAGCGCAGGAGCGGGAATCGCAGGCTCGGCTCGCCGCCCTCGAGGAGCGCGTGACCTCGCTTGCCGCCCCGCCGGCTGTGGCGGCGGCGCCGGCCCCTGAGCGGCCGTCCCATGTCCGTTCGGTCGAGAAGGGCGCGGCCGCATCGCAGAAGAAAGCTGCTGCCCGCCGCGCCACGGCACGCGTCGTCGCCGAGGTCGAAGGCCCCAGTGCCCAGCCTGCCCCTGCGCTGCCGGCCCCCCCTGTTGAGACCGGCAGCATCGCCGCGCCACCAGGCGTCACGGTTGCTTTCGGAACTCCGAAGGTCACGGCCGTGCGGGAGCAGCACTACTCGGTGCAGGTGGGCGCCGGACCCTCACTCGATGCCCTGCGTCTGACCTGGAGCATTCTTGCCGAGCGCCATGGCGCGCTGGCCGTGCTGAAACCGCGTTACGTGGCGCCGAAGGCCGGGTCGAGCGTGTACCGGCTGGTCGCCGGGCCGCTGTCCAGCAAGACGGACGCCGAGAAGGTCTGCGCCGACATGGGCGTAGGCCGGCAGGGCTGCTTGCCGACAACAGCGACTGGAGAGCCCCTATAGCGTCAGCCCTGAAGCGTCGCGCTTCACATCCCGGTGCCGTGTTGCCACAGGAGGACGCCCACGCCGTGCTGGCCTATCTGACCATTCTTGCAACGACAATCGCCGGCATCGTCCAGGCGTCCTGGTGGGCCTCGCTCGCGGGTGCCTGCATTCTCGCGCTCGTCTTCATGGCCGAACGGCACAGTCCCTCGATCTCGCCCAGGGGTTATGCCGGCCTCTTCGACGACCCCTTCGTCAGCGTCGTGGCCATCTTCAACGGCACCGTCGCTGCCGCTTCGGCGTTCGCCCTCGGCCGCCTCACCGCATGGCTGTGGGGCGCATAGCCCGCGCTGTGCCGCCGCTGCGGTCGCCCGGTCTTTGCGCCGCACGTGCTGACGGTCCTGAGATGCACAGGGCTCCACTATGACGTCGGGCAACCATCGCGGTCGCTGGGGCCGTGGTCCCGGTCCCGGCAAGGATCAGCGGGTTTGGGTGGTTTCGGTTGTGCCTGCGGTGCACGGCTTCCGGCTGCTGCGGCCACCGCTGCAGCACCTATGCCGAGAGTATGCAGGAGCGCTCGGCGGCTGACGTTCCTGCGCGAGGATATGTCTGCATCCTGTAAGGTCCTGCGCTCCATTGACACGCTCCTGTCGGAAGACCTGAAACTGGGCTGACGAGCCTACCGCGTTAGACGAAAGAGCTTGCGTCTCTCGCCAGCGTTGAGCGACGCTGCGGACATCTTAGGGGCGGACGCTGAAGAAGCAAAGCTCGCAAGGTCAGTCGACGCGCTCCGGCACCTGTGTGGCTTGGTGTCGAGGTCTGGGCCGCGATGACGGATTGCGTTGTGGGTCGATTGATCCGTCGTCAGGATGCGTGGAGAAAGGAAGATCATCACTGCCGGGAACTTCTCCTAGCGCATCTGCGATCGACTACCGGGATGCCTCGTCCTGCCTCACCAGCAACCCTTCCCTTAGAAGGCGCTGCGCAAGCACAAGCTTACCCGCATCATCGAGTTGGCCTGGCAGATCACGCACCACAAACGGCGCTCCATCAAGGGCGAATATCACGGCGTCGCGTGTAAACGCGGGAAGATCGATCTCGGTTGATCCAAATAGCAGCACTAGTCTCTCGTTCTCGTCGCGCACTCGGTAGGTGAGGTCCGGCCGAGGTGCGAGGGTGCTTTCGATTGAGGGTGGCGTATCCAACGTCTCCTGCAGGCACCCGTAGAATGCTGGTCGGCGCGAAGTCACGAAGTCTTCGGCAAGTCGGTCCAGTATGGGCGCCAGCTGAGCACCGCGGGCAAATGTGTCGACGAGGGCGCGGAACGTCTGGGCGGCCTGGCCGGCGTCGAATCCGGCATTTGCGAACCCGACTGGAAGGTTTGCACGGAACACCGGGGAAGCAAGGCAAGCCGCTGACACGGCCTCGATCATCACGTCGGCCCAGGTCTTGCCGATGAGGCCCAATGTGATGTGCAGCGATGCCTCGTCTGTCGAGCGAGCCGAATGATAGAGCCCCCGTGGGCAGTAGAGCAGATCGCCTGCATGCAGCGTGAACTCGCGCGTCACCGGTCCGGGAGTATGCTTGCCGGGTTCGAAGACCTGTCCCCGCAGCGGCAGCACGATGCCCGTGTCGTACAGGGTCCACAGCTTGGATCCCGAGACCTGCAGAACGAACACGTCGTGGCTGTCGAAGTGCGTCTTGAAACCCTGCGCATGCGGTGGCGAAAGGTAGATGTTGGTTTGGAAATGGCTGCTGAAGGTTCTCTCGACCGCTCGGCAGAGGGCAGCAAGCGACGGCAAGCGATCATGCAGCTGTGAAAGGGAGATCGTGGCTCCGGTAGCGAACAACTGATAGGCACGCGGCAGGTCGATCCTGCCGGGCGGGTCGGAGTTGGCAAGCGAGTAGTCATCGGCCTTGAGCTCCCGTGCCGCGTCGACCAAAAAAACGTCAGGGTGGCAAGGCGTGGCTGTCGAGAGGTATCGATCGATTGCATCAAAGCTGAGCAGCGATTCGAATTTCGAGGATTTCCCCCGTTCGATCAGCAGCGGCTTGCGCTCGTAAAACTCTGTGAAGAATGTCGTCGGCTCGATCGGGTCGATCAGCCACTCGAACGACAAGACCATACGTCCACCCGGAATTCTGGGCGCCGCCACCGCTTCGGTCCGCGCCCGCCGGAACCTCCTACGCGCTGGTTCCGCTCGGGGCAAGAGGCGATGCGCGGGTCGATATCGCCTCTCGTAGAAATGCCCGAGGCCTCAGCCCTTGCGCGCCTGGTACTTGTCGATAGCTGCCTGCACCGCGGATTTCATCTGAGCGCCGGCCGTGGAGTACTTCTCCTTGGCGTCGTTGTAGCTCCAGTCGCGCAGTTCGTTGAAGTTGCGCTGGATGTGGGGATGGACGTAGCGCGCCATCAGTTCGTAACTGCGCTTCGTCGCTTCCCAGTCCGCCCAGTTGTGCGCGAGCAGGAGCACGCCGCCGAAGCCGCCGGCCGAACCCTTCCACAGCCGCTCGAAATGGCGGAGGCAGTCGTCGGGCGCGCCGATGCAGGCAAGGCCCATGCTCACCAGGTATTCGGCGGGGTCGCCGGTCACGTCGGGCGGGATGATGGGGAAGGTCGCCACCTCGCCGAAATAGCGGCGAAAATCCTCCAGGCCGAACCGCACGTCCTTGAACGCCTGCTCCTTCGTGTCCGCCACGTGCGCGAAAGTGACGATGCGCCACTTGCGGCGGTCGGGCGTCTTGCCGTTGGCGCGCGCCGCCTCCTCGTAGACGCCCCAGTTGCTGGCGTGCGCCTTGAGCGCGTCGTCCGAGGTGCCGCCGATCGACAGCATGCCGATGCCGTGCTTGCCGGCCGCCAGCGCACCGGTGGGCGAGCGCGAGGAGGCAACCGCCATCTCCATCATCGGCTGGGTGTAGCTCTTGAGCTGGAGGCGCGCTTCCTGGAGGTCAAACCAGTCGGTCTTCTTGGTGACCATGCGCCCCTGCATCAGCTCCATGATGACATCGAGAGATTCATCGAGCTTGCGCCGCTGGTCCTTGGCCTCGAGCCCCATCTTGGTCGCGTCGTAGACGAGGGAGCCAGGTCCCACGCCGAACATGGCACGGCCGCGCGTCATGTAGTCGAGCTGCATCATGCGGCCAGCGACAGTGAAGGGGTTATGGTAGGGCAGCGAAACCACGCCGGTGCCAAGCCGGATGTGGCGCGTGCGCTCGGCGGCGGCGGCGATGAACATCTCCGGGCAGTTGATGATCTCGAAGCCGGCCGAGTGATGCTCGCCGACCCAGGCTTCGTGGTAGTTGAGGCGGTCGAGATGCTCGATCAGGGCCATGTCGCGGTCGATCGCGAGCAGGGGGTTCTCGTGAAGAGGATGGAAGGGTGCGAGAAAGATGCCGGTCTTGAGATACCTGTCGTTCAGCACGGTCATGCGGGCACGCCTCCATCGCGGATATTGGCCGCCCGATCGTAGCGGACGCCCGCTGATTAACAAGCCGATCACAATGCAGGGGCCATCGGCGGCCACGGCATAGCGCCGCTTGTGGGCCGTATGCCACGTCGCCGTTGCCTGGTCGATGGGGCGCTGGTCATCTTGCCTCGTCCGTTCCCGGCCGATGGCCGATGCTCTACACTGCCGGCATGAGGCGCGTTAGACGCCTCCGCCAGGGAGAGAAACCATGAGAACGGCACTCTTCGCAGTCACGCTCGCGGCAAGCGCCGCACTCACTTGTAGCGAAGCTTTCGCGCAGGCGGGTTTCCCGCCGCCGCCGCCCAAGGTAAGCCCGGCCGCCGGTGTGATCGACATGCACGTGCACTCGCACCCCGACGTGTTCGGGCGCAACATGGACGACATCGACCTTGCCACACTCGCCAAGGCGCGCGGCATGCGTGGCATCCTCATCAAGAACCACATCTCCGAGACGGCGAGCCGTGCCGCGCTGGTGATGAAAGTGGTGCCGGGCATCGAGGTTTTCGGCGGCATCGTGCTGAACAAGGCGGTCGGCGGCATCAATCCCGACGCAGTCGAGTGGATGCACCGCATCTACGGCGGACGCGGCAAGGTAGTGTGGCTGCCGACGTTCGAGTCCGACAAGCACGTGAAGACCTTGTCCAAGCCCGACGCCGTCGGCCTGACGGTGGCGCCCAACGGCGTGGTCTCGCCGGAGATGGAGGCGATCCTCAAGATCATCGCCCGCGAGAATCTCGTGCTCGCCACCGGCCATGTTCATCCCGAAGAGATCATCGCGGTGGTCAAGAAGGGCAAGGAGCTGGGCGTGCGCAACTTCATCATCACGCACGGCCTCACCAATGTTCCGGGCCTGACCATGGCGCAGGCCAAGCAGGTGACCGAGATGGGCGCGGTGATCGAGATCTGCTTCCTGCAGTTTCTCGCCGGCCCCAACGCGCCGCTGCCGTTCCTGACGCACTGGGTGCAGACCAACGCCAAGACAGTTGCCCAGGCAGTGAAGGAACTCGGCGTCAACAACGTGCTGGTGTCGACCGACCTTGGCCAGAGCGGCAATATGGTGCACCCCGACGGCGTTGAGGCGGCGATCGCTGCCATGAAGAAGGAAGGCCTCACCGACGCCGACATCGACACGATGATGCGCAAGACGCCGGCCAGGCTTCTGGGCCTCAGCGGCTAGCGCGCGTTGCAAGCGCGGAGAGCCGGGACCCAGGGCCAAAAAAAGGACTCACCCCCCTGGCCCCGGGTTCCGGATGCTTCGCAACCTGCCCCGGCCGCCAAGCCGGGCAAAATTCCGCAATGACAACCTCCTCTCTTCGCCCTAGGTAGGGCGCAGAAAGGCGGCATCTTTTGCGGCTCTCCGATCTGACCGACACGACGGCGGATGCGCTGAAGTCCGCCGGCGCCCTGCTGGCCGACCTGATGACGCCCACGGTGCGCCTGGGCGTCACGGGGCTTGCGCGCTCCGGCAAGACCGTGTTCATCACGGCGCTGGTGAGGAGCCTCGTTGCCGGCGGGCGGCTGCCGTTTTTCGCGGCCATGGCCGAGGGGCGCATCTCGCGTGCATATCTGGAGCCGCAGCCGGACGACCGCGTGCCACGCTTCGCCTACGAGGAGCATCTGGCGGACCTTGCCAAGGAGCCGCCGCAGTGGCCCGAGAGCACGCGACGCATCAGCCAGTTGCGCGTGACCATCGAATACACGCCAGCCGCCGCGCTGCGCCGCGCGCTCGGGCCAGGGCGTGTGCATATCGACATCGTCGACTATCCCGGCGAGTGGCTGGTCGACCTGCCGCTGCTCGATCTCGCCTTTGCCGACTGGTCGCAGCGGTCCGTGGAGGACGCGCGGGCGCCGCAGCGGGTCGTCGCTGCCAAGGACTGGCTCGCCTTCCTTGCAACACTCGATGCCGGGGCCCCGGCCGACGAGCAGGTCGTGCTGACCGGCACCGGTCTCTTCACGCGCTACCTGCAGTCTGCGCGCTCACCCGATCCTGAGCTGACAGCGCCGGGGCCGGGGCGCTTTCTGTTGCCCGGAGATCTCGCGGGCTCGCCGCTGCTCACCTTCTTTCCGCTGCCGCCTGGGCCTTCCGCCACCTATGCTCGCGGCAGCCTCGGCGCCATGCTGTCGCGCCGCTACGAGAGCTACAAGTCGCACGTCGTGAAGCCCTTCTTCCGCGACCACTTCGCCCGCCTCGATCGCCAGGTCGTGCTCGTCGACGCGTTGACCGCCATCAATGCCGGTCCAGCAGCTATTGCCGACCTGCAGCGTACCTTGGAATCCGTGCTTGCCTGCTTCCGCCCGGGTGCCAGTACGTGGCTTTCGAGCATCCTGCCACGCCGTATCGACCGCCTGCTGTTCGCTGCCACCAAGGCCGATCATTTGCACCACTCGAGCCACGACCGGCTCGAGGCAATTCTGCGGCTTGTGACCGACAAGGCCATCGCGCGCGCTTCTTTCGCGGGAGCCGAGGTGAAGGTGATGGCGCTCGCCGCCCTGCGGGCCACGCGCGAAGCCGAGGCGCAACTCGGCCGTCAACGCCTCCCCTGCATCGTTGGCACACCCCTGCCGGGGGAACGGCTCGGGAGCAAGACCTACGACGGCCGCACGGAAGCCGCCGTATTCCCTGGCGACCTGCCTAAGGATGCCGCGAGCCTGCTCACGGCATCGGGCGCTCTCGCGCGGCCGACCGGTGACGTGCACTTCCTACGCTTCCGGCCACCGCGCGTCAGCCTCGAAAGCCCCTCCGGCGAGGAGCCGGCGCTGCCGCACATCCGTCTCGACCGGGCCATCGAGTTCCTGCTGGGGGACCGCCTCGCATGAGCGCTGGGAACGAGCCCCGCCGACCCCGCGCCTTTGACCTCGACGATCCCGCTATCGTCGAGGAGCCGGCGGCGACGGAGGCGCCAGACGTCGACCGGGGCGCCCCCTTGCCTCCCGATGCGGTGCCGGCTCCGGTGGCGCGGCCTACGCTGGCCGATCTGGGCGAGCGCGGACTGCGCTGGGGCACAGTGCTCCTCACCGCCCTCGCTGGTGCTGCCGCGTTCGGCATTGCCGCGTGGTTTGCCCGGCTCGTCTCGGCTGCCTACGTTCGCGATGATTGGATCGGCTGGGCGACGCTGATCCTGCTGCTCGTCGCTGCCGTCGCCGCCCTTATGCTCGCTCTCCGCGAGATCATCGGCCTCGCACGCATGACCCGTCTCTCCCGCATCAAGAGCGAGATCGCAAAGGCGATTGCCGAGCGCGATGCCGGGCGCGAGCGCCGGGCAGCGCTGCGCCTTGCCGGCCTCTACGCGCGCCGCCCCGAGCAGGCCTGGAGCGTGCGCCGCTTCCGCGACTACGCTCGCGACGTGCACGACGCCGGCGAGTTGCTCGCGCTTGCCGACCGCGAGATGGTGGCCCCGCTCGATGCCCAGGCGCGGCGCCTCATCACCCGCTCGGCCAAGCGCGTCGCCACCGTCACGGCCATGAGCCCCATGGTGCTGATCGCCATGGCTTTCGTGCTGATCGAGAACCTGAGGCTGCTGCGCTCGCTTGCCGGCCTCTATGGCGGTCGCCCCGGTTTGTTCGGTCTGATGCGGCTGGCGCACCTCGTTGTCGGGCATCTGATCGCCACCGGCGGCGTTGCGCTCACTGACGACCTTCTGGGCCAGTTTCTGGGCCAGGACCTGCTGCGTCGTCTGTCTCGCCGGCTCGGCGAGGGCGCCTTCAATGGCGCGCTCACCGCGCGCATCGGTATCGCTGCCGTCGATGTGATCCGCCCTCTCCCCTTCCTGTCGGCCAAACCGCCCCGCGTCCGCGACGTGCTGGCCGAGGTCCTAAGGCCGATGTTCTCCAAGGCGCCGAGCGCCTAATTGACGCCGCCCGCAACCTCATTCAACGTCATCCCCGCGAAGGCGGGGATCCACGCCACTCTCCATTCGCATTCGGCACCTTGCGTGGATGCCCGCCATCGTGCCGGAGGCGCGTCTTCGACACGACGCGGGTATGACGTCAGGGGATGCCCATGTTCGCCACGTTCTTCCATGAGCTGAAGGCCGCCAAGGTGCCCGTCACCTTGAAGGAGTATCTGACTCTCATGGAGGCGCTGCAGGCGGACCTCGCCGATCGCAATGTCGAGCACTTCTACTACCTTTCGCGCGCCGCCCTGGTGAAGGACGAGCGCCACCTCGACAAATTCGACCAGGTGTTCGGTCACGTTTTCAAGGGCCTCGAGCTCATGAGCGAGGCCGTCGAGAAGCAGATCCCAGAGGAGTGGCTACGCTCGCTGGCCCAGCTCTACCTGACCGACGAGGAGAAGGCCAAGATCGAGGCGCTGGGCGGCTGGGACAAGATCATGGAGGAGCTGAAGAAGCGCCTCGAGGAGCAGAAAGGCCGCCACCAGGGCGGCAAGAAATGGATCGGCACCGGCGGCACCTCGCCCTTCGGCGCCGATGGCTACAATCCAGCCGGCGTCCGCATTGGCCAGAAGCAGAACCGGCAGGGCCGGGCCATCAAGGTGTGGGACAAGCGCGAGTACAAGGACCTCGACGACACCGTCGAGCTCGGTACCCGCAACATAAAAGTGGCGTTGCGGCGATTGCGCAAGTTCGCGCGCGAGGGGGCGCCCGACGAACTCGATCTCGACAACACCATCAAGGGCACCGCGCACAAAGGCTACCTCGATATTCATATGCGCCCCGAGCGGCGCAATACCGTGAAGGTGCTGATGTTCTTCGACGTCGGCGGCTCCATGGACTGGCACATCAAGACGGCCGAGGAGCTGTTCTCGGCCGCCCGCACCGAGTTCAAGCACCTCGAGTACTTCTACTTCCACAACTGCCTCTACGAGTTCGTGTGGAAGGACAACGGTCGCCGCTGGACCGAGCGCACGCCGACCTGGCAGGTGCTGCACAAATATCCGGCCGACTACAAGGTGATCTTCGTCGGCGATGCCTCCATGAGCCCGTACGAAATCTCGGTCGCCGGCGGCTCGGTCGAGCACATGAATGAGGAGCCAGGTGCAGTGTGGATGAAGCGCGTCACCGACATCTACGAGCACTGCGTATGGCTCAACCCCGTCCCCGAGACGCATTGGGGCTGGACGCCCTCGATCAAGATCATGAAGGACGCCATGTCCCAGCGCATGTACCCGCTCACGCTGGGCGGTCTCGACCTCGCCATGAAGGAGCTGATGCGCTAGGGTTGGGGGCAGGCGGGATCGCCACAGCCTCCGTGCGCAATTCTCACCCCATTCTGGACTTCCCCGGCAGGGAGAAAGGGACCGCGCTTGTTGGCGGTGCGGCAACCGCCGCCCGCAGGGCTCGCAGCTCCGGATCGTTGCTCTCGAAATCGAAGGCGCCGGCGAGCCGCGGCGCGATCAGGTTCACGACCGGGTTCTGGAAGCGGAAGAAGATCCAGCGCTGCTCGAGGCGCCCGCCGATCAGCATTTTGGTCGAGTAGGTCGTACCGCTCATGCTGATGTGTGGAATGCCGCGGTTCAGGCAATATGCGATCATCTCTTTCCAGTTGAGGAAGTAGAGATTGTAATCACGCGCCTGCGGGTACTTCATTCCAATGCCCTTGGCGTACACTGCGTCGCGCCCCACCATGTAGAGCTGGAAGCTCAGGAGCTCGCCGTCCACCCGGCACAGCATGACGCGCGCGTTCCTGCCCATCCCGCGCAGGACGGACGCGAAGTAGTCGGGGTGCACGGGGCCGAAATTGCCGTAGTCCACGCGGCTCTGGGCAAGCGTCGACGCATAGAGAGCGTTGATCTCCGACTCCAGACCGGCGATCGAGTCGGGGTGCTCGATCGTTACCTTTGACGCGGATCGCCACTTGCGACGCAGATAGGAGCCCGTGCCCTCGGGGAGGCTCGCAAGATAATTGTCCAGGTCGCGGAACGGCAGGTCCAGGATGACGCTGGGTATGGTGGTCGCACGCGTGTAGCCGTGGGCGAGGAATGTGGGACCGTAGAAGTCCGCCTCCTCGGTTCCCAAGCTCTTCGCCGCGATCAGAGGAATGCCCTCGGCCCTGGCCGTCTTCGACAGGCAGTTGAGCATTTCCGAGAGGACGGCTTGCCGGCGGTCGGGTGGAAGGTTCGGCGCGAGCCCGATATGCGAGTTGTCGGAAAGCGGCGAGCCGAGACTCAGAAGCTCCATGCTGACCAGGCGCGGCGCGCGGCGGTACAGCATGTCCCCGATCGACCGCCAGCTGCTCTGTAGCGAGGTGTCGAACCGGTAGGCTGTCCGGAATACCGGTGCCACGCCGAGCACGACCCCATCCTCATCGACTACGATCGCGCCGAGCCGGAACTGCGGCGGCGGCACCGCCTCCAGCGTGCGGAAGTAGGTCCAGTCCTCGCCTTGGCCAGGCAGCAGAGTGGTCCAGTCGGCAGCGCCCGCGGCACCAACGCTCGCGCAGAAGCGCGCGCATGCGCGACCCAACGACGGCCCGGGCGCCGAGCGTGATCGCTGACAAGATAAGCGGGATGGCTGCAGCGACCGGCGGCGGCATCGCTTCGACTCCATGGTTTGGGAGAACCGAGCGCGAGACAGCACCCAAACCATAAAGCTTGAACGTTCAATAATCGCACGTAGTTCAAAGGAAATCCTCGGTAAAATAAAATTGAAAAATGGAAAAAACGAATCTTGAGCGCAGCAGAAAAGCTCGTGCGGCGCCGTTTAGGTTTGCCTGTGGGGTACCAGAAAACTGGGGTGCCAAATTAGAAGCTGGGGTGCCAGTTTATGATTGGGGTTTTGAAACGGTGAGGCGGCTCACGTCTTCATCTTCAACACCAGGGTTGACTTTCAGTCGGAATGTCAACCGCGGAAGCGCGTAGCCACGACGTAAAGCTCGGCCGATTCGGCCCGGCTTGCCGGCGGCTTGATGTGGCGCACGGCCGCGAATGCGCGCTTCAGTCGCTCGAGCAATTCACGCTCGGTGCCGCCCTGGAATACTTTGCACACGAAGGCCCCGCCCGGCTCCAGCACGTCGCAGGCGAACTCGGCTGCCGCTTCGGCCAACCCCATGATGCGCAGGTGATCCGTGCGCGTGTGCCCGGTGCCTTGCGCCGCCATGTCGGAGAGCACCGCGTCGGCGCGCCCGCCCCGCAGCAGGGCTCGCAGGCGTCCCGGCGCGCTCGCGTCCATGAAGTCGAGCTGCAGGAATTCGACGCCGGGGATGGGCTCGACGGGCAGCAGGTCGATGGCCACCACCTGTCCCTTGCCTTCGGCCGCGCGTACGCGGGTTGCGGCCACCTGGGCCCAGCCGCCAGGGGCGGCGCCGAGATCGACCACGCGCTTGCCCGGCGCCAGCAGCCTCATCTTGTCGTCGATCTCGATCAGCTTGAAAGCCGCCCGGGAGCGATAGCCCTCGCGCTTGGCGGCGGCCACATAGGGGTCGTTCAGCTGGCGCTCAAGCCACCGCTGCGAGGAGGCTGTGCGCTGCTTGGCCGTCTTCAAGCGCACCTTGAGCTGTCGACGCCCGCCGGTGTCGCCGCCCGTCCGGCTCTTGCCCTTTGTCATCGCTGCCTGCTTACCGCCGCCAGTAGCCGGATCGGCGCTCGCTGCGATAGACGCCGTCCTCGGCCATTAGCGTGGCCAGAATGCCCTCGCGCAAGCCTCGGTCAGCGACGCGCAGCCGCTGGCAGGGCCACATCTGCATCATGGCCTCTAGAATGGCGCAGCCGGCAAGCACCAGATCCGCGCGCTCCTTGCCGATGCAGGGCTGCGCCGCGCGTTCCTCGTAGGTGGCATCGAGCAGGCCGGCGGTCACGGCGCGCACCTGCTGGCTTTCGAGCCAGCAGCCGTCGACCCGGCTCCTTTCGTAACGCGGCAGGCCCAGGTGCACCCCAGCCAGTGTCGTCACGGTGCCCGATGTCCCGAGCATGTGGGTGCGGCCCTGCTCCAGGCGGCTGCGCAGCTGGTGGCTTGCTTCGAACGGGGCCAGCAGTTCCGCGACGTGCTCCACCATCTCCGCGAACGTGGTCCGGTCGACGTATGTACCGCCGAAGCGTTCCGCGAGCGTGACGACGCCCACCGGCAGGGAGGTCCAGGCGGCGATGCAACCTTGTGCCTCGAGCCGCTCGGACAGTGAGTGTCGCGCCGAATGCCGGCTCTCGCGCAGATCGAGCCAGATAAGCTCCGAGGAGCCGCCGCCTATGTCGAACACAAGCGCGGAATCGCAGCCGAAGTCGATCAGCGAAGCGCATCCGCTCACCGCAAGCCGGGCTTCCGTCTCCCGGCTGACGATTTTGATGTCGAGCCCCGTGTCCGTGCGCGCGCGCTCCAGGAACTCCGGCGCGTTGACGGCAAGGCGACAGGCTTCCGTGGCGATCAGGCCCGAACGCACCACGCGATGACGCTCGATTTTGGCCGCACACACTTCAAGCGCCTCCAACGTGCGCTCGATGGCGGCTTCCGATAGCCGCCCGGTCGCCGACACGCCCTCGCCCAGACGAATGATCCGCGAGAACGCGTCGATGACCTTGAAGCCGCGGCGCGAGGGGCGTGCCACCAGCAGGCGGCAGTTGTTGGTGCCGAGGTCGAGCGCAGCGTAGGCTGGCCGGGCCCCGGCAGGCAGCGCATCCGCGTGCAGCTGGCCCGCACCGGCTAGGTGCTTCCTGCCCTCCACCGACAATCTCCCGCACCCCCGTTTCAGCCTGGCAAGGGCTTCGGGCGTTCTTCTGGTTGAGACTTGCCGCCCACTCTATCAGTTCGCGAGCCGCGGTAAAGGAGCATGCTGAGCATTCCCGGAAATCTCCGCGCGAATGCTTATTTTCCGGCGTGGGGATCATCGGAAAGCGTCTTGAGGAAGCGGGCCAAATCGGCGGCCTCCCGGGCGGAGAGATGCAGGGGCTGGATGAGCCGTGCGCCGTCATCGCCATGCAGACGCTCGATGTCGACCTCGGAATAGTGGCGCACGACATCCTCGAGCGTGGCAAGGCTGCCGTTGTGCATGTAGGGGCCGGTGTTTGCGACGTTGCGCAGCGACGGCACGCGGAACTCGCCCCAGTTGCGGTGCTGCTGCTCGACATGTCGGGTCTGTGCGCTTGCTGGTCCTGCCGGATCGTCGTTGAAGGCACCGAGCAGATTGAATGGACTGGTCCGGACGGCGGCAATGCCCGCATGCCGGCCCTGGTCGACCCGACCGGGCCCGATGAAGAACGGCACACCTACGTCGTCGAACTCGCCGTTGCTGAAGTTTGGGCCGAAATGGCAGGCGGTGCAGCGGCCCTTGCCGACGAAGATCTTGAGCCCCCGCTGTGCCTCGAGGGGGTAGCGGTCCATGCCTTCCCGATCGCCGCGCTCCAGTGCATCGCGGAATTCATCGAACGCTGTGCGGCCTGTCGTGATGGTCTCCTGGAATGCCGCGAGAGCCTTGGCAATGTTGACCAGCGCCC
Organism: Hyphomicrobiaceae bacterium; assembly: GCA_050248715.1. Lineage (GTDB taxonomy): Bacteria > Pseudomonadota > Alphaproteobacteria > Rhizobiales > Hyphomicrobiaceae > AWTP1-13. Next base: position 3,409 of record JBFWRV010000084.1, on the reverse strand, counting down.
TGTCTGCCGGCTCCAAGGCGAACTCGGTCCCGAAAATCCCCGCATAGGCGGCTGCCATGCTGGTGTCGGTCGCCAGACGCCGCTGCACCAGCTCTGCGCTGGCCCCGAGCTCCTTCGGATCGATGACGGGGCGCAAGCTCTGGGCCCAAAGGCTGTCGGCGGCGCCTGCCCAGCCGAACCAGCGGTTGAGGCGCAGATTGGCGAGAGCGATGGCGTTGCGATCGGTTTTGGCAAGCCCGATGCTGCGGTCGCGCCCGTCGGCGAAGCGGCGAGCGGGGTCGTGGCAGGTCGTGCAGGCGCGCGTGCCGTCGAGCGACAGGCGCGTGTCGGAGAACAGGCGCCGGCCAAGCGCGATCGCGTCGGGCCGGCCGGACGCCCTGTTGCTGGCATCGATGGAGATCGGCGGTGGCCAGGGCCCGTGAGCGAGGATCGCCCCGCGCTCCTCCTCGCTGAACGTGACCGCGGCCCGCGGCGACACCTCCGCCAGGCCGGATGCCGTCGCAGCGACAACCGCCAGACCTCCGGCGAGCGCCGCGACCTTCATGGCCGAAGCTCCACCTCGCGCACGAGCCGCGTGCGTGCATCGTCGCGCACGAGATCGAAGGTGAGGCGCCACCTGCCGGCCATGTGCAGCATCAAGCCTGTGATGCGGAACCGGCCGGGTCCGAGTGCGGTGACGGTCGGCCTGTAGTTCATGCCATGCCCGTGCGCGGGCATCTGCGCGTCCAGGACGACCTCGCGGACCTCGCGTCCTGCGGGCGCGGGGCACGCGATCACTTCCGCCTCGAAGAACTGTCCCACCTTCAGCCGCTCCGGCTGCCATCGGTAAGCAATTTCGGCCTCCGGCGAGGCAAGTCGCGCGAAGCCCTCGGGTATGAGGCAGGCCGTGGCGGTTGTTGCCGAGAGCGCGGCAAATGCCACGGCAGCCGAGAGATAGGCCGCGTGCCGTGCGCTCTTCCTCCAGCGGCATGCCGCAGGCTTGTTTTCGATGTGACGGGGAGGGAACAGAGGCGGGGTGGGAACGCGCAATCGACGGCGTCCGAAGACCCCCACCCCCGACTCCTCCGCGCGTCGTGTCGAAGACACGCCTTCGGCATGACGGGGAGGGGAGCACAGGAAGCGAAGGTAGAGTCCAATCATTGCCCTAACACTCGCGCCGCCAGCCGCTCGGCGTTGCGGAAGGCGATGTTGTCGGCGACCTCGGGCGGCAGCTCGGCCAGCCACTTGCGCGAATAGCTCGCGTGCTCGACCACGTAGTGCCACCGCTCCGGCGTGTAGGTGTCGGTGCCCACCATGAATCGCTCGGGGAAATCGAGGAACAATCGTTTCCAAGTCGCATCGAGCTTGCCGGACGGTGCCTGATCGTTGCGATGGGCAACGTCCGCCCACAGGGTCTTGTACTTGGTCACCATGGCCCGCACCTTCTCGACCGGCTCGAACCCGGAGTGTGCCCACAGGATCAGGGCGTCGGGGTCGTGCTTGAACATGCGCTCGACGGCATCGGCGTCGGAATGAGCGTGCAGGAAGATCTTGCGCTCCCGGGCCAGCTCGATCATGCGCCGCATGACGGGCGTGTCCGCGTCGGCGCCGTAGGCGTGGAACTCGCCGATGCCGGCATACGTGTTGGCCTTGAGGCGAGCCTCGACATGGGCAATGACGCTGGGGTCCCGCGTCCACGTGCCGGTCTCGCCGCGGCGGCGATAGGGGCGCAGAACCGGCACGATGAGGTCGGGCGCGGCTTTCAGCAGCAGCTGCGTGCCGTCGTCGCTGGAACTCGAGACGAATGCCTTGCGCAAGCCCGCCTGCCGCAGCATCTTGATGGCCTCGGGCGGTGGCAGCATGCCCCAGGCATCCAGGCTGTAGTGGATGTGCACGTCGATGACGGGACGTTGCTCTTGCGCCGCCGCAGCGGCGCTTCCGACCGCGCCGAGGGTGGCTCCAAGGATAGCGGCGAGGATCAGACGTCGCATAGGTGTCTCCCGTCGAAGTGGCCGCGGCTATGCTAGTGCAGGATCGCGTCGGATTGAATCGGCTCTCTGTAAGGACGCCCAAGCGGCGAAAACTTTCTTGCCGCGCCGTGCCTTACGCGCGGCGGCCGACATTCGTGCCTGCATCGCCTCCACGAGAGCTCTGCTTTCGGAACAGTCTTGCTCTGCGCCGGCGGATGCAGAGGCTGCTATTGCTGGCGCGGCAGGCAGTCGTGGACTAAGAATCTTATATATGATTGCCGCCGCCTGTTTGGCGGGCGCACCCCGCCCTGCAGATTGGCCCGGCACGAGCACGAGAATCATCCAGGAAGCAGCACCACTTGCCAACCTCCACCGAGCCCGACATCAGCGCGCGCCTTTCGGTGCCGCCCGCGGATGAGATCAAGACCACCACCTGCTACATGTGCGCCTGCCGCTGCGGCATCCGCGTGTTCCTGAAGGATGGCAAGGTCCGCTACATCGAGGGCAACCGCGACCACCCCGTGAATAAGGGCGTGCTATGCGGCAAGGGCTCGGCCGGCATCATGCAGCACTATTCCCCGGCCCGGCTGACTTCTCCCCTGTTGCGTGTCGGCGAGCGCGGCGTCGGAGACTTCAAGGAGATTTCCTGGGACGAAGCCCTGTCGCTCGCCACGCAATGGCTCGGCGATGTGCGCAAGACCGACCCCAGGAAGCTCGCCTTCTTCACCGGGCGCGACCAGAGCCAGTCGCTGACGGGCTGGTGGGCCATGATGTTCGGCACTCCCAACTTCGCCGCTCACGGCGGGTTCTGCTCGGTGAACATGGCGGCCGCCGGCATGTACACCTTCGGCGGCTCGTTCTGGGAGTTCGGCGACACCGACTGGGACCGCACCCGCTACTTCCTGATGTTCGGCGTCGCCGAGGACCACGCCTCCAACCCCATCAAGATCGCGCTGGGCAAGCTCAAGAAGCGCGGCGTCAAGTTCGTCTCGGTCAATCCCGTGCGGACCGGCTACAGCGCGATTGCCGACGAGTGGATCGGCATCAAACCCGGCACGGACGGCCTGTTCGCTGGCGCCCTGATCCACGAGTTGCTGGCGACGCAGCAGATCGATGTCGACTACCTCGTGCGCTACACCAACGCGCCCTGGCTCGTGATCCGCGCCCCCGGTGCCGCCGACGATGGCCTCTTCGCGCGCAATGAGACGGGCAATCCGCTCGTGTTCGACAAAGGATCCGGCCAGCTCACCAGCGGTCTCGCGGCCGATCTCGCGCCCGTCCTGTCCGGGGCCGTCACCCTGCCCGACAAGCGCGAGGCGGTGCCGGTGTTCCAGCTCATTGCCGAGCGCTTCCTGGCAGCCGAGTATTCACCGGAGCGCGCCGCCGAGGTCACGGGCATCCCTGCCGCCACCATCCGTCGCATCGCCGCCGAGCTTGCGCACGCCGCCTTCAAGGAAGAA
>JBFWRV010000083.1:0-21652 GCA_050248715.1 Hyphomicrobiaceae bacterium | reverse complement strand
GGCTGCTGGCCGAGGCAGCCTGAGCCGAGCCAACCGGACAGCCCCGGACCCCTACGACCCCACCGCCAACCGCCCCGATCCGGAAATCCCGATCCGCCACAGACCCAAGTTCAACAGCCTGCTAGGCTAGATGCCGCGCCCCCAGTAGCTGCACCAGCGGTGGACATTCCAAGCGAGGTTCTGCTCGTAGTTCGACAACGTCGCAAAGCTGGGCAGCTTCACCTCCGTGTCTGCGGGCGAGAAACACTTGCCCGCATCGGAGGCTTTCTTCACCTCGTTGGAGAGCTCGGTCATGAACGCGAGCTGCTGTTCCATGTCCGCGCGGGTGCCGAGCCGGCCGCCGGGCCCGGGATGACCGGGGATCATGCGCTCCCACTTGAGCGCGAGCGTGCGCTTGAGCGAAGCCTCCCACTCTACCGGGTAGGAATCGTTCACGGCGAGGCGCGACGGCACTGCACCCAGCGCGTTGAAATCCACGACGAAGATCAGCTTTTCCTTGGGGAGGAGCATGACCAGCGACGAGTCGGAGTGATTGCGGCCGGTATAGTGCAGCTCCAGAGTGGTTCCGCCGAGCTTGAGCGTGCGCTTGTTGTCGACGGCTTCGTCGGGGAGCGCGATGTCGAGGCCCTTCAGGGCTTCCAGCCGCTCCTTGGCGCGCTTGTGGGCGATGATCCTCGCACCGGCGTCCTTGAATGGTTTGCCGCCGGCAATGTGGTCGTAGTGGTGGTGGCTGTAGATCAGGTACTTGATGGGCGCCTTGGTGATCTTCTGGATTTCCTCGATGTAGGTCTTGGCCGCCTGCGGCCGCCCATAGCTGATGGGGTCGGTGGCGATCACGCCAGCCGGGGTGACGATGAACATCGCCTGATGGTTCTGGTAGCGGAAGATGTAGACGTTGTCGGTTCCCTCCACCTTGGTCGTGGCGAACGTCGGGGCCGGCGTCTGCGCCAGGCCCGGCATGGAGGCGAGGGCGGCAACGCCGGCGACGGCTGCAAACAACGTGCGTTTTGGCATGAGGCGTCTCCCCTGAAGAGGCATGTGCCCTGGTGTTGGTTCACAGGGCATCGGAGGAAAGACGACGGGCGCCGCCCATTTATTCCAGTCGCCGAAAAAGATGTCGTCTTGCGAACAGCCCGCGCGTCCTTCGAAGACATCATCGCTCGGGCTATGGGCGGGAGCGGGCATTTCACAGCCCGAGATAGAATTTCCTGATCAGCTCGTTGTTGTTCAGGTCCTCGGCCGAGCGCCCTTCGACGGCAATCTTGCCGTGCACAATGACGTAGCCGCGGTCGGCAATGCGGATGGCCTGGGTGAAATTCTGCTCGGCCATCAGCACAGTCAGCCGGTAGCGCTCCTTCAGCTCCTTGATGGCATCGATGGTGCGGCTCACCAGGAGCGGCGCAAGCCCAACCGAGGGCTCGTCGACCAGCAGGATCCTGGGTGCCAGCATCAGCGCGCGGCCCAGCGCCAGCATCTGCTGCTCGCCGCCGCTCATGCTTCCGGCAAGCTGGGATCGGCGCTCCGCTAGGCGGGGGAAGGTTGCAAAGCAGCCCTCGAGGTTGCGCTGCATGTCGGCCCGCGCGGCACGGCGGAAGGCCCCGAGCAGCAGGTTCTCCTGCACGGTGAGCTTAGGGAACAGCCGGCGGCCTTCCGGCACCATCGCGATGCCGAGGTCGACAATTTCCTCCGTGCTGAGGCGCGTCAGGTCGTGTGCGGTGCCGTCGATGTCCGCCACGATGCGTCCGGCGCTAGGCCGCACGAGCCCCATGATGCACTTCATCAAGGTACTCTTGCCGTTGCCGTTGGTGCCGAGCAGCACCACCGTCTCGCCGCCGCCGACCGCGACCGAGACGTCCTCGAGCACACGCACGGCGCCGTAGCCGGCGTGCACGGCCTCCACGCGCAAGCTGCTGGCCGGGCTACTGGCCAAGGTAGGCCCTCACCACATCCGGGTTTTCGACAACATCGGCCGGCTTGCCGTCGGCGATCTTGCGCCCCGACACCAGCACGGCCAGCCGTTGAGAGAAGCTCATGACCGCGCGCATGATGTGCTCGATCATGATGATGGTGATGCCCTGCGCGTTGAGCCGCAGCAGCAGGGCAATGATATCCTCGATCTCGGAATGCGACAGCCCCGCCATCACCTCGTCGGCGATCAGCAGCTTGGGCTCCGCCGCCATCGCGCGGGCGAGCTCGAGCTTGCGCATCTCCACCTGCGTCAGATCGGCGGGTTGCCCCGCCGCCTTGGCAGCGAGGCCCACCTGCTCCAGCAGCTCCAGGCATCGCTGGTCCAGGTCTCCGGCCGAGCCGGCGAGCAGCGAGCGCCGGCGCACCGTGTAGAGCAGGGGCACGCGCAGGTTGTCGGCGACCGACAGACTCAGGAATGGCCGCGGCAACTGAAAGCTGCGCGCAAGCCCCAGGTGCGTGCGGCGGTGCGCCGCCAACCCGTCGAGCCGTTGTCCCGCGAAGTGCACGCTGCCCGTCTCGTTCTGCAGCGCGCCAGACACGCAGTTGACGAGCGTGCTTTTGCCCGAGCCGTTGGGGCCGATCAGCCCGAGCCGCTCGCCATCGGCCACATCGAGATCGATGTCGTCGAGCGCGACGAAGCCGCCGAAGCGCTTAGAAAGGCCTTTCACCTGCAGCAGAGGAACGGTCATGCCTTGCCTCGCACCGGTTCGGCACGCGCACGCTGCCGGTCGAGAACAAGGCCGACGATGCCTTTGGGGGCGAGGACGACAAACACCACGAGCAGCAGGCCGACAAGCAGCAGATTGACTGCCGAGGAGATCGTCACGGTGGCGATCTGCTGCAGAGACCCGAGCAGGACCGCACCGATCAGCGGTCCCGCCCATGTCGTCGTGCCGCCGATCATCGGCATGGCGATCGAGTTGACGGCATAGGGCAGGCCGAAGGTTGCGGTCGGCTCGACGTAGCCGAGGTAGTAGGGCAGCGGCGCACCCGCCATGCCCATCAGCGCCCCCGAGATCGTCGTGGCAATGAGCTTGAGGCGCAGGGTCGGCACACCGGCGGCCTCCGCGGCGAGCTCGTCATCACGGATCGTGGCGAAGCCGTAACCGAGCCGCGAGCGCTCGATCAGCCGGGCGACGGTGAGGGCCGTCACGGCCAGCAGCAGCATGACGAGACACAGATACTCAACGTAGCTGAGCGACAGCGACCCGAGCTCGACCTTGTCCGGGCGTATGACGTAGGCGCCCCGCGACCCGCCGACGAAGTTCCAGTTGATCACCAGCGTCTGCAGCACGACGGCCATGGCCAGCGTGGCAATGGCGAAGAACACCCCCCGCAGCCGCAGGGTCAAGTAGCCCATCCCCAGGCCGATCACACCCGCCACGAGGCCGCCCACCAGCACCATCACTGGCACGGGCATCGGGAGCAGCATGTGGAGAATGTCTGCCGTCAGGCCCGAAGCGTACCGGTTGATGTTGGATCCGAGCTTGTGCAGGGCTACGGAGGAGTAGGCGCCCAACGCAAAGAACGCCGCGCTGCCGAAGTTCACGTAACCGCAATAGCCGCCCAGGATGTTCCAGGCAGTGGCCAGAACGACGTACTGCAGCACCACGTAGCCCGCAAAGAACAGATAGCTCTGGCCTAGCCCAAGGGCGAACGCAAACAAAGCGAGCCCCACGGCCAGCGCGCTGAGGAAGAAGGTCCACGAGCGCATTCGCTATCGCCCCAGGATGCCGGCCGGCCGGATGGCCAGCGTGGCGAGCAGGAAGCCGAACGCGACCGCCGGCGCCCACGAGGGCCCGTAGAAGGTCGCAGTGAAACTTTCGACAACGCCGAGCAGGATCGCGGCGATAACGGTTCCGGGCAGGCTGCCCATGCCGCCCAGGACGCAGATGGCGAATACGCGGCCGATGTACTCCCGCCCGACCGACGGCTCCACGGGCTGGATGATGATGAGAAAAGCGCCGGCCAGCGCGGCGGTGGCGATCGATATGGCAAAGGCGATGCGCTTGATGCGAACCGGATTGGCGGCCATGAGCTGCAGGGCCATCTGGTCCTGCGCCACCGCCTGGATGGCGCGGCCGATAAAGGTGCGGGTGAGCACGACCTGCAGGGCCGCAACCAGCAGGAGCGAGACCACGCACGGCACCAGCATGCGCAGCGGTAGATCGACAAAACCGATGCGCCAGGTGGGACCGATGTAGGGAGCTTGCACGTAGCGGTAGTCGACGCCGAACACCAGGATCAGCGCGACTTCCGTGATGAACAACAGGCCGAAGAAGAAGGCAAGCCCACGCAGAGCTTCCTGGCCTCGCCTCTCGAAGGCGACGTAGTAGAGCTGATAGACAACCGCACCGAGCAGATAGAATGCCGGCAGCGCCACCAGCGCGCACAGGATGGGATCGACCCCGAACGTCGCGTTGAGGATGTAGGCGACGTAGGAGCCCAGGATGATGAAAGCGGGATGGGCAATATTGACCACGTCGAGCATGCCGAACGAGATGGATATGCCGACGGTCACGGCCGCGTAGAAGCCGCCGAGAAGCAGTCCGGCCACGATGGCGTTGAGGAGAAGATCGATCGGTATGCCCATGCTCGACCCGTCTGGCCAGCCTTGGCTGGTTTGCCTTGGATTGCAGAGCCTATGGGCGGGGGTGGGACAGGGCGCAGGCGGGGCTGGGCGCGATGAACGCGTGCGGCATGGCATAACCTCCCGGTCGTCGCGGCTTTTGCAGCACGCTTGTGTTCAGCAGCATCCATTCTGCCGCAAGGCCGGGTGGTTGGCTATCGCGCACCTTGCCTGCGCCGATGCTCGGGACTCGGACCCTCCCTGCGTACGGCCGGTCTGCCCATAGTCGCGACGGCGACGAATATCGCCCGGGGCCACAATGCGCCAGCCTCCTGCATGTTCCTCTTGAGAATTTGCTGTTAAGCCTCCGGACTGAGCCTGGGCAAGTCGGGCAACGTGCGCACGCAAACCCTGAGGGTATTCTCGGGATCTGACATGAACGCGATATTGCGCAAGGTTGCGTAGCGCGCTTCGCTGCCCAATTGGCATCCAACGCTCGGACATGGACGTCGCGACGACGCCAACCGCCGGCCCCGCCAGCGTCGCGGCGGGGCGGCGCCTATTGACAGAATGGCGCGTCGCCGGCTTCGGCAGTACGCGCGCCTCAGGCCGTTTCTTCGGTTTTCGCCTGCTTCTTGAACCTGCGCACGATCATTTCGCGCTTCAGCCGCGACAGGAAGTCGATGATCAGCTTGCCGTTGAGGTGGTCGATCTCGTGCTGCACAGCTGTCGCCAGCAGCCCGTCCGCGGCGATCTCCCGCTGCTTGCCGTCGCGGTCGAGAAAACGCACGGTTGCGGTCGCCGGCCGCTCGATGTCGATGCGCACGTCCGGAATCGACAGGCAGCCCTCCTCGTGCACGTTCATTTCCGACCCGAGCGACACGATCTCGGGATTGATCATGACCAGGGGATTGGGCGGCTCGTCGCCCTTGGCGGTATCGAGCACGATCAGCCGCCGGAGCACTCCAACCTGCACGGCGGCGAGCCCGACGCCGGGTGCCTCGTACATGGTCTGCAGCATGTCGTCGGCAAGCTTGCGCACGTCCTCGTCGATGCGCTCGACCAGCGCTGACTTCTTGCGCAGGAGGGGGTCAGGCAGCGTGATGATTTTCAGCTTTGTCATGGCGCTGAAATAGAGTGGTGCGCCGGGCGGGTCAATTCCGCTATGCCCTGGCAGCCACAAGCCCTCTCGCAGTTCGAAAGAGGGGCCAAGCGCCTCGCTCCCGCGGGCGCTCTCCTGTTGTCGTCAGCTCAGCTTTTTCACCGCAAAGGAGCCAATGCACTTTCCCTGCAGCACGCGGTATTGCCCTTGGCCCCGACCCTCGCTCAGCTTGGCCGTAAAGCGGACTTTGAAGGCCGAATTGGCCCTCGCCGGCCCGGTCATCACGAGATCGCCGGCGGAACCGACGCTTCCGATGTGGTAGCCCTTGCCGCCCACAATGGCCCCATTCGTGATCGACAGGAGGAAGTCTCCGGACTTGTAGACGCAGAAGTCGTTGGCTGCGGTGATGGTCGCGCGCCAAACCCCGTCAAATGGCTGTTTTGAGACCGGTGCCGGCGGAGAAGGTGCCAACGCCACCTTGGCTTCGTTTGCCGGAGCCTCGCGCGCAACCTTCGCGGCGGCCTCGGGTGTCCCGCCCTCGGCGCGCGCTTCGGCCTTGAGGCGGGCGTCTTCCCGGGCACGAAGCTCCTGCGCCTCTCGCAAGGTCTGGCTGTCGCCGGCATCGGCCGCGGCCGTGGGATCGGCGCGTGGGATATGTGCTTTCGGGTCTGGCGCCGCCACTTGCGGGCGCTTGCCGAGAAGCTCGACGCCAGCGTAGCCGCCCGCGAGCAGCACCACGGCGGCGGCCACAGCAGCCACCCACCGGAGGGGTCGGCGCGGCGAGGCCGATGTCGCCAAGCCGGCCTTGCCCGATCGACCTGACGTGCACGGTTCCTCCTCCTGCCCGAGCAGGAGGGGCCGCAGCTGCTCCACTGATTGTGGACGCGCAGAGGCCTTCACGGCGAGACATCGATCGATCGCGGCGAGAAACCCCGGCCGATAGGTGCCGATGGCAGCCCGTGCCGCGCTCGGCATCACGTCGGTGTCGGCGCGCGAGGGGGAGTCATCGGGAGGTCGTCCGGCAACGGCCGGGTAGAGCGTCGCTCCCAGCGCATAGAGATCCGTCCACGGCCCCTGCGCCCGGCTGTCGGAGGCATACTGCTCGGGCGGCGAGTAACCGCCTTTGACGATGCTGGTGATTGAGCGACTGATCTCGGCCACCGCACGCCGCGCTGCGCCGAAGTCGAGCAGCACCGGGCTGCCGTCATCGCGGATGATGATGTTGTCGGGGGCGATGTCGCGATGCAGGAAATTCTGCTTGTGCATGAGGGCGAGCACCTCGAGCAGCGGTGCGACGATGCGGTCGAACTCGGCCTGCGTCGGCCGTCGGCCTAGCCCCACCAGCCAGTCCGCGAAGCTCTTACCCTTCTCGAAGTCCATCACCATTTAGGCCGTGGCGTTGGCCTCAAAGACGCGGGCGACGCTGGGATGACGGAAGCGTGCAAGCATCTGAGCCTCCCGCAGGAAGCTCGCCAGGCCCCACTCGAAGATCTGCTGGTGGCACTCCGACTTCGGCCGCACGCTCATGCTGTGGTCGCGGTCGCCGTACGATTCGGGGTAGTACTCCTTGAGCGCGACAGAGATCTTGAGATTGAGGTCCTCAGCCCGATAGGTGATGCCGAAGCCGCCCGCCCCGATCACGCTTTCGATCTGGTAGCTGCCGTCGAGAATCATCTTGGCCGGCAGGCGGGAGCGGGGGTCCAATGCAGCTCTCCAAGGGCTCGGGCAGTAGCTGCGCACCGCCGGCAGCACCAACTGCAACCACGGCGTTCCTGCAGCGACCGCACCCATGCAATTTTGCATTCCCGGGTCGGCGGTAAACCATCGAATCCCCGCACACGTGGTTTGCTAGCTACAACGCAACCGGCACGCGCCGAAACCGCTCGCGTTCCATGCACGCGGGCGAGCGAAGCGCGCGCCGATGTGCTATGATGCACACCGCCTGCCTTGCCGACGCCCTGCTCGCTGGACCCTCCGCATGCCTCCCGTGGCCGCTCCGTTCATTCTTGGTTGGGAGGAGTGGCTGGCTCTGCCGGAGCTCGGCCTGCCGGCCATCAAGGCCAAGGTCGACACGGGCGCGCGCACGTCGGCCCTGCACGCCTTCTTCGTGGAGCGGATCGGGTCGCGGCGCAGCACGCGCGTGCGCTTCGGCGTGCATCCCATTCCGCGCCGCGCCGACGTGGCGATCGTGTGCACGGCCCCGGTCATCGATCAGCGCCTCGTGACGAGCTCGAACGGCGAGCGCGAGAGCCGCTATGTCATCTCCACGCCCATCCGCATCGGCAACCGCGAGTGGGACATCGAGGTGACGCTGACGAATCGCGATGCCATGTCCTATCGCATGCTGCTCGGACGCCAGGCCATCGGCGACGGCATCCTGGTCGACCCCGCCGCCTCCTTCCGCCAGCCGCGCCTGCGCTACAAGCTCTACGAGGACGCCGCGCGGCGCTGATCGGACGGCCGCGCATCGTCTTCCAGCCGCGCGATCAGGCGGTGCACCACGACGACGGCGGCGACCCCGAACACGATGCCGCCCAGCATGTGCCCGAACAGCGCGCCCTTGGCGCCCCAGTGTGCACCGAGCGTGACGAACGGCACCGTGCCGAGCGTGGCACGCCCCCAGTTCAGGGCGGTGGCGTACTGCGGACGGCCCAGCGTATTGCAGGCGGCATTGCACACGAACAGCGTGCCGAAAAATACGAACAGCGGTGCCAGCCATCGGCAGAAGAAGACGATCAGCTCCGCGGCCTCGCCGCTCGCACTGAACAGGCGGACCAGCACCGGAGCGGCAAGGGCGAGAAGGACCCACGCGGCGGCCGAGATCAACGCCGCAAGGCGCAGCGCACCGGTCAGGGTCGCGCGCACGCGGCCGAACTCGCGCGCGCCGAAATTCTGTCCGATGATCGCGCCGATCGAGCCCGACAGCGAAAAGATCGCCCCGAAGGCGATCGGGATGATGCGCCCGATCACAGCCCACCCAGCGACCGCGCTGTCGCTGAACTGCGACATCGCCACCGTCACATAGGCCCCGCCCGCCGGCGTGGCGAGGTTGGTGAGGACGCATGGGACGGCGAAACGCGTGATCAACCGCATGTCGTATTCGAAGAGGTTCCAATCCGGCGGCGCCAGCAGGTCGTGGACATGGACGACGGCCCACCATCCGATGCCCAGCATCGCGAAATGCGCAATGAAGGCAGAAATGGCCGCGCCGTGAATACCGAGGCCGAGCCACAGGATGAGGATGGCGTCCAGCAGCGTGGCGATCACGGCCCCGGCCAGGGTGATGTACATGGAGCGCTGCGGATCGCCGGACGAGCGCAGGACGGCGGACGCGCACATGGCCAGCACCAGCGGCGGCAACGACGGTAGGACGATGCGCAGGAAGTCGTGCGCAAGCGCGAGCGTGCGGCCGCCGGCACCGAGCCACCCCAACAACACCGGCAACGCGAACCACAGCGCCGCAACCGTCAGCGATGACGCGCCGGCCGAAAACATCAGGGCGTGCGTTGCGAGCCTGCGGGCGCGAGCGACGTCGCGCGCACCAAGCGCCGGTGAGATCAGTGCGGTGACGGCAATTCCCAGGCCGATGCCGCCCGAGAACAAGAAGAACAGGATGGTGCTGGCGTAGCCCACGGCCGCCAGCAGCTGCAGGTCGCCCATGAGGCCCAGGAAGAAGATGTTGGCAAAATCGCTGAAGAAGATCGCCATCAGGCCGACGGCGCTGGTGCCGGTCATCACGAGGATGTGGCGGGCGATGGAACCCGTCACGAAGCGTGGCGGTGGATGCCCGGGGGCGGCAACCCGCGCAGGCGGCAGGGCTGAGACGGACATGGCGCTGTTTCGGCGATCCTGCGGCTGTTGGCAATGGCTAAGCGAGACAGGTGCCCCGACAATGCCGGAAACGTGGACAAGGTCTCTCGGTATTGTAAGGTCGGGCCTTTCCCGGGAGAGACCAACCCATGCTGACCCTGTTCTATGCGCCGGGCGCCTGCTCGCTGGCGGCTCACATCGTGCTCGAGGAGAGCGGTGAGAAATACGAGGCGAAACGCGTCGATTTCTCCAAGGCCGAGCAGCGCTCCGAGGCCTATCTGAAGATCAACCCGCAGGGCCGGGTGCCGGCGCTGCTGCTCGACAACGGCCAGCCGCTGGCCGAGAACACCGCGATCCTGCCCTATCTCGGCAAACGCTTCGGGCTGTGGCCCAAGGATGCCATCGCCGAAGCCCAGGCGCTCTCACTGATCGGATTCTTCGCGGCGAGCGTGCACCCAGCGCACGCCCACATCAGCCGGCCCGAGCGCTACGCGACCAACACCACCTACCACCCGGACCTCCAGGAGCAGGGGCGCAAGACGTTCCATGGCTACCTGCAGCAGCTCGATCAGCGTCTCGCGGGGCGCGAGTGGTTCTCCGACGCCTACTCCGTGCTCGATCCCTACGCCTTCACTTTCTACACGTGGGGCGTGCGCCGCGAGCTGCCGATGGCCGAGCTGAAGAACTACGGCGCCTTCAAGGATCGCATGCTGCAGCGTCCCGCCGTCCGCCGCGTGGTCGAGGACGAGAAGGTCAAGGTCTGACCCATCGCAGGGGGCAAAAGCGAAGCGCATTGCGCCGATCCACGGGCCGATCGGCGCAATGCGGCTGACACTTCTAGCGCCCTACGCCAGAGCGGCGATCGGCGCTCCAACGCAAAGCTGCCGTGCGCCGCCGACGGATGATGCCTCGCCAGTGTGGGATAAACTGCGGCCAGCCAACACCTGAACCCTGGGAGACGCGCGATGCACTTCGGCCAGTTCAACCTGATGGGCTATCGCACGCCCGGCACGAAGGCGCATGAACTCTACGACAACGCGGTCGAGCAGGTGAAGGCGGCGGAGGCCAACGGCTTCGAGATCGCCTGGTTTGCCGAGCACCACTTCTCCAACTACTGCGTGTGCCCCTCGCCCCTGATGATGCTGGCGCGGCTCGCGGGCGAGACCGAGCGCATCAAGCTCGGCTCGGCGGTGGTCGTCATGCCGCTCTACGAGCCGGTCCGCCTCATCTCCGAGATCGGCATGGTGGATGCGCTCACCCACGGCCGCCTCGTGCTCGGCATCGGCAGTGGCTACCAGCCCTACGAATTCGAGCGCTTCGGCGAGGACCTGAAGGACTCCGTGCCCAAGCTGTTCGAGATCATGGAGATGCTGGAGCTCGCCTTCACGCGCGACACTTTCAGCTACGAGGGCAAGTACTACAAGCTGCCCGAGACCCACATCGCCTCGCGGCCGGTGAAGGGCCTGCCGGACGTTTGGGTCGCCGGCGACAACCCCGACCTGCACCGGATGGCCGCGCGCAAGGGCTGGACCGTGATGCTCACGCCGCGGCACGCCACCGTGCCGCAGCTTCTCGACATGCGCGAGCGGCTCGCGGGAATGTACGCAGCGCAGGGGCTCGACAGGACGCGTGTGGCTATCGCCCCGCTGCGCCACGTGTGCATCACCGACAGCAAGGCGGAGGCCTCGAGCTTCCTCGACAACGTCCGCCACCAGATCCGCCTCTCTCAGAGCCTGCGCTTCCGCGAGGAGCTGATCGACGGCACCATGCTGGTGGAGAAGCCCTACAAGAACGAGCCGCCGCAGGAGGACTTCGCCAAGGCCGTCATGGTCGGCGACGCCGAGACGGTGGCGGAGCGATTGGCAGCCACGATCAGCGCCGCCAGGCCCCGCCACATGCTGCTGCACTTCCAGGCCGGCGCCTCGCCGCAGAAGACCGCGCTGCGCTCCATCGATCAGTTCGCCACCCGCGTGAAACCGATGATCGAGAAGGCACTGGGCCCCCTCGACCAGCTCGGCATCGACAAGGCTGCGTGAGGGCACGAGAGGTGCCCCAGCCTCTCGCTGCGCCCTGTCCTGAGCTCGTCGAAAAGACGCTACGCGCACTGAGCGGTTCCTCGACAAGCTCGGCAGGAATAGGCGATTTGGGCCGAGCCGCTCAGCGCTTGGCCGCTGCGGCGGCGGCAGCGCGGGCCTGCATGGTGGAGATGTAGCCGCGATTGTGCGTCGGGCTGATCAGCACCTCGTTGATGCACACATGCGCCGGCTGCCGCGCCACGAAGGCGATCAACTCGCCCATGTCCTGCGGCTGGATCATGCGCGCCATCGTCTCGGGCGTCTCGGGGATCGGACGGTTGAGCAGGATCGGCGTTGCCACCTCGCCCGGGCAGAGCACGCACGAGCGGATGCCATTGCCGCATTCCTCGAGGTTGATGGTGTGGCTCATGGCGACCATGCCGTGCTTGGCTGCGGTGTAGGCCGGCCCCGACACCGGGCCGATCCAGCGCCCGGCCCACGACGCAGTGTGGATGAACACGCCGCCGTCCTTCTGCGCCCGCATGATCGGCAAAGCCGCCTGCACGACATAGAACGCGCTTGTCAGGTTGCCGGCGATCACGGTGTCGATACCGTCGGGCGCCAGCCGCGACCAGGCGCGATCCGGAATGTTGACACCGGCATTGTTGACCACGATGTCGAGCCGACCCTGCTCGGCGCGGATCGCCCCGGCAATCTTTCCGACCGCGGCGGCCTTGGTGAGGTCGCCGGCCTGGACCGTCGCCACTCCCCCGCCCGACGCGTTGATGCGCTCGGCGACCGCCTCGAGCGCCTGCTTGCGCCGGCCCGTCAACACCACGGTTGCCCCGAGCGCTGCGAGCGCCACCGCGCCCGCCTCGCCGATGCCGCTGCCTGCGCCCGTCACCCAGGCCACTCTGCCTTTGAGGTCTGCCACCCGCTCCTCCCTGTGTGCGATCTAAATCCTCTGTCCCAAGTCTTATCGGGTCTCGCCCCGGCTCGATAGCTGTCGCAATGTGCTGGCCATCGCATCGCTCAGCTCTGCACGATGCTCGGCGTGCCGCATCCGATACCGGGAGGGGTCAGAACGCGCGCCGGCTCTTGATCGCGGCGGCCAGCGTGCCCTCATCGAGGTAGTCGAGCTCGCCGCCCACGGGCACACCCTGGGCCAGACGCGTGACCGCGACACCGTGGCCCTGCAGCTGCTCGGTGACGTAGTGCGCGGTGGATTGACCCTCCACCGTGGCGTTGAGAGCCAACAGCACCTCCTTGACCGGCGGCTCGGAGCGCTCGATCAGCCGGGCGATGTTGAGCTGCTCGGGGCCCACGCCGTCGAGCGGCGAAAGGTGTCCGCCGAGCACGTGATAGTGCGACTTCACCACGCCGGCCCGCTCGAGCGCCCACAGGTCCCCGATTTCCTCGACCACCACGATCAGGCTCGGGTCGCGGCGGGGATCCTGGCAGATGGTGCAGGGGTTCACCGTATCGATATTGCCGCAGTTGCTGCACTGCACGATCTTTGCTGCCGCCTCGTTCAACGCTGCAGCCAGAGGCTCGAGCAGGTCGGTGCGACGCTTGATGAGCGTCAGGGCGGCCTTGCGGGCGGAGCGATGCCCGAGCCCCGGCAGCCGCGCCAGCAGCGCGATCAGCCGCTCGATCTCCGAGCCCGCGGCCTTCTTGCTCATAGGATTCTCCAGCTCTCCCCTCCCCGCGAACTGAGAGGCAGTCGATCAGAAAAACTTCAGCCCGGGCGGAAGCGCCAGGCCACCGGTGATCTCCTGCATCTTCGCCTGCACGGCCGCCTCGGCCTTGCCCTTGGCGTCCTGGAACGCAGCGATGATCAGGTCCTCCAGCATGTCGGCCTCCTCTGGCTTGATAAGGCTCGGGTCGATCTTCAGGGCCCGGACTTCCAGCTTGCCGTTGAGCGTGACCTTGACGAGGCCGGCGCCCGACTGTCCCACCACCTCCAGGGCGACGAGGTCTTCCTGCATCTTCTGCATGCGGCCCTGAATTTCCTGGGCCTGCTTCATCATCTTCATGAGGTCCATGGTGACTCCTTGCCGGCATCTTTGGAGGGCTGGCTGCCGCGCGTGGGGGGAAACTACTCCATACCTGCCAATGTGGTCACGCGCAGGCACCCGTTCCAGGGACGAGGCACACGCTGCGCCGCAGGACTGGCAGAACTGGTAACCCTGTGCAAATCTCGGCCGCGCCACTTCCAGATACGAGGCCGGTCCCATGCAAAAGCGACGCTTCGGCAGAACAGGTCTCGAGGTTCCGGTGCTGACCTATGGCGGCGGCTGGGTTGGCGGCTTCATCATCCGCGCCGATGTCGAGGCGCGCGAGGCCGTGCTGAGCCGCGCTCTCGACGCCGGCATCGACTGGATCGACACCGCTGCCGCCTACGGCAATGGCGCCTCCGAGACCGTGCTCGGCCAATGGTTGCCCAAGGTGCCCAAGGAGAGGCGCCCGCGCATCTCCACCAAGTTCAACGTCGACACGTCAGCTCCCGACTTTGCCGGACAGGTCGAGCGTTCGGTTGCGGCCAGTCTCGAGCGGCTCCGCCTCGATCGCGTTCCGCTGCTCATCCTTCACAACCGCATCGTCGACGAAGCGAGCCCGGATCGAAACAGTCGCAGCTTGAACCCCAAGGAGGTGCTGGGGAAGGGTGGCGTTGCCGACATCATGGACGGACTGCGCGCCAAGGGCCTTTGCGACTGGATCGGCCTTACCGGCCTCGGCGATGCGAAGGCCCTGCAGGCGGTGATCGACAGCGGGCGCTTCGACGTGGCCCAGATCTATTACAACCTCCTCAATCCGACGGCCATGGGCAGCGCGGGACCCAAGTGGAACTCGACCGATTTCGACGGGCTGCTGCAGCACTGCGCGGCGAAGGACGTGGGGACGATGGGCATTCGCATCTTTGCCGCCGGCCACCTCGCTACTACGGAGCGCCATGGGCGCGAGATGCCGATCACGGCCAATTCCGAGAGCGCCGCCGAGGAGGTGCGGGCAAAGGCCGCTCTCGAGGTGCTGGGCAGCGCACATGGACGGCCGGCGCAGGCGGCTCTCCGGTTCGGACTGGCCTGCCCGCTGCTTTCCACCATCGAGGTCGGTATCGGCGAGGCTTGGCACCTCGACGAAGCCCTGGCCGCATTGGAACTCGGCCCGCTGCCCGCTTCTGCCATGGAAGCCCTGGAGAACCTGCGGCGCTCCCACCCCGCATTCCGCACCTGAGCGGGATCCCCGTCGTTGGCCGCCCGGGTGGTCCCTGTCAGGCCGCGACGAATTTGAACCCGTCGCCCCAGCGCGCCAGCCGTCCGGTCGACGGCGACGGGAAGTGGGCTGTGCACATCAGAGTGGAGGTGTCGCAGAAGCGCTCGAAGACCCGCCGCCGAGTTTCGCCGCCCTGCTTGAAATCGAAATCGAACCGCATGCCAAGCTCGGGATAGCGGGCCTGCAGCGGCGAATGGATCATGTCACCGGTGAGGAACGCATCCCGCCCGGACCTGCCGACGTGCACCGAGAAATGATCGATGGTGTGACCAGGGGTCGGCACCAGCCGGACAAGGTCGTTGAGCTCATGGTCGCTTCTGACCACGTCGGCGCGCCTGGCCGCCACGATCGGCAGCACCGAGTCCGTGATCCAAGGAAGGGCAGCGGGGTCCTCCTTCTCCTTTTCCGTCCAGTGCGCGAGCTCACGCTCGGCGAACAGGTAGCGGGCCTTGGAGAAGGTCGGCACCCAACGCCCGTTGTCGAGCCGCGTATTCCAGCCGACGTGATCGGGATGCAGGTGCGTGCACATCACGAAGTCGATGTCGCCGAAACCGAGACCAGCGGCGGCGAGCCCCTTCTCGTAGACATCACTCTTCATGAGATGCCATTCCCCGCGCGTGGGCCTCGGCTTGTCGTTGCCGACGCACGTGTCGACGATGATGTTGTGGTGGGGAGTCCTCACCACATAGCTCTGGAAGCAGAAGATGACCTTGTCCGTGCCGGGCTCCAGGAAGGTCGGCTGCAGCCAGGAGCGGTTCTCCTCCAGCATTTCCTGCGTCAGCGTCGGGAAAAACTTGACGGCCTCGAAGAACGGCATCTGCTGCTCGACGACCCGATGGATCGTGACCTGGCCGAGCTCGATCGGGGAAGCCAGCATTGCGCGCTCCTTGGTCCGGCGTTGTCCGCGTACCCAGGAGGTTAGCGCCGCGACGCAAGGCGGCATAGGCGCAAACCGCCGGCCGCGCCGCAATCTGTCTGCGTATTCTATGAAGGTGGACGCGCGGCGAGCCGCACCCGCCCGCGTCTGCTAGCACGGATGGAGAAATGCCGCGCCGACGATCGGGCCGCCCTTGCCCTGCTGAAGGAGCGCGACGCACGCGTCGGCGCCTGGCCGCATGAAGCTGTGCCGCGCCAGATGCACGGTGATCGGCTTCCCGCTCCACATGCCGATCGGCATCAGCTCCCGCACCACGTTGCTGTATGTGACCGTCTTGCCCTCGTTCTCGCCGCGCCCGATGGGCACGCTGACGCTCTTGGCCAGCACCGCCAGCCAAAGCGTGGCTTCCTTGACGGCGCCGCCGCCCTGCCTTGGCCCGGCCTCTACCACGAGGCGCTCCTTGTCCTCCGACAACCGCACCGGCACATAGGAGGCCGATATCGATTTTCCGGTCTTCTCAATCTTGCGCCCTATCGCAGCCTCGTCGCCGCCGTTGACGTGCGCCATGCCGTTGACGACAGCTTGCGGCGTATAGATGGCGCCGTCACCGCGCGCCTGAGCATAGGCACGCTGGCGTTCGCTGAATTTGGGGCTTGCGAGCGTGTCCTTCCACCCGAGGTAGTCCCAGTAGTCGACAGGCAAGGAGAGGGCGATGACATCGCTGCGGCCCGCCAGCTGCGCCAGCACGGCATCCGCCTTCGGGCACGACGAGCAGCCCTGACTGGTGAACAGCTCTACGACCGCTCTTACCTCGACCGACCTGTTGGGCAGTGCCGCGTCCGCCGCATCGGCCCCCTGAGCTGAAGCGCAATTCGGGGCCCCGCAAAGCCCGCCAGCAAGCGCGATGAGCGCGAGAAGACGCATGAGCAGTCTTCTTCCTTCTTCTTTTGTCGACCCCCCGGCCACGCGCCTTGATCCTGCGTTACCGGCCAAGCTCCTGCGGGTGTCAATATCCGGATTTCCCCCTTCAACTGCGAGTCACGAAAGGGTGAGACAGGTTTGCACCATCTCGCAAACCCGCCGCCCCCCTCTCGCGGCCGGATCTCCCGTCGGTCAGGCGGCACTGGCGAGGTTGCGCAGGACGAAGGGGAGGATGCCCCCGTGACGATAGTAGCTCAGTTCCTCCTCCGTATCGATGCGGCACAGAACCTCGATATCGCGTGCTCTTCCGTCGACCGGCGCGATCGTCACCGTCAGTTTCTGGCGCGGTCGCAGGTCCGCGAGCCCGCGGATGGTTACTACCTCCTCGCCGGTGATACCGAGCCCTTGCCAGGACTGGCCGGCTTCGAACACGAGCGGCAGCACGCCCATACCGACCAGATTGGAACGGTGAATGCGTTCGAACGACTGGGCGACAACGGCGCGGATGCCGAGCAGGCGCGTGCCCTTGGCAGCCCAGTCGCGGCTGGAGCCGGTGCCGTACTCCTTGCCGGCGAACACGACCAGGGGCACGCCTTCTGCCTTGTAACGCATGGCAGCGTCGAAGATCGACAGTGCCTCCCCTGACGGATAGTGGACCGTGTTACCACCCTCCTTGCCGCCCATCATGATGTTCTTGATGCGCACATTGGCGAACGTGCCGCGCATCATCACATTATGGTTGCCGCGGCGCGCCCCGTAGGAGTTGAACTCGGCGGGCCGCACCTGATGCTC
This sequence comes from Hyphomicrobiaceae bacterium, assembly GCA_050248715.1. Taxonomy (GTDB): domain Bacteria; phylum Pseudomonadota; class Alphaproteobacteria; order Rhizobiales; family Hyphomicrobiaceae; genus AWTP1-13. The sequence continues at coordinate 4,325 of JBFWRV010000083.1, read as the reverse complement.
GATCAGGTAGACGCCTGCCGGCCCGTCCCGCTTGATCGAGCCCGCCGGTGAAATGTGGTCGGTGGTGATGCTGTCCTGGAACAGGCCCAGGATGCGCGCGTCAACCACGTCCTGGATCGGATTCGGCTTGATCTCGAGCCCCTCAAAGTAGGGCGGATTCTGGACGTAGGTGGAGCCTGAGTTCCAGCGGTAGGTGAGGCTTGGCTTGGCCCGGCCCATCGCCTGCCACTTCTCGTCGCCCTCGAACACGTGCCCGTAGCGCTTGGCGAACATGTCGGGCGTGACGCTGGTGCGGATGAGCTCGGCAATCTCCGCGGACGTCGGCCATATGTCCTTGAGGTACACCGGGGCGCCGTCGCTGTCCGTGCCAAGTGGCTCGGTCGTGAGGTCCTTGTTGAGCGTGCCCGCCAGCGCGTAAGCCACCACCAGCGGCGGGGATGCCAGGTAATTTGCCTTCACATCCGGGTTGACGCGGCCCTCGAAGTTGCGATTGCCGGAAAGCACCGCGCCGACGACGAGATCGTTCTTGCGCACGGCGTCGCCGATGTTGTCCGGCAGCGGACCGGAATTGCCGATGCAGGTGGTGCAGCCATATCCGGCCAGGTTGAAGCCGAGGGCATCGAGATCGCCCTGCAGGCCCGCCTTGGCGAGGTAGTCGGTGACGACCTGGGACCCGGGCGCCAGCGACGTCTTTACCCACGGCTTGGCCTTCAGACCCTTCCTGTGCGCATTGCGCGCCACGAGGCCGGCGGCGATCAGCACCGAGGGGTTGGAGGTGTTGGTGCATGATGTGATGGCAGCGATCACCACGTCCCCGTGGCCCAGATCGTAGCCTTCACCATCGACCTGCACGCGGCGCTTGGGGTCGGCGCCCGTGACGATGTCGGGAAGCGCCTTGGCGAACTCCGCCTTGGCAGAGGCGAGCGCCACGCGATCCTGAGGCCGCTTCGGGCCGGCCATGGAGGGCTCGACGGTGGAGAGATCAAGCTCCAGCACGTCCGTGAACACGGGCTGCGCGCCGCGCTCGCGCCACATCCCCTGCGCCTTGCTGTAGGCCTCGACGAGGGCCACGCGTTCGGCCGCGCGGCCCGTCGCCTTGAGGTACTTGATCGTATCCGCATCGATTGGGAAGAAGCCGCAGGTCGCCCCGTACTCGGGCGCCATGTTGGCGATGGTGGCGCGGTCTTCCACGGAGAGATGATCGAGCCCGTCGCCGTAGTACTCGACGAATTTCTCGACCACGCCGCGCTTGCGCAGCATTTGCGTGCAGGTGAGCACGAGGTCGGTGGCGGTGACACCCTCTCTCAGCTTGCCCTTGAAGCCGAAGCCGATCACCTCAGGGATCACCATGGCCACGGGCTGACCCAGCATGGCGGCTTCGGCCTCGATGCCGCCCACGCCCCAGCCGAGCACACCAAGCGCGTTCACCATCGTCGTGTGGCTGTCGGTGCCGACGCAGGTATCGGGGAAGGCCTGCTCGGTGCGGCCCGCCTGCTTGGTCCACACCGACTGCGCCAGGTATTCGAGATTGACCTGGTGGCAAATACCCGTGCCCGGCGGCACGACGCGGAAGTTGTTGAACGCCCCGGCGCCCCAGCGCAGGAATTCGTAGCGCTCCTTGTTGCGTTCGTACTCGAGCTCGACGTTCTTCGTGAAGGCGTCGGCAGTGCCGAAATAGTCGACCATCACGGAGTGATCGATCACGAGGTCGACGGGCACCAACGGGTTGATCCTGGAGGGATCGCCGCCGAGGCCGCGCATGGCATCGCGCATGGCGGCAAGGTCGACCACAGCCGGCACGCCGGTGAAGTCCTGCATCAGCACGCGGGCCGGCCTGTAGGCGATCTCACGCGTCGATGTCTTGTCCGTCAGCCAGGCGGCGACGGCGCGGATGTCGTCAGCCTTGACCGAGCGCCCATCCTCATGGCGTAGCAGGTTCTCGAGCAGCACCTTGAGCGAGATCGGCAGTCTGGAGATGGCGGCCAGCCCATTCTGCTCGGCGTCGGGAAGCGAGAAGTATTCGTAGGTCTTGCCGCCGGCCTTCAGGGTCTTGCGGCATTTGAACGTGTCGGGTGATGCGGGGGCGGCGCTCATGGGTGGGACTCCTTGCAATCCGTCTGGCAACCGGCTTGCGGCAAATCGCCTTGCGAGCCGACGGCCGGGGGCGGGTGCGCCCGCATCTGACTGGCCTCGCGGCGGACCCCGGTCTTATAAAATGGTTCTAATATGCGTCGCCGGAGCGGGGAAGCCCTCATGAAGCTGGTCTCCGATGCGCTCACGTCGGTCCGCGGCGGGCGCACACTTTTCATGGGCTTGTCGTTCGCCGTCGACGGCGGCGAGGCGCTGCTGCTCACCGGGCCGAACGGCGCCGGCAAGACCACGCTCATCCGCACCATCGCGGGCCTCTTCGCGCCCGCTGCGGGCCGCGTGCGCCTCGACGGAGGCGATCCCGAACGCAGCGTGGCCGAGCAATGCCACTACGTGGGACACCTCAACGCCATCAAAGGCAACCTGAGCGTCGAGGAGAATGCCGCGTTCTGGAACGGCTTCCTCGGCGGCCATGCCGATCGAGTCGCCGCCGCCCTTGCAGCCTTCGGTCTCGACGCGCTCGGCGATGTTCCCGCCGCCTACCTGTCGGCCGGGCAGAAGCGGCGGCTGGGGCTTGCCCGCATCCTGCTCGCCGAGCGCCCGGTCTGGCTGCTCGACGAGCCCACGGTCTCGCTCGACGCTACGGCCCAGGACATGCTGGGCCGGGCCGTCGACAACCATATGGCCGCGGGCGGGGTGGTGGTTGCGGCGACGCACGTCCCGCTCCCCATCGGACCAGCGCGTGAGCTGCGGTTGGGCCAGGCGGCCGAGGTGGCATGAGCGGATTCCTGCAAGCGTTCCGGCAGCTGATACGCCGCGACCTCCTTGTCGCCTGGGCCGACGGCGGCACGCTCGGCGTGGCGCTCGGCTTCTACGTGGTGGTCGTGACGCTGCTGCCGCTCGGCATCGGCCCCGACCTCAACCTGCTTGCACGCATCGCCCCGGGCGTCCTGTGGGTAGCGTTGCTGCTTGCCGCCCTGCTCTCGCTCGGCCGCATGTTCGCCGCCGATCTGGAGGACGGCTCGCTCGAGGTGCTTGCGACCGGGCCACTGCCGCTCGAGGCCGTGTCGGCTGCAAAGAGCCTTGCCCACTGGCTGACGACCGGCCTGCCTCTGACCGCGCTGGCGCCGGTGCTGGGGCTGCTGCTCAACCTGCCGCCCGAGGCCTACGCGATGCTGGTGGCGAGCATGCTGATCGGCACACCCGGCGTTAGCTTCCTTGGCGCCATCGGCGCGGCGCTGACGCTGCGCACCCGACGCGGCGGCCTGCTGATCGCCCTGCTGATGCTGCCGCTGTTCGTGCCGACCCTCATCTTCGGCATCGAGGCAGTGCGGGGCGCGACCCTGGAGTCGGGGGCGCTGATCCCCTCCCTCCTGATCCTCGGGGCCATCTCGCTGGCCTCCCTCGTGCTCGCTCCCGTCGCCGCCGCGGCCGCCCTGCGCTTCCAGCTGCAGTAGCCTCCCCACGAGCATTTGCATCCCCGAAGCGGGGGACCCGCGACACCGGAACGCGAAATGGCGAGAATAGCGTTGGCTCTCGGCTGCGCGGGAATGACGCGCCGCGGGAGCCCGCCGCCCCACTCCTGACACCGCTCGGTGATTTGCGGGTGAGCACGGGTACGATTAAACCATGCCCATGCCGACGCTGACGCAGAAGCTGGCCAATCCGACGCGGTTCATGGAGCTCTCGGGGCGCGTGTTGCCCTGGCTCACCTGTACCGCGTGCATCCTGCTGGCCGTCGGCCTCTATATGTCGGCCAGGGCGCCGCTCGACTACCAGCAGGGGCATGCGGCCAAGATCATGTTCGTGCACGTTCCGTCGGCGTGGCTCTCCATGTTCGGCTATGCGCTGGTGGCGATTTCGAGCTTCGGCCTGCTCGTATTCCGTCATCCGCTGGCCGACGTGTCGGCCAAGGCCGCCGCGCCCATCGGCGCCGTCTTCACCTTCGCGTGTCTGTTGACGGGCTCGCTGTGGGGCAAGCCGATGTGGGGCGCCTTCTGGGTCTGGGACCCGCGCCTCACCTCCGTCCTCATGCTCTTCTTCCTCTACCTCGGGCTGATTGCGCTGCGATCCTCGATCGAGGACGAGGCGCTCGCCGCCAAGCTCACCGCCATCCTTGCGCTCGTCGGCATCGTCATGCTGCCGATCATTAAGTTCTCGGTGGAGTGGAACAGCCTGCACCAACCGGCAAGCGTGATGCGGCTGGGCGCGCCTACGATCCATCCCTCGCTCCTGTG
>JBFWRV010000082.1:0-21878 GCA_050248715.1 Hyphomicrobiaceae bacterium | reverse complement strand
CGCCACGTATGGTGTCAGCAACCTGCACGCTTTCGAGGGCTTGTATGGAAGTTGGATACTGCAATCGCTCGATCGGTTTCCGCAGCCTAGTGCAGAAGTGTTCATCAGGGTAGCGACGCGCATGGTGACGCGGTCGGTGCGTCGCACGGGCCGCACGCGATGGCGACGTGAAGGATGTCTCTCGCATTCATCATCCTTAGATGGCCCTCACCAATGCAAGCGGACATGCATTGCCTGCGCAAGCTCACGAAAATGATGGCGGATTTTGTTACAGAAGTCGGTTGCCGTTAGCGGCGAACCGTGGTTCACCGCGCAAGATGCGAGGCGGTAGCGGGGGCGGCGCAAAGCCGATTAGGGGCAGCTGCCCTATTCGTTCTGCCGGCTCGGTCGCCTGCGACTGTGCGGACTTGTCGGAGGCCGAGCACTGCACGAAGGCAGCGAAGCGGAGGAAATTGGCGAGCGCAGCATCCATGCTCCTCAAGCGTCCTGAACACAAATCAGGAATCCTTGCCACCGGCTTTACCAGCGGGTTCTAACCCTTTGAAATTGCGACAGGGTGGCGATCCCGGCAGGATTCGAACCTGCGACCCTCTGCTTAGAAGGCAGATGCTCTAGTCCAGCTGAGCTACGGGACCGGCCGACAGTGAAGGGCTTTTAGCACGCCCGGCCGTGTTGCCAATCGGGCAAATGCGGAGGCAAGGCCGCCCGGCGGGCGGGCGATGGGAGCATTCCCCACACCATCGACATTAAGCGTACGCTACGGTACGCGCGGCGCGGCAATTGCTATGTGGCCGAAGCAACCATATACGAATGATTGCGGAAAAGTTCTTATGTCTTGGGCTGCCGATGTTCCGGTTCCAGTCCCTGCATCCTCGCCGCGCCGTCCTGGCCATCTCCTGTCCTGGTTCTGACGATGGGTTGCCCTGTCGCGCCCTTTGCACCCGGTCGGGGGAACGTCCTGCACCGGATGCATGCAGCGACGCCACGCGGCGTCGAGGCGCTGGCGCACGAAGCCGAGATGGCCGACCGACCATCGCGGTCTGCCGCGGCTGATCCTTCAATGGAGTCTTTTGACGGAGCGATTTTCGAGAATGAGCAACGAGGACGACACAAACCTCCCCAGTCCTGACTTCTCCGCCCGGCCTCTTGGGTGCGTCTCGGGAATCAGGCCGTTTCGCAGGAGCGGCTATCGCCTCGAGCAGGAAAGGATCGCCTCGAGCCCGGACAAGTTCATCGTTCACAACTACGGTCACGGGGGCGCAGGTATCTCGCTGAGCTGGGGGACGTCCGGCAAGGTGCGCGACATCGTCAGGGCTCACCTCACCACGACAGCCGACCGAAAGGTCGCCGTCCTGGGCTCGGGCGTCATGGGATTGACGGCGGCAACCCTGCTGGTCGACCTCGGCCTGCAGGTGACCGTGTATGCGGAGAAGTTCTGGAAGGACACGACGTCCGCCGCCGCCGGTGGCCAGTGGGCGCCTTCCATTGTGGGCTATGCCGATCGGGTGGAGTTCGCGCAGGTGCTCGAGACCTCCTACAAGACCTTCAAGAACAGCATCGGCAAGGGCTTCGGGGTCTTCGAGCGTCCGACCTACGCCGCGGCGCTGTCCCCCGGTTTCGAGTTGGTCTTTCAGCTGGTGCCCGGCCTGCTGCCTCCGCGCAAGGACCTCCCGCGCCTCCCGTTCGAGCATCACACGAAGCCGGGCTACCTCTATCTGACCTTGCTGATCGAGCCGCCGATTTTCCTCAAGAAGCTCGATGGCGATCTGCGCGGCAAGGGCGTTGCGTTCGTCAACCGGACATTCCAGGACGTGGCGAGCGTCCTGCAGTTGCAGGAGAATATCATCATCAACTGCACCGGCATCGGCGCCAAAGAGCTTTGGAACGATGCCGCGATGCAGCCGATCAAGGGCCAGCTGGCGCTGCTGCCTCCGCAGCCCGACTTGACGTATCTCTACAGCCAGAACGGCTATATGTTTCCGCGCTCCGACGCCGTCGCCATTGGCGGGTCATTCGAGGAGGACGACAGCACACCGGGTGCGGACCCAGCCTGCTGCCGGCTTCTGGTGGATTATCTGAAAGGTCAATTCGGCCAGGGTCCCGAGATCCCATTCCCCGATTGCCACATCCATCATCCGCTGAACCGGCCGAGAGTCGCGGCGGAAGAGGCTGCGGCCGGCTGACGACCCTGCGTGCGCCGTGCCAGAGGCAACGCGGGACGGGACCCGTCCTTGCGTTGCCATCAGGGACGGGAGAGCTGCCTGCGGTGGCAGACGGCGGGGAGGCAGGCCTCGATCAAGCCCCGAAACACGGCGTTGCCCGGATGATCGGTGCCGGCGAACTGCTCTTGATGCCACTGCACGCCCAGCGCGAAGACTTGCGAGGGGACCTCGATAGCCTCGATCACCCCGTCGTCGGAGCGGGCGCTGGCGACAACCGAAGCCGACAGCTCACCTATCGCCTCGCGATGCGACGTGTTGACGAGAATGGCAGGCTTCCCAACCAGGGCGGAAAGCCTGGTGCCGGGGGCGAGCGTGACCTGGTGCATGTAGTCGCGCTTATCGTGGTCGAGGACAGTCGGCGAGGAGGCCTGCACGTCCGACCACAGCCGGCAGCCGTAGACGCAAGCGAGCATCTGCATGCCCGCGCAAACGCCAAGCACCGGCTTGTCGCGCTCCAGATAACCCTCGACGATCGCGCGCTCGACGCCAAGCCGCTCCGACGGAGGTGCGTTCGAGACTTGGCCACCTACATACCAATCATCGGGATAAGCGAAGCGACCGCCGCCGCAGACCAGGCCGTCGAATTCTTCGATGGACGCGTCGATGATCTCGGGGAGGTAGGGGACGCCGAAGGGCAACCCCCCCGCATCCCGGATGGCGCTGAAAAGGCCCTTGGACGCCTCGTAGCGGCTCGCGTCGCCGCTCGTATTCTCATCGAGGATGACGGCGATCCGTGGCTTGCGGTCCATCAGAAACCATCGCCCAGTTCGGTGCAGCTCTGGGCTGGAGCTTGGCCCACATAAGTGGCGTCATGATGGTACCGTGTTCCTCGATACGCGCAAGCTCGTCACACAGGGCCGGGTATTCCTCCGAGCCCTCCATGATGGTCTTGCAGAGATCCCTGGGGGTGGAGCGCTTCTCGTCGATGGGGCCATCGACGAAGATGCACGACACGGTCGGCTGCCAATAGCCCTTTGGATTGCCGAACGCCAGCAGCGCGCCGCGCATTTTCACCTTCCCCCTGGTGCCGAGCCGCTCCGGCTGCAGGAGGGTCAGTCGCACCTGACCCTGGAAGTAGGCCGGCAGGCTGAGGATGCTGCGCTCGCGATTCATATAGATATCGCCGTGGTAGCGGATCTCCTCCCGCACGCCCACCTCCGCGGTGTAGTAGTGCAATTCGTTGAAGGACAGGCACTCCTGGCTGTCGCTGGGCTGGATATCCAGGATGCTGCGGGTGATGTGGCGTCCCGTGAGGAACGAGCGCCGATAGAGAAAGAACCTCCCGCAGAGGAACTGGAATTCGCTCTTGTGATAGCCCCCGAACGGCGATGTCTGGCTTGGCACACCGACGGAGAGTCCGTAGTTCCTCGGGTCGAGCGCCGTGTTGGTGAAGATGCTGACGAAAGTGTGCCGCTTCAAGGCCAGCGGCCCGTTCGCGTGAACGCACTTCTTGTAGGTGTTGAGCGAGACTTTTAGGATCTGATCCGCATACTCCGCCTCGTTGAGGGAGAACGTCTCCCTGTGCGCCTGCAGGTCGGCCTTAAAGCGGTCTCGCTGGCGTCCGGAAAGCCTGATCGTCATCTAGCCCAGCCCGTATTTCACGCACGATCCGGCAGCGGTACACGCTCGAAGGGGCGTCCCTGGCGCCGGCAATCTGTTCCGATGCAAAGCGTTATTTTGACACGTTCTGGCAGGAGTTGAAAGAAGTTGACAGCTACTTCACGGAAGATGGCTCGTCGTTTGCAGTTCGGGATGGCGGAATGGTGTTTTGCGGCTGGGGAGATAGGTCCAGGCTTGTCGCATGGTGAAGCGTTGGCCCAGAGCCCATGGGCAGCCAACCGTGCGAGGATGTCATGACCGACCATCCCTTGGTGCAGATTTGCGGAATTGCGGTTCGGCCTCCCGGCGATCGCGGCTTTTCGCCGCGACACCCCGCCTATGGGCGCGCGCACCGCATCAAGCAGGTGCTGCGGATCTCCCTGCTCGAAGGCATGGTCCTGCGCATTGGCGAGCGCGAGGTGGTGCTCACCAGCCGCAAGGCGAAGGCGCTGGTCGCCTACCTCGTATTGACCCCGGGCATGAAGGAGACGCGGGATCGCCTGGTCGGTCTGCTCTGGTGCGAGACCGAGGACGCCAAGGCCCGCGCATCGCTGCGACAGCTGCTGCATGTCTTGCGCGACGCGTTCGACGCGGCGGGCCTGGTGGGGCTGTCGACCGACAGGGACCAGGTGAGCCTGGATCCATCGGTTGTCGTCACGGACCTCGATGACCTGCTCGCCAGCGTCGATCGGGGAGAGCCGGCAGACTGTCTCAGCGATGAAGCAGGCATCACGGACTCGCTCCTGCGCGGTTACGACGACGTCGATCCCTCGTTCGGAAGTTGGCTGACGGTAAAGCGGGAGGGCATCCGCCGCATGCTGATCCGGAGGTTGGAAGCGCAACTCACCGAGATCACGCACCGGCCCGAGGTGACCAAGCGCATCGCCCGCGCGTTGTTCCAGATCGATCCGACGCACGAGATCGCGTGCCAGAAGCTGATGCGGGCCTGTGTGGCGTCCGGCAACGCCGGAAGCGCGCTGGCGGCATACAAGCAGCTGTGGGAGTGCCTCGAGCAGGAGTATGACATCGAGCCGTCGATGGCGACCCAGGAACTCGTCGTGGCGATCAAGAGCGGGACATATTCGCCGCCCATGGCGGCTCTCGATCCGCGCGGCGGGAGGAGCGTCGTCGCAAGCCTCGAAGAGGCGATCTAGAACCGTTTCCGATCAACTCTGCTCCCTGTCATCCCGGAATTCGCCGAAGGCGAATATCCGGGACCCAGGGCTGCGGCGAGCAACGGTGCTCGTAGCCCCGGCCTCGGCTCTGCGCGCGTCGCGCTCCGGCCGGGATGACAAGAAGTGGCCCACCGCGTGTTTCGGCTCGACCCGATCGGAGCCCGCCCTAGCACCCGGAGCGACTTTGCGATCATCACGGCCGGCCGCATCATGCGATCGACGGACGCGAGCCGAGCTATTCGGCGGGTTGCCCATGCATCGCCGCACTGGAGGGTTCGGCTGCAGCCTTGCCGCCGCGCAGGTACTGTGCCAGGGCCATGATCTCGCCGACCACGCCCCGCCGGAAGAGCAGCACTGTGACGACGAATATCGCGCCCTGGATGACGAGAACCCACTCACCGAAACCCGCCAGGTAGTTCTGCATCGTGATAATGATGCCGGCGCCCACGATTGGCCCGAATACGGTGCCGAGGCCGCCGACGAGCGTCATCAGAACAACCTCGCCCGACATCTGCCAGGCAACGTCGGTCAGGGAGGCCAGCTGGAACACGATGGCCTTGGTGGCGCCGGCGAGGCCTGCCAGCGTGGCCGACAGAACGAAGGCGATCAGCTTGAAGGAATCGACCGCGTAGCCGAGTGAGACGGCGCGGGCCTCGTTCTCGCGTATCGCCTTCAAAACCTGGCCGAACGGCGAATGGATCGTGCGCCAGATGATCAAGAAGCCGATGCTGAAGATCGCCAGCACCGCGTAGTAGAAGGCGAGATCGTTGGTAATCGGCAGCAGCCCCAGCAGCGGCCGGCGAGGAATGCCCTGGATGCCGTCCTCGCCCCCGGTGAACCTGGCCTGCAGGCAGAAGAAATACACCATCTGTGCCAGAGCCAGCGTGACCATGGCGAAGTAGATGCCCTGCCGCCGGATGGCGATGGCGCCGGCGATGAGCCCCAGCCCCGCGGCAACGGCGGCACCGGCGAGGATGCCGACCTCCGTTGGCCAGCCCATCACCTTCACCGTGTAGCCTGAGATGTAGGCGGCGAAGCCGAAGAACATGGCGTGGCCGAACGACAGCAGGCCGACGTAGCCTACGAGCAGGTTGAAGGCGCAGGCAAACAGCGCAAAGCACAGCACCTTCATGAGGAAAACTGGGTAGATGACGAAGGGAGCCACGAGCCCGAGCGCGAGAAGTGCGCCGAACACCAGCATGTCGCGGTTCTTGCGTTTTGCCATGGTGCTCCTACCTCGGTGTCCCGAACAGGCCCTGCGGACGCAGCATCAGCACGATCGCCATGACGATGAATATCACGGTGTTGGAGGCTTCAGGATAGAACACTTTGGTCAGGCCCTCGATGACGCCGAGGCCGAAGCCGGTGATGATGGAGCCGAGAATCGACCCCATGCCGCCGATCACCACCACGGCAAAGACCACGATGATCAGATAGGATCCCATGATCGGGTTGACCGAGTAGATGGGCGCCGCAAGCACCCCGGCCAGCGCCGCCAGCGCAACGCCGAAGCCGTAGGTTAGCGTGATCATGCGCGGCACGTTGATGCCGAAGGCGCGCACCAGGTCGGGGCGCTCGGTGGCCGCGCGCAGATAGGAGCCGAGCTGCGTTTTCTCGATCATGAACCAGGTGGCGAGGCAGACCGCGAGCGAGAAGACGATGACCCAGGCGCGGTAGTAGGGCAGGAACATGAATCCCAGGTTGGTGCCGCCGGGAATCGGATTGGCGTAGGGCAGGCCCGAGGAGCCGTATTGATTGCGGAACAGGCCCTCGATGATCAGCGCGATGCCGAACGTGAGAAGCAGGCCGTACAGGTGATCGAGATGGTAGAGGCGCGAGATCAGCAGCCGCTCGATGACGACGCCGGTTGCACCGACGATGATGGGCGCCAGCACGAGCGCGCCCCAGTAGGGCACGCCGAGGTATTGCAGGAGCATCCACGACGCGAACGCGCCCATCATGTACTGGGCGCCATGCGTGAAGTTGATGACGTTCATGAGGCCGAAGATGACAGCCAGACCCAGAGACAGCAGCGCGTAGAAGGCACCGTTGATCAGGCCCAGCAGAAGCTGGCCGAACAGCGCCTGTGGCGGCACGCCCAACAGCTCGAACATCAGCTCACGCCTCTTTGCCTATTCCCTCTCCCCGTGCTTCGGCATGGGGAGAGGGAGAAGTGCGCGACCTATTTCTTCACGAGGGGGCAATCACCCTGCTCGATCGGGCGGAAGGCCTCGGCCGCGGGGATCGTGGCGCGCACCTTGTAGTAGTCCCACGGCGCCTTGCTCTCCTCGGGCTTCTTTACCTCCAGCAGGTACATGTCGTGGACTTTGCGGCCGTCCGCGCGGATGCTGCCTTTGCCGAACAGCTTGTCGTCGGTAGGCGTCGCCTTCATCTTCGCGACGACGGCGGCCCCGTCAGCGTCCGACTTCAGCTCGTGCACGGCCTTGAGATAGTGGATCACGGCCGAATACACGCCCGCATGGATCATGGTCGGGTGGTTGCCCTTGTTGGCCGCCGCGAACTCCTTGGCAAAGGCCCGGTTGGCGTCGTTGGTGTCCCAGTACCAGGCTTCGGTGAAGATCAGGCCCTGCGCGGTCTTCAGGCCGAGGGCGTGCACGTCGGTGATGAACACCAGAAGCCCCGCGAGGTTCTGCCCGCCCGCGACGATGCCGAACTCGGAGGCCTGCTTGATCGAGTTGATCGTATCGCCGCCGGCGTTGGCGAGACCGATGATCTTGGCCTTGGACGACTGCGCCTGCAGCAGGAAGGAGGAGAAGTCCTGTCCCGGGAAGGGGTGGCGCACTTTGCCTAGTACCTTGCCGCCGCTCTTGAGCACCACGGCCTCGGTGTCGCGCTCGAGCGCATGCCCGAAAGCGTAGTCGGCGGTGAGGAAGAACCAGCTGTCGCCGCCGGTCTTGACGATGGCATTGCCGGTGCCGTTGGCCAGTGCCCACGTGTCATAGGTCCAATGGACGGTGTTCGGCGTGCATGCCTTGCCGGTGAGGTCCGACGTGGCGGCACCCGACACGAGGAAGACCTTGTTCTTCTCCTTGGTGATGTTGTTGACGGCGAGCGCCACCGACGACGTCGGCACATCCACCACGACGTCGACCTTGTCGACGTCATACCACTGTCGCACCACGTTGGAGCCGATGTCCGGCTTGTTCTGGTGATCGGCGAACACGACCTCGATCTTCTCGCACTTGGTCGTCTTGCAGAAGTCCTCGATGGCCTTTCTGGTCGCCCACACCGAGCCCTGTCCCGTGAGATCGGCATAGAGGCCGGACTGGTCGTTCATGACGCCGATCTTGATGACGCCGTCGCTCATCTGCGCGTGGGCCGTGCCGGTGGCCGCGCACAGCGCAACCACGGCAAGCAGCCCCTTGGATTTATGTCGCATGCGTTTCTCCTTCTTCTGACCTAAACACCGAGATAGTTCATGAGCTTTCCCCGGTTCGCCTCGATCGCCGAGTTGGGGATCATGTCGATCACCTGGCCGTGCTCCACCACGTAGTGGCGATCGGCCACCGTCGCGGCGAAGCGGAAGTTCTGCTCCACCAGCAGGATGGTGAAGTCCTGCTGGCGCAGCTCGCGGATGGTCTCGCCGATGTGCTGGACGATGACCGGTGCCAGGCCCTCGGTCGGCTCGTCGAGCAGCAGCAGCTTGGCGCCCGTCCTGAGGATGCGGGCGATGGCCAGCATCTGCTGCTCGCCGCCCGACAGCTTGGTGCCCTGGCTGGAGCTGCGCTCCTTGAGGTTGGGGAACAGGGCATGGATCTGGTCGACGGAGAGCCCGCCGTCCTTCACCTTGGGCGGCAGCATGAGGTTCTCGCGAACGCTGAGCGAGGCGAAGATGCCGCGCTCCTCCGGGCAGTAGGCGAGGCCCTGGCGCGCGATGCGGTCCGACGTGAGCTGAATGAGCTCCCGGCCCTCGAAGCGCACCGAGCCCTTGCGCTTGGCAAGCATGCCCATGATGGCGCGCATCGTGGAGGTCTTGCCGGCCCCGTTGCGCCCCAGCAGCGTCACCACCTCGCCGGAGTTCACGTCGAAGGTGATGCCGTGCAGGACGTGGCTCTCGCCGTACCAGCCGTGCAGGTCGCGGACAGCCAGCTGTGCCTCAGCCATGACCGGTGTGCTCGCCTGTGCCCATGTACGCCTCGATGACCTGGGGCTGCTTGGAGACCTCCGCATAGCTCCCCTCGGCCAAGACCTCCCCGCGTGCCAGCACCGTCAACCGGTCGGAGAGGTCGGCGACCACCGAGAGGTTGTGCTCCACCATCAGCACGGTGCGGTCCTTGGCCACGCGCCGGATCAGGGCGGACGTGCGCTTGATGTCTTCAGCGCCCATCCCGGCCATCGGCTCGTCGAGCAGCAGCACCTCGGGGTCGACGGCGAGCGTGGTCGCGATCTCGAGCGCGCGCTTGCGCCCGTAGGGAAGCTCGGCCGCCGGCAGATCGGAAAAAGTCCTGAGCCCCACGTCATCGAGGAGCTGCAGGGTCCGCTCGTCCAGCGCCTCAACCAGCCGCTCGGAGCGCCAGAAATGGTATACGTTTCCGAGCGAGCGCTGCAACGCGACGCGCACGTTCTCGAGCACGCTCAGATGCGGAAACACCGCCGAGATCTGGAATGAGCGCACAAGGCCCATGCGCGCGACCATGTACGGCTTGGTGCGGGTGATGTCGCGGTGCTTGTAGAGGATGCTGCCTGCCGTAGGCTGCAGGAACCTGGTGATCAGATTGAAGCAGGTGGTCTTGCCGGCGCCGTTGGGGCCGATCAGGGCATGGATGGTGCCGCGCTCCACCCGCAGATTGACTTTGTTGACGGCGACGAAGCCCTTGAATTCCTTGGTCAGATCCTTGGTCTCGAGCACGTAGTCCGTGGGCATAGTCTCAGCCGTCTCCGCTCTCGCCGGTCGCCTGCTTTTTATGAGACATGACTCGCGCGTCATGTTTTGGGGCGTCCATTATGCCCCGCAATATGGAGAAGCCAAGCGCCGCCAACTCATAGACGGGCGGGTCGTGCAGGGCAAGCCGCCGGCGGCTAGGCATTTCGTACGGTTACCCGCCACGCTCGCGCCGCCCGCGCCACCCGCTTCGGGAGCGACGTCAGCGCGGCCGCGGCGGGGCGGTTTTCGGCGGGCCGTAGGATGCAAAAGCGAAGCGCATTGCACCGAAGGGTGCGTTGATCGGCGCAATGCGGTTCCGCCTTTTGCGCCCTACGGCTTTCCGGCCGCATCCCGGGAACCGAAGGCAATCATCCCCGCGCGATTGGGCATTCGGCGACTTTGGCAGGGCTAACCGCCGATGAGTTTCTTTGCCGCATCCGCCGGCAGGAGCTCGCCCGATAGCACGCCATCGGCCAGGGTGTCGAGATCGCCGCGCGCGTCCGCCCTGATGCGCTCGGCAATGAGGTCGGCGGCGGCACGGGCGATGAGGTAGCGGGCGCGGCGGCGGCGGCGCGCGTGCGCGGGCTGCGTCATGGCCCGGCGGCCGGCCTTCTCGATCGCCGCGGCGAGCTCGGGAATCCCGGCCTGGGTGGTGGCCGCCGTCTTGAGCACGGCCACGCCGGCACGGTCGTGCGCGCGCAGCGCCAGGGCGCCCTTGAGCTGCTGGGCGGTGCGGTCGGCGCCCTCACGGTCCGACTTGTTGACCACCATGATGTCGGCGATCTCGATGAGGCCCGCCTTCATCGCCTGGATGTCGTCGCCGAGGCCGGGCGCCGTGATGAGTACACGCACGTCGGCCACCTCGGCCACGTCGATCTCGCTCTGCCCCGTGCCGACGGTCTCGATCAGCACCAGGTTCTTGCCGGCGGCGTCGAGGGCGTCGATGACGCGCACGGCCGCCGGAGACAGCCCGCCCAGGTGCCCGCGGCTTGCCAGCGAGCGCATAAAGACGCCGTCGTCGTCCAGCGTGGCAGTCATGCGGATGCGGTCGCCCAGGATGGCGCCGCCCGACACCGGGCTCGATGGATCGACGGCGATGATGCCGACGCTCTTGCCTTCCCCGCGCGCTTGGCTCGTGTAGGCGTTGACGAGTGTCGACTTGCCGGCGCCCGGAGGCCCCGTGAAGCCGATGACCAGGGCATGACCCAGATGCGGCTGCATCGCCTGCAGCAGCCGCGGCGCCGCCGCGGACAGGCGTTCCAACTCCGTCACCACGCGCGAGATGGCACGGCGCTCGCCTGCGCGCATGCGTTCGACCAGCCGGGCGATATCGTCCAGGTCATCGCTCCTCGCCATGCTTCGCGATCGCGTCGCCATGCCAGCCTGATACCGGCGGTCGCGTCGGCGTGCAATGCGGCTGCTGCGCTCGCCCGCAACACGACCGTCCAGGAGAAACCCTATCCCGGACAAGAATTCTGGTCCAAGGTGCGCCCACGTCCGCGCAAACTCCGAGAATCCCCGAGTTGGAATATTCTACCTTCGAGCCGGTGCAGGTCGCGCTGCGGCTGGTCGGCGCCTTCTATGCGTTCGCTGGCGTCTTCGTGGTCCGTGCCGCACTCATGTCGCGCCTGCTCGATCACGCCATCGCCGCGATCGCCGCGCAAAAACCCAACCGGGCGGAAACGGCGCGCGAGGTGTGGCTGCTGACGCAGTCGTTCCTGATCCTGGCAGGCGGTGCGGCGCTCATGCTGCTGCTTGAAATTTCGGTGTGGCTTTTCGCGGCAGCGGTCCTCGGGCAGGCCACCTACCTCTACGTCGTCGCCCCGCGCTTCCTCGACGCCGAGGATCCGCCCGATCCCGACGGCCGTCGGCAGACGCGCAATGCCTACGTCATTTATCTGGCTGCCACGGCGTTCGTCGTGTGGGCGGCCTCAGTGGGCCGGCTAGTCGGCTGGGACGATGTGCCATGGCAGGCGACGGCGCTGTTGGGTGCGGCTGTCGCAGGCTACTCGGCCATGAGCACCTGGCGGTTCTTCCGCCCGCTCGAGCCCGCGAGCGGGACGCTCGGTGCGATGGCCGCCGATGCCGGGCCGCAGCCGCGACACCCCTCGCAATCCCGGCGCATCAAGGTGATGGCGGACCATGGCTGCGATCCGCTGTGGGCGCTCGATGATGGCCTCTACGGCAGCTTCGCGCCCGAGGAGATCGCGCTGTCGTCCGAACTCGCCACCGACCTCACGCGGTGGGCGGATGCATTCTCGAGCTCGCTCAATCCCGACGATCCCGCGAGCAGCGCGTGGACGGAAGCGCAATTGGCGGCACACGAGGAGGCCGGCCGCCGGCTGGCGATCCGCATCGCGCGGGAGCGACCCGATCTGGAGGTGTTCTACCACACGCGTGCACAGGGCGTGCTGGAGGCCGGCGCATCCGACGAGCCCTGAGCGTCGGCCTCAGCGCGGCACCGACCACCAGGTGTCGAGATCGTAGCCGCCGAGCGGCTGCGTTGCGGGAAAGCGCAGACGGCTCCAGTGGGCGACCCACACCTTCGGCAGGTGGAACAGCGGAATCACGTAGTCGCCCGACATCAGCACGCGGTCGAAGGCACGCACGGCGGCGGTGAAGTCCTCCGTGGAGCTGGCCTGCAGCAGCGCGTCGATCATGGCGTCGGCGGCGGGGTTGTGGGCGCCAGGGTAGTTGAGCGAGCCCTCGATGTCTGCGGCGCGGCTGGTCCAGCGGTTGATCTGCTCGTTGCCGGGCGACAGGGACGCGCTCCACGTCCACTGGATCATGTCGAAATCGAACGACTTGAGGCGGGACCAGTACTGCGAGGAATCCACTTGGCGGATGCGTGCTGTGATGCCCAGCCGCTCCAGCGTTCTGGCATAGCTCAGCATCAGGCGCTCCTGCTGGCGCGTCTGCGCGAGGAACTCGAACGCGAGCGGCTGGCCGTCCTTGACGAGGCGCCCGCCCTCGAGCTTGTAGCCGGCCTGTGTCAGGAGTTCGTGGGCCGTGCGCAGATTGGCGCGATTCTCGCCGCTGCCGTCGGTCATGGGCAGGCTGTACGTTCCTTCCAGGACCTCCGGCTTCACGTATTGCGCGAACGGGGCGAGCAACGCGCGCTCCCGGGCGTCGGCGGGGCGGCCGTTCGAGGAGAGCTCCGAGCGCTCGAAGAAGCTCTGCGTGCGCTTGTAGACGCCGTTGAACAGGCTGCGGTTGATCCATTCAGCGTCGAACAGGGTGATGAAGGCGCGGCGCACGCGCGGATCGGCAAACATCGGCCGGCGCGTATTGAAGACGAGCGCGCTCATGCCGGAAGGGAGGCGCGTGTCGAACTCGCGCTTGAGGACGCGCCCGTCGGCGGCCGCAGGAAAATTGTAGCCTTCGATCCAGCGGCCGGGCTCGTCCTCCGGCCGCACATCGATCTCGCCGGCCTTGAAGGCCTCGAAGAGGGATGCAGCGTCGCGATAGAACTCGATTCGTATCTCGTCGAAATTGAAGCGGCCGCGCGTCACCGGCAGGTCGCGCGCCCACCAGTCGGGGTTGCGGCGGTAGGTCAGGGAGCGGCCGGGGTCGACGTCGGCGACGACATAGGGCCCGCTGCCGATCGGCGGCTCCAGGCTTGTGTTCTCGAACGTCGCGGCATCGATCTTGTGGCGCGGCAGGATCGGCATGAGACCGATGATGAGGGGCATCTCGCGATCGCCGCCGCCGTCGAAGGTGAAGCGCACGCTGTGCGGGCCGGTCGCTTCCGCCGCCGCCACCTTGCCATAGTAGGAGCGGTGGAAGGGCCAGCCCTTCTCCTTGAGAAGGGCATGACTGAAGAGCACGTCGTCCGGTGTTATTGGCCGGCCGTCGGAGAAGCGGGCCTGCGGGCGCAGGTGGAACGTGATCGCGCTCCTGTCCTCCGGCACCTCTATGCTCTCGGCGACGAGGCCGTAGAGCGAGAAGGGCTCGTCGCCGGCGCGCGTCAGCAGGCTATCGTACACGTACTCGC
This sequence comes from Hyphomicrobiaceae bacterium, assembly GCA_050248715.1. Taxonomy (GTDB): domain Bacteria; phylum Pseudomonadota; class Alphaproteobacteria; order Rhizobiales; family Hyphomicrobiaceae; genus AWTP1-13. Next base: position 8,003 of record JBFWRV010000082.1, on the reverse strand, counting down.
GCAGTCCCGACGGTGTCGTCCCCTTGATGCTGAAGGCGTTGAGGCTGTCGTAGGTGCCGAGCGCACCGAGCACCACGCGACCGCCCTTCGGGGCGTCGGGATCGACATAGGGAAAGTGCTTGAAGCCCGGGGCGTGCTTGGGAGCGCCGTGCATTGCGATGCCGTGGACCGGCTCGGCTGCGGCCCCGGATGCGTGCAGCAGTCCCACAAGGAGCAGGGTCAGGAATTTCCTCTGATGCGTCATTTCGCGCTGGGACAGGTCCTGTCGGTGAACGCAGGCCCGGAACCGAAGCCTGCGATAGGGCGGGGCCGGAACGATCCCCGGCTCCCACGCGGTGCATAGCATATGTGGGTCGCCGGCAGGGGTCTGTCAGGGGCGTGGCCGTGCGGCAACGTCGCAAAGACGCCCACAGTGCATTTCCGCGCCAGCGGGGCTGCGGCCACGGGATTGCCGCATTCGAGCCCTTACTGCCCCGGAACGCGCGGCACGGCGCGGGGCAATCATATTTCCAGTGGCGCGCGGCTGACGTGGTCGACCGCAGGGAAAGGGTCATAAACACGATGGTAAATCGCACGCAGCAATTGGCTCGGAATGTGCGGCTCCGGCACGCCGCGACGTTGGCCGCCGTATTGGGTTTGAGTGTCGCGGGGATTGCCGGATCATCGCTCGCCCAGCAGGCGGCGCCGCCCGCCAAGAAGCCGCCCGAAAAGGCACCCGCAGCGGCACCTGCAAAAAAGCCCGCGGCAGCGGCCGCTCCCGCCGCGGGTGCAGCCCAGCCCGCGCAGAGCGCCTGGGTGAAGCTGTGCGAGAAGCTCACCGGCGTCGCCAAGGACAAGGATGGCAAGGAAGAGAAGAAGGAGGCCAATGTCTGCCTCACCCATCACGAGCGGATTGACGCGACGACGGGCCAATCGATGGTGTCGGCAGCGGTGCGCCACTTGGAGGGCCAGGACAAGCAGGCCTTCATGGTGATGATCCCCCTTGGGGCTTTCCTGAAACCTGGCCTGCGCGCAATCGTCTATCCGAAGGATGCGTGGGAGAAATTGCAGAAAAACGAGCAGATTGATGAATCCAAACTGAAGACGTTCGCACTTGAATATACGGTCTGCCACCCGCAGGGGTGCACGGCGGAGACAGAAGCGACGGCTGAGTTGCTAAAGGAGCTCAAGTCCAACAGCGGATTGATCGCCGTCGCGTTCAATGTCACGGGAAGGCCCACAGGCTTCCCGGTGTCGCTCGCGGGCTTCGAGCAGGCGTATGCGGGTCCTCCCGTAGATGCCAAGCAGTACGGCGAGGCTCGCAGGGCCTTGGCCCAGCAGATTGCCCAGCGCCAGCAAGAGATGGCGGAGGCATACAAGAAGCAGCAGGAAGCCGCGAAGGCTGGAGCAACGACGGGCGCGACGCCGCCACCGGCAGCACCGGCACCGAAAAGGTAAGCCAGCGGCGTGGCATTGCGAAGATTTTGGGGGCTGCCTATGAGCTAGGCAGCCCCTACGATTCCGGCCAGTGCGCGTTAGTATTTTGTCGCGATAGGGTCGCGGGAGCGGCAGGTGCCGGAGGGGGCGAATGCGGGGGCCAATATTCGCCGTCCGGCTGAAGATCGTTGCTGCCACCGTACTCGTTGGCGTGGGGCGACGTGTTCCGTTGCTCAGTCGCGCATCGCGCTGCTCATCGGCAATCGACGCTAGGCCGACAAGGTCGGCGCCCTGAGCAATGCCCACAACGACACCGAGCTCGTCGGCAAGGCCTTGCAAGTGGTTGGGTTCCAGACCACGCTCATGAAGGATGCCGGTTACAAGGCGATCGATACCGCCGTGCTTCGACTCCACATTCAACGCGTGCGACGAGCGGGCAGTGATACAATAAACTTCGTCTACTATTCGGGTCACGGCGCCGCAAATCCCGACACAAAAATAAACTACCTGATACCCACCGATGTAACGAATGCCGAGGACGGTAACCTTTGGCTCAACTCGTTCGAGTTGACCGACGTCGTAGATAAGCTGCGCAATCAAAGCCCCGAAGCAACGCATTTCGTCGTTTTTGATGCCTGTCGCGACGAACTGCGGCTCACGCGCAGTGGAAAGAGCATCTTTGGAGCCGAGAAGGGCTTCGTGCCCGTCGGGAATACCTCTGGCGTGATGATCGCCTATGCGACGGCTCCGGGGAGGACGGCTTCGGGCACCGGTTCGGTGGGCGGGCCCTATGCAAAGGCATGGGCCGAGGAGATCGTGAAGCCCGGCATCGAGGCGGTCACGATGTTCTGCAACGTGCAGCTCAGGGTAAAGCAGGCGATCGGCCAGGACCTATGGCTGACATTTCCGACGCTGCCGGCAGTCTACTTCGCCGGTATCGAGGCGAACCGGCCGACCCGAGAAGCTGCGCAAGCATGGGACCGCGTAAAGGACACGACAAACCCATCGATCCTGGAGGCCTACGTCAGGCAATTCGGGGATACTGTCTACGGCGCCATGGGGCGCGTGCGATTAGAGCAGTTGCGCAAACAAACGGTTGCGGTTGCTCCACCGGTTCCTCCGCAGCCGGCGCCCTCTCCCAAGCCGTCACCAGCGGCGCCGCGCGCTTCGGGAAGCTCGCTGAGCAACCTCGCGCAGTCTGCGTGGGTGAAGCTATGCGAGAAGAGCGCCGGGGTCGCCAAGGACAAGGATGGCAAGGAAGAGAAGAAGGAGGTCAATATCTGCCTGACGCATCATGAGCGTCTCGACGGTGAAACCGGCATGGTCCAGGTGTCAGCTGCGGTGCGCCAAGAAGAGGGGGAGGAAAGCTGACGGACCTCAAGAGCAGCGGCGGTTTGGTTGCGTCGCCATAAGCGCGAGTGGCTCGGCGGTGGGTTTCCCAATCCCACTACGTGGGTTCACGGAGGCGCTTGGGGGTCCTCCCGTCGACAGCAGGAAGTACGGCGAGGCGCGCAAGGCACTGATGGAACAGATCGCCCAGCGTCAGAGTCAACCGGTCGAGGAGCAGAAGAGGCAGCAGGCAGCGCAGCCGCCCTCTTCACCTCCCAAGGCTGCACCGCCACCGAAGCGGTAAGGGATGACCCCTGCACGGGCGCCCGGCGGGCGGCTTTGCTTTTTCTGGTCGGCTAAGCTTCCCGATGGAGCGCGCCGCCGCTTAGTGCGGCTGCTGCAGGAAGAGCGCGCGATACTTGCCGTCCTCGCCCTGGGAAAACAGGTCACCCACCTGCGGGTGGCGCAGCGGCACGCCCGAGGCATCGGGCAGCAAGTTCTGCTCGGAGACGTAGGCGATGTATTCCGTCTCGGCGTTCTCGGCGAGCAGGTGGTAGAAGGGCTGGTCCTTGCGCGGGCGCACCTCCGCGGGGATCGACTGCCACCATTCCTCGGTATTGCTGAACGTCGGGTCGATATCGAATATGATGCCCCGGAAGGCGTGAATGCGGTGGCGCACCACCTGCCCTACGCAGAATTTTGCGCGCCGGACGTCGCCCATCGGCAATAATCCCATGAAACGCCCTACCCGAACAGCCTGCTCGTAGCGGTCAGCCGTACAACTGGCAATGCGTCACTTCGGTTCCGCCAATGTTGTGGCGCGCAGGCATCACCTGAAGGCAACGAAGCCTCATAGGCCGTAGAGCGCCTTGCGCTCAGGGTCGCGGCTGGCGACGAGCGTTGCCAAGTCCAGGATCACCTTGGCCTGCTTCCATGTTGCGTCATCCTGCATCTTGCCGTCGATCATCGCCGCGCCGGTGCCGTCCGGCATGGCCTCGATAATGCGCTTGGCGAATGCCACCTCTTTGGCGTCGAGACTGAAGACACGCTTGGCGATGTCGATCTGGTTCGGATGCAGGGTCCAGGCGCCGACGCAGCCATGGAGAAAGGCATTCCGGAATTGGGCCTCGCAGGCCTCTCCGTCGGAGAAGTCGCCGAAGGGGCCATAGAACGGCTTGATGCCATATGCGGCGCAGGCGTCCACCATGCGCGCCAGCGTGTAATGCCACAGGTCCTGCTGGAACAGCGCGCGGGGCGCGCCCGGCGCGCCCGGGTCCGCGAGAATGCCGTAAGCGGGGTGGCCGCCCCCGACGCGCGTCGTCTTCATGCCGCGCGAGGCAGCGAGATCGGCCGGCCCGAGGCTCATGCCGTGCATGCGCGGGCTGGCCGCGGCGATCGCCCCCACGTTCTTCACCCCCTCGGCGGTTTCCAGGATGGCGTGGACGAGGATCGGCTTCCTGAGGGCGTGCTTGGCCTCAAGCTGGGCCAGAAGCTGGTCGAGATAGTGGATGTCCCAGGGCCCCTCCACCTTCGGCAGCATGATCACGTCGAGCTTGGCGCCGGCCGCCGGCACGATCTCCAGGATGTCGTCGAGCCCCCATGGCGAGTTGAGCGCGTTGATGCGCGTCCACAGGCCGGTCTGGCCGAAATCGTGGGCGTCCGCCATGGCGATAAACCCGGCCCGCGCTGCCGTCTTGGCGTCCGCCGGGATGGCGTCCTCCAGGTTCCCCAGCACCACGTCCACCTGGGGGATCAACTCGCCGAGGCGCGCGCGTATCTTCTCGTTGTGGGGCGGCACGAAGTGCACCATGCGCTCGAGCCGGACTGGAAGGTGGCGATAGGGTTCCGGCGCACCGATGGCGAGCGGGCTGAAATGCTTGGCAGGCGTGCGAGTGGCGGACATTGATGAGAGTCTCTTGTTGCGCTGCAACAACACCAGTGTAGCGCCCGCGCCGTGCCTGTCAAAGCTGCGCCGCCCCGCGATATTCGTGGGGGCCCAGTCGCTGGATATTCAATGGTCTGCTGTCGTCGTCAGCCCCATCTCCGGTTGCTCCACATCCACTGCTCCGGCGCCTCGCGGATCCAAGCCTCGAACTGCTGCTGCATTGCCGCGGTGATCCACTTCACGTCGTCGGCCTGGCTTGCCGTGCGCGGGACCTTCAACTCCTTGAGCTCGATCTGGAAACGGCTCTGTCCGCCCACGCGCAGGCAGCGCGACATCCAGATGCGGGCCCCGACCCTGCGCGCAATCATGGCGGGAATTGTCACGGACCTGGCAGGCTTGCCGAAGAAGGGCACCTCCAGTCCCGTGCGGTCGTGCAGATCGCATACGAGGCCGAGCCGGCCGCCCTTGCGCACGAAATCCATGATCCGCCGGGCGGTGGCCTGTCCCTCCTCGCGGTCGCGCCCCCTGCCCAGCAAGCCGCCGGGATAGAGGGTCTTGCGGGCGTCGAGCAGGTATTGATCGACGTAAGGATTCTTGACGGTGCGGTAGACGGCCGCGGGATTGTTGCCCGCGAGCGTGAACGGCCAGATGGCGAGCTCCCAGTTGCCCATGTGGAGCGATACGCCGATCGCGGAGCCCAGCTTGTCCTTGTAGCGCCGGTGGATGTCCTTGTTGAGGATCTCGATGCGGCTGGGGTCGGCGATGATGCGGTCGATCTGCATGGTCTCGGCCATGACGCGGCCGAGGTTCTCCCACATGGCGAGTGCGATCGCCTGGCGCTCCTTCAAGGCCTTGTGCGGGAAGGCGATGGCGAGATTGTCGAGCGCGCGCTGGTGGCGCCGGTCGAAACGGGCGAGCAGGCGCCAGAGCTTGCCGGAGATGCTGACGCCGACGTCGATCGGCACGGTGCGCACCGCCGCTGCGATCAGCCGCAGCGCGGCGTATTCGGCGCGGTAGCGCAGGTTTTGCAGGCTTCGCATGCGCGCGTTCTCGCCCTTGCTAGCGAAGGCCGGATTGGCCCGTCGCGGCGCCGGCGTCAAGGGGTGCATGCTGGCCGGCCGGCCGCATGAGGCGAGGAGCGCCGCCCGGGGCATCGAGTCCGCTCCGCATCAGCAGGCGGCGAAGCACGCCTGCGTTGGCGAGGAGATGCAATCCGAGCCCCCGCAAGGCCTGTATGGGTAGAAAGTCGACGAGGAGCGAGCGGTTGAGCAAGTCGACGGAAATCGTCCGGCTCAGGATGTCGGGGGCGCGCGAAGCCCGGTAGGCCTCCAGCGTTGCGTCGGCGCCGATGTCGTCTCCGGCCGCGCGCGCGGCTCCGACGCATTCCGCCAGGTAGGCGGCATCGCGCAAGCCGAGGTTCAGGCCCTGGGCTCCGATGGGGGGGATGACGTGCGCGGCCTCCCCCACGAGCGCCGTTCGCGTTCGCGCCATGTGTTCGGCCTGCAGGCCCATCAGCGGGAACACCGCCCGCGGGCTCAACTCGCCCAGGTCGCCGAGCAAGCCGTGCAACCGCGCTGAAAGCTCTGCCAGGAAGGCCTTTTCTTGCAGCGCAGCCAGGCGCTTGGCCTCTGCCGCCGTCTCCACCCACACGAGGCTCGAGGCGTCACCGGGAAGCGGGACGACCGTCAGCGGTCCCGGCCGGCGGTGAAATTCCGTGGTGACGTTGGCGTGCGCGCGGCTATGGCGGAAGACCGCCGCAATCGCCACCTGTCCGTAGCCCCAGGTGCGCGTGCCGATCCCCGCCGCCGCGCGGATTGTGGAATTGCGGCCGTCAGCGGCAATCGCCAGCTTGCCGCGTGCCTTGCCGCCCTCGGCAAACGAGATCTCCAGGAAATCCGGGCCTATTTGCATGCTCACGGCCGCGGCCGTGGAGACGCGTCTCAGCCCCGACGCGTTTGTGGCCGCAGCGTTGAGCGCGGCGTTGAGCGCGGCATTGGGGATGTTGGCGCCGAGACAGGCCAGTCCCAGCTCCCGAGCCTTGAAAAGCACCTCGGGCGCACGCAGCAAGCCGCCCCGATCGTCGACGATCCTGACGCCCTCGAGGAGAGCGCTCTGCGCGGCGCAAGCCTCCCAAGCGCCGAGGTTTTCCAGCAGCTGGATGCTGCCGGGCAGGAGCGCAGTGGTGCGCCGGTCAGCTTCGCTGCGGGCGGGCACATGGGCAGGCGCGGCGACCAGTACGTCGGCGCCGGTCGCAGCCAGTGACATCGCTGCTGTCAGCCCCGCCGGCCCGGCTCCGACGACGATTGCCTCCGCCGCCAAACGACCTGCCTGCGAATTGCCACAGTGCATTTCTCTGTTCCTGCCGACGACGCAGCCATCGACGTTGCGCCCCGCAGTGCGCTGTAAAATTTGTCGAGCCAGTTCAGCGTGCTGCTCGTTCTCGCGGCAATCTGCAAAATTTTGAATCTTGCCTCAATCGAATCATTGACACAATTTTTCATTCTTCAATTTTTCGGCCTCATTGTGGATTCGACTCGATTCGCTTCGTGACTTTCGTGCCACGCTCCAGATGGAAAGCTGTGCACTTTTGCCTTTGCTTGTTTACCGTCGCGCCGGGACTGCGTTAAGCCTTGGCAGACACGGACGGGCAGGGCCTTAGACGGCAGTCGCATCCCAAAACCCCGGCCCGTGCGGAGACGGTAAATTTGGTCGCAAAGTCCAAATTCCGGGTAGCGTTAGTCCAACGGAGAATACGAATGATCGGGGGACTGTCAAAGTCGAGCAGCCGGTTGGCCCTTGCAGTGGCCGCAGGGTTGTTCACAGGTGGCATGGCTATGTCGTCGGCCAAGGCAGCTGATCTTGGGGGGGACTGCTGCGCCGACCTCGAAGAGCGCGTGGCTGAGCTGGAAGCCACCACGGCGCGCAAGGGCAACCGCAAGATGTCTCTGACGGTCACCGGTCAGGTGCACCGCTCGGTGATCTGGTACGACGATGGTCATTCGTCGACCACCTACTACGGTCTGGACAACACGAACGCCTCCAGCCGCTTCATCTTCTCCGGCAACGCGCGCGTTACGCCGAAGGTGCGGATGGGCTTCGAGATCATGATCGAGATCGAGGCCGGTGGCACGTCCTCCAAGGTCAACCAGTTCGACGAGGACGGCAAGCTGACCGCGTTCATCCCCAGTGTGAACGTGGCAGGACCACCAGTGATCGCGACTGGCGTTCCGTCGTTCAACGCCCACAACGTCGACGCCTACTTCGGCGATGCACGTCGCGCGGCTTTCTACATTGAGCATGACGACCTCGGTCGCCTGACGGTCGGCCGCTGGGACGCCGCCGGCGTTCTCGCCACGATCGACCTGACGGGCCA
>JBFWRV010000081.1:0-25512 GCA_050248715.1 Hyphomicrobiaceae bacterium | reverse complement strand
GCGCCGCTGTTCCTCAGATCCGACAACGGCCCCGAGTTCGTCAGCCGCGCGCTGCTCAAGTGGATCGTGGGGCATGGCATTGGGACGGCGTTGATCGATCCCGGCAAGCCCTGGCAGAATGGCGCGATGGAAAGCTTCAACGGCAGGTTCCGCGACGAGTGCCTGTCGCTGGAGTGGTTCCGGTCGCGGGCCGAGGCGACGGTGGTGATCGAGACGTGGCGGCGGCACTTCAACGACGTGCGGCCGCATTCGAGCCTCGGCTACCAGACGCCGGCCGCATTCGCGGCGAAGCTGAAGGAGCAAGACGCAGCGTCCGCGCCAGCGACGGGCCGGATCGCCGCGGTATGTGGAGCCTCCGCGCTCCGTCCCGTCGCATCACCGTCCCGCAAGGGGCAATCGAAGGCACCAACCAGGGTGGTCGTCGCAAGCTAAGCGTGGTCCGAAGAAATTGGGCAGGTCAGCTCCACGCGCGCCATATCCTGCGCCAGCAGGTAGAACTCGGGACCGCTGTTGTAGATTCTATCGTGTACGTCGCGTCCCGCGTGACCTGTCAGGATGTGCTGCGAGTCCGCATGCAGGCGGGCATTGCTGATCGCACGGTGGAAACTGCGGCGAATGCAGTGGAGCGTTAGCTTCTTGCCATCGCCGTCGACAGGCTCGCCGTCCTGGTTAATGGCGATGCCATCCTTGCAGCCCGGCTTGCAACAGTGCGCGCGCAAGAACGCGGAGAAGTGGTGATCAGCCATGCCGCGCGTCCGCTCTCTCTGTGCCACTCGAAGGCGCCAAAGATGAAATCGGTCTCGCTTGCGTCCGCGTAGGTAACGAAGTTCCCGACGAAGCCCGGTTGCTCCGCGTCGTAGAGCGCGGGATGCAACGGCACCTTGCGGGAATTGTCCTCGCCCTTCTTACCCTTCACGCTCTGCTCGGGATGGCCCTCGCGGATGTGGATGTAGGGGAAGTCGTATTGACCGTCCGTGTAACGGCGCACGTCGCGCTTACGCAACTGCGCGATCTCATTGATGCGCGCGCCCGTGTAGATGGCGAGGCGCAGCATCCACAGCACCTCGACGTGACGCTTCTGCCGCTGGTTGTCCCCAAAGCGCGTCAGGTGTGGGGCTAGGTCTCAAGTCTCCGGCGTCACTGAAGCGAGCAACCTCGTGGAACGACATGCCGGGCGGGACAGGAGACAGCAGGCGCGCGTCAGGAACGTGCGCGGCCACATGCTTCTCAAGCTCGGCGATGCGTCCCTTGAGCTTGTCGAGCCCACCGGCAGCGAGGATTGCAGCCTTGCGCTCAAGAGGTAGCCGCTCCAGAGTCGAAAACAGCTTGTCGACGCGTGTCCCGCACTCGCGCAGTGCGGCGGGCACCTCACGATCAGGTGTATCGCCAAGGGGCTCCCGCACCTTGTTTCGGCCTCCGAGCAAGGGCTGCAGGGGTTTCGGAATCCATCGTTCGAACTGGGGAAGCTTGCCTTTGCGCCAGTGCGAACTTCGGTAGGAAGGGGTACGGGCCATGACCGGCGAACTCCGGGGTGGGAACCAGGTTCTCCCACCGAAAGTACGGTAGAAGCCCTTGATTCCCAAGAATCCTAGCGAAGGAGGATAAATGCATGGCTCGCTATCTGAAGCGTGGAATGGATGCGGGTGCCATCAAGGCCGCCGACGCCAAGGTGCGCGAGACGGTCGAGTCCATTCTGGCCGATGTGGAGGCGCGGCGCGACCACGCCGTTCGCGAGCTGTCGCAGAAGTTCGACAACTGGTCGCCGCCGGATTTCAAGCTGACGCCGCGGGAGATCGAGCGGGCGATCGCCCAGGTGCCCAAGCGCGATCTCGACGACATCCGGTTCGCGCAGGTACAGGTGCGCAACTTCGCCCAGAAGCAGAAGGAGACCCTGCGCGATCTCGAGGTCGAGACGCTGCCGGGCGTGATCCTGGGTCACAGGCACATCCCGGTCAGCGCCATCGGCTGCTACGTGCCTGGCGGCCGCTACCCGATGGTGGCCTCGGCACACATGTCAATCGTGACCGCGCGCGTCGCCGGCGTGAAGCGCATCATCGCCTGCGCGCCGCCGTTCCGCGGCGGACCGCATCCGGCGATCGTTGCGGCCATGCACTTCGGCGGGGCGGATGAAATTTTCGTGCTGGGCGGCGTGCAGGCGGTCGCAGCCATGGCGCTCGGCACCGATACGATCGCGCCCGTTGACATGATCGTCGGCCCCGGCAACGCCTACGTGGCGGAAGCCAAGCGCCAGCTGTTCGGCCGCGTCGGCATCGATCTGCTGGCCGGGCCGACCGAGACGCTGATCATCGCCGACGACAGCGTCGATGCGGAAATTTGCGCCACCGACCTGTTGGGCCAGGCCGAGCATGGGCCTACCTCGCCGGCGGTGCTGCTGACCGATTCCGAGAGGCTCGCCCGCGCCACCATGGCCGAGGTGGAGCGGTTGCTGAAGATTCTCCCGACCGCCGATGCCGCCGGCAAGGCCTGGGCTGACATGGGCGAGGTGATCGTGTGCGACAGTGCGGAGGAGATGGTGGCCGAGGCCGACCGCATCGCCTCCGAGCACGTGCAGGTCATGACGCGCGATCCCGACTTTTTCCTCGCTCGCATGCAGAACTATGGCTCGCTCTTCCTCGGCCCCCGCACCAATGTCGCCTACGGCGACAAGGTGATCGGCACCAACCACACGCTGCCGACCAGGAAGGCGGCGCGCTACACTGGCGGACTTTGGGTCGGCAAGTTCCTCAAGACCTGCACGTATCAGAAAGTGCTGACCGACAAGGCGTCGGCCCAGATCGGTGAGGTCTGCTCGCGGCTGTGCATCCTGGAAGGCTTCTCGGCCCACGCCGAGCAGGCCAACGTGCGCGTGCGCCGCTACGGCGGGCGGAATGTGCCTTATGCGGGGGCAGCGGAGTGACAACGCAGACGCATCTCGCCAGCGCTCCCTCGTTCCGCCTCGATGGCAAGCGCGCGCTCGTCACCGGGGCGGGACGCGGCGTCGGATTGGCTGCGGCTGCGGCCCTCGCCGATGCCGGTGCGCACGTGACGCTGGTGTCGCGCACACGCGCTGAGATCGAGCAGGCGGCAGCGGCGATCCGGGAGCGCGGGCAGCAGGCCGAGACGCTCGTTCTGGACGTCACCGACCTGCCCGCGACGCAGGCCGCGATCGCGGACGCGCAGCCCTACGACATCCTCGTCAATAACGCCGGCACCAACCGGCCGAAGCTGCTGCTCGACGTCACCGTGGACGACTACGACGTCATCATGGGCCTCAACGTGCGCGCCGCCTACTTCGTGGCGCAGGCGGTGGCGCGACGCCTGATCGAAGCGGGAGAGTCCGGCTCCATCATCAACATCTCCTCGCAGATGGGGCACGTGGGAGCGGCTGGGCGCACCGTCTATTGCGCGTCCAAGCACGCCATGGAGGGCTTCACCAAGGCCATGGCCGTCGAGCTTGCTCCGCATGGCATCCGCGTCAACACGGTGGGGCCGACGTTCCTCGAGACGCCCCTGACGCGCCCGTTCTTCGAGAACCAGGCGTTCAAGGCCGAGGTGCTCCGCAAGATCAAGCTCGGCCGCCTCGGCAAAGTGGAGGACGTGACCGGTGCAATCCTGTTTCTTGCCTCCGACGCATCGGCCCTCGTGACCGGAACCGCACTCGTGGTCGACGGCGGCTGGACGGCGGATTGAAGAACCCAGTTTGGCCGGGCGTGCCGCTGGGCCGCAGCATTGCAGCTGCAGCTGCAATGCTGCCCGTCATGCCTGGCGCGCGCACCATCCGAAGCACGCATTAAGAGTGTACTGAAATTGATCCGTAGGCACGGTGGTTGGCGCTTGCGGGACAGAGGCGATGCTGCTCAGCTCCAGTTGGTGGGGGAGTGCTCGTGCATCGGGAGTTCTCCTATGGATCTGACATCGGTGATCATTCAGGCCATTGCCGGCGCCCTCGGCGGCAACGCTAGCGGACGCATATCTCAGGAAACGAGCCTCGGGCCGCTCGGCAATACGATCGCGGGCGCGCTCGGCGGCGGAATCGGCGGGCAACTGCTCAACGCGATCCTCGGTCTCGGCGGCACGGCGGCGGCATCGGGACTCGACATCGGCTCGATCGTCTCGGCCTTCGTGACCGGCGGCGTCAGCGGGGGGATCACGACGCTGGTCATTGCCTTCCTCAAGGCGAAGCTGGCAGGCTAGGCCTTCTCGGCGCGCTGATCCCGACCAGGTCTTCTGCGCCTCGCAGGAGGAAGAAGATTTGGCCTAGCGAAACAAGTACGAAGCGACGGCAGCGCACAGGCATGGGCGACCGGGCCGTGAGTAACGGCCTGCCAACGTCACGGTCGACGCGCACGCCCATGTCGGCGTTCCCAGGGCCGCCGAGATCGCGAAGCCGCATCTCGACGCCGTGACGAGCCCGCAGGCACACTTTGCCGTCGAGGAGACCAGGGCCCTCAATCGCAAGCAGGAGGCCGACGTGGTGGCGCGCGCCGGCCCCCACCCGAACCTCAAGATCCTGGCCGTGCATGACGGCGGCTACCTCGCCAGCTATGCCGGGCGCATGGATCACGCCTGGGGCGCCCGGTCGGATTCGCGTGGGACGCCACCGAATCCACCGACGAGCTATCTCAAGAAGCTCTACTTCGACACCGTGGTCTTCACCTCCGAACCAGCTGCAGGACTTGGTGCGACTCTAGGGAGCCGATCGCATTCTGATGGGCACCGACTTCCCGTTCGACATGGGCGAGTACGATCCGGTCGGCCATGTCTGCGAGCCTGGACGCCGCCGCGGTCGCAGCCATCTGCGGGGGCGACGCAAAGCGCCTGCTGGGGTTGTAATGTCGCATCCGGGAAGCCGATGACGTGGCGCCGAGCGCAGGTGCCGACCCGGCCTGACACGTCATCTCCGCGAAGGCGGAGATCCATGCAAGACCTTGGAAGTGCATCGACTTGGCACGGATGCGCTCCCGCGCCGGCATGACGGGTTGCTGCGGGTGCGAGCCAAGCGCCCAGGTCTTGCCTGGGATGTCGCCCTTGGCGGAGATTGCGCGCTCGCCGATGATGCACAAGACTGCTGTCGGCGCAAAGTGGACCCGCAAGAAGCATGGGCGCCGGGGCAGGGAGGTGCCGTGGAAAGCTTCGACTATGTGATTGTCGGCGCAGGCTCAGCCGGCAGCGTGCTTGCCAACCGTCTGACCGCCGACGGGGTGACGAGCGTTTGCGTGCTGGAGGCAGGCCCGCGCGACTGGCACCCCTACATCCACATCCCCGCGGGCTTCATCAAGACCTACCACGACCCGCGCGTGAACTGGCTCTACAGTATGGAGCCCAGCGCCTGGACCGGAGGGCGCCGCATCCTCGCCCCGCGCGGCAAGACGCTTGGCGGCTCGAGCTCCATCAACGGCCACATCTACAATCGCGGCCAGCCCATGGACTTCGACACCTGGGCGCAGCTCGGCAATCGCGGGTGGGGCTATGCCGACGTCCTCCCCTATTTCCGACGCATGGAGCGGCGCATCGGCGATGGTGACCCGACCTTCCGCGGACGCGACGGCGACCTGACCGTCACCGACATAAACTGGAGCCATCCCCTGTGCGATGCCTTCATCGAAGGCGCCGTCGAAGCCGGCATTCCCCGCAATCCCGACTACAACGGCAAAATTCAGGAAGGTATCGCTTACGCCCAGCGCACCATCCAGAACGGCCGGCGCATGAGTGCGGCGCGGGCCTTTCTGCATCCGGCCATGCGGCGCCCGAACCTGCACGTCGTGACGCATGCCCACACGGCCAGTCTTGTGCTGGAGGGCAAACGCGCCATGGGCGTGCGCTATCTCAAGGGCGGCCGCGGCGGGGCCGCAAGCGAGGTGCGGGCGCGGCGCGAGGTGATCCTCTCCGCCGGCGCCTACAATTCACCCCAGCTCCTGCTGCTCTCGGGCATCGGCCCCGTGCCGCACCTGGCGTCGCTCGGCATCCCCGTGCGGCACGCGCTGGCAGGCGTCGGCGAGAACTTGCGCGACCACTACGCCCCCCGTCTCGTTGTGCGCGTGAAGAACATCGATACGATCAATGAGCGGGTGCGCGGCATGCGGCTCGTCAGCGAGGTCGCCAAGTGGGTGTTCACGCGCAAGGGTGTGCTGTCGCTGAGCCCGACGCTCGTTTACTGCTTCTGGCGCTCCAATCCGGACGTCGCCAACTCGGATCTTCAGCTCACCTTCACGCCGGCCAGCTATCGGGAGGGTGTGCAGGGGGAGCTCGAGCGCGAGCCCGGCATGACGGTCGCCGCGTGGCAGCAGCGCCCCGAGAGCAAGGGCTACGTGCGGCTGCGCTCTGCAGATCCTTTCGATGCGCCCATCATCCAGCCCAACTATCTCGATCTCGAGTCCGACCGCCGGGTGCTGCTCGCGGGCATGCGGCTGGCGCGGCGGCTGCTCAAGTCACGGCAGCTGGCCCCCTACTACCTGCGCGAGGATTTCCCCGGACCCGAAGTCGAGACCGACGATGAGTTCCTGGAGGCCGCCAAGAAGCGCGGCACCACCACCTTCCACCCCTCCGGCACCTGCCGCATGGGGCCGGCGAGCGACCCCGTGGCGGTGGTGGACGACCAACTCCGCGTGCGCGGGCTTGAAGGCGTGCGGGTGATCGACGCGTCGATCATGCCGACCATGCTCTCGGCCAACCTCAACGCCGCGACGCTGATGATCGCCGAGAAGGCTTCCGACATTCTGCTGGGCAAGACGGCGCCCGAGCCGATCGTGCTGGCGGCAAGCTGAGCCGAATCGTACTCCGAGTATCAGCGGGAACAGCGTCGACACGGGCCGACTGCGAGCCTGTGTCGAATGCCACTCCTCGGCGGAGGTCGGCCATGAACATCAGCGGGCGTACGAAGGTGGAGCCCTGTCGAGCTGTCCCGCTTTGCGCAACACCTGCGCTTTTCGCCGCGGCTGGCAGTTGTTAACCGTTGTTGGCCAATGTCTTATCATCGACACGGTCGACTGCGAGAAGGCGCACCATGACGAGAGCCTGGTCCCAGTTCCTGTTGCGCGAACCCGCCGTTGCTTGCGGCCGGCTCGAGCGCGCGGCGGATGCTCTGGTCCACGTCCTCGGCATCACCGCCAGCGTGGCGGCCGCGGCGACGCTAGCAATTCTGGCCTTTGCCTACGCTCTTCCGGCTTTGTCGGCCGCCAGCCTTGGCATCTACGCCGCGGGGATGATGGCCGTGTTCTGCTGCTCGGCGGCCTATCATCTGACCCGCGAGGGTCGTGCCAAGGCGTTGCTCCGCCGCTTCGACCACGCGGCCATCTACGTCAAGATCGCCGGCACCTACACCCCGTTCGCCCTGGTGAAGATCGGCGACACGACCGGGCTCATCCTGTTCGGCTTCATGTGGGGGATCACGGCCCTGGGGGCGACGGCCAAGCTGCTGCTGCCGGGCCGGCTGGTGATCATGAGCTACGTGCTCTACCTGGCCCAGGGCTGGGCCGTGCTGGCAGTGTGGGAGCCCTTCAGCGAAACGGTCTCCGTGCGCGTGATGGCACTGCTGGCCGCCGGCGGCATTCTCTACACTGTCGGCGTCGTGTTCCACCTCTGGGAGCGCCTGCGTTTCCACAACGCCATCTGGCACGCGATGGTGCTGGCGGCCTCAGCCTGCCACTTCGCCGCCATCGTGGACAGCGTGGCGCTCGGCCGAGCCGCCTGATCGCGTGGATTGGCACAAACCAAAACGTCATCTCCGCCAAGGCCGAGAGCCGCGTAGGCTCCTGGCGAATTGGCAGTCTGCCAATGGATACCCGCCTACGCGGATATGACGGTCCGCGATCCTATCAGCCGGCGGCGATACGACCCGTCGGTCAGGGCGCAAAGCCCATGGTCCTGGCAAGGAGCTCGTAGCTCTTGCGGCGCGCGGGCTCGTCGGTGGCCCAGGTCACGACAGCCATCTCCTGCACGTTCAACCGTTTCGCGAGCTCGTCGATCCCCTCGGCTACCTGGGCAGGCGTGCCGACGAATGCGCTCCTGCGGTACTCCTCCATGCGCGCCTTCTCGCCGTCGGTGTAGGGGTGGGCGAGTGCTGCCTCGGGCACCTCCAGGGCGGAGAAGATTCCTCGGTCGCGGAGCAGGCGGAAGCGGGCGCGCGAGGCGAAGTGGTAGTTTGCCTCCTCCTCGGTCTCGGCCGCCAGGGCCCACACGCAAAGCGCCGTGTGAGGCGCAGGATGCCGCGCGCTCGGCCTGTAGAGCTGGCGGTAGATATCGAGCGCTTGCGCGCCGGTGGCGCCGTCGGCGAAGAACCAGGCGAAGGCGTAAGGCAGCCCGAAGTGGGCTGCGACCTGGGCACCGTAGTCGGAGCTACCAAGCATCCAGATCTCCGGGACCGTCTCGCCCGATGGATGGGCATGCACCTGGCGGAAGGGATGACCTTCGGGCAGCGGCGTGCCGGAAATCCAGGCCATCAGATCGCGCACGTCGCCTGGAAACTGCGCCGGGCGCTCGTTGGCAAGCGGGTGCAGCGCGAAGGCGGTACGGCCGTCGGAGCCTGGCGCGCGGCCGAGCCCCAGGTCGATGCGGCCCGGGGCGATGGCATCGAGCACGCGGAACTGCTCGGCCACCTTCAGCGGCGCGTAGTGCGGCAGCATGATACCTGCGCTGCCGATCCTGATGCGCTTGGTGACCATGGCCATGGCCGCCAGCAGGATCTCGGGCGCAGTGCCGACGATGGTGTCGTTGCTGTGATGCTCCGAGACCCAGAAGCGGTCATAGCCCAGCGCCTCGCAGTGCTGAGCGAGCGCGATCGTATCGCGGATGGATACGCCGTGAGGGCGACCGGCAACGGCGATCGACTGGTCGAGCACGGACAGACGCAAGGCTGGTGTCCTCTTTCCTAGGGGAGCGTTAGCCGGGCTTTCTCACGCCCTGCTACAAGATGGAAGAGGGTTGAGAGTGCGGATTGATAATTTTCCTTCGGGCATGCGGCAGATGTCCAAAACGTAATGGAAAACAAGCCTTTTACACGGGCCGGACGCACATATCTATCCACCATCCCGAAGGCCGGCGCGCGGCCTCACGGCCCGCAATGGGCCGAGCCAAACGAGACCTGGAGATTTGTGATGACATCCATGTTACCCGATGAGAAGCTGAATTTCTCCGCCCGCCTCTCGACCCCGCGCCGCTTGGGCGCGGCCGTCGTTGGGCTTGGCATGCTGGCGATTGCCGGCGCGACACTTGCCTTCGCTCCCCCCCAGCACGCAACCGGCCTTATGGGTAGCGCCAGTGCCAGCGCGATAGAGGCCGTTGCACCCTCATCGATGGCGATGCCGAGCTTCGCCGGCCTGGTCGAGCAGCTGAAGCCCGCGGTCGTCTCGGTCTATGTGGATGCCGAGGTGCGCGGTGCCCGCGTGGCCGGCGGCCCGGATCTCGGTGGCGACAATCCCTTCGAATTCTTCTTCCGCGGATTCGGCGAGCCCGGCCGCCAGGGCATGCCGATGCAGCGTGTGCAGGCCCAGGGTTCCGGCTTCTTCATTTCGGCGGATGGCTACATCCTGACCAACAACCACGTAGTCGAGCGCGCCAAGCGGGTGCAGGTCAAGACCGTCGACGGCAAGACGCTCGACGCCAAGGTCGTCGGAGCCGACCGCCAGACCGACCTCGCCGTGCTCAAGGTCGATCGTCCCGGCGACTACAAGTTCGTGAGCTTTGCCTCTACGGCGCCGCGGGTGGGCGATTGGGTTCTCGCCATGGGCAACCCTTACGGGCTCGGCGGCACGGTCACTGCCGGCATCGTCTCGGCCAGCGGGCGCGATATCGGCGCCGGCCCCTACAATGACTTCCTCCAGATCGATGCGCCGGTGAACAAGGGCAACTCCGGCGGGCCCACGTTCAATATGCAGGGCGAGGTGGTCGGCATAAATACCGCGATCTATTCGCCCTCCGGCGGTTCCGTCGGCATCGCCTTTGCCATTCCGGCCGACACGGCGAAGTCGGTAGCCGAGCAGCTGAAGGCCAAGGGCGCGGTCAATCGCGGCTGGATCGGCATCGTGGTACAGCCGGTCACGGCCGACATCGCCGAGAGCCTGGGCCTCGCGGATGCCAAGGGCGCGCTCATCAACGACGTGCAGCCGGGCGGGCCGGCAGCGAAGGCCGGCCTGCGCAGCGGCGACGTGGTGCTCTCGGTCGAGGGTGCCGAGGTCAAGGACTCACGTGATCTCGCGCGCCGGATCGGCGAGTTGGGTCCGGGCAAGAGCCTGAAGCTGGAGATCAAGCGCGGCGGCAAGGATCAGACCTTTACGCTCACGGCTGCAACCTACCCGAAGTCGGAAGCGTCGCTGCAGCGCCCTGGCAAAACGGAACACGGTGACGCCAAACTCGGTCTCTCCATCGCACCGGCCAGCGCCGTCGACGGCGCCGGCTCGCAGGGCTTGGCCGTGATCCAGGTCGATCCCAATGGGGTCGCCGCCGAGAAGGGCGTGCAGCAGGGCGACGTGATCCTTGACGTCGGCGGCAAGGAGGTCGCCACGGCCGAGGACCTCACCAGCGCCGTCAGCGACGCGCGCAAGTCAGGCAAGCGCTCGATCCTGATGCGCGTGAAGAGCGCAGACGGGACACGCTACGTGGCGCTGCCGATCACCGCCCAGAGTTGAGGACCGACCGGATGGATGGATGGCAGGGCATCGGCGCAAGCCGCCGATGCCCGTCGCCATGCGGGCCCCTAGCGTAGCGCACTCAGCGAGTCATACACGAGCCGGTCGATCTCGATGCCCTCGCGCAGTAGCCGCTCGCGCGTGCGGAATGCACGCTCGGAGGGGATGCGAATCTCGTCCACCCCCGGCTGGCGCGGCGTCGCCTTGACGCGGTCGATCAGCCGCGTGACCTCGCGCTCGAACACATCGGCCGGCCCGAGCAGGTCGGGTTTGAAGGCGATGAACAGGTAAGTGTATCCGCTCTCGCCGTTCGGGCCGAAGCCTGCAAGCAGGCCGAGCGCCTGCACGAAGAGTCCCAAACCGAAGCCCTTGTAGCCGCCGAACGGCAGCAGCGCGCCGCGCCGTGCCAGGGAAGCGTCCCGCGTCGGCTCACCGCCGGGGCCGATGGCAACGCCTTCGGGCAACTCCTCGCCCAGCCGCTCGCGCAGCAACAATTCGGTCGCCATGTAGGCCGAGGTCCCCATGTCCAGCACGATGGGGCCGCGCGAGGAGGGAACGGCAATCGCAATGGGATTGGTGCCGAGGATCGCCCGGGTGCCGCCAAGGGGAGCGACCAACCCTGCGCTTGCGGCCGTGTGGATGGCGACCAGTCCTGCCTTTGCGATCATCTCCACGAAGTAGGCGCTGCGTCCGCTCATCCACGCGTCCGTCACGGAGACGAGAGAGATGCCGTGGGCCACGCTCTTTCCTATTGCAGCCTGGGCAGCGTGATAGAGCGCCAGCATGCCCACGTTGTTGCCGCCGTCGAAGGCGAGCGAGACGTCGGTCTCTCGCCGGACCGTCATGGGTCGCCGCGGCAGCTTGAAGTTCGCGCTCTCCGGCAGGTTGAGAATCTTGGCCAGCCCGGAATACTCGTAGCCGCACAGTGCGGCGTCGATAACGTGATCGGCGACGATGCGCGCATCCTCGGCGGGATAGCCAAGACCGCGCAATGCGGCCTCCGCCAGCTCGCGCGCGTCTGCGACGGTCAGCCGGACTCGGCCGCTGCTCATGACATTATCTCCTCGATGGTTCGTGCGCCCCTATCTCGTCGGCGAGGTTACGATGCCGCGCCATCCAGCACCATACGCGCAGTCGCCACGGGCGCCGGATTTGGTCGCGCGGTCTATCGGTCGGCCTGCCGCGGAGTTCCGGGCATCCGTTGCGTCCGGCGCCTGCGGTGCGACGGGCCCCTGCACTAAGTGTCAGGACGGCCGTCAGGTTCCCACGATCGGGAGCACCATAGGGGCGAGTTGATCGGCGGAGCGGCCGGCCCAGTCGAGCCTTGGAACCTCGCGCATCGATCGCTTCTGCGCCTCTTCCAGAGCCTCAGACGCGGCTGCATAGTCGACGTTGACGGCGCGACCGTCGGCGACCACGTGCCTGCCGTCCACGTAAACGTCGCGGACGGCACGATCGGCGGCGACGTAGAGCAGGCTGCGCAAGGGCTCGCGCATCGGCATCATGCTGGGGTGCTTGATGTCGACGAGCACCAGGTCCGCCTTGGCGCCGACCTTGAGGCGTCCGATGTCCTCCCGCAGCAGGGCACGCGCGCCGCCGAGCGTGGCCGCATTGAAGATATCGAGCGTCGTGACGTCCTCCACCGTTCCAGCGACCGCGCGCGAGATGGTGAAGGCGCTGCGCATCTCCTCCAGGAAGTTGTGGGGATAGGTGTCCGTGCCGAGCCCCAAGTTCACGCCCTGGCGCGCATAGGCGCCGAACGTGTTCATGGCGATGCCGCGGCGCATGAACACAGTGGGGCAGTGCGCGACGGTCGCGCCCGTGTCCCGCAGCAGGGGCAGGTCGCCCCGCGTCGGCCAGTGCAGCCAGGGGTGATGATCGAGGAAGATGCCATGACCGATGATCGTGTGGCGGCCGAGTGCCCCGATCGAATTGAGCCAGGCGATCGGCGTATGGCCGTGGCGCTGGAACATCTCGTGGAACTCGGTCACGCTCTGCGAGGCGTGGATCTGCAACGGCAGGCGGCGCTCCACCGCGTAGTCGTAGGCGTCGCGGATGAGCTCCGGCGAGCAGGTGTCGATCTGCGCCGGCATCATCATGCCGCTCAGGCGTCCCGAGGGGTGCTGGTTGGCGAGGTCGATGAGGCGGCGCGCGTTCTCGAACCCCTCGCGGCCCGCTTTCTTGTCCCAGGCGTATTCGAGCTTGTGGCCGTTCCTTGTGAACCAGCGTGCGTCGCGGAACATGGGTGCGGCGACAGCGCGGATGCCGGATTCGGCGAGTGTGTCGATCCAGCCGTCGAAGGCCGGCGATATGTCGACCACCGTCGTCACCCCGCTCATCAGCAACTCCGCCAGCGCCACGCGCATGGCGGCGATCGAGCCGTCGCGGTCGTTGTTGAAGACGGTCAGGAACTCGTAGAGCGAGCTGTGCCAGAAGCCCGGGCTGCGGGTCTCGTCGGTAATGCCTTTGCGCAGGGGCTCGCTCGTCGGATGCGTGTGGATGTTGACGAGGCCGGGCAGGAGGAGCCGCCGCGAGCAGTCGATCTCAGTATCGGCTACGCCACCGTAGCCCTTGCCGAGAAACACGATGTCGGGGCCGTTGATGGCAAGGTCGACATCGCGGCGATAGACATGGGTGGCGCGCGCCTCATCCCACGCGACCAGCCAAGCGGCATTGCGAAAGACCGTCGTCGTCATCGGCAGCTTCCAATCTCAAGAGTGCGCAGCGAGCGTTCTCCAACCCCGTGCTGAGCTTGTCGAAGCACGGCCGAGGGTATGCCATCCGCCCTTAGACGGTTCAGGAGGGGCGAGGAGTGCGGCCACCCCCGTGCAGTTGGCAGCGTATCCGGCCCGTGTATCATTGCAATCGCATTGACCGGCACCGAGGCGCACACATCGAGCGAGGTATGGGCATGACGATCGTCATTCATGGAGCCGCCGTCGCCACTGTGGATGCCGACGATACCGTGATCTACGATGGAGGCGTCGCCGTGGAGGCGGACCGCATCGTGGCAGTCGGATCGAGCCGCGAGGTGCTGGCCCGGTATCCGCAGGCGGAGAGGATCGACGGCACGGGCAAGGCGGTGATGCCGGGCTTTGCCAACGTGCACACGCATCTGCACATGACGCTCGCCCGCGGGGTCTACGAGGACCTGTCGCCGCCGCACAAGCCGCCGTTCACGAGCGGGCTTTCGCCGCTGCCCCTGCCGCCGGTGAACCCCGACGAGCACCGCGTCTTCTGCCAGCTTGCCGTGCTGGAGGCGATCCGCAGCGGCACCACCGCGATCCTGGAGGACGCGGCGGGCATCGAGAGCTACGCCGACGCGCTTGCGGCCACGGGCGTGCGCTTTCTCGTGACCGAGCGGGCCTGGGACAAGGCCAAGGGCTCGATCGGCGATCCTGCGCCGTTCGAGGTGGACCGAAAGCTGGGCGAGCGCTGCCTTGCAAACATCGAGACCCTGCATGCCAAGCGCCATGGGACGGCGGACGGGCGCATCCGCGTCGGCGTCTCCGCGTGGGCTCCGGACATGTGCTCACCCGAGCTGCTGCGCGACGTGCGCGCCCTGCAGCAGAAGCTCGACGCGGTGGCGACGATCCATCTCAACCAGATCTGGGGCGAGGTTGCCGCAGTGAAGGCGGAGCGCGGCTGCCTGCCGACGGAATATCTCGACGAGATCGGCTTCCTCAACGATCGGTTGATCACCGCGCACTGCCGCTGCATGGAGCCGCAGGAGGAGAGGCGGCTCGGGCGCGCCAAGGTAACGGTCTCGTTCAACTCGGCGATCGCGGCGCGGCGGGGCTTGAGCCCGCGCATCGCCGACCTCGAGCAGTACGGCTGCCGCATCGCCATGGGCACCGACAACATGGCCGAGGACATGGTCGAGGTGGTGCGCACGGGGCTCTTCATGGAGCGCGTGCGCCGCCAGGACGGCCGGCAGCCGACGCCCGAGCAGGTGCATCGCTGGGCCACCGTCAACGGCTATCGCGCGATGGGGCTCGCCGATGGCGGTGCACTCGTTGCCGGCAACAAGGCTGACCTCATCGTGATCGACCTGCAGCGCGCGCATCTGGCGCCGGTGCTGCGGGTGGTCGCCGACTACGTTCATCAAGGCCAGGGCAGCGACGTGGAAGCCGTGATGGTGGACGGCCGCTGGATCATGCGCGGCGGCGAGATCCTCACCATGGACGAGGAGCGCATCGTCGCGGAGGCGCAGCGGATCGGCAAAGCTGCGTGGCGGCGCCTGTTCGACAGCCGGCCGGACCTCGAGGTGCCGCCTGGTTTCGCGCTGTCGTGAGGCGTGACAGCCGCCTTGCCGGTCCACCAATGGCGTTGAGATGGATTCCCTGGAGTGTCGCCCTTTGCGTCGTGAGCAGGGATTGCGGCGACTGCGGACGCTCAACGCGCAAGCGGTGATAAGGGCCCAAACGCCTCGGCGAACCCTGAATCGAGGTCGGCATCAAGCGCCATCGCCTGCTTGGCCGTGAGCTCACGCAATGGGTCCCGTACGGGACCGGCTGCCAGGCCGAGCCGGCGACACCACTGCTTCAGGGCGGCGTTGACGGGCTCTCCACGCATGAGCGGCCCTTGGATCCAGCGCTCATAAACCCTCCGAAGCGGCTCGAGCCGTCGATAGCGCGCGAGCATGGCGCCGAGATTGCCCCGGCAATGATCATCGAAGTAGTCGTGGACCAGCCGCAGGCGCGAAGTCTGGTACAGATAGGGCTCGGGGTCGGCATAGAGAACCGGTCTACCCGAGCGCGCCAGATTCGCGAGCGCGTGCGACTCATAGGGGTCGCAGACCGTGGGCGCTCCGCTGCATTCCGCCTGCAGCGCGCCGATGGCGTCCGCGTTGCGCGTGCATTTGACCGCATGGATCAGGCCTTCTTGGGCGAGACTGCGTATGACGGCAGCCGGGTAACCTCCGCCCTGCGCCTCGCTGTCGAACAGCACCACTTTGCATGCGGCGGCTCGTGCGATCAGCCGCACAAAGTCGGCGACCTCGTCGCTGGAGAACAGGCCAGCCGGACGCATCAGGACAATGTGGTCCACACCGGCTGCAGCCGCGTGACGTGACAATTCGAGCGTCTCGGAGATGCTTCCGTACGTGGTCACCACGCCGACCGCCAGCTTGCCTTCGGCTGCTGCAAGCGTCGCTTCAATGATCTGGCGACGCTCGGCAAGCGAAAGCGACCAACCCTCGCCCATGAGGCCGTTGCAGAAGATGCCTGCAAGGCCCAGCACGTCGCGATAGTGGCGGACGTTTTGGGCGATGCCGATGAGGTCGAGACTCTGGTCGGGCAGGAAGGGGGTCGGGACCGCCGCCCAGATTCCCTGCGGCCAGCTCGCCTTGTCGGGCTCGTTGCCCATCGTGCCCGCCCCTCGCAGCTTCCGACGTGCGCTACTGCACAAGCGGTGGAATGCGCGCGTGCCAGTCGGTCGCGTTCTGCCATGCCCAGCCGATGCGCAGGGCCATCGCCTCCTCGCCGCCGGGACAAACGATCTGCAGCGACAACGGCAGGCCCGCCGCGGTGAAGCCATTGGGCACCGCCAGGCCGCACAGGTCCAGGAAATTGACCCAGCGCGTAAAGAAGGCCGGTGTCGTGGCCTGGTCCACCTCGGTGAGGGGGATCGGGGGAGTCATGGTAACGGGCGCCAGCAGGGCATCAATATTGTCGGTGGCGGTTGCGTACTCCATCTTCAGCTGTTCACGCTCTGCAAGCACTTCGAGATATTCGCGCGACGAGATGGCCGCGCCCGCGCGGATGCGCGGACGCACCGCCTCGTCCAGGGGATGGCTGTTGTTGTCGACGATGCGGCTCAGCAAGGCATAAGACTCCGCGGCCATGATGCGCCCCGATGTCGCGCCGTAGTCGCGGAAGCTGCGCGGCAACTTCACTTCGATGATCTCCGCACCCATGCCCGCAAGCTCGTCCAGGGAGCGGTCGTAGGCGGCGAGCACTTCGCTCTCGACACCGTCGCGCTCGCTGGCGGCCATCCGTCCCAGGCGCAGACCCTTAACGCCACGGCGTAAAGCAGGCATCGGGTCGGCATCGCGCAGCGACAGCGTACGTGCATCACGCGGATCGGCACCCTGCATCAGCTGCAACAGCGTGGCCGCATCCTCCACGCTGCGCGTAATGGGACCGGGCGTATCGAGCGTCGGGCTCAGAGGCAGGACCCCGTAGGTGCTGATTCTGCCGATGGTGGTCTTGAGCCCGGTGATCCCGCACCAGGCTGCCGGCACACGCACCGAGCCCCCCGTGTCGGTGCCCAAGGCACATGGGACCATGCGCGCAGCGACCGCCACACCCGAGCCGTTGCTGGAGCCGCCGGGCGTGCGATGAGTCTCTGCATCCCACGGATTCCAAGGTGCACCCAGGTGCTGGTTGGTACCCCAGCCGCCAAATGCAAACTCCACCGTGTGAGTCTTGCCAACGATGATCATCCCAGCACTGATAAGCTTCTGCGCCAACGTGGCGGTGCGCGTGGACCGGCGATCGCGCCAGAAGGCGCTGCCGCCGGTCGCGATGCGGCCCTCGAGCTCGATCAGGTCCTTGAGAGCGATCGGGATGCCGTGAAGCGGACCCACGCTGTGGCCGGAGCGGATGGCCTTGTCGGCGGCCTCTGCGGCGAGGCGGGCCTCCTTGTCGTAAACCTCGACGAACGCATGCAGCTTGGAATCGAGCCTCTCGATGCGATCCAGACAGGCGGCGACCAGATCAACGGGCGAGACGCTCCGTGACTTGAGCTTGGGGACGAGGGCGTGAACGGGCAGGTCGGCGAGGTCCTTGCTCATGCTTTGGCTCCTGGCGGATCGCGCAGCTGGGCTTCTGATCATGGATGGTCGAGCAAGCGCCCGACGGTTGGCGCGTCGGTTTGGCTCATGGCCGGTCGCCGTCGCCGACGTAGGTGTTCCGGGCGCTCAGCGTCGGCCCCGCGAGTTCGATTTCGCGCCCCGCGGTGCGCAGACAGCGCGTCGTGTGTCCGGGCGCCATCTCATGCTCCGGGGGCATGGAGACACGGCAGGCATCCTGGCAAAACTGACAGCGTGGCGCGAAGCTGCACCCCTCCGGCAGCGCGCGCAAGTCCGGCGGCATGCCGGGAATGGTGTCCAGCCGCCGTCCGAATGCCGAGCCCAGCACCGTCGAGGTCAGCAGCGCGGCGGTGTAGGGATGCGCCGGGCGTTCGATCACCTCCTCGGTGGGGCCGAGCTCGACCAAACGGCCCGCATACATCACGCCGATACGGTCAGCTACCTCCACGGCGACGCCGACATCGTGGGTGACGAAGACGACGGCCATGCCGAGGTCCTGCTGCAGCTGGCGCAGTAGCAGAATGATCTGGATCTGCACCGTCACGTCGAGCGCCGTCGTCGGCTCGTCGGCGAGCAGGACCGAAGGGCGGCACGACAACGCAAGCGCGATCATCGCCCGCTGGCGCATGCCGCCGGACATCTCATGGGGGTAGGCCTTCAGCCGTCGGGCCGCGGAGGGAATCTGCACCATTTCCAGGAGCTCCAGCGCCCGCCGCCCCGCTACCGCGTAGGATACGCCCTCATGCCGCACGATGGTCTCGGCAATCTGCACGCCGACGGTGAACACCGGATCGAGGGCCGTCATCGGCTCCTGGAAGATCATGGCCACCTTGGCGCCGCGCACCTTGCGCAATGCGTCCTCGTCCATCGCCGTGATCTCATGGCCGGCGATGCGGATGCGGCCTTCGACGCGCGTACGTGCCGGAGGCAGCATGCGCATCAGCGCGCGCAGGGTCACGCTCTTGCCCGAGCCGGACTCGCCCAGGATGCCCAGCACCTTGCCAGCCTCCAGGTCGAAGCTGACGCCGTTGACGGCAGATACCGTCGCATCGCGCATCGCGAAGCGCACGTGCAGGTTCTCCACCGACACGACCGATCTGCTCGATGCCTGGATTTGCATCATGCGCTCACCGCGGCAACGGCTCGGCTGTGGCCGGACGTGGGCACGCTCATGTGGCAGGCCACTGCGCGCAGCGCATCCCCTGGCGGCGCCAGAAGGAGCGGCGCCACAGCCTCGCAGACCTGTTCGGAAAACGGACAGCGGGTTCGAAAGCGGCAGCCGGATGGCGGCCTGATAGGATTGGGAGGGTCGCCGCTTAGCGGTGCCTCGACAGTCCGTCGGCGGGGATTCATCGAGGGCATGGCTGAAAGCAGGGCCCGCGTGTAGGGGTGGCGCGGATCGCGATAGAGGCGGTCGACCGGTCCGATCTCGACGACCTTGCCGAGGTACATCACCATGACGCGGTCGCTGATGTAGCGCACCACGTTGAGATCGTGACTGATGAACACATAGGTCAGATCGAGCTGTGCTTTCAGGTCGACGAGAAGGTTCAGCACCTGCGCCTCGACCGACTTGTCCAGCGCCGAGACGGCCTCGTCGAGAATCACGATGCGCGGCGACAGTGCAAGCGCGCGCGCGATGTTCACTCTCTGACGCTGGCCGCCGGACAGCTCGTGCGGATAGCGGTTGGCGAACAGCAGTGGATCGAGCCCAACGGCCTGCAGCAGCTCCATGGCCCGCTTCAACGCCGCGGACCTTCCCAATCCGTGCACGAAGGGGCCGAAGGCAATCGACATCACGACGGGAAGTCGCGGATTGAGGGACGAATAG
Source organism: Hyphomicrobiaceae bacterium (assembly GCA_050248715.1). Lineage (GTDB taxonomy): Bacteria > Pseudomonadota > Alphaproteobacteria > Rhizobiales > Hyphomicrobiaceae > AWTP1-13. The sequence continues at coordinate 6,245 of JBFWRV010000081.1, read as the reverse complement.
GAGTCCTGAAACACCATCTGCATCTGCCGATGCAGCTCGCGGTGGCTGAGACCATGCTCAATTGCACCTACCTTGCGTCCATCGAAAGCGATCGTTCCGCTGTCGGGCCGTATGAGGTGCATCATCAGCCGTGCCGTGGTCGACTTGCCGCAGCCGGATTCGCCGACAATGCCGAGCGTCTCGCCCGTCAACACATTGAAGGAGACGCCGTCGACGGCCTGCACGAGAGCTTGCGTGCGGTTCAGCAGTCCACCCTTCAAGGGGAAATGCTTGGTGAGATTGTCGACGTGAAGCAGGGGCGCGATGCGACGGCGGGATGCGCCCGTCCCGACAACCTCGGAGCTCGCACTTCCAGGCGCCGGCGCGCAAGCGCCGGCGGCCGGGAGGGGAATGTCCCTTGCCCCGGTCACAACCGCACGTCCATGGCCTGGCGCAGGCCGTCGCTCATAAGGTTGAAGCACATCGAGGTGATGAAGATCATGACGCCCGGCAGGGCGGCCACAAACGGCGACACCCAAAGCGCCTGGCGCAGATTATTGAGCATCAGGCCCCATTCCGCGCTCGGCGGCGTCACTCCGAGACCAAGGAAACTCAACCCCGCGGCCAGGATGATGCAAATGCTGATCAGGCTCGTGGCATAGACCAGGATGGGGCCCAGCACGTTGTTGAGGATGTGGTAGCGCATGATGGTGAGCGGCGCCGCACCGCTTGCGCGCGCCGCCTCCACGAAGTCGAGGTGGCGCACTTGCGTGGTGATGCTCTCGGATATGCGGATAATGGGCGGAATGAAGCTGATCGTGAGCGCGAGGATCGTGTTCTGCAGGCCGGCGCCGAGAATGCCCGTGATGGCGATGGCCAGGAGGATGGAAGGGAAGGCGTAGAGAACATCCGTCAGGCGCATGATGACGCTGTTGAGAAGCCCGCCGACGTAGCCCGCGAGGATGCCGAGAAAGCCGCCAATGAGCAGCGCCAGGAAGACCGGGACCACGCCCGCAAGCAGCGACAGGCGGCCGCCGTAGACCATACGTGACCACAGGTCGCGTCCAACCTCGTCGGTGCCGAGCCAATGGCCAGGCGTGCCGATCGGTTTCAGGCGGCGAAGGACGGAGCCGACGTAAGGGTCGTGCACCGTGAACCAGGGCGCAAAGATCACCATGAGCAGCAGCAGCGCTAGAACGCCGATCACGGCCAGCGTCACCTTGTCGTCGCGCAGCCGCTGCCATACGCGGCGCCAGTAGCTCTGGCCCTGTTGCGCGCGCTTCAGCGCCAGGGCGGGATCGGAGGACAGGACAGCGGCATCTGCCATTGCGCCCCTCCCTAGCGCCGCATGCGTGGGTCGATCAGCGCCTGGAGCACGTCGACGAGAATGTTGATGGCCACGAAGATGGCAGCGAGCACCACGATCGTGCCGGACAGAACGGGGATGTCGCGCCGGAAGATGGCGAGATTCATCAGCCCGCCGGACCCTGGCCAGTTGAAGACCGTCTCGACAAGGATCGATCCGCCGAGCAGATAACCGAACTGAAGGCCCATCAGCGCCAGCGCCGACGGGGCCGCGTTCTTGAGCGTGTGATACAGAACCCGTCGGCTGAGCAGGCCCTTGGCGTGAAGCGCGCCCACGAATTCCTGGCTCAGGATTTCAAGCACGTTGGCACGCACCAGGCGGCTGATTACACCCATCGGGATCAGAGACAGCGTCACAACCGGCAGGATCAGATGCTGCAGCTGCTCCCAGCTCATCGGGATACCACCAAGGCCCATACCCTGTGCCGGCAGCACATTCAAGACGACAGCAAATATCGCCACGAGCACGATGCCTACCCAGTAATGCGGCAGGCTGACACCGATGATCGCGGTGGCTGAGAACAGCTTGTCCAGCCAGCTGTCGTGATTGTAGGCGGCCAGCGCGCCCAGCAGGATGCCGAGCAAAAAGCCCAGCACGGCGGCGGGCAGCGCAAGGATCAGGGTATTTCCCAGCGCTCCGAACAATTCTTCGCCGACCGGCCGGTTGGTGAAGAACGAGATGCCGAGATCGCCGACGAGAAGGCGGCTGAGCCAGGCGAAGTATTGAACGTAGATGGGTTCGTCGAGCCGGAAGCGGCGCCGCAGGTCGTCGGCGATTTCCTTGGGCACTTCCGGCGGAACCAGGATGTCGACGACGTCGCCGGGTGCCAGGTGGATCAGGGCAAATACCAGCATCGACACGCCGAGCAACACCGGGACGGCGTAGAGCAGGCGGCGGAAGGTATAGGCCCACATGTGAACTGTTCACCTTTCGCGAGATGCCCCCGACAGCGCCGAACGCCTCGGGCCCGATCCTGCCGGCGCGCGCCGCAGATCGGGCCCTGAAAGCCTGGGGCGGAGCGGGCCCGGGCCCTATTCCATGTCGACGCCCGTGAAGTCCTGGAACCAGCTCTGCGCGCTGACGAAGCCCTTGACCTTCTTTGTCATCGCCCGGGGGTTGCGGTCGTGGACGATGAAGGCCCATGGCGCCTCGTCGACAATGATCTCATGCGCCCGCTGGGTGTCCTTCAGGATCTCGGCCGGATCGCTCGACTTCTCGATGCGGTCGATCAATTTGTCGAACTCCTCGTTCTTCCAGTTCGCCCAGTTGCGACCCTTCGGCGCCGCATTGGTCGAAAGGAAGTAGAGGGCGATCTGAGAGATGTCCGTCGAGGGCGGCAGGCTGATGTTCATGGCATCGGAGCCTAGCGCCTGTTGCGCGACGGGTGAGTTGCGGAGGGCTACCAGCATCGTCCCCCATTCCACTACCTCGAAGGAGATGTCGAAACCGCACTCCTTCAGGTTCTGCTGAAGGAACTCATTCATCGGCAGCGGCAGCATCTGACCGGAGCCGCTGGTGGAGATCATGACTTTGGCCCTGACCGGCTTGTCCGGGCCGAAGCCCGCCTCCTTCAGCAGCGCCTTGGCCTTGGCAGGATCGTACTTGTACTTCTCCGTCGGGTTGCCGAATTGGGGGTCCGCGGGCTTGAAGGCGCCGACCGAGGGTTCGGCCAAGCCGTTCAGCAGCGTGACCAGCCCCTCACGGTTGAAGCAATAGTTGACGGCGCGGCGCACGCGCACGTCCTTCCAAGGAGCGTCCTCCTTGGCCAGGTTGAGCACCCACGGCCACATATGCGGGTAGCTGCCGGTGACGATCTCGAAGCCAGCACCCTTTAGGCTTGGCACGGCGTCCGGTGGGGGAACCTCGATCCAGTCGACCTGACCTGAGCGCAATGCGGCCAGCCGCGTCGTCGCCTCGGGCATCGGGAACAGGATCATGCGATCGAGCTTGGGGACCCTCGATTTGTCCCAATAGCCTTCGTTGCGGCTGAGCGTGACGCTGACGCGCGGCTTGAACTCCGTGATCTTGAACGGCCCCGTGCCCGAGGGCGACTTGGCAAACTCGGCCCACGATCCGGTCTTCTCGAACTGTGCAGGGCTCGAATAGAGCATGTAGGGCAGCATGTTCGGGAAATAGCTGAGCGGACGCGGATTGGTGATCTCGATCGTGCTGTCGTCGATCTTGCGATAGCCGGCGACAAAAGGATTTCGCGCCTGGGCGACGGCGCCGCCCGGCGGGTCGAACTGCTTGGCGTCTTTCTTGAAGTAGCGATCGAGATTCCAGATCGCCGCGTCGGCGTTGAAATCGCTGCCGTCATGGAACTTCACACCCTTGCGGAGGTGGAACACCCACTTGGCCTTGTCGTTCCCGTCCTGCTCCCATCGTTCCGCGAGGCCTGGGCGGATGCCGGCCAGCTTGTCCGTGCTCTTCAGATCCCAGAGCACGAGTCCTTCGAACGCGGGATAACCGAGGAAGCGCACGCCCTCATAGCCATTGTCCGGTGCACCCGTCGTCGTCGGAACGTCGGAGGCCGTCATCGCGATCCGCAGGGTGCCGCCGGCCAATCCGGCTTGCGCGCTCAAGCCCAACGCCAGCGCGGCCGCGACCGGAAGACGGGTACATATATTGCTGGTCATGGACATGATCGAAATACCTCCAGATACCTTCGCGCGATTTTCTCGAGCAACGCGCCGCTCCATCCAGGAAACTGGTGCACCAGGAAAGCTTGGTTCGTCGGGACGCTTCCAGCTCGGCCAATGCCACATCCAATTGTACGCATCTCGCCGGCGCCATTGGCAAGAGCTAACGTCGCATTCGCAGCAAAGCCGCCTTTTTTTGGCCCGTCGCTGCCGGGTCTGCGCACGTCGTCAGGCCGCGATCTGGCCTTGCATGCACGCAACAACGTCGGCGGCGACGCGATCGAGTGTGACGCAACAATTCATTGGGTGCGCGAAATGCGGCCGTCCCTTCCGCTCTATGGACGCCACCGAGGTCCAGCTGCAGGGTCGCGGATGCCCGTTTCGGTCTAGGACGGGGCCAGGCCAGCCGGCCAATCGCGCCTCAAGTACTTCTGAAAGCTGACGGAATCGCCGCAGCATAACGGTCTTGGAAGCCCCATCGCCCGCAGTCGTCTCGTGCTCTGAAGACGCCGCCCGACACCTTGTTGGGCGGCACCGTCAGCTCCACTGTGTGTCTTTGAAGCGGGCTTCCCCCAGCGGTTTCGGCCCCGGCCTCGTCGGCAAGAATTTCCGGGTCGCTATCCGGCTGCCTGGAGAGCGAGGCACGCAACAGCGTGGTTTTCCTCATCACCCCCGAGCGCGCGTTCGATCCCCGGACCCGCAACGCGTACAAAGTCCGCGCGGAAGCGGCTCAGGCTTCGTCTGGACGCGAGGGGCACGTCGCAACCAACCTGACGCAATTGAAGGCGCGGGCCGTGCAATTGTCCGCCGTGGCGCCGCGATCGTCTTTCAACGAGGCCCCGGGCTCTCGCCCTCCTTGCCGGCAGGCAGGGCCGCGCCATGGCGGCGCTCGACTGCGCCGCAGCCTGGGATGCATCTGCCGGGAGTTGGGCTGTCCATCGTCCTTGCCCTCGATCTGCATGTGATGGACCGCGAATTGCAAGCGCGCGATGCCCTTGCCGCGGTGCGACTTGGTTGCGAGCCGGATCCATTGCTATCTAACGCGCCAGAGGCACATTTGGGGAAACGGGCAGGTTGACCAATGCTGTCTCTCATATACGGACGAATGATGAAATATACCGCCACGTCCCTGAGCAGCGCGGTTTCGGTGGTCGCAGCTTCGCTTGGCCTGCTGTCACTCCTGACGGTGGGAATGATTGCCCTGCAAAGGTTTGCCGACGTTGGAACGGTCACCATCATCTATCTCATCGCAGTCTTATTTGCTGCGATACGAGGGGGCATTGTGCCTGCCGTTATTACAGCCCTTGCGGCGATAGGTGCGGCGGCGTTCTTTTTCTACGCTCCCATCTACGATTTTCGCGTTCATAGCCCCGTTCACCTCATTGACCTCGTATTTTTCATTATTGTCGCGGTGGTGACCGGAAAGCTTGCCGCGGATGTGCGTAAGGCCAAGCTGCGCGAGCAGGAGGACGCGTTGCGAGAAGCATTGATCGGATCCGTGTCTCACGAACTCCGGTCACCCCTGGCGTCGATTCTCGGGTCCGCGTCCATACTGGCAGAGTCGCCACAGGTCGCGGCAGATGTGCGGAACGCATCGCTCGTAAAGGCCATGCGCGAGGAAGCCGAGAGGCTGAACGATCAGATACAAGACCTTCTTGACTCCACTCGTATTAGTAGCGAAGGCATCCGACCCCGCATGGAATGGGTCGATCCGGGAGACATCGTGAATGCTGCAATAGACCGAAAGCGACGGTTGCTCACCACACATCGCCTGAACGTCATGGTCGAGGAAGATCTTCCATTCGTGTATATCGACCCAACGTTGATCGAAAAAGCCTTGGGTCACTTCATCGAGAACGCGGTCAAATATTCTCCCGCTGCGTCCTCGATAGAGATCAGGGCGGAGCGAAGCGGCGGCATGTTGAGGTTTGCGGTGAGGGACGACGGTGTGGGGTTATCGCAAGAGGAGCGGAAGCATATCTGGGAGCGCTTCTATCGAAGTCCACGCCATCGCGACACCATTCCGGGGTCCGGACTAGGTCTTTGGATATCGCGCGCGCTGGTGACCGCGTGCAACGGGCACGTCGAGTCCTTCAGTGCGGGCATCGGGCGAGGATCGACGCTCTCGCTTTACCTGTAAAAGTTTGGATTTGATCGGACGTTATTAAGGAAGTGGTGGGCATCATTGCCGGTTGTGAGGGGAGCGAGCCGAAGGCGAGTGGACCTTACAACTGGCGGCGCAAGAATCGAGAGCCCACAAT
>JBFWRV010000080.1:0-25897 GCA_050248715.1 Hyphomicrobiaceae bacterium | reverse complement strand
AACGTGCGCGAGTGGCTCGGCCGGATCGGCGTGACGACGCTCTACATCGAGCCGGGCAGCCCGTGGGAGAACGGAGACTGCGAGAGCTTCAACTCCAAGCTCCGCGACGAGCTGCTGGCGGGAGAACCGTTCTCGACCCTGCACGAGGCCAAGGTGCTGATCGAGCAGTGGCGGCGGCACTACAATGCGATCAGGCCACACTCCTCGCTCGGCTATCGCCCGCCGGCACCCGAGACGATCTTGCCGCCAGCGTCGGCTCTGCCTACGCTGCGCTCCGGTCAGACCAGACGCTGGCCAATAGCGGCCGGACTCTAACCTAACTCCTGGTACCGCAGCGTGGGGCAGTCCAGCTGCATATGTGGTCTTTGGGTGTCGAGGAGCAGTTTTATCTCCTGTTCCCTCCGCTCCTCATTCTGCTTGCTCGGTACCCACGAATTAAGCCGGCCGCGGCGCTGGGCGTCCTAGCACTGGTCTCATTTGCGTACGTTGTGATCGCGCATCCGATCAGCGCCAAGAACGCCTTTTTCATGCCGATGGCACGTTTCTGGGAACTCGCCCTCGGATGCGGCGTCGCGATGGCAGAAGCCCGCGGCTATCTAAATCCCAAGAGAGGCAAGACACTCGCCGCAATCGGGCTTCTCGGCATCGTTGCGAGCGTCAGCCTGTTTGATGACTCGACGATGTCAAGCTGGCTGCTGGCCCTGCCGACGCTGTCGACAGCTTTAGTGATTGCTTTCGGGGCCAACGGTCAGAGCCCGGTCTTACGTCTCCTGGCCGCCCGCCCAATCGTTGCCGTTGGCTTCCTTTCCTATTCGCTTTACCTCGTCCACTGGCCGTTGATCGTGTATTGGCGCATGTACACCGGCCGTCCGTTGCTGCCGCTCGAGCAGGTCATCCTGTTCGTTCTTATGCTAGCGCTTGCGATACTACTATGGTGGCTGGTGGAGCGACCCATGCGGTCCGGGACGAGCCGGATCGCCAACAGGCCGGCCTTAGTCGCTATCGCAGCTGCTGTGCTCGCTGCAACTGCCACCGGTGTTGTCGGATACACCCAGGCCTCAGCAGGTTGGCGCCTCAATGCTGACGCGCGCGCCTCGGTAGCGCAGCTGGACGCGGCACTGGCTTTGAAGCCTCAATGTGTCACCGATACGGCGTGGATCCCGGATCGCCCCCGGCGTTCGGTCGTCTGCCGATGGAATCCGCACGCGAGAGGAACCGACCTGGTCATCTGGGGAGATTCGCACGCGGGAGCATTTGCTGCCGAGCTTGCGCAACTACTTCTCTCACCGACGTCCAGCGGGGTGCTGGTCTCGCTACCAAACTGCCCGCCACTCCAGGGCATCGACGTGAGGAATCGCCACATCGTCAGGAATTGTCAGGTATTCGTCGACTCTGTGATCGCAGCAATCCAACGTGATCGACCAAAAACAATCGTAGTCGGGGGCCGCTGGGCAAACTTCGCCTCAGACGTGCGCGCTCCAGGCGATGGCGAGCAATCCGGTCAGATCGTTGAGAGCGCCACTGGCCAGCCCATCTCTCTCGCAGATGCACTCGTGCAAACCCTCGATTTGCTGGATCGCCACGCCTCGGCGCGTAGTTCTGATTGGGCCGGTGCCTGAGATCGACTTCGACGTTCCCGGAACCTTGGTGCGCGCGCTTCGCGGGATCGGCGTTCTACCGCCAGTACGTCGATCGGATTTCGATACGCGCCAGAGTCAGGTCATAGCGGCATTAGGACGTCTCGAGTCGCTTGGAAAAGTAGTTATCTATCCGCATCGCGCGCTGTGCGATGCTGCCGCATGCACCGTGGCGGACGGCATACGGCCCCTTTATATCGACGACGACCATTTGAGCCCGTTCGGCTCGGCCAGAGTCATGCCATTGTTCCGGCAAGTGCTCACGCCCTAGCCCGACAATGAAAAGCCGAAGGCAACAGGCCACCGATTGAGCGCAGCGCAGCTGTCGCACTAACGTCCGCTAAATGGCAATATCGGACGCGGTTTTGCCACCTGTCAGCACACCCAGACGTACGACTTGCCGGCCACGGCAGCGCCGCCGGAAGCGACCCGGACACGGAGACATCCATCCTCGAGAAGCGCCAGGCGCGCCTGCAGGTCCTGCCCGGCTGTCAGTTCCTTGGCCGCCTTCAGATTTAAGTCCAGAGCGAAGATTGCAGGAAGCTGTATAGGCAGTTCGGCAACCTTGTCATCTCTCAAGAGGCAGCCGACATAGCCCGCGGTGCTTCGCCATAACGCTGTGGGCTCAACCGAGTAGGCGATCAGTACACCATCCGTTACAAATCTCGGCCATGGATAGAGAGCCGCGACATTGTAACGTGGGGCGGTAACAGGAGGTGAGCGATCGCTCAATGTTTCCGACGCAGAGTTCCCTCAGCATGTTCATGCATCATTTCGAACATGCGGTTCGCGTCGACGGCCGCTCGCGTGCGAAATGAGCGGAGCTTGGCAACCTCATCGTCACTATACGCAAACGCTTCGGGTCCTTCTTGCGCCAGCCGGTGTCGCAGTAGGTCAAGGTTTTCTACTAATCGGCTTTGCAGCGCTGCAGCCTCGAGCACACCTTCGATTTTCCGGGTGTTCGACGGTACTGCAAGTACAGGGATCTCAAGGTCGAGTGCAAGGCACAGTCCATGGAAACGACCTGCAATGATCAAGCCAGCATTATCGGTCAGCCAAGCGACGAAATCCTCAAATCCGGGTATCAGGCCGCGCCAGCGATCCCGCCAGAGCCCCGGAGGAGCTAAAAATGAAGCGAAGCGTTTGCTCACGTACCGAGACCATCTAAATAGGTCAGCGTGCACGTCAACGAGCGGGCGAGGAGGTCGCGCCATTAGTGGCAAGAAACGGGCCCCAATCGCGCGCGCGAATGCATGGAGTTGCGCGTTTGTCTCGCGCAGAGTCGAGTCTGTGACCACAATGGCGCGTCCGGTTCCCCCCTTTGCGGGCGGACTCCAGCCTAGCGCCAGATCAGGCACAACCGCCGATGGAATGCCGGCCGCTCCGAGAGCGGCGCGGCTGTATTCGTCACGCACGAAGATGGCATCGTAACGGGCGACGCCGGCAGCGATATCCGGGCCATTCGCCTCGTAGACAGAGTTGAACAAGAACGCCGGTCGGCCACGCTCCGACGCCCAGGACGGTACGTCAGCGATCCGCTTGGCTGCCTTGCTGTCATGGTGCAGGCCGCCCTCGCCGTTGACGAGAACGAGATCGAAATAGCGGGGCGCGAGCGTGGACCAATCGGCATGAAGCGGCAGCTTTGCTGCGATCACGAGGCCGCAAGCACTAGCAAGTTGGTCGATCTGACGATCCACCAGGGTGCAGCCGTGATGACCGATCTGGAAGGTCGTGTTAATGAGAATGGCTTTCATGAACTTGGCGCACAAATGCTGGTGTTTCGCTTCACTCCGGGCGGAGCCGCAAAGCATGTTCAACACCGGCAATGCAGAGGAGCCGGGGCGTCAACCGCGATGACATCAGTCGTTTCCCTCGTCTAACATCATCGCAAAACCGGTCAATCCGAACATGATGCTTCAGCAGCTCCGACGCTGCGATAAGTTCCAAAATGCGATCACTATTGTCCTTGAAAAATCGGCGGGCGGCCCACCTGAAGCCCTGCTTTTCTGTCCGCCACTGTGTCGGCAGCTTGACGAGCATATCAAAAGCAGAACGAAGTTCATGTTTGTTCCACCTATCTACGAATTTTTGCGATGCCGGTGTCCCGATGAATCTGGCAAGTCGGTAGTCAAGCAGCGGACTCCGGTTCTCAATACTTGACATCATGGCGTTCCGATCGTTGTGCCAGATCCATTCTCCGAGACGGCCACGCTCCACGTCCAGGCATAGGGCTTCGCGAAAACTTGGGTACTTCGCGGCAAGCGGATCTGGCGAGCCCGCTGCGATGACCTCGGGCGAACAATAGTCACGGATGGCGTTCGACTTGTGGTGGATCCCAGGAATGCGGAGAAGCAGCTGGGTCGCTCGTTTCCTCGCGCCTGTCCAGCCTAGAGCTTCACAGAATGGCCGCCCGCTCTTGCTCATTTTCAGCAAGCGCCGCACGTCCTGGGTCCTAAGCGCATCACGCACTGCGAATGGGAATTGTCGGTTCCAATACCCACCGAAGATTTCATCGCCACCGGTCCCGTCGAGCACGACTGGAACTCCGAGCCCTTGGATGGCCTCATACATCTGCGACATCGCCATCGAATTTCCGAGCAATGGGAATGGCTTCTCATAGTGGCGGCACATCCTAAGGAACCGCTCGAAGGCGCGATCCGTATAGACCATCTCGACGACGGTTGCATCGATGCCGAGCTGCTGTGTGCATTTGCGGGCGTAAAGAGCATCCTCAGACCGGCCGGCCTCACCGATGAAGCAGTGCACTTGATGTTGGAGGCCTTGGCTGGCAAGACCGGCAAGAACGATCGAGCTGTCGACCCCGCCGGAGAGCAAGAGGCCGACCGGTCGATCGGAGATCAACCGGATACGCACGGCGTCTGCGATCGTCTGAGCCAGATCGCTTGGGTGGGGCGCGCACTCAGTGCTGCGAAAGGAGAAAAACCTCTCCGACTGCAGTGTCCATCTGCGAATGTCGAAGCGGGCAACAGTGGCCGGGGGGAGCTGCCGGATCCGGCTCAAATGCGTGGCATGCCCATCTCCGGGGTACATCACCCCCGAGTTCAAATAGGCCAGCAGCGCAGGTCTCTCGAACGTTGTCGAAATCGCCAGGAATTCGAGTATCGCACGGATGGTCGAGGAGACGCAGAGCACGTCTTGGTCAAGAAAGTAGAACAAGGGCTTCTTGCCGTAGCGGTCTCGCGATAATGTCAGCTCGCAAGCGTGTCCGTCGAAGAAGCAAAGCGCCCACATCCCGTTGAGCAGGCCCAGTTCTTGGATGTTGCCTTGGGCAAGGAGTTTGAAAAGGAACTCGGTGTCGCTCGTCGTCCGAAAGTTGCCGTCGCGAACGATTCCGGCGCCCTTGAGCTCGCGGTAATTATAAATCTCGCCGTTGTAGACGAGCGCGCGATCGTCGTCGGCGTAAGGCTGATGCGATCTTGGATCGAGATCCAGGATGGCTAGGCGATGCAGGCCGAACGCTACGTGAACTTCACAGGGCCCGCCGCTTGCCTCGACGGTGCGCGTAATGAACCGTGTGCCAACGTGATCGGGACCGCGATGCTGCATTGTGTTGAGCGCAACGACAAACCGCTCGCGGTCGATTGGCCTGCCCTTTTGCAACACGAAGAACAGACCGCACATGCGTCTCTCCGCAGTAACCACCGATCAGATTACGCTGGCACACGTATCGGCCTTGGGGTCCAGGTGATTGCCGATCCGTAGCCCCGCCCACTGCGAGACGCCCGCTTGTTACATCACATAACATGCTTCTGGCCCAGGGGCACATTTCGCGAAAGCCATGCAATTATGATCGAGTCGCGGGTGGTCTGCGTTGCCGTGATCAACTCGCGGCCATGATAGCTCTGCCGCTGAGAGCAATCGTTGACAGCGATTGCATAGGCGCTGTTTGGTTGGAAGGGAAAGCGCTTCACCTCCTTGAACTTGCGCCCCAAAAGTCGCCGTGCGAGCGGGAGCCTTACGTAGAGCGACGTGCCGAGATTGTCGGGGGTGCCGGGGCTCGGCAGATAGAACTGCATCGTGACAACGCGCGGTTGTCCGTCGGGATGGGGTTTTATACGGTAGTCCTTGTAATCACGGATCAACATGACGTTGGGATAGGCAGCCTGCTCGGTCACCGCCCCCGGGGAGCACCCTAGACGCAGGGCGATGTCTTCACTCAACTTCGCATAGACGGCGAGGCGCAATTGAGTGGACTCCAAGGCCCTTGTCAAAATCGACCAAAATGGGCGCTTCCCGCCTTCGATCCGATCGAGTTCCCCTTCCGACAAGCACAGCCTATCTCGGGTCGACTCTCCTTGCTCATTCTTCCATCGATTGACGTTGAACGGCAGATAGCTGGACTTGTCCGGCAGGTTGGCAACTATTTGACGATACACATCGTCGGGAAAGATGTTTTCCACGAAGATATGCTGGAACGGCCATGTCTCGAGCCTCGCTTCCGTGACGCGCCTGGCCAGATGCGAGATGATTCGCGCCTCGGTGCTGTTGCCGCCGATATCGCCGACGTCGGAGAGGGATTGTTGATCTGTCCTCATGTTCGATTTGTCTCCAAGTTTACCGACCGGCTAAGGCATCTTCCGCAGCACTTCTAGCTCAGTACGGTAAGTCAACCCCGGAAGGAACATCGACTGTGAAAGCAGCTCGGCACCGATGCGGTTAAGGTGATTCCCATCTCGATACATGTACACCCCTTTGACAATGGGGCTACACCAACTCTGGTCACACATTGAGTCGAGGGGAGACAAGAATGAGACTTTTTTTCGACGTGCCGCTAGATCAGTCAGCAAATGATTGACCTTGTCTAACCGGCCTCGCACCTCGGCGATGGAGCGGTTGCACGTGTCCGTCCCATGCCCCCGACGAAGACTCGCGCTGATGCATCTCAGCGGGTCGCGCCCCAAGGGCGGAACCTCGCCCAGCAAGATCACTTGGATGTCTCGCGTGGCGAAGAAGTCCAAGGTCTGCTCGAGACTTTGGCGCAGCACCTCGAGGGAGCGAGCCTCGGATCTCTCATCCTCTGGGACGCCTAGTAGATAAAAAGGCGCGTGCCCCTCATCCGAGTAGACATCCGTGCCCAAATAGATCGACCAGTGGTGGGCTAGCACAACCATCTGCAACTGGGCATTTTCTTTCACAAATCGCGGTATAGCTTCGCGCAGGGCGCGACATCGCGGCTCCTTTGCATAGGGCGAGATGATCTCGTGATAGCCGAGGAGTGCAAGGCACCCGCCCACAGTGACCTGCCGTCCAGAGAGTCCTGCCTGGGCGGACAGTTTGGCGAGGGCCGGGGTGAAATGGTCAGCGTGCGAGTCGCCGAAGATCACAAGATCATACGATCCCCCTCGGCGCGAAGCGCCGAAAGTGCAAAGGTCTTCGTTGCGGAAAGCATTGTTCTCCCCGTGGCATTTGCCGCGGTAAATATTGTCGGCCCTTGCTGTCGCATCGAGGCGGCGGATTTCGGGATCAAGATTGAATGTCCAGCCACCAAACCTGTTGATCTGCTGCCCGAGTAGGGCGAAGGCGCCGAGCGCAAGAAGTCCCCCGCCGACGACCGGCCGCATACGAGCGAAATCTATGTGGCGCGCGGGCTGCTCGACAAGGCGGTAGCTTAGAAATGCCGCAACCAAACTCAGGCAAATGAGCAGGCTCGTTTCCTGCCAATCGAGGAGCCGGTCGGAGGCATAGCGAGCGAAGGCAAACAGCGGCCAATGCCATAGGTACAACGAATAGGACAAAAGGCCGACCGCGACAACTGGACCGGCGGACAGGAGCCGGATGGCGCCCGCCTGCGGATGGCTTGCGCCAGCATGGACAACCAATGCAGCCCCGAGGCAAGCCGGGAGCGCCGCTAGAACTGCCAATGGATGTGTCGCATTCGCGCTCGTCGTCGCAGCCACTATGAGAGCCAGTCCCGTTCCGGCGCAAAGCTCCGCCGAGAGCACACTCAAGCGCGAGCGGACCGGCATGAGCGCCAGGGAAGCTCCTAGCATCAACTCCCAAGCGCGAAGGGGCGTCGCAAAGAAAGCCGCTTCCTTATTGATGTGTGCGACCACAATAAAGCCAACGACCGATAGCCCGCCAACTAACCACACCAGATATGGCATGGCTTTCTGGCGCCAGCGTACAGCCAGCAGCAACAGGATGGGCCAAGCGAGATAGAATTGCTCCTCGATGGACAGGGACCATGTATGGAGCAGTGGCTTCAGCTCCGATGGTCCATCGAAATAACCGGCCTGATTGAAGAAGAATACGTTCGACACAAACAGCGCCGAACTCAATAGGCTGCGCCCATATTCCGCCATGTCCCGCGGCAGCATGAGAAGGGCGCCAAGAACAGTGCTAGCGACGTAGACGGCGAGGAGGGCCGGAACGATCCGCCTCACTCTGCGATGGTAGAAGGAGGCGAAAGAGAAATGACCCCGCTCCACTTCGCTTGCGATCAAGCCCGTTATCAGAAAACCGGAGATGACGAAGAATACGTCCACTCCGACAAAGCCGCCGGAAAAGCCGGGAACTTTGGCATGGAACAGAACGACTGCAAGCACAGCAACCGCACGCAGCCCATCAATGTCCTTGCGGTATTGCATGGTCAAAGCTAAGGCGAGATTCCCCGTTGTCCTCCAAGTGCCTCGTAGCATGCGGCCGCCCCACGTCATAGCTCTCAGCTGGAAATGTGACGCTTGCGCAACAGATTGGGACAGATCGGCGTAAGCGTCATTGCATGGACCGCCGTCGCCCGTGATGGCAGATGGGAGCAAAAGGCACTTGAAGTGCCTGGAGTCACTGCAGGAACTCGCTGACGCGGCTTCCGCGACTTGCTCATCATCGGCCAGTGACCCTGCTTGCGTCAGACCGTCCGGATGCAACCCGCTTGCGACTTCTTTCCATAAAGCAGCAGCAGTAATTTCCAAACGAACCTGGACTGCGTCTTTGTGGCCACGTCAACTGCCGAATCGTACTGGTGGCAATGAGGGCGAGGTTTCTGTCGCAGCATCGTTCTCTATGGTTCAGCGAGATGTAATCGCTTGGTGTGAGGTGTACATGTCTTTACCGCCATCGTTGCAGATGCGCGCATCGCGCGGTAAATGCACTCAAGGGATGCGCGCTCCGGGCAAGCTTCGGGTGAATAGGCGAGCATGGGCAAGCGCAGCATGGCGCCGCTTCACGATTGCGTCCCTGGCATGCACCACCAAGACCGTCCTGCTAGCCATCGCCTTCGCTCTGCTCCAAGTCGGCATCGGGTATTTCTTGTTGATGGATCGCGATGGCGACGCGGATGCCGAGGCCGCGGCGTTCGCAATAGCTGCGACACTCGCGCGCTCATCGTCCACCGGCATGCATGCCCGGTAGCCGGGCGGTTGCTTGGTCGGCTAGGCTGGGCCTACGTTTCGTGGAGGACAACTGCCTCGGGCATAGTCGACCTCGATCATGATGAGTCTCGGCGGGTGTCGACGGCACGCACGAGGAGCCCGATCTCCACCGCGCTTACGATGCGCTTGGCCACCGACTGCGTCGCGGTGCCGACCATGACGACGACGCCGGCGTTGAATGGGAGGTAGCCGGGCTTGTGGCCATGGGACAGCAGGCTTTTATGCAATGCATGCGGTCCTGATGCTCGGAACGACGCTGGGGTGGATCGTTGCAAACGAGCCGCATGCGTCGACAATATCCGTTTTTATGTTGAGCAATTCTTGCGAGCGACGTCGGACTGGTGTTGTCCTGACAGCCTACATTGGGCCCTAGACCACCTATGATCCGTCGCAATTGCGAAGTTTGCTCAAGCGCAGAGAGCGCGCCTCTTCCGCAATTCCACGCCGAGCCGTGGCGGCTCGTTTCCTGCGCGGATTGCGGCTTCGTGTATCTTCGCGACGTCCCGAGCTACTCCGACCTCTCCCAGAACCTTGCCTGGGAAAAGAGGTTCGCCGCCGAAAAGGAAAGACGCGCAACCAAACTGCTCGGCCGGATATCGACGGTGCTGCGCTGGCGCTTGTGGCTTGGTGATTTCTTCAAACTTTTCGTGCCCCAAAAGCGCTTCACTGGTGCCGTTCTCGATATCGGCTGCGGCGGAGGGTGCCGCATACCGGAAGGACCAACGCCATACGGCATCGAGATTTCACAGGCTTTGGCAACGACGGCAGCCCCTGCGTTTGCAGCTCGCGGAGGGTCAGTCATTCACGGACCGGCACTCGATGGACTTAGAGCCTTTCCACCAGGCCACTTCACCGCCATCTTCATGCGCAGCTACTTGGAGCACGAAGCGATGCCCCGGCGCGTTCTGGCGAAATGCTACGATCTCCTCACGCCAGGAGGAATCATATATGTCCGAGTTCCCAATTTCGGGGGCATAAACAGGCGCATCATGGGAAGGCGATGGTGCGGGTTCCGCTTCCCGGATCACGTCAACTATTTCGACGAAGCGTCGCTCAAGCGGTTATCTCGAAGCGTCGGGTTCAGCTATCGGCGCACTAACGGTTGGTCACCGCTCGACGACAACCTAATAGTCATGCTTTGCAAGTAGGGCGAAGAGAGCCAGCGGACGATCGTCCTCGGGCAAATAGAACTCCATGGATACGAGGTTGTTGAGACCTTCGGGATGGATAATCCTCATTCGGTGGGGTGTACACGTAGTTGAACGAAGAAAAAGATGGTAGCTTATGTCACGTTGTCACAATGCCCATGCGGGCTAAGGGAGCTCCTGCTGGCTAGGGCGGTCACGAGATGACGCTCGACGCTGGCCACGCCAGACCACGCCGGACAATACCATTGGTGCATGGTGCACACCGCCGGAACAAGGATGCTAACCGTGCCCTGCCGACCAATTAGGGCGCTTCTAATCGCCGATGACAAGCCCGGTCATTATCACCAGTCGGAGGGTGTACTGGCGGCCATAGCCCGGATGCGCCCAGTGGAGTCGCAGCGCATGATCCTGCGGCGACGCTTTTGGCTTCCCAGCCGCCACCTTCAGCAACTTCTCAATCGCGGCGCCTCGCCCGCATCGATCCTGAGGCTTGGCTACGGCCTCAAGTCAAGTGACCTGCCTCCGGCGGATGTCGTCGTTTCGGCTGGCGGCGACACACTTGCAGCCAATGCTGCGATCGCCAATCTGCTAGGCATACCCAACATTTTTTGCGGGAGTCTGCGCCATCTGGCGCCGCGCAATATCCAAATTGTGATCGATAATCCGGGAACATCCAGCGATGCGCCGGGTGGACTGCATCCCTGATCTGCTACCAGGCGTGAGGAGCGAATCCGGCTATTTCCGAAGTCTCGTTGGGAGATGTGGAGATGGCACGGAAGGGAAAGTCGACGGAGGAGATCATCGCGTTCTTGCGTGAAGCCGAGGTTCGTCTGGCGCAAGGGGAGACGGCGGGCAAGATTTGCCGAGGCTCGGGGCTCTCGGAGCAGACGTACTACAAGTGGCGGCGCGAGTACGGCGGCCTGAAGATCGATCAGGCCAAGCGGCTGAAGGAGCTTGAGCGCGAGAACGAGCGGCTGAAGAAGGCAGTCTCGGAGCTGACGCTCGACAAGCAGATCCTGAAGGAAGCCCTGTCGGGAAAATACTGAGCCCTTCCCGCAAGCGGGCGTGCGTGGACCACGTGCGCTCGCAGCTCACCGTCTCGGAGCGTCGGGCGTGCGCGGTTGTTGGCCAATCGCACTGAGGCCGGGAGGCGCTTTCGCATGCTCACCGTGATCGACGAGTTCACGCGACGGTGTCTGGCCATCGTCGTGGCGCGCAAGCTCAGATCCGACGACGTGCTCCACTGCCTGACCGACCTGTTCGTCGCGCACGGGATGCCGGAGCACATTCGGTCTGACAATGGGCCCGAGTTCGTCGCCCGCAACGTGCGCGAGTGGCTCGGACGGATCGGCGTGACGACGCTCTACATCGAGCCGGGCAGCCCGTGGGAGAACGGAGACTGCGAGAGCTTCAACTCCAAGCTCCGCGACGAGCTGCTGGCGGGAGAACTGTTCTCGACCCTGCACGAGGCCAAGGTGCTGATCGAGCAGTGGCGGCGGCACTACAATGCGATCAGGCCACACTCCTCGCTCGGCTATCGCCCGCCGGCACCCGAGACGATCTTGCCGCCAGCGTCTGCTCTGCCTACGCTGCGCTCCGGTCAGACCAGACGCTGGCCAATAGCGGCCGGACTCTAACCTAACTCCTGGTACCGCAGCGTGGGGCAGTCCAGTGGCGATCTGCTATCTCTACGGCAAGATGGAAGCAGTCTCGGCTTTCATGCCGGACAGCTTCGCGGTCAAGGATTGGTCAAGAGACATCTGGCTCGTTGCCTACGTCGGCATTGTCCCTACAGCTCTCGGGCTGACGGCCAACCTTTGGGTCGGGGAACAACTGGGGTCGCCGACGAGCGCTGCGCTGAGTTACACGAAGGCGTTTTTCGCTCACCTGATCGAGGCGGCGTTCCTCATCGCAGCATTTCAGCTCGGCGTGGCTTGGGACCTGCTGGCGGCAAGCATTATTGCAGGTCTGGCCGCGTATCTAGTTACGCCGGACGACAAGGATGATCCCCCGCCCAAAGCGTCGGTGGTACCAGCGCCCGACGGCCACACACGTCACATCTGATCGATACACTCCAAGAGGGCCTGTTAGTATACAGCCGGAGGGCCTTCTTGTTGACCGAAGCGCGACGTGAACCTCATTGGCGAGGGGGGTGATATCGAGTGGGCGTCGCGCAACGCGGGTGCCCACGAAATAGCCGGAGACGTGAGGTATGCGCGCGGGTGATTCTGAATCCCGCTGGTGAAGCGCAGGTTTCGTGCCCTCTTGCCGTAGCCCTTGCGAGAATGGGGATGTATACAGTGGAGAGATTCACTCGGCCTGCATCGAGTGATACATTCAGCGCGCGGTGCAGCCGGGACGGCGATGCCGCAAGGGTGATTTAAGTGGGGCGTCGGCGACGGCGCCCGCATCCGTTTGGAGGGGTCGTGTCATGGCGGGGATAGCGAATCCGTCTAAGCCTTACGGCGAAAGAACGGACCTGGAGAAGATCCAGTCGCAATGGAACAAGCTGTCGGGGCTGCATAGCCGAGAGGAGTGGTCGGCGGCAGTTGTCCGGGCAGCGACCGCGGCTGAGATCGCGGCCAACCTTGCCGTGCGCAGGGAGTTCGCCGCCCGAGGCGAGTTCGAGCCTGAGTTTGTGAACAAGATACTGAAGTTGGCGAATGGCCTCGGCGGGAAGGTTGACCGTCTGCTGACGCCGCTCTACGAGCACGATGTCGCAAAGTCAGAAGCCATGGCTGAGCTGAAGGTGAGGGCGGACCAAATCAACGGCAGGCGAAATGCGGTCGCGCATCAAGGGGAGTTCTGCAACGCAGATGAGGCACAAGCCGCGATCGCGTAGGCCAAGGCTTTCGTAGAGGGTTTGGTGAGGCTCTATGAGCCAGCATTTGTGCTCGTCGACAAGAAGCGGACCCAACCGCTCGACTGATGGCTTATGCAAGGGTTCCCCAAGAGGCGAGCATTTAGTTACCTTGCGCCACCCTTTCGAAACTCTACAACGAGATGAAATCGTCGTAAGCTCTTGATTTCTCCTGTCGGACAGTAACGTCGGCGTCGGTGGCAAATCTCTGCGGATACAGGTCAAGCCGGACGGGATCTGGTCGGGCCATGCCGATCCTTGGCTGCGCTAACAGTCGAAACCCGAGCTTGATCGCCTTCCAAACGCTCGGTTTCTCGTTGTGACAGCCCCGGATGTTGACTGTGGTCCGGCCCGATAGTGATTGTGGCGTGCGCGTGACCTCGCGGGGACGACAAGTCCGGCCCGCGCCGACTGTCCCGCAGCCCCCATCGCCGATCCCGGCGACATGGCCATCAGCTTTCTCGCCGCAAACGGCGTGCAGGCGGCGTCGGCAAGCTTCCTCGCATCCAGCGTCAAGGAAGGCATGCTTGTCTACGATGACGCGGCCAACAAGCTGAAAGTCTGCAACGGCACGAACTGGATCGAAGTCGGCTCCGGTTCCGGAACGGACACGCTGGCCAGCCTGTCATGCTCAAGCGGCCAAATTGCAAAGTACAATGGCACGGCCTGGGCCTGCGCGGCCGACGGCGGCGGCGGTACGCAGCCGGCTTTCAGCGTTCATAAGAACAGCGTAGGCTAAACGATTCCAAACTGGCCGCCAGCCCGCGCGCATCGACGCCTACTCGATCTTGATCTGCGCCGTCTTGATCAGCTCGGCCATCTGCTTGGAGTCTGCCTCGCGGAAGGCGGCAATCTCGTCCAGCGACTGGATCACGGGAGCAGAGCCCGCGAGGCGGAGCTTCTCCTTCATCTCCGCCATCTTGGAATGTTTGACGATCTCCTCGTTCAGGCGCTGGAGGATGTGTTGCGGAGTTCCTGTTGGCGCCCACAGGCTGAACCAGATCGGCGCGTCGGCATTGGGATAGCCGAATTCCGTCAGCGTCGGGATGTCCGGGAAATCGACTGTTGGCAAGGATGTCGGTGGGCGACTCCGCGCCGCCGCGGTAGGGCACGTGCAGGATATCGACGCCGGTCTTGTAGCGCAGCATCTCGTAGCGCAGGTGCGGCCCCGTCCCCGGACCCAACGAGCCGAAGGCAAGCTTGCCGGGGTGCTTGCGGGCGTAGTCGAGCATCTCCTGGAAGGTCTTCGCACCGACGGAGGCGTGGATGACGAAGCCGTCACCATGTCGCCGAGACGGGCGTGAGGCTCTTGGGATCGTAGGGCACCTTGCGCAGCAGCGGCAGGTTGACGGTCGCCGTGTTCGAAGAGATGAGGAAGGTGTAGCCATCCGGCGCCGACTTGACCTCGGCCTCCGTTCCGATGAACCCGCTGGCACCGCCCCGGTTCTCGACCACGAACTGCTGGCCGAAGATCTGGCCGAGCTTGTCGCACCAGGGACGGGCGACGGCATCCGTGCCGCCACCCGCCGCGAACGGCACGATTACCCGGACGGTCCTGTCCGGCCACGACGCCTGGGCCGAAGCCCGTTGCGGCGCGCCTGAGGCCGCGGCGCCGGCAGCAAGCGACAGGAAGTCACGCCGACGCAGCAACCGATTCGATTGCATTGGATTCCTCCCGAAGTTCTGCTTCGTCGCGCCGTCTGCCGGGCGCGTGCTCGCAGGAGGTTACACCAGCAAACGTCAGACGAAAAATCGTCTCGCCACCGCCTTTCGATATCGGTGACTGTGGCCAGGACGTCGCGGACGGTGGCGTTATGCGGGACAGCACCCGATCTCGACGGGTCGGCCGGCTCCCTCAGGCCGCGACGAAGTCGAACGAATCGCGCCAGCGCACGAAGCGTCCCGTGGACGGCGATGGGAAGTGGGCCGTGCACATCAGGGTCGAGGTATCGCAGAAGCGGCCGAACAGCTCGCGCCGCGAGCGGCCTGCCTGTGGTGAATCGTAATCCGACATCATACCGTACTCTGGATAGCGCGCCTGCAGCGGCGAGTGGATCATATCGCCGGTGATGATGGCGTCGGCGCCCGTCATGCCGACCTTGACCGAGTAGTGGTCGATGGTGTGCCCCGGCGTGGGGATTAGCGTCACGAGGTCGTTGAAGTCGAAGGCGCTCTTGACGATGTCGACGCGGTTGGCGGCCACGATGGGGAGCACCGAGTCGGTCACCCAGGGGCAGGCCGCAGGGTCATCCTTGTGGCGCTTGGTCCAGAACTCGAGCTCGCGGTCGGCGAACACGTAGCGGGCCTTGGGAAAGGTCGGGACCCAGCGGCCGTTCTCGAGCCTTGTGTTCCAGCCGACATGGTCGACGTGCAGATGCGTGCACATGACGAAATCGATGTCGCCGACGCCGTAGCCAGTGGCGCCGAGGCTCTTCTCGAACCGGTCGGACTTCATCATGTGCCAGAACGGCCGGGCCGGGCGCGGCTTGTCGTTGCCGACGCAGGTGTCGATCAGGATTTTGTGGTGCGGGGTGACGACGAGGTAGCTCTGGATGCAGAGCATGAGCTCGTCCTTCGGACTGAGGAAGCGGGGCTGCAGCCAGCCCCGGTTCTCGTCCAGCACCTCCTTGGTGAGGGCGGGAAAGAACTTCAGGATTTCGAAGAACGGCCCCTCCTGCTCGATGATCGGGTGGATGGTGATGTTGCCCATTTTGATGGGATTGGGCATGGGGTCGCTCCTCCGGCAATCGCATTTTCTCGCGCGGAGGCTAGCCTGCCCGACGGGCCGCGACTAGGTGCTGCCTGCAACCCTCCCCCGCGGCGCGGGTGGGCCGGCGTATTGTCGAGCCGGGAGCCGCGAGCCTAAGCTGGCTCCGAGCGGCGACAGGGCGCCCGATGGAGGAAGACGCATGAACCCGAGGATCATCCTGGTGCCGCCCTCGAGCGAGGTCGCCACGATCGCCCGCGAGATGGCACCCGCCGGCTTCGAGCTGGTGCTGGCGCAGCCCGGCACCTCCGAGTTCGAGGCGGCTCTCGGGCAGGTCGAATACATGGTCTGCTATCCCAACGTGCCCATGCACGACTCCTTCTATCGCGCCGCGTCCCGACTCAAGATCGTCCAGCTCCTGAGCGCCGGCTACGACGCCGTCGATCTGGAGGCGGCCCGGCGCGCCAAGGTGCCGGTCGCCAACAATGGCGGTGCCAACGCCATCTCGGTTGCCGAGCACGCCCTGATGCTGATGCTGACCGTCGCGCGCAAGGTCGTCTGGCAGCACGGCAACGTGGCGGGCGGTCGCTGGCGCGGGAATGGGCCGCCGCCACGCATGTACGAACTGCATGACAAGACGCTCGGCATCGTCGGGCTCGGCACCATCGGCAAGAAGGTGGCACGCCTGGCCCGCGCTTTCGGCATGCGCGTGCAGTATTACGACATCGTCCGTTTGACCGAGGACCAGGAGGACGCGCTGGGCGTCCGCTTCCGCCTGCTGCGCGAGCTCGTGCGCACCTCCGACGTCGTCTCGCTCCACGTGCCGCTCAATGCCTCCACACGGCACTTGATCGGCGCCGGGGAGCTGGCGTTGATGAAGCCGAACGCCATCCTCGTCAACACCTCGCGCGGGCCGGTGGTGGACGAGGGCGCGCTCACGCGCACGCTCAGCGAGGGGAAGATCTTCGGGGCGGGCCTCGATGTCTTCGACCGCGAGCCGACGCCCCCCGACAACCCGCTGCTCAAGCTCGACAACGTCGTGCTGACCGCGCACTTCGCCGGGCCGACATGGGACAACCACGTTGCCCGCTTCCGCAACGCCTTCGACAACGTCCAGCGCATGGCTCGGGGCGAGCCTCCCCTGTGGGTCGTGCCGGAGCTTGCCGGCTGAACGCCGGGCGCGCGGTCCTCTCCAGCGGCGGCAGCGGATGGCGGGCCCTGCCGGGGGCGGCCATGCGTAGACTTGATTGCATTGAAAATCTGGCCCACAAGCAGGCGCAGCAGTCATAGGGGCGCATGCATGGCCATCCTCGTCGACAAGGACACCAAGGTGATCTGCCAGGGTATCACCGGCAGTCAGGGTACGTTTCACACCCAGCAGGCGATGGCCTACGGCACCAAGGTGGTTGGCGGCGTGACCCCCGGCAAGGGCGGGACGAGCCACCCTTCGCTTGCCGTGCCCATCTTCGATACCGTGATCGAGGCCAAGCAGAAGACAGGAGCCACCGCCACCTCGATCTATGTGCCGCCGCGCTTCGCTGCCGACGCCATCCTGGAAGCCATCGACGCTGAAATTCCGCTGATCGTCTGCATCACCGAGGGCATCCCCGTCCTCGACATGATCAAGGTGAAGCGGGCGCTCGACGGGTCCAAGTCGCGCCTCATCGGCCCCAACTGTCCGGGCGTTCTGACCCCCAATGCCTGCAAGATCGGCATCATGCCGGGCAACATTTTCAAGGCTGGCAAGGTGGGCATCGTCTCGCGCTCCGGTACTCTGACCTACGAGGCCGTGAAGCAGACCACGGATGCGGATCTCGGCCAGTCGACCGCGGTTGGTATCGGCGGCGATCCCGTGAAGGGCACCGAGTTCATCGATGTGCTGGAGATGTTCCTGGCCGATAGCGCGACCGACTCCATCATCATGATCGGCGAGATTGGCGGTGCGGCCGAGGAGGATGCAGCCGCCTTCATCAAGAGCGAGGCCAAGAAGGGCCGCAAGAAACCCATGGCTGGCTTCATTGCCGGCATGACCGCGCCTCCCGGCCGCCGCATGGGACACGCAGGTGCTATCATCGCGGGCGGCAAGGGCAGGGCCGAGGACAAGGTCGAGGCCATGAAGTCCGCCGGCATTGCCGTGGCAGACAGCCCGGCCGCTCTGGGCACCACCCTTGCCAAGGCCCTCAACGGCGGCGGCAAGGGCTGGTTCTCCCGCTAGCTGCGTCCGCAATTTTGCGGGCCGCAGCTCGCGAGCGGCGGAGGTGCGTCGTGCGCTTCGCGAGCATGCACCACTTGCACCTGACAAAGCGCGGTTGGCAGGGCCACCCCCTTCCGTAATGCTCCGGTGAGGCTGCGGTAATGAGTCCGCCCAGATGCCGACACACCCATGATGTCTGCTCTGCCGCATCACAGGGGTGAAGCAGGCGGAGCCCTCCCATGAAATTCCTTCCCAGCATGGCAGCACTTGCGGTGACAGCCGGTTTGGCGGGCTCCGTAGCAGCACAGATGCCCTTTCCTTTCGGCGGCCCGCAGATGCCCGAGCCCGGCAAGGCGCCTCCGTGCACCAAGGAGTACGTCAAATCCGTCGAGGCGCAGATCAGCGCCATGCAGAAGCTCCGCGCCTCGGGCCCGGAGTTTGTAGGCCAAGTCTGCAGCCTGATCGAAGCGGGAAGCGCCATCGTCGGCGGCGAGTTGCCCGACAGCACGCGCCAGCAGCTCAAGGGCATGCTCGGATTCGATGTCGACCTGCGCTTCATCAAGACGCAATGCCGCGTCAGCCAGGGTAACCTCGACCGTGAGGTGATGACCCACATCGGTTACCTGAAGTCCGAGCTCACGCGCTGCAACGATACGATCTAGCGCGGCGCCCTCGCGACTGTTGGGTGCCGGCAGGGCTCGACCGCGCTGCGCTTCCGGCCTAAGCTCCATCGATCGGCAGCACTTCGAGGCGCGACGCTCGTCGCGACACGTGCATGCGCAAATGGACAGTGGCTCTTCTGTTCGCGCTCGCATCGCTGGCTGGTCTCGGCGGCATCGACCGCGCGCTCGCCAATGACGACACTGTCGACCTCGTGCTTGTTCTAGCCGCCGACGTGTCGCGCAGCGTCGACGAGAAGAAGTTTCGCCTGCAGCGTGAAGGCTATGCCTCCGCCATCGCCGATCCTCGCGTTGTGCGTGCCATGACGGCGGGAGCCCGGGGGCGCATCGCGCTGAGCTTCCTCGAGTGGGCGTCCGAGAGCGAGCAGATCACAATCATTGATTGGACGGCCGTGGGCGGCGACGCCGAGGCGCAGGGCGTTGCCCAACGCATCCGCGAGGCACCGCGCGCGTTCATGGGCCGCACCTCCATAAGTGCCGCCATCGACTACTCCATGGCCATGCTGGCCCGCAGCCCCTTCGCCGGCCCGCGGCGCGTGATCGACGTCTCGGGCGACGGCACCAACAACAGCGGCCGGCCGGTGACCGTGGCGCGCGATGCCGCCATTGCCCAGGGCGTGACGATCAACGGCCTCGTCATCCTGAGCGAGGTGCCGCTGCCTACCAATCCCATGCACACCCATCCCCCCGGGGGCCTCACAGCCTACTACGAGAACAACGTGATCGGCGGGCCGGGCGCGTTCGTCCTCGAGGCAGAGAGCTTTCAGGCCTTCGGCCAGCTGCTCATCTCCAAGCTGATCAAGGAGATTGCGGAGACGCCAAGGCCGGCCGTGCGGCTCACCGCGGCAACCTGGCAGAACCTCCGGCGCGCCATGGTCAGGCGGAGGGGATGACAGGCCGTCGGCCGGCTACTAAATAGAGGCACCATCAACGATCTGCCTCGGCCGCTGCTGCTATGTCCGCCGTCATCGAGATTGCGCCGCCCGATCACAGAGTTGGCGATCGGCCATCTCTCGCCGGCCTCGGCCGCGCGGAGTTGAAGGCTGCGCTCGCGGCAGCTGGCGTCCCCGAGGCCCAGCTCAAGATGCGCGTGGGCCAACTGTGGGGCTGGCTCTATGTCCGCGGCGCGACCTCCTTCGAGGACATGTCCGACGTCTCCAAGGACCTGCGCGCCCGCCTCTCCGGCATGTACTCGCTGACCCGGCCGGAGATCGTCTCCGAGCAGGTCTCGGTGGATGGCACGCGCAAATGGCTGCTCCGTCTCGCCAGGCGCGGGCACGAGGCACGGCCACCCGAGATCGAGACCGTCTACATCCCTGAGGCCGATCGCGGTACGCTTTGCATCTCGAGCCAGATCGGGTGCACGCTGACCTGCTCGTTCTGCCACACCGGCACGCAGCGGCTCGTGCGCAATCTCGAGGCTCCCGAAATTGTCGGCCAGGTCCTCCTGGCGCGCGACCGCATCGGCGATTGGCCAGGCGCGGCGGCACCGGCCGATAGCGCTCTGCTCCCGGCCACGGAGCGCAAGATCACCAACGTGGTGCTGATGGGCATGGGCGAGCCGCTCTACAACTTCGACAACGTCAAGGCCGCTATGGCGGTCGCCGCAGACGGCGAAGGCCTGTCAATGTCCAAGCGCCGTATCACGCTGTCGACCAGTGGCGTGGTGCCGGAGATTCCGCGCTGGGGCGAGGAGGCCGGCACGATGCTGGCAATCTCCCTCCACGCCACCCGCGACGAGCTGCGCGACAAGCTCGTGCCCATCAACCGCAAGTACCCGATCGCCGAGCTGATAGGTGCGTGCCGCGCCTATCCTGGGCTCTCCAACGCCCGGCGCATCACCTTCGAGTACGTGATGCTCAAAGGTGTCAACGACAGCCTGGCCGAAGCCCGCGCACTGGTGAAGCTGCTGGGCGGCATTCCCGCCAAGATCAACCTGATCCCGTTCAATCCTTGGCCCGGCACGACGCACGAGTGCTCGGACTGGGAGCAGATCGAGCGCTTCGCCGAGGTCGTCAATCGTGCCGGCTATGCCAGTCCGGTGCGCACCCCGCGTGGCCGGGACATTCTGGCCGCCTGCGGCCAGCTCCGCTCCGCGAGCCTCAAGCTCAGCGCGCGCGACCGCGCGCAGGCGCGCTAGGAGGCCGCATGCTGCGCGTGCTGGGACGCATCCTCCTCCTCCCTATCGCCTTCCTGCTGGCAGCGGTCGCCACGCTGTTCGTGGTGATCTCGCTTGGCCAGGAGCGCATCGTGCAGGCGCTGAGCGCGCGCGGCCCCGACGAGGTGCCGGTCGACGCCGCGATGGACCTCGTCGGCCTGGCGATGCGCTTCGCCTCCGTGCACACGCTGGTGCCGGCGCTGCTCGTCATCGTCGTCGGCGAGGTGGCGCGCATCAGAAGCGCCCTCTACTACATCATCGGCGGGGGCGTGGCGCTGGCGATCGTGCCGCTCCTCACGCGCATCGGCCAGCCGATGACCGCGCTCGAGCTTTCGCCAGCCGTGTGGCAGGTGCTGGCAGTCGCGGGATTCGCGGGCGGGCTGGTCTACTGGCTGCTTGCCGGCCGCAACGCCTGAATCCCGTCGGAAATTGATGATTGAGGACATGCAATCGGCGCATGTAGACTGCGCCGGCGTGGCGGCTCATCCGGGGGGCGGACATGATCGGCAGCGTGCTTCGCGTGCTCTTCGGCTTCATCGTTGCCTGTCTGGCGGCGGGGTTGACGATGGTGCTCTTTGTCTACACGCCGGCAGAGATCGTGGCCGAACGCGCCGGCGACCGCGCGGTCGAGGCCCTGCTTTTGTCGCTGGCGGCTGCCACGCAAAGTGCGATCTTCGCCGCGCCGTTCGCCCTAATCGGTGCCGCCTTCGGCGAATGGCAACGGATCGGCAGCTGGCTCTACTATGTGGCCGTTGCCTTCGTGATCGCCTGCATCGGCTTTCTGGCGCAGCTCTGGGCCGAGGCCAGCGCGCAGCCTACGATCGCCAACAGGTACGCGGCCACGGCTTTCGCGGTGACGGGTGTCGTTTCTGGCCTCGTCTACTGGCTCTGCGCCGGACGTTTTGCCGCCGGCGACGCCGGAGGCGGAAAGCAGGAAGTCATCCCCCCGCCCGCGTCCCAGTTGCAGGCCGAGAAGCCGGAGAGCCCCTCGGCGCGGGTCGCGACGTGGAAGACTGCGACCTGATCGGCGGCAACGCCTCGCTCGGCCAGATGTTCACTAAGTTTGCGCTGCGCTGCATTGAATATTGCTGCAGTGCAAAAAGAACGCTACCCTCGACATCCGGCGGCGTCAGAATCGACCTGATCCTTCGCCAGGAGGAGCGCCCATGCTGGCTTACAAGACCCACTCCCAACTCTTAGAGGCCACGGCGTGCATGATGCGCTGGTATGCGTTGGCCACGATGAATGCATCGGCCGCATCGGCCTCGCGCGGACTGGCGCTCTGGACCGAATGGCTGGAAGGCGCCGCCGCGCGCCAGTCTTCCGTAGCGAAGGCCGGTCACTCGGCCGGCATGTGGTGGCTGGGTACGGGTGCGCCGTGGTGGGCCCTGGCACCCGCCTGGACCGCGTGGAGTCGCGCGCCCCTGCCGGATTGGACCGGATGGGTCGCGCAGACGCGGCCGCCAATGCGTGCCGACGCGGCGCTGTCCGCCACCACCCTCGAGCCCGAGCCCGCTCCCGGCGTTGCCGCCTATCGCACGGCCGGCGGACACGCCGTGGCGCAGGTCATCATGGGCACGGCGAACGGGCCCGCCGGCGGCAAATCGCCGGTGCCCGCCAGGCGCTGAGACTGCGCCTGGCGCCTACAGGATGAACTTGCTGAGGTCCGCGTTCTTGGCAAGGTCGCCGATGCGGGCGCGCACGTAGGCCGCATCGATCGCAATCGTCTCGCCGCTCTTGTCGGTGGCGTCGAACGAGATTTCGTCGAGCACTCGCTCCATCACCGTCTGCAGCCTTCGGGCGCCGATGTTCTCGACCGTGGAGTTCACCTGCGCGGCGATGTCGGCAAGCGCATCGATGGCATCGTCGCTGAACTGCAGCGTCACGCCCTCGGTTTGCATCAGGGCCACGTACTGCTTGATGAGGCTTGCCTCCGGCTCGGTCAGGATGCGGCGGAAGTCCTCCTTGGTCAGCGGCTTGAGCTCCACGCGGATCGGCAAGCGGCCCTGCAGCTCCGGCAACAGGTCCGAGGGCTTGGCCATATGGAAGGCGCCCGAGGCGATGAACAGCACGTGATCTGTCTTCACCGGCCCGTACTTGGTCGACACCGTGGTGCCCTCCAGCAGCGGCAGCAGATCACGCTGCACGCCCTCGCGCGACACGTCGGCGCCGACGCGCCCCGCCTCCGAGCGCGCGCAGACCTTGTCGATCTCATCGAGGAAGACGATGCCGTCGTTCTCGACGGCACGGATGGCATCCTGCTGCACCTGCTCCTGGTCGAGCAGATTGTCACTCTCCTGCGCGATCAGAACGTCGTAGGCCTGGCCGACCGTCAGCTTGCGCGGCTTCATCCTCTGGCCGAACGCCTTGCCCAGCATCTCGTTCAAATTGATCATGCCGACCTGGCCGCCGGGAATGTCGAAGGTCGGAAACTGCGAGCCCGCCGACTCTGCTACTTGGATCTCCACCTCCTTGTCGTTGAGCTCGTTGGCGCGCAGGCGTCGGCGGAAGGCCTCGCGCGTGGAAGCCTGTGCACCCTGGCCGACAAGCGCATCCAGCACGCGCTCCTCGGCGTTCTTCTCGGCCTGCGTCTTCACTTCCTTGCGCCGTGTCTCGCGCATCAGGCCGATGCCGACCTCGACGAGGTCGCGCACGATGGAGTCGACGTCGCGGCCGACGTAGCCGACCTCGGTGAACTTGGTGGCCTCGACCTTCAGGAACGGCGCGCCCGCAAGCTTGGCCAGCCGCCGCGAGATCTCGGTCTTGCCGCAACCCGTCGGGCCAATCATCAGGATGTTCTTGGGCAGTACCTCCTCCTTCAGGTCACCCGTGAGCTGCTGGCGGCGCCAGCGGTTCCTGAGCGCGATGGCAACCGCGCGCTTGGCCTCCTTCTGGCCGACGATGTAGCGGTCGAGCTCGGAGACGATCTCGCGGGGGGAGAAGCTGGTCATGGGGCTGTCGGCGGTTCCGGGTTGTCGCGGATCATCAGGAGTGCGCGGCCTTCGCTGGTGTCGACGAGCCGGACCCCGAGAAAGCCGGCCTTCTCGTAGGCGCGGATGGCGTGGTGGTTGGCAGGGTCGGGATCGGTGAGCACACGCGGAGCCCCGCCGTCCAGGAGACCGCTCACGAAGATGCGCAGAAATGCGGAGCCATGGCCGCGATCGATCATAGCGGGTTCGCCGATGAATTGATCGACACCGTGCGTGCCGCGCGGTTGATCGCTGAATGCGATTTCCGGTGGCCAAGCGCTGAGGTCATAGCTTTGCACATAGGCGAACGGCCGTTCGCCGTACGCGACGATGAATTGCTCCATGGCGGAGTCGGCGAGATCGCCGCTCACGAGCGCGAACTGCTCGTCCGGCTCACCCCACCATTGGCGCACGTGCGGCTCACTCAGCCACGTTCGCACCATCGCGAGGTCGCTCGAGACCATTGGCCGGAATCGGTAGTCGGCCCGCTGCTTCGCCAAGAGGAGTGTCGACGCCATCATTTGCTGCTGTCGAGCGCTTCGACGACGATGTTGGTGTTCGTGTAGACACAAATCTCGGCCGCAATCGCCATCGCCTTGCGGGCGATCTCCTCGGCACCCATGTTCGTGTCGATGAGGGCGCGTGCCGCGGCCAGCGCGTAGTTGCCGCCCGAGCCGATCCCCATCAGGTCACGCTCCGGCTCCAGCACGTCGCCGGTGCCAGTCAGCACCAGGGTCTTCTCGCGGTCGGCGACGATCATCATGGCTTCCAGCCGGCGCAGGAAGCGGTCGGTGCGCCAGTCCTTGGCGAGCTCCACGCAGGCGCGGGTGAGCTGGCCCGGATACTGCTCGAGCTTGCCCTCCAGCCGCTCGAACAGCGTGAAGGCGTCGGCGGTGGCCCCGGCGAAGCCGCCGATCACGTCGCCCTTGCCGACGGAGCGCACCTTGCGGGCGTTCCCCTTGATGACGGTGGCGCCGAGGCTCACCTGGCCATCGCCGGCGATCACCACCCGGCCAGCCTTGCGCACCGTCAGGATGGTCGTGCCGTGCCAGCCGGCTTGAGATGAAGCTACATCAGTCATCATGCAACCGAACTTGAATGAACGTGACGGCGCTTAGACATCTGAATTTCCTCTAGTTTCCGCCACGTTCATGAACTTTGCGACACCCCGGAAAACGCCTTGAAATCGCCCATTCCGGTACCTAAAACGTACCTATGAAGGCACCCCTTACCGATCTCTCGATCCAGAGGCTCACGGCCTCGCAAGGCCGCCAGCTCGACGTGTGGGACACCAACTTCTCCTCCGGTGGATTCGGCATCCGCGTCTCGTACGGCGGCACCAAGACGTTCATCCTCAAGTACCAGAATAAGCGTTACAGCCTAGGCCGCTATCCATATGTGACGCTCAAGTCCGCGAGACAAGAAGCGTTCAGGCGCATCGCCCTCAAGTATGTGCCCAAACCCGCCAGCGCTGTCCCCGACCTCATCGAAACGTACCTCGATCAACAACGGCACCGCATCCGTCCTGGCTCATTCTTCCGCTTCAACCGCCATCTCAGGCAACACTTCCCCTTCCGAGGCGACCTCAACACGCTCACAGCGACCGACATAGCAGGCTACATCAAGCCGCTCCTCCCTTCGCAGCAGAACATCGCGTTCAGCGTCATCAAGGCCTTCCTCAACTGGTGCGTCGCCGGCAACCACCTCGACAAGAACCCACTCCTCCATTTGAGGCTTCCGCACAAGAAATCCTCGCGCGAGCGCACGCTCACTGATGACGAGCTGCGCCAAGTGCTGCGCAACGCCACGTCAGACGAGCCCTTCCACCTCCTCCTTACGCTCCTCGCCTACACCGGCCAGCGGCGCAACCAGATCGCATTCCTTAAGTGGGCGTACGTCTCGCAAGGCGCGATCACCTGGCCGCCTGAAGACATGAAAGGCTCTATCCAGCACACGATACCTGCCGGCCCGCATGTCCAAGCGATCCTCGATCGCTTGCCCCGAACCGGCGAATACGTCCTCGGCAACCGCTTCATCAATTTCGATTACGCGAAGAAGCGATTCGACGAACGCGTGCCGCTCAAGCACTGGACATTGCACGATCTCCGCCGGACCCTCGTCACTAAGTGGGCAGCAATAGGCATCAAACAGGA
>JBFWRV010000079.1:0-25901 GCA_050248715.1 Hyphomicrobiaceae bacterium | reverse complement strand
TGAGAATGCGCTCCTGTCCTGAAAGCGCACACGCGCTCTGAGAACGCGCTCCTGTCCTGAAAGCGCGCACGCATCCTGAGAACGCGCCCCTGTCCTGAGCTTGTCGAAGGACGGCCACGTTCGCCGACCCCGCCCACGTCGCCGCAAAAGAGGTAGGTGCTGGCTGCCAGCCGCAGCGGCACCTGAGCCGTGCTTCGACAGGCTCAGCACGGGGCTGGAGACCGCGGCTGCCGAGAATGCGCCCTCGTCCTGAGAATGCGCTCCTGTCCTGAGAACGCGCCCCTGTCCTGAAAGCGCGCACGCATCCTGAGAACGCGCCCCTGTCCTGAGCTTGTCGAAGGACGGATGGAAGGTTCCGCCGGTGGCCTCGTGGTTCGACAAGCTCACCACGGGGGCGAGGATGTGGCCCTGAGGTTCCGGATATTCGCCCTCGGCGAATTCCGGAATGACAGCGAGCAGAGCTGATCACAAACAGGGCTAGCGGAACAGGTAGATCGGGCTCGACCAGAGGCGGTGGCCGTCCTCCTGCTGCACGCGGACGAAAAGGCGCGTGTCGCCCGTGGCCCGTACCGGAAGGCGGCGGCGCAGCACCAGGCGCCGCTCGGTCATGACCTCGGGCAGCCGCTGCAGCCTGATTGCCCGCTCCAGGCCGCCGGCATGGAAGATCGTGGGTGTCGCGCCGAGGTCGGCGACGGCAACATCGCCAGAGACCGGTGCGGTTCTGAAGGTCAGGCGTCCGACCGACGGCTGCTCGAGCCAGAGGTCGATGGCGCCATAGTTGCCAGTCGTGACCGCCTTCCAGGCGATCGATGCTGCATCCTGGCGCTGAATGCCGCGGTCGAGGTTCCAGTTGTTGATGACGGCGCTCCGCACGATGCGGTTGCCGGCGATCTCCAGCGAGCCATCCCAGGTGGTGGTGCGGGCGCGGCCCCGGTACTCCGCGCCCTCGTAGACGAGGCGGACGCGGGCTCCGAGATCGGGGGTCGAATAGGGCCGCACCGTCTCCAGCAGCTCCAGGCCATCATGGATGTCGACGCATTCGATGGGCGCCGAGCCGATGACCTCGATTGCAAGGTCGACCTCGGCGTCGCGCGCGCGGGCGACGTCGCCCATCAACAGCCGTCGCCCGGTCTCAGCCGCCGAGGGTCCAGCGGCCGGATCGCGCAGAAAGATCTCGGCATCGCTCGCAAGCTCTCCCGTCACGGACAGGACCGCGCGGTTGCCGGTGGTGGCGTAGTGGCGGCGGCGGCGCATCGCCTCGAAGACGGCGTCGCGGTCGAGGCGCCCGGCGAGGAAGCAGGTGAGCCCGCCGTGGCTCCCGAAGAACGAGGCGCCGGGATAGCAGGCACCCGGCCGCCCCTTGTGCCCGTCGGAGTTGGCGACGATGCCGACGCGATAGCCCTTCTCGAAGGCGTCGCGCACGATCCACTCGAACGTGCCCCAGGCCGAGTGCACCTCGACGGCCGTCTCCATGGGGTCGTGGGCATACTTGATGTCGGCATAGCGGCCGCCGACGTGGGCCATGACCACGCAGTCCTTGCCGGCAAGCCTGGCGAACAACGCGTGGGCGGTGTGGGCGTCGCTCGCCTCGTCGACGATGTCGGTCGCATCGGCGATCTGGGCATGCGAAGAGCGGTGGATGGGCTCGCCCTCATGGGCGTAGTGCACGTTGCGGTCGCCGCCGACCGCGGTGTTGGCCGACCACTCGTAACCGGGGATGCAGACGAAGCGGCCGGGCTTGTCGAAGGCCCGCGTCAGCGCGTTGAGCTCGCGCCAGAACGCGCCGGTGATCTGGAAATCGTTGCCCTGGTGGCCCATCACGTCGAGGAACGCCTTGTCGCGCCCGAACTCGAAGTATTCGCGCGCCGTGTTGGTGCCGAGCGTCTCGTTGGACTGCCCGTGGGTGTCGCCCCAGAAGTGCACGAGCGCGGTGTCGCGGGCGGCAATGCGCAGCGGGTTGCTGCGGGCGAGCTCGGCGCCGGTCTCGTCCAGCACGCGCACGATGCGGTCGCCGGGCTCCTCCACGCGCAGCCCGTCGATCGCGCACGCGAAGTCTCCGGGACGGTGACGCACGCCTTCCGGGAGGCCCGTGATGGGGCCGTCGGCCTGCAGGCGCAGCATCCCCTCGGCGCGGTCGGAGACGTTGCCCCAGATGTCCTCGGCCTTGATGCTGAGACGGAACGGCTCGCCGGCGCGCACAAGCGTCGGCAGCACCGCGCGCCAGCGCGCGGCCGGACCCGGCACGATGGCGATCCGGGGACTCTCGGGAAGCGCCACGTAGTCGTAGGTGGCGATCGGATCGGCCAGCACGTGGAACTCGAATTGGCTCTCGCAGTAGGTCTGCAGGCGGATGCCGGGCGAGCCGAAGCGCCGGTCGCCGAAACGGATGGTGATCGTGTCGCCGGGCGCCAGGAAGTCCTTCATCACGCCGATGTAGAGCGAGCGGCTCCAGGGACGGATGTTGCGCTTGAACTCCCACTTGGCCTCGAGCGTGGCGCCGTTGGAGGCCTCCACCGTGGTGTAGCCCTGCCCCTTCGGATCGGTGAACTGCACGGGGCCGAAATCGGTGGCGAAGCGGAAGCCGATCTTGATGGAGCCGGTGTCGTCGATGCCGAAGGCCCCGGCCGTGTAGACGAGGGTGAAGCTCTGCAGGGAGCCGGCCTCGAAGCTGCCCGACGGGCTCAGCGCGGCGGAGCCCATCAGGTCGGGACGATAGTCGGAGTAGGGCATGGGTCACGTCTGCGGCCGCGCTTCGACAGGCTCAGCGCGAGGTTGAAGCGGGTTGTCAGCGCGTGCGCCCCCCGCCCTGAGCTCGTCGAAGGGCGGCTTGTGTGGGAGCGAGCGATCGGCTCAGTACGTCGCGCGGCCGCCGGAGATGTCGAACACGGCGCCGGTGGTGAAGGAGTTCTCCTGACTGGCGATCCAGGCGACGAGCGAGGCGACCTCGTCGACGGTGACGAAGCGGTTGCGCGGGATCTTGGAGAGCATGAAGTCGATGTGCGCCTGGGTGATCTGGTCGAAGATGGCGGTCTTGGCGGCGGCGGGCGTCACGGCGTTGACGGCGATGTCGTAGCCTGCGAGCTCCTTGCCGAGCGACTTGGTCAGGGCGATCACGCCGGCCTTGGAGGCCGAGTAGTGGGCAGCGTTGGGGTTGCCCTCCTTGCCGGCGATGGAGGCGATGTTGACGATGCGCCCGTAGTTCTGCGCCACCATCAGCGGCACCACCGCACGCGAGCAGATGAAGGGGCCGTCGAGGTTGACGCGCATCACCTTGCGCCATTCCTCGACGTCGGTCTCCCAGGTCTTGGCGTTGGCGCCGGCGATGCCGGCGTTGTTGACGAGGATGTCGATCTTGCCCAGCGCCTTCACGGTGGCATCGAGCGCCTTGGCGACCGACTTGTCGTCCGTCACGTCGCAGGCGATGGGAGTGACGCCCGCGCCCAGCGCCTTGGCGGTCTTCTCGGTAAGGCCCGTGTCGCTGTCCCAGATGGCGATCCTGGCGCCGGACTTGAGGAACCGCTCGGTGATCGCCTTGCCGAACCCCTGCGCCCCACCCGTGACGACCGCTGCGCGGCCCTTGAGGTCGATATCGTTTGCCATCACGTCCTGTTCCCAACGGTTGCAACCAACAGCGGCTGCCGCCGACACTATAGTGAGTGGGGGGGAAATTGGCAGGCCGGGATGGCGACCGCCGCGGTCAGCCGCCGAATGCGGGACCCGCCACCGGGGCGACAGGTGAGAATCGGCAGGCGTCATGCCCGCCCCGACGGGCATCCACACCTGCGTGGATCCCCGCCTCCGCGAGGATGAGGAATCAACCGGCCGGCGTCCGCATGACTGGCAGGCGCGACCGCGCTCCTGCGGACGAAGCGGCAGGGCCTGCGATCCGGCTCAGGGTATGCGACTGGACTAGACGAGGGCGCTGGCCCGGCGTGCCTTGCCGTTGGCGGCAGCGGGCGGCTTGATCCTGGCGTGGTCCAGGAAGTCGCAGGTTATGGAAATAGCGCAGTCGATCGTTCCGGCCCGCTCCTCCGGGCCGTCGCCGGCCGGCCTGAAGCGCAGGGTGTGCCCGTGGGCGCTCCACGTCGCCGCCACGACCTCGCCCTTGACGATCTGGATGACGGGCTCCGAGCCCGCATGGGTCAAGTTAAACAACACGTTATGGCGCCGGCAGAACCAGGGCTTGTCCAGCAGCTCGTAGAGCCGCTCGATGGTCTGCGCCTCGTCCGCATCAGGCGCCTCGGCCCCCGTCCACCCCAGGGCCCACATGCCGGCCTCGACGTCGGCGACGATCTGATCGGGAGTTTTCATGGCATTCGCTTCCCCAATTGCGGCTGAGGGAGCGCCGTTGTCGCTCGATTCGCGAACGGCAGTCACCTTTCGCCGTGCCGGCAGCGGCTTGAATTTGTGCAAAGATTCGTTCCTGCTCGGCTGCGGGGACGGTACCCCTGACTTGACCTGCGGCACCAGAGGCACCGTGACGCTTGCGTAACGAGTGCGGCTCGGCGGCCACAGTCGTTATCGC
The DNA here is from genome assembly GCA_050248715.1 of Hyphomicrobiaceae bacterium. GTDB lineage: Bacteria > Pseudomonadota > Alphaproteobacteria > Rhizobiales > Hyphomicrobiaceae > AWTP1-13. Next base: position 21,376 of record JBFWRV010000079.1, on the reverse strand, counting down.
AACTCTCGCGGGCATATTTGGCAAGTTTGGGGCGCCGCGCTGTTCCGGAGCAAACACCGGCGACCGCAATAGGTTGCATCAGCCGAAGGCGAAGACAGCGGCGGGAAGCCAGGCGCCGATCGTGGTCAGGGCCGCGATTGCTCCGATCACCGCCCACGTCTGCCAGTCGTTGTCCGACGGCGGGGCCACGCTGCGATGCACTTTCCTGGTTTGTCTGGCGACGGCCATTGCTCACTCCGACCACCACGTACTCGCGCGATTAGAATGGGAGGTGGAGGGATGATCTTGCATCCCCGGAACGGGGGAGGCCGGCGCGCCGCCCAGCGCGGGCCTCCGTTTAAAGACTTTCACCAGTTGCGCATCGGGGTTTCACCCCAGTTCCGGGCAGCCGAAGCTTCAGCATACTCGGCCCCCCGAAGCTAGAGCCGACCGCTGCGGCGAAGCCTTCGACCAACCGGCAGGAGCCATACGTGAGATACCCGTTCGCGATCGTCGTTGCCGCCTCCGCCGCGGTCTGCCTGCAGGTCGCCCCGCTGTCTGCCGCTCCGAAGGGAACGGACGGGATGACACGCAGCGCCACGACCGAAGATCAGAAGCCTCAAGCCAAGGGCCCCGCGAAATCCGGCGACTACGAGACGCTCTATGCCTCCTATCTCGCCGACTGCATGAGGGACTGGGATGCGGCGACGCACATGACACGCAAGGAGTGGCAAACCACGTGCCAGCGCGTCTCGCGCGAGCGTGCCAAGTTCAGAACCCAGGACGTCAAGCCGACCAAGCCGTAAGCACCTGCTGCCCGCAGGGATCGCTCCGGGCTCGCCGCTGCCGGACAGCACGCCTTCAACCGGGCGCTTCCCGCGCCCGGCGAACCCGCACACAGATGACACCTGGGATCTCGGGTCTCCCCCAGGCTGGGGATCGACCTGGGCGCTCGTTCCACATACCTGCCGCGCTTTCCTCCCAAGCGCAGCGAGGTCGCGCCATGTTGTCGTCCATCCGGCACCGTGTCTTCGAGATCGCCGTCACCATCCTTACCGCCTTCCCCTTCCACATCATGCTCATGGCCGCCGCCGCCCTCTGGTTCTGCCTTGTCCTGCTGGTCCTGATCGACGCCTGACCCAGCCGAGGCTCCGGCCGAGAGACAAGATGCGTCGGCCGCGCTCGATGCGAGCGGGGTTGCGGCGGCGGGGCCGGTGCGGGGTAGAGCAACTTCGGATGAGCTCTTGCTCAGCGCATCGGCGTTCTAGCACCTGTCAGGAGGCGACAGGGAGCCCTTCAGCCTGGTTGCGGCGCCGGCCCGATCGCGACATCTCCTCAGCACCGTGCATACGCCACCGTCGGCGAAGTAGAACGTCACCCCCCGTTCGCTCTGCATGTCGATGACGGCCACCGGCGACTGGTGCGGCAAAGCCGCCACTTCCTTGGCCCATGCCTTTGCCTCGGCCGCGCTGTCCACCACGAGAAGAATGCGGTCAGAGCCCGAGGCCCGACCCAAGATCCAGTAACGAGCGCCTCCATGCGTCGCCATTGCTTGCCCCGGTGGTGCAGACGAGACCCTGGAGCAGGTCCCGTCATTGCAGCGTCAATGCCGGGCATGGGGGATCCTGCGGGATCGCGCGGCGCGCACAAAAAAATCCCCGCCACCGATGCCGGTGCCGGGGCAGAGTTGCCGTCAGTGGGGGGCTTGGGGAGGTGGGGAGGGCCTGACGGTACACCGGTCCCCGAGTTCGACGCGCCAGGCGCTCAATAGCTCTGGCGCGCTTTCTCCTCGAAGAACGTCTTGCCGTCGAGAGCGCTGGCCGGAGCGGTTACGCCGGCCAGGACCGACAGGGCGATCAGAACGGAAATGAGGGTCCTCATGGAAAGTCTCCCGCACGCATCGATGACGACAACACCACGTTGCCGCCCTTCCTGAGCCAGGAGCGTGCTCCGGCACCGTCATTGAAACGTGAAGGTCCGGTGAACTTGCCCCTGTCGATCGGGCGCCCATGGGAGTCTCGCAGTCACGGCTGGCGCTCGCGTCACAGCTCAAGCTATACGTCGTAGCCAGACCGAACCCAGTCGCGGACCGAGCCGTACGAGGTGAAGCCCATGATCACCGAAGAGAGACTGCATCGCGTGGCGCTACCCGACTACGTGGCCGAGCGCATCGCCTTGCGCCGCGGCAGTCCGCACGCCTTCGAGAGGATCGTTCCGGCGCGCACGGCGCTCGTCGTCGTGGACCTGCAGAACGGCTTCATGGCTCCGGGTCAGCCGGCCGAGATGCCGGTGGCGCGGGCCATCGTACCCAACGTCAATCGCCTCGCGGATGCAGCGCGCGAGGCCGGTGGCACGGTCATCTGGCTGAAGCATACGTACGACCAGGAGACGGGACAGACCTGGTCCATCTGGCGTACGAGCTTCATTTCCAGCGACTGGGGCCAGCGCATGGAGGAGGCCTTCACGCCTGGAAATTTCGGACACGAGATCTACGCCGGGCTGAGAATGGCCCCCGACGACATGGTCGTGTTCAAGCGCCGCTTCAGCGCGCTGGTGCAGGGCTCCTCCGGCCTCGATCAGATCCTGAGGCAGAAAGGGATCGACACACTCGTCATCGTGGGAACCGCGACCAACGTGTGCTGCGAGAGCACCCTGCGCGACGGCATGATGATGAACTACAAGTGCATCATGGTCTCCGATGCCAATGCCACCCGTACCGACGAGGAGCACAACGCGACGCTCGCCACGGTCGCCGTCATATTCGGCGACGTGCGCACGACGGACGAAGTGGTTGCACTCTTCAACGCTCGGCCGAACGCATCGACCTGAAGCAGCCCGTCGCGAGCTTGATCCGCGGGGCGCTCGTGCCCGCGCGGCCGCGGGCGAAGTCTGCGCAAGCGTGCGGCCGACACCGAAGCGGGAGTGGACAGTCGGCCCCGCTCGCGCCCGGTAGAAACCCCGGTTTTCCGAGCACCAGTGCGGCGGAAAGATGCGTGGATGAACACCACCCGCATCACCTACCTCTGCGAGTCGTGTGCCGAAGGTTGTGGGCTCGAGGTCGATGGCGCTCGCTTGCAGAGGGCGGTCTGCGAGGTCTGCCGGGCCAAGACGATGTGCCTGGTGACGCTCAAGCCAAGCGAAAAAGACGAATGGATCTGGATTGAGCGGCAGCACCCGCAGTCGACGGACGGCTCGCGCCAGTAGGTCAGGCGGACGAAAGGTTCCGCCGGTGGCCTCGTGGTTCGACAAGCTCACCACGGGGCGAGGATGGGGCCCTGGGTTCCGGATATTTCGCTTCACGAAATTCCGGAATGACAACCGCTATCATCCCGGCCGGAGCGCGAAGCGCGCAGAGCCGGGACCGGGGCCGCAATCGCGACACCGCCCTGAGCCCGTCGAAGGGCGGAAGGCGGATTTCGTCGGCGGCCTCGTGGTTCGACAAGCTCACCACGGGGGCGAGGATGGGCCTCCGGGTTCCGGATATTCGCCTTCGGCGAATTCCGGAATGACAACATGATGAGTGCGAAATTCAGGACAGGTACGGGCGCGAAATTGCGGAAATGACAGTCGCCCGCACCGCAAGGAGCGTGACGCGGAACCGGCAGGCCCCGCTGCCAGCTGCCGAGCGGTCGCCACGGCGCGATGCGGCACGAGCCCTTGTTTCTCCCGGAACTGCGCATGCGGGCGTGTCCAGGCATTTGTTTCTCCCGGCAAGCAACCCCATCAGCCGGAGAACCAAGATGAGCTACGCAGCTCAGACTACGCCTGCATGGCAAGCGCCGTCGCTTCCGCCGTTTCTGCACGATCTTCTGACGTTCCGTGGACGCATGAACCGCGCCCGGTATTGGAGAGCGGTCCTCACCGTGCTGGGCATCTCCGTCGCCGTCGCGATACTCGCCGGCATGCTTCGCGCAATAGGCCACGTCCCGATGGCCGCGGTCGCCGTGTTCTTCGGCGTCCTGTTCATGGCCTTTGCGGTGCCCTGCTACTTCATCGCCATCAAGCGGCTGCATGATCGCAACAAGAGCGGGCACTGGCTGTGGCTCTTTTGCCTGGCTCCCGGCGCGCTGAACCTGATGGGCAAGCTGGCGGTCGCCCAAGGCGCCACTCCGGTCGGCATAGCGCTCATGCTGGCGGGCATCGGCGTCTCGATCTGGGGCTTTCTCGAGATCGCCTGCTTGCGAGGCACGACCGGGCCGAACCGCTTCGGGCCCGACCCCCTGCAGGGACAGGCCGCCTGACGTCACGTCCCAGGCAGGCGCGGCGGTCGATCCGCTGAAGCTTCCGCGCCTGCGCCATCCACCTCGCGGAGAGGTCCGCCTACCCCGGCACCAGAACGCCGCCAAGCAGCGGTCTGGCTCGCTCCTGGAGAACGAGGCGCAGGCCCATGAACATCGACCGACAGGGATTGGTGCTGTTGGCCCTCAGCGTCGTGCTCCTCCTGGGCGCGTCATACAAGCTGGTCGATGTGCTGCAGTGGCATCTGAGGAAAGCGGAGGCCAAAGGCACGATCACGGCCATCGAGGGCTGTTCGGCAGAAAAGAGGCCCAGCCGACGCGGAGCGTGCCTCCAGACGCTGCACTACGAATTTGCCGGTCCGGACGGGCGGCGACGCCAAGCCAGGGACGAGATCTGGTGGGGCGATCGCCGACATCGCGTCGGGGGATCACTGATCGTCTATCACGACCACCGCGACACAGCGCGCAGCATCACCAAGACCGGGCTCGACAGCCGCCGCGGCTGGATGATTCTTCTGGCTGTCTTTTCGGTCATCTTTTTCTTCGTCGGGGGTTTTGTCGTTGCCATGACCCGCACCTCGACTGGCGGATCGCCCGGCTGACGCAGGCACGCCGGTCCGGGGACCGCACTGAGCATCGTCGAGCGCAGATGTTTCCTGCGTAACATCGTCAAAGCCCGATCCCGCGTAAATTCTGGAAAGCGGTGGGGCGATTGGCTTTGTCAGTCGCATCGAGGCTCCCAAGGAGTTTAAGCCATGAAGATCATCATCTCCGCCGCCCTGCTGGCTCTGTCTGTGCTCGCCGCCGTACCCGGCCCTGCAAGTGCTTGCGACGATTGCGACGACACGCCGACGTTCTGCGGCCAGGGTTACTGAACCTCCCGAGCCCTCATGACGGCCAAATAGAGCCGCCGGCGCGCCCAGCCTGTCCCCGGTGCCCAACCTCTGGGGCCGGCCTGGGCTCCGCCGGGATTCGTGCGAGCTGGCTATGCACGGGCATGCCGTTGGCAGGCGCCCGATTCCGATCGCGGGCGGCCGATCAGTTCAGCCCGAGCACCTTGTCCACGCTCCGGATGAACTTCTGCCAGGGCGATCGCTTTTTTGGCGGCTGAGCGTGCTGACTCCCGTCCCGCTCATACCCGGGATCGGCGGGCTGCGCTGCCGCGTCGCCTTCCGACTTGGACCAGTCTGACGCCTCTCCCCGGCTCGCCAGCGACCCGGTGGCGACCGCTGCGGCTGGGCGCTTCATGAGCGCCGTGGGAATGCAGCGGCTGGCGGCGTCGAGCTCCTGGCCCGGCGGGCATTGGCCGCAAACGAGCCCGCTCTGGCCTTGCAGCAGCGCCAGCATCACATCGTCCGCGGTGTCGACCGGAAGCCTCGCATTCACCCGCTCGAGGAAGCGCTGTGCGGCTGCCCGACTCGCTGCCGACCAATGACCGTTGGCCTCGCCGTCGTAGCAGCCCAGGCGCCGCAGCTCGGTCTGCACGGCGCGCGTGACCGAGAAGCTGTCGTTGGGTCCCTCCTGCCGCACCGGCCGCCCGGAAACGAAGGTGCTGTGCCGGCTGATCGTGACGGTGGAGACCTCAGGCTCCGTGCCCGTCGCCTGCTGCTTCTCTTGGCCGGCAGCCGGAAACGCGAGTGCGGCGCCCCATACAACAGCAAGTGCCATCTTCCGCATCGGCGCCCCCGGCCCCAGCCAATAAGGCCCGCGTACCCGGATTCGACAGCTTTACCAAGCATGCGCCCGCCTCCCTTGCGAGCGGATGCAGGTCATGCCGGAGGGCTGCGCGACGGGGCCGGTCGGCGGCCGACTGCCGGGCGGCGCCCTCACGCTGCGATCACGGTGGCTGTTCTAGCCTCGCGCCGTGGTTTCCGAACCGAAGGAGTATCGTCGATGCGCAGGACATTTTTCATCGCCCTGGCCTTCATCGCCTCGCTGGCACCGTTGGCCCCGGGTTTCGCCCAGACACCCCAAGAGGCGCCCCAGTTTCCAAAGGGCTTCGAAGTCTTTCTCTCCGAAATGGCTCAACTGATGAAGAAGTATCCGCTGGCCGCCGAGACCTTCAGTCTCCGCGACAGCAGCTCCAAGCCCCAGGGCGCCCACCGCGCATGCTGCGAGTGGCTCTGCGATTGGGGCGACGTGAACTGCCGGTGCAAGATGGAATGCCCCAAGTAAGCGCTCTGGCCGTGTCCGGCGCTTTGCCCTTCGCGGTCCTGCCGGATCGCGGAGGGCGCGGGCTTGGCATGCGTGCCTTCGGCGCCAGCCGGCAAACCAAGGGGCAAGTTGGTGACTGGCGCGTGTCGCGGACCAGCGGTCGCCGTTCTCCCGGCCCAGCTCCCGGGCTGGCGCCATCGGCGGCATGACAGGTTCATCTCGCGGACGGCGCTCGGAGGGGTTAGGACGGGGCTTGGCCTAGAAGCTGGTCCCGGTGGCGACCGAAAGCAACGCGGCGGCCGCAACGACACAAATCACGACAGGCCAGAGGCGATAGATGGCTGTCAACTCGAGCATGGCGAATGGTTGTATAGGGTGCGAAGCTAATCCACAGGAATGTTCGGCCATACCGATCAATGGCCCTTGAATGTGGCTTTTGGGTTTGGTGGTCCGAAGGCAGTTCCAGGAGTTCTTGTGGGGGACTCTGAGAGCCGGCGCCTTCCCCGGAGGCCCCCTCTCGAGGCTGGGCCTGACCCCGCCGCCCGGCCGGTATCGGCGCCCCCAGCCACGCGTACCAGGCGCGCCATCAAGCCCTCCCGGCTGTCTCCGGTTCGGCCCTGACACCCGCCTCAGGCTCGTCGCTGCCCTGTGGTGCCCCAGGAGGGACTCGAACCCCCACGTCCTCGCGAACAACAGATTTTGAGTCTGCCGCGTCTACCGTTCCGCCACTGGGGCTCAGCGCCCCGGGGGCGCAAAGCGGGCGCATCATAGCGGTGGACGTCGAGGGGTCAACGCGCTTGGCCCGCACGTCGGAGCGGGCCGGACAACCCGTGCGGCCCCATTGGCCTCAGTAGGACTTGGGCAGGCCCAGGGCCCGCTCGGCGATGTTGCAGAGGATGAGCTCGCGCGAGACCGGGGCAATGCGGGCGATCATGACCTCGCGCATGAGCCGCTCGACGTGGAACTCCTTGGCGTAGCCCATGCCGCCGTGGGTGAGCACGGCCGTCTCGCAGGCGTTGAAGCCGGCCTCGCCGGCCAGGTACTTGGCGGCGTTGGCCTCGATGCCGCAGGGCTCGCCGGCATCGTAAAGGGCGGCCGCCTTCAGCATCATCAGGTTGGCGGCCTCCAGCTCCATCCAGCATTTGGCGAGCGGATGCTGGATCGCCTGGTTCTGGCCGATCGGACGGCCGAACACGGTGCGCTCCTTGGCATAGCGGGTGGCGCGGGCCAGCGCCGCCCGGCCGACGCCCACCGCCTCGGCCGCGATCAGGATGCGCTCGGGGTTCATGCCGTGCAGGATGTACTCGAAGCCCTTGCCTTCCTCGCCGATGCGGTCCTCGGGCGGCACGGGCATGCCGTCGAAGAACAACTGGTTGGAGTCGACGGCCTTGCGGCCCATCTTGTCGATGACGCGCGCCTCGACGTAATTGCGGTCGAGCGCCGTGTAGAAGAGGGACAGGCCCTCGGTGCGCTTCTTCACCTCCTCGAGCGGCGTGGTGCGGGCGAGCAGCAGCACGCGGTCGGCGACTTGCGCGGTGGAGATCCAGATCTTCTGGCCATGGATGGCGTAGCCGTTGCCCTGGCGGACGGCACGAACCTTCAGGCGCGTGGTGTCGAGGCCGGCATCGGGCTCCGTGACGGCAAAGCAGGATTTCTCCCTGCCCGCGATCAGCGGCGGCAGGAAACGGCGCTTCTGCTCCTCGGTGCCGAACACGACGACGGGGTTGAGGCCGAAGATGTTCATGTGCACGGCCGAGGCGCCGGAGAAGGCGGCGCCCGACTCGGCGATCGCCTGCATCATCACCGCAGCTTCGGTGATTCCGAGCCCGGCGCCGCCGTAAGCCTCCGGCATGGCGATGCCGAGCCAGCCGGCTTGCGCCAGCGCCTGATGCAGCTCATTGGGGAACGCGCCGTCGGCGTCGCGCGCGAGCCAGTAGTCGTCGCCGAGACGCGCGCAGATCTTCAGGACGCCCTCGCGGATCTCCTGATGGGCGGGCGTGAGGCTCATGTCAAACCGACCTTCCAACGGTCATGGCACCGCGGAATTCGGCATTGCTGTCGAGGAAGGCGGGCTCGGTACCGGCCCCGACAGCATCGAAGAACCGGCTGACAAAGCATCGGAACGCCGCGCAAAGGGCAATGTCGCAGATCTGCACGTCCGTGAAGCCGACCGACCTCAGGCCCTCGATATGCTCCTGCGACACCTGCGAGGCATCCCTGCTGATCGTCTCGGCATAGGCGAGCATGGCGACGTCTCGCTCGCTCAAGCCGGCCGAGCGGAAGTCGTGCTGGACGGCCATGACGGCCTCCTTCGAGCCGAAGTCGGCGATCAACTGCCGGCCGTAGACATGCGAGCAGTACGTGGACGGCACATGCTTGGCTGCGATGAAGGTGATCACGCGCCAATCGCGCGGGCTCAACGAGAAGCCCGAGCGGATCCTGTCGGAGAATTCCTGATAGATCGGCAACAGGTCGGGACGGGCCGTCCAGCACTGCATCGCCTCCATCACGAAGCCGCTCTGGTCTTTCTGGGCGCGATAAAGCTCGGCAACGCGACCGGTTGCCTCCGCTTCGCCGATCGTTCGCAAATGCATGGGTCCACCTCCATCGCCGAGCGGAAAGCCGCCCTCATGCCTTCGCCATGGCGTACCGGCCACGCCGGACTTGGCGAGATCGGCGATGTCGGCGGCGATGGCGACCTTGCCGGTCTTGCCGCGTGCGCGCAAGCGCTTTGGGCATTCGCGGTCTGCCGGGTCGTCACCCCCCTTCGCCGGGGTCGATCCAGCCTGCACCTCGATGCAAGCGACGATGCGGCCATGGTGCCGGCGCGCGCAGCTCCAAGGTGCTGCGGAAGCTGCCCGCCGCCGCCGATGCCTCTCCTCGACCGAGAAAGACGGGGTTCGTCTGCTACTGGCCCGCGGTGATGCCGGCGTCCTTGATCAGCTTGGTCCAGCGCTCGACGTCGCGGCGGATGAGGGCGTCGGTGTCGGCAGGCGTGAGCCGCAGGGTGCGGCCGCCGGTCTTGGCGAACAGCTCGGCGACCTCGGGGTTGGCGACGACCTTGGCGAACTCGGCGCGCAGGCGCTCGGCTCCTTGAGGTCCTTGTGGGGAAGGTCCTTGCGCGCGACCAGCGTATAGGACCAGGTCACGGCGAGGCCGATGGGCACAAAATCTTTGAGCGGATCGTAGTTCAGCCTGGGATAAAGGCCGGGGTTGAGGGCAATGTTGGAGAGCGCGCCGAGCAGCAGGGTGTAGCCGTCGGCGGGGGCTCTCGCCGCAGCTTCCGTGCCGACGAGGGTGCCGGCGCCGGGGCGGTTCTCCACGACCAGCGGCTGGCCGAGCAGGGGCGCGAGGCGGTCGGCCAGGATGCGCGCGACGGTGTCGAAGCTGCCGCCCGGCGGCTGCGGCACGATGAGCTTGATGGCGTGATCGGGGTAGGTCTGGGCCGAGGCGGGGGCGGCGGCAGCGAGCCCCGGGCATGCCACGAGCAACAGGAGCCGAAGCGCGTGCACGATGATCCCTCCCGATATTGTGTTTTGCCCAAGCATCGCGGGAGATGCGGTGATGTCAAGCACAGGCACGCCTGTGCGGAGGCGTCGGCCAGCAGAGGATGTCGTCTCGATGACTGCTGACATCAGGTTGTCAGCAGCGCCGTTCGGCCGGGGATCGACGGGGCAAACGGCCGCCCCTATCTAGCCCGGCAACGGGGCGGAGACGGCGTCTTCTTTCCGCCGACGGTGCCGCTGCAGCGTGGAACCCGCTGCATTGCAGTGAGTTTCGACCGATAAGCCCGCCGGCACCAGATCTTGCCGAAACCATCGAGGGTCATCCAGCGTGACAACCACAACCGCGATAGAGAGCGGCGCGACAGAGGTCTCGCCGCTGGCCCGGCGCGTCGCCGAGACGCGCAAGCTTTCCCTGGCGCTGGCCGAGCCGCTGAGCGCGGAAGACCAGGTCGTCCAGCCCATGGACGATGCCAGCCCGACCAAATGGCACCTCGCGCACACCACATGGTTCTTCGAGACCTTCGTGCTCACTCCGCATCTGCCGGGCTACCGCACGCCCGATGCGCGCTTTGCCTACTGCTTCAATTCCTACTACGAGGCAGCGGGCCCGCGGCAGCCGCGACCGCAGCGCGGGCTGATGACGCGCCCTGCCCATGACGAGGTGCTGGCCTATCGCGCGCACGTCGATGCTGGGCTCGAGGCGATGTTTGCGCGCGGCATCGCAGGGCGCGAGCCTCGGGTCTCCGCGTTGATCGAGCTCGGCATCAATCACGAGCAACAGCACCAGGAGCTGATCCTCACCGACATCCTCGCCCTGTTCGCGGCGCAGCCGCTGCGGCCGGCGTATCGGACGGCTGCGGGTGCGTGGCCCGTCCTTCGACAAGCTCAGGACGGGGGTGATGGAGTTCAGGACGGGGGTGGTGGAAGTCAGGACGGGGGTGGTGGAAGTCAGGACGGGGGTGGTGGAGCTCAGGACGGGGGTGGTGGCGCTCAGGACGGGGGGGGTGGAGCTCAGGACGGGGGAGGTGGCGCTCGGGACGTGGGGGGTGGCGCTCTGGACTTGGGGGGTGGCGCTCTGGCCGACGCGGTGCGCTGGATTGAGTTTGCCGGCGGCATCCGCCGCATCGGGCACGAGGGCGGCTCGTTCTACTTCGACAATGAGCGGCCGCGGCACGAGGCCCTGCTGCAGGACCATCGCCTCGCCAGCCGCCTCGTCACCAACGCCGAGTGGCTCGAGTTCATGGCCGACGGCGGCTATGACACGCCGGCGCACTGGCTGTCCGACGGCTGGAGCATGGTGAAGGCGAAAGGCTGGGTCGCCCCCGGCTACTGGGAGGGCGAGCCCGGCGCGTGGCGGCAAATGACGCTCGCCGGCCTGGCGCCGATCGAATTCGCGGCGCCGGTATCGCACGTGAGCTACTTCGAGGCGGATGCGTTCGCACGCTGGGCCGGCAAACGTCTGCCGACGGAGTTCGAGTGGGAGGCGGCCGCGGCGGGGCAGCCCGTGCGCGGCAACCTGCTGGCAAGCGGCGCGCTGCGCCCCATGCCGGCGCCGGCGATCACCGCGGCCGACACCTGCGCGCAGATGTTCGGCGACGTGTGGGAGTGGACCCAGAGCGCCTACAGCGCCTACCCGGGCTTCCGCGCCGGGCCCGGCGCGCTCGGCGAGTACAACGGCAAGTTCATGAGCGGCCAGTACGTGCTGCGCGGAGCCTCGTGCGTGACCCCCGAAGGGCACTCGCGCGCCACCTACCGCAACTTCTTCTATCCCCATCAGCGCTGGCAGTTCACGGGCCTCAGACTGGCGGAGGACGCATGACCCCGAGAGCCCAAACCCTGCTGGCCGAGCGGCCGGCCGACGACGCCCAGCGCGAGGCGTTCGCGGCGGCCGTGCTCAAGGGCCTCGCCGCGCCGCGCAAGCGGCTGCCGTGCCAGTATTTCTACGACGCGGAGGGCAGCCGGCTGTTCGAGGAGATCACCGAGCTTGCGGAGTACTATCCAACGCGCACCGAGACGGCGATCCTGCGCGCACATGCACGCGCGATGGCCGCGCCCTCCGGGTGCGGGGCTGCGCTCGTCGAGTTCGGCTCGGGCTCGAGCCGCAAGACCGAGCTGGTGCTGGCGGCGCTCGAGGCGCCTTCCGCCTACGTGCCGGTCGACGTATCGCATTCGGCGCTGGAGGAGGCCTACGGGCGACTCGAGGCGCGGTTTCCCGGACTCGAGATCATCCCGGTCAACGCCAGCTTCTGCGATCCGCTGCGGCTGCCGGCGCGCATCGCGGGCCGCAACCGGCTCGGATTCTTCCCGGGCTCCACCATCGGCAACTTCGATCCACCGGACGCGGGGCGGCTGCTGCAGCATTTCGCGCGCATTCTGGGGCCCGGCGCGCGGCTCATCGTCGGCGCCGATCTCGACAAGGATGCGGGCCGCCTGGTGACGGCCTACGACGACGCCAAGGGCGTCACCGCGCGGTTCAACCTCAACCTGCTCGCCCGCATCAATCGCGAGCTCGGCGGCGACTTCGACCTGGCGCGCTTCCAGCATCGCGCCGTCTACGATCGCGACCTGAGGCGCATCGAGATGCATCTCGTCGCGCGCGAGGCGCAGGACGTGCACCTCTTCGGGCGCACGTTCCATTTCGAGGCCGGCGAGAGCATCCACACGGAGAACTCCTACAAGTATTCGATCGGCCAGTTCCGCGCGCTCGCGCGCGGGGCGGGATGGCGGGCGGAGCGGGTGTGGACCGACGCGCGACGCGACTTCAGCGTGCATGAGCTCGTGTCGGCGGGTGCATAGGGCCGGGTCCCGGATATTCGCTGCGCGAATTCCGGGATGACAGGCCTGCGTGTGGCGAGCGGTCAGCCCGCGAGGTAGGCGCGCAGCGAGGCGATGAGCGTCGCGATGCCGATGGCAGCCAGCGTCGTCAGCGCCGCCCGGCGATAGTGCCGCTGACCGCCCAGCGCGAAATAGCGGGCGCCGAGTGCGGTCGCCGCCGAGTAGAACGGGATCAGCAGCAGCCCTATGATCACGGTCTGCCGCGTGAAGAGCCCATGGTAGAGCAGCGGCAGGACCGAGGAGAGCGAGACGGCCGTCATCAGCGCCAGCACGTTGGCGCGCTGCTGGGAGGCTTCGCCCGGCCGGGACAGCGCCACGGCCACGACCGGCGGTCCTCCCACGCCCGCGACGCCCTGCACGAGACCGCCCGCGACCCCCGCAGCGATCAGCTTGCCCAGGCCGATGTGTCCCCTGAGCCGCCAGCCGCTCGCCAGCAAAGCGACCATGAGGAGAACGAGCACGGAGATGGCAACCGTCATCATCTTCGGATCGGCCACGACCAGCGCCCAGGTTCCGACCGGCGTCGCCAGGAACGTCGCCAGGCAGATCGGCAGGACGACGCGCCGTTCGGCCCGGCGGATCGCCTCCGGCAGCAGCTGGAACACGGCCGGCAATCCCATCACGTTGTTGACGGCGATGGCGGCATGCGGGCCCAGCACCAAACTGAAGACCGGCACCGAGATCAGCGCCGCGCCGAAGCCGACGAAGCCGCGCAGCAAGCCGGCAACTGTCACCGCAGCGAGGACCACGACGAGGCGCGCATCGATCGGCACTCCCAGCAGCTCCGACACCTGATCGAAATTCCCCCAGCCCGCGTCCATGACCACCGGGAGGGCCGGGGGGCTCACGCCGGATTGGCATCTCCCTCCGTGCCCCGACGCCTCGTGCCGTCGCCGGCGCCCGGCTGCAGCGAAGCCTTCGTGCGGGGGGCTCGTCAAGCGTCATCCGTGCTCTGGCTCGAATTGGCGGATGACCGGCATCACCTCGGAGAAATGGGTGGTGCCTCAGTCGGATGTTTACGGGAGCGCAGGGTTCACGGACCTGGCCGGTACCGCCCGGGCAGAGCTGCCGCGCTCTCCCCATCGCCGGACCGGGGAATGCGGATTCGGGCTCGTGCAGCGCAGCAAGCTACGCGGATGGACTTCAAGCGTGCATCCTGACTACAAGAGCTTGAGCGCGGCTCCCGACGTCGCGACAGTCCCGTTGCTGATTTGCCGTATAGTGAACGGTTGAGATTGGAGACCGAGCTCGGGGCGTTGACAGCATTGGGAGGCGCCGGCTCAAGTAGGCCGACACGCCTGAAACAATCAATTCGGCAGCCCACTGCCACTCGAGAACGAAACGAGAGGAGGATTGGGAGATGGCTCCAAGCGCACGCTCACGCATTTTGGCCGCCTCGGTCGGGGCGATTGCCGCCGTCGTCGCAACAACAGCAGCCTACGCCCAGCAGAGAAAGTCACTGCGCTGGACGACGTCGCAGGTCGGCTCTTACGGGTATACGATCGCCGCCGCCATGGCAAAGATTGCCGAGCAGGCCCTCGGCGGCGAATACACAGTGACCGTGCAGCCCTATCAATCGCCGACGGTCGCCATGAAGGCCGTGATGGATGGCGAGGGCGAGATCGCCTACACCGCCGACATCGGCATGACCCAGTTCCAGGAGCGGGTCGGCCCCTTCAAGGAGTACAAGCCGGCCAAGCCGGAGCTTGTGCACACTTGGTACGCTTACCCGATGGAGTCGATGATGGCGACCACGGTGAAGGGTAGCGGTCAGTTCAAGTGCTGGAAGGACTTCAGCGGCAAGCCGGTCTATTTCACGCAGGCCGGGTTCCAGAATTGGCTGAATTGGCAACGCATCTTCAAGGCGCTCGGCTACGACTTCAAACACATCCAGATCGACAACAAGGCCAACGGAGATGCTCTCGAGCAGGGCACGATCGTGGGGTCTGCCATCTACACGACCGCGGGTCGCTCCCTGCCGCCCTACTGGAAGGAAACCGAGGTGCGCATGGACATCCGGGTGATCAACCCATGTCCTGACGAGGTCACCAAACTCAAGGCGGCGGGGCTCGCTGTCGCCGACGTCGAGGCCAAGCGCGCGTTCGCCAAGAGCGTCGGCCCCACGATGCTGCAGGGCGTTCCGATCCTGTTTGGCTACAATGCACGCATCGATATGCCGGAAGACGCGGTCTACAAGCTTGTCAAGGCATTCTATGACAAGAGAGACGAGCTCGTGGCACTGGATGCGGGTTTCACGCCCATGGCCAAGGACTTCGTGGGCATGCAGGTCCAGGGCATCAACGCCAACGCGCAAATTCCCGTGCACCCCGGTCTCGCCAAGTTCCTGAAAGAGCACAAGGCCTGGGACGACAAGTGGAAGATCGCGAAGCCCAGCTGAGGGCGGGCGGCTGAACGGCGAGCGGAGAAGCGGCGCGGCCACAAGCGCAGCTCTCCGCATCGTCGCACGTGAAGTGCCGAAGGGAGGCGCCGGCGCCGGCCGGGCAGGTTGCCATGACAGAACGAGTGCGGAGGCTCTTCAGTCTCGCAAACGCAATCTTCGCTCTCTCATTTGTTCAGTGCGTCTGGCTGGTGTGGTTCTTCTATACCGGCTTCGGCGGCTCGCTGGAGCTCGTTGCGCGCGTGATGTCAATCGCGCTCGCCCTGCAGGTGCTTTTCATGTACCAGCAGAACTACCTCTACAAGCGGCTGCCGGCGATCCTCAACCATCTCCTTGTCGCCGCCTATCTCGGCATCTGCGTCATCGCCTTTGTCTATTTCCACAACGAGTTCGAACGAATCGCCATCTACGCTCAAGGCTCCTTCACGCAGAACGACTACATCGTCGGGTTGCTGGTCTTCCTGCTGGTCATGGAGCTTTCGCGACTCGCGCACCCGGTGCTGTTCTGGACCAACGTGTTTCTGGTTGCCTACACGTTATGGGGCTATCTGAGCCCGATCGATTTCTTCTGGCATCCGGGCACGTCATTCCGGCGGATCGTCACGTCGAGCACGGTCGAGTTCTCGACCGGCATCTACGGGATCTACGGCCAGCTTGCGCTCACGCTCATTGCCGCTTTCTTGCTGCTCGCCGGCATCGCCAACGGCTTCGATGCCCAACGGGCGATGATCAACGTGGTGCGTGCGCTCGCCGGCCGCTCCCGGCAGCTGATCCCGCAGACGGCCGTCGTCGGTTCGAGCGCCATCGGCATGATCAGCGGGAGCGGCTCTGCCAACGCCGCCGTGGTCGGAACCATCACGATTCCGCTGATGATGCGCTACGGGGTGCCCGGCACGTTCGCCGCAGCCGTTGAGACTTCGGCCTCCATGGGCGGCCTCATCATGCCGCCGATGATGGGCGTCGGCGCGTTTCTGATGTCGGAATCGCTCGGCGTGCCCTATTGGGACGTGGTGGTGCGCGGGTTCGGGCTTGCGATCGTCTACTACATTTCCATTGGCATCGCTGTCTATCTGCTGTGCGTGCGCCTGCTGCCCAAGGACCCGATCGAGCCGCCGCAGGTGCCGCTCTATGAAAAGATCAAGACGGCGATCTTCTTTTCGTCCGTGCTCTACTTGCTCTATCTCATGGGTTCCGTCGGCAAGGGCGAACTGCTGGCGGCGCTCTACACCGCCATCTTCATGCTCATCCTGCTGGTCACCGCGCACCTCTACTTCAAGTACGTGCGCAAGGACCCGGCCGTGGGAAACGAGACGCTCATCGCCAGCATGAAGCGGGCGATCGAGACGCACGCCGAGATGACCTCCTATCTCACGCTGCTGCTCGGCACGCTCGGCATCATGATCGGCCTGTTCACCGTCACGGGATTCATCAACCGGATGGGCGGGATCCTCGTGGATTTGGGCGCGTGGAACATCATTGCGATGATCCTGATGGCGTGGGTGTTCGGCTGGCTTGCCGGCGCCGGGCTGCCGCCGACGGCCACCTACATCATCGGCGCCGTCGTCATCGTGCCGCCGATGAAGAAGCTCGGCATCGACCCCTGGATCGCGCACTTCTTCGTGTTCCTGTTGTCGGTGTGGGGCGAACTCTCGCCGCCGACCTCACTCACGGCGGCCGTCTCGGCACGGATTGCCAACGCCTCGTTTCTGCGCACCATGTACGAGGCGCTCAAGATTTGCGCGCCGATCACGCTGATGACGTTCGCGATCTTCACGCGCTTCAACATGGTGGTGAACCCGGGCTGGATGCAGATCGCAGACTCGACCCTCGTGCTCGCCGGCACGGTCGGCATCACCTTCGCCATGTTCGGGCGATGCCATCGCAATGCCACCGTCGATATCGCGGCGCGGTGCTTGCTGGCGGCGCTCTCGTTCGTGGTCATGTTCCACCCGGAAATGAGAGTATCGGCCTCCATGGCCGTCGTGGTGGCGCTGGCAGTCATCCTAGGTATATACCGACATAGGCAGGTCGCACCCCAAACTGACGTGATCGCGCAGACAAGGGATGGGGCTGCGCCGGCAGGCGATCTGAGGACCGTCCTAGCCGATGCCAAGCGCGACATCGGATGAACCTGGCCACTTTGCCGCGTGCCGACCGTGCGACACTCACGAGTTTGCCGGGCGTCATACGAGGCAATTTGGCGAGTAGCGATACAAATACAGCCAACGTCCGGTTTCTGGATCGCCTTGCAACGTGATCAGCGTAACGGCGCGCGGAGGAAATGGGTCGTTCGTTCGCCCGAGCCACGGCTGGAAAAGCGCGTCTGAAGTTCCTCCGATTTCGGCCTTTTTGCGCGGTCGCAGAGGCGCTGGCCATAATGTCCTCCGCGGATCGATTCCCGGTGGGAGAGCCGGCCGCAGCATGAGGTTTGGACTCATGCACCGCTATTTGTCTTCAGCGGCTCCTGTTATGAACACTCCCGATGCTCGCGCTTCTGAGGGCCGGAGGCTTACATCGTGCTCATGTGGCTGGCGTTCTGCACAATCCTCCTCTTGCCCTTCGCATCGTCAAACGCTCAGACCCTGACGCCACCTCAGCAAATCGCCTTCGACATCTACAAAGAACTGGTCGAGATCAACACCGTCACCGCCACAGGCGACACGGAGCGGGCGGCGGAGGCGATGGCCGCCCGCCTGCGGGCGGCGGGCTTCGCCGGTCCGGATGTGCAGGTGCTCTCGCCCGCGCCACGCAAAGGCAATCTAGTGGCGCGATTGCGCGGGACGGGAAAGCGCAGGCCGATCCTGCTCCTCGCCCATACTGATGTCGTCGACGCGAGACGCGAGGACTGGTCGCTTGACCCCTTCAAGCTCACCGAGCGTGAAGGCTACTTCTACGGCCGCGGCACAACCGACAACAAGTTCATGGCGGCAGCCTTCGTCGCCAACCTGATCCGCTACAAGCAGGAGGGCTACACGCCCGAGCGCGACATCATCGTGGCGCTGGAGGCGGACGAGGAAATCGGCGACGCCATGGGGTTGGGCATACGCTGGCTACTGGCGCACCACCGGCCTCTCATCGACGCCGAGTTCGCCTTGAACGAGGGAGGCCGCATCGGCCTCAAGGCCGGCAAGCCCATGTGGAACAGCGTGCAGGTCGCCGAGAAGGTGTTCGTCAGCTACAAGTTGGAAGTGACGGATCGGGGCGGCCACAGCTCCCTGCCGACCAAAGACAACCCGATCCATCGCCTGGCAGAAGCGCTGGCGCGCCTTTCGAAGTTCAGCTTCCCGTTCAGGCTCAACGAGATCACACGCACCTTCTTCCTGCGCGCGGCAGAGGCGGAGAACCCGCAGACGGCGGCCGACATGCGCGCCATCGCCGCCGGCCGTCCCGATGTCGACGCTTTATCGATCACTCGCCTGTCGGCGAACCCGATCTACAACGCGCAACTGCGCACCACTTGCGTCGCCACCCAGATCCAAGGCGGGCATGCCGTAAACGCCCTGCCGCAGCGGGCGAGCGCCACAGTCAATTGCCGCGCCCTGCCCGGTGAGCCGATTGACGAGGTGTTTGCGACCCTGAGGCGGGTGCTGGCTGACGATGGGATCTCGGTCACGCCCTTCGGTGGGCCGGTGCTCAGCACGCCCTCCCCGCTGCACCAGGAGATTATGGGCGCCATCGAGAGGCTCACTGCCGAGTTTTGGCCCGGCACCCCTGTCATTCCCATCATGAGCACCGGCGCTACCGACAGCACGTATTTGCGCAATGCCGGGATTCCCGCCTACGGCCATTCGGGCCTGGCCGACGATGTCGATGACTTCCGCGCCCACGGGAAGGACGAGCGCGTCCCCGTGAAGTCGTTCTTCGAAGGCCAGGAGTACTTATATCGGCTCGTCAAGACTCTGTCCGGAGGCGGCTAGACTCGACCGCGCCCAACCACGCCGGCTTGGGGGCAAAAGTCTGCCGGTCGCAGTCGCGTGGTTTCTTCCGGAATGCCACGGTGAGAGGACATTGTCGGCCCGGTACGGCGCATGTCTTGTATGCGAACGCCGTCGGCACGGTAGGGAGTGGCCGACGCGGGGGCCGGCGCCGATCTTTACTCAAGAGCGGGGCTGCGGCTTGCGGCGGGCCGGCGTGGCCGGACGATCGCGGGCGGGGCGCGTGGCGGCATCCCGGATATTCGCTTCGCGAATTCCGGGATGCCAGACAGGCGCGAAAATCCAGGATGAGATCAAATCCAGAGCATGCGGGGTGGGACAGGGGCGGATTCGGGGATGACGGGTGTGGGCAAGCCGGAGCAAGGCGATCGCAGCAGTGCACCCGATCGCACTATCCCCGCGCCGGGGTGGGACAAGTGGGAGGCGTTCCCCAGAGGCCGCTGCCGCGCCAATCGAACGCCCGATCGGGCCGTTTCGCTGCCGTTTGGCGCCCGAATGCAGCCCCGAACGTCCCCTGAACGTCCCTCAACGTCCCTTTCCGTGCAGGGTTAACGGGAGCTCGCGGCACTCTCTTCAGGTGGCGGAGGCGGTGATGCGGGCGTTCATCCAGTGCGCCGTCGTGGCGACGCCGCCGAAGCTATAGAGATGCACGCCGACGACGTTGCTGGCGCTGCCGGTGCGGCAGTGGTGCGCGAGGGCTGCGAGCTGGTCGGTGGGGTCCACGTGGGTGACGAGGCGCACCGCGCCCATGCCCTGCGCCTGCAGCGCGCGCAGCGAGGCGCCGACCCCGCAGCGCTGGGCATAGCGCAGCAGCGTGCGCGGGCTCGACGGACCGGGGAGCCCGACGTAGACGGCAACCTCGGGCATGCGCCGCGCGAGGTCGGCGCAATACTCGACGATGCGCATCGGCGCGAACGAGAACTGCGTGACGACGTAGGCGCCGAGCCCCTGCGCGCGGGCGAGATCGAGCTTGCGGGCGAGCGCGTCGGCGAGCACGTCCGTGGCGATGCGCGGATGGCCCTCGGGGTAGCCCGCGAGCGCCACCTGCTCGATGCCGCAGTCGGCGAAGAAGCGCTCCTCCAGCAGCTGGGCGGCCTCCGTGTAGGGGCCCGCAGGCGCGGGCGCGTCGCCGCCGATCAGCAGCACCTTGCGCACGCGCGCACGCTGGCCCGCGTGCTCCAGGAACGAGCGCGCCTCCGCACGCGAGCCGATGCGGCGCGCGGCCATGTGCGGCACGGGCTCGAGCCCCGCATCCGCAAGCGCTGCGAGCGCGGGCAGCGTGTGCGCGAGTTCGCGGCGCGGCAGGTGATTGACGTAGACCGGCGTGCCGGCCGGCAGCAGCTCGGCGATGCGCTGCGCGTCGCTCGGCGTGTCGGCGCCCATCTCCAGGGAGCCGCAGGCGACGAGCTCGGCCGCCACCTGGGCAATATCCTGCGGCGTGGCGGGGGACGGCCGGACGGCCGTCGCGGCGTCGGCGGGCTCGGGGGTCATCGTCGCTCTCTCCGGCTCTGGCTTCTCTCCCTCGGGCTCCCCTGCTCGAGGCTCCTGATGCGATTTCCCCGCCCTCCGCTTCCCTGGCTTGCGCTTCCCATGCTCAATCCCGCTTGCGCGAGATGACGTAGGACTCATCGAGGAACCACAAGCTGCCGTGCTGCTGCAGAACCTCGCGCGTGGCGTCGAGATAGCGCCCGTGGCCGAGCTCGACGGCGAGACGCTCGTCGTCGATCTGGGCCACGTAGACGGCCGCGTTCCAGGCCGCCAGCAGCGTGGACGTGCCTATTCCGGCGGTGATCTCGGTCGGCAGCGTGTGCATGGAGTAGCGGAACTCCGCACGCTGATCGGCGTAGGCGTTGAAGTTGTAATGGCGGGCGTCGCGGCCGAGCAGGGTGCGCACCGCGCGCAGGATGTCGTGGCGCGAGGTCTGGAAGGGATCCTCGTTGGGCCACACCTTGCGGATGATCTCGAGGCCGGGATCGCGGCCGCAGGAATGGATGCCGAGGAGGCGCCCGCCGGGGCGCAGCGCGCGCGTCAGCGGGGCGATCACCCTGGAGGCCTTGAACGCGACGGGCACGCGCGCGCGGTAGGGCTGGGAGGCGATCACCATGTCGAAGTCGGCGCGCGCATGCCCCTGGCGCGGGATGACGTCGGAGAGCAGGAAGCGGTAGTCGTCGCGGTAGACGACGAGGGCGACGGGGCGCTCGTAGATGGGATTGCCGGTCTTGGGCGAATGGCGCGCCTGCCAGTTCTGCACCAGGAAGGGCTCGAGGTTCTCGATCTGCTCGCTGAAGTCGGCGGCGGTGCTGCCCGTCAGCGCGACCTCGTGCCACACGA
>JBFWRV010000078.1:0-26505 GCA_050248715.1 Hyphomicrobiaceae bacterium | reverse complement strand
CCAGGGTGGCCGGGCTTTCCTCGCGGGCCCGCGCGCTTGCGCAATCGCACGGTGCCAGGTTCGTCGCGGCCGCCGAAGTGCAATCCTGGCTCGCCGATCTCGCACGGACGACGTATCTCCTCGACGTGCGCAGTCCGGATGAATTCGCTGCCAGCCCCGTGCCGGATTTTACCCACGCGCCGGGCGGCCAGCTCATCCAGGCGACGGATCAGTGGGTCGGCATCAAGAGCGCGCGTCTCGTCCTGCTCGACGAGGAAGAGGTGCGCGCGCCGGTCGTGGCGGCATGGCTGCGCCAACTCGGCCACGAGGCGCATGTGCTTGCCGGAGGAACGGCGGCTGCCCGGCAGCTAACGTGGCCGGCGATGACCAATGCATCTCCGCAAGCGCTGCCGGATGCGATCACGGCTCGGGAGGCGGCGGCGGGCCTCAGTGCCGGCAGCGTGCAGGTGATCGACCTACGCGCCGGGATGACCTACCGCAAGGGCCACATCGAGCAGGCGCAATGGTCGATACGGCCCCGCGTGGCGGCGGCGGTCGCGCAGCGGGCAAAAACTATCGTTCTGGTGGCCGACGAGCCGGGCATCGCGGCGCTGGCCGCGCTCGACCTGCGCGAAGCCGGCTGTCGCGATGTCCGCCAGCTGGCGGGCGGTGACAAGGACTGGCGCGAAGCAGGGCTGGCCGTCGTTGCCACGCCCGGCGTTCCCGCCGACGCTGATTGCATCGACTTCCTGTTTTTCACCCACGGGCGCCACGAGGGCAACGCGGATGCGGCGCGCCAGTATCTCGCGTGGGAGATCGGCCTCGTGGGGCAACTGGACACCCAGGAGCGTGGTGCGTTCCGCCTCTGAGCCTGCGCGGGCCCACGAAATAGCATGGCGCACGTGAGCGGACTGCTGACAGCGCGCGCGCATCCGACAGTGCTTGCTCCGCCACCATTAGGCAACCCGGCCATCTGACGGCGCCACGAAACGCGCGGTCGCGACCTCGCCGGCCGTTCGGGCGCGCATATTGCACATTTCGCTGTTGTCGATTTCAGAACTAACGCTTCGCTGACGCCGCGGTTACGGCAGACGCGACACCGATAGGCTCTATTGGCGTCAATTGGTCGTTCAGCCGAAGCGGTCGCCGCTCCTCGATAGGGCCGCAAGAGGGTGAAACCAAGTCGTGATCTTCCCCTGTGAGAGCCGCAGCGATGTCGTCGATGGTCCTCTTTCTTTGCCCGAATCTGGACAGGCCCGTTGTGACCGGCATCATGGCCGACTTGGTGGGCCTCACGCGGCTGGTGCGCCGCGGCACCGGGTTCAGGTGCGGGGCCTGCGGGGTTTCGCACATCCTGTCGCTCGAGGACACGTGGCTCTCGCTCACCCATCCCCTGCCCGTGTCCCTTGGACTTTATCGGGGCGGCCATTCGCGCCAGCGGGCCGTCAGGCGAAGGAGTTAGCGTCTGTCTTGATGCTGGCGCTGCCGCGACCAGCGCCTACTTCGCCTTGATGTTGGAGCGCTTCACGTGGTCGAGATTCTTGCCCTCGATGCGCACGAGCTTCACCGGCGCATCGCGCTTGGGTGAGTGCACCACTCCGACTTCGTAGAGGTGCGCATCGCCGGGCTTCATTGCATAGGTCCTGACCGGCTCCACCAGCGATGGCTTGTCGCCGGAGCCCTTCTCGACGATGCGCCAGTCCGTCATCTCGGTGATGCCCGTCGCCTGGCCGTAGATGGCCCAGCTCGAGCCATGGTCGTGCGGCGAGCCGTGCGCCGGCCCGTCATAGACATGGCCGCAGATGCAGAAGCCGAGGTCGGGGTCCTCGTAAAGCACCTCGCGCGGATGCGCGCCCTTCGCCCGATCCTTGAGGTGGGTGGCGATGAACGCGTTGTCGGTCAGGGCCTTCGATACGTAGCCGCACACCTTCTCCTTGCCGGCAGAGCCGGAGTCGGCTTTCAGCGTTTCACGGATATCGGCTGCGAGCTGGGTGAGCGTGTAGGTCATCGGTCTGGTCTCCCTGCCACGGAGGTCGCTGCAGGCAGGCTAGTGCAAATTGCGGCCGATATGAAGTGGCTCGCCGCCGGGGGGGGCTACCTCGCCTCCTGCAGGATCGTGTCGGCGATTTTCTCCGCCGTCATAAGCGTCGGGAAGTTGGTGTTGGCGCAGGGCACGAGCGGAAAGATCGAGGCATCGCACACGCGCAGGCCCTCGATGCCGCGCACCCGGCCCTGGCTGTCGGTGACGGCCATCGGATCGCCATCGGCGCCCATGCGGCAGCTGCAGGAGGCGTGCCACACGCCGATCGCGGCCTTGCGAACAAAAGCTTCGCAGGCCTCGTCGTCGGCCATCAGCTCCTCGAACTTGAACCCCTCGGTGATGAAGTTGCGGATGAGATAGGTCCTTAGCGCCGGCGGGCCATCTAGCATGATGCCGGCTAGGCCGGTGAGAAGCTTGTTCTTCGCATTGACGTTGCCGACCTTGCGCACGCGCTCCGAGTAGCTGGCCGGGAATGGATCGGACGTGACGGCCTGCATCTCCGGCGTGGCATAAAGCTTGCCGAGCCTGCGGAAAGCATCCATCAGCCGTTCGAGATCGCGTCGGTCGGACAGCAGGTTGAACTCGGCCAGCGGTTCGTCGCGCCAGTCCTTCGAGGTCAGCTTGACCTCGCCCCGCTCCGAGGCCGTGTGATAGACAGCCGTCAGGAACGAGGCGATGCGCTGACCGACCGCATGCCAGGCCGACTTGGTGACGGAGACCACGAACATGTCGCCCTCGTGCATGCCAGGTAGGCCCGAGGAGTAGCGCAGACCGACGTGGATGTGGCGGCGCGTGAACTCGTTGATGCGCGCGTGCGGCTTCACGTAGGCCGACACCGAGATCGATGGGTGGTCCATGAGACGCTGGCCGACGCCGGCCAGCGCATGGCGAACATCTATGCCCAGCTCCTTGAGGTGGCCGACCGGGCCGATGCCGGCGCGCAGCAGGTGTGCCGGAGAATGGATCGCACCACAGGAGAGGATTACTTCGCGCGCCCGGAACTCGGTGCGCGTGCCCCTGACCATTGCCACGACGCCCACGCAGCGCCGCCCCTCGAACAGCAGCTCGGCAACCTGCGTGTCGGTGGAAATCTTCAAATTGTCGCGCTGGCGTGTGGCGGGGTCGAGATAGCCGATGGCGGCCGACACGCGGCGCTCGTAGGCGTTCGATATGGTGATGGGATAGTAGCCGTCCTTCCACTCGCCGTTCTGGTCGGGGATGAACTCGAAGCCTGCCGCCTTGAAGGCCTTGCCCGACGCCTTGGCGTGCTCCGTCCACGCCTCGGGGAAGATGCGCCGCACGGGGATGCGCCCCTCCTTGCCGTGCAATGGGCCGTCAAAGTCCATGTCGCGCTCCACCTTCTTGTAGAAGGGGAGCACGTCCTTCCAGCTCCAGCCGCGCGCGCCGCGCTCCACCCACTCCTCGAAGTCGGCCGGTGCGCCGCGGTTGGCGAGCTGGCCGTTGATCGAGGAGCCGCCGCCCAGGATGCGTGCCTGCTCGTACTTGCGCAGCGGCGGCGGGCTCTCGTGCGGGTTGTTGTGCGACACGACCTCGGTGCGCACCTTGAGCTCGGTCCAGTGGAAGCGCGGGTCGAAGTAGGCGACGCCCGGATAGCTGTCGAGCACCTCGGGCGGTACCTTGCCGTGCGGCGTATCCTGGCCGGCCTCCAGGAGCAGCACCTGGTTTCCGCTCCTGGCCGACAGGCGGTTGGCCAGCACCGAGCCTGCCGATCCGCCGCCGACGATGATGAAATCGTAGATCATGGTTTCAGGCTTCCTCCCGAGACGCCTTTTTTGTTGGGGCCGCTTTGCAGATGCTGGGCGAGGATACAACCTGCCCCGGCGCGAGCAATCCTTCATATCGCGGGGCGCATGAGGGAAACGGCCGTATTGCGCCGGGCAGAGGCCGGGCGGGGTAATGCGCTTCGCTTTTCTGCGCGGTGCGGCTGGATACTGACTGCAAGCCTGGATATGCAATTGTAGAGACAGTCTGTCCGGCAAGCATGGGCCGGATGGGGGGAGAAATGATCAAGGTATTCGCAGGCCTGCGCGTTCTCGATTTCACCACCACCCTTGCCGGGCCGCATTGCACGCGCCTGATGGCGGATCTCGGCGCCGACGTCGTCAAGATCGAGTCGCCCGAAGGCGACGTCATGCGCACGCGCCCGCCGCTGCGCAACGGTGCCAGCAGCTACTTCGGCCAGCTGAATGCCGGCAAGCGGAGCCTCGCGCTCGACCTCAAGCAACCTCGCGCGGTCGCCGCCGCGCGCCGGCTTGCGGGCGACGCAGACATCCTCGTCGAGAACTATCGCCCAGGCGTCATGCGCCGGCTGGAGCTCGACTACGACTCGCTGAGGGACGCCAACCCGCGTCTCGTCTACGCGTCGATCTCGGGTTACGGCCAGACTGGTCCCTCCGCTGGCCTGCCGGCCTATGCACCGGTGATCCATGCAACCTCAGGTTACGACCTGGCTCATCTCGCCTATCAGCGCGGCCGCACGCAGCCCGATAACTGCGGCATCTACGTTGCCGACATCATCACCGGCACCTACGCGTTCGGTGCGATCGCCACCGCGCTCTACCAGCGCGCGTCGACCGGGCGGGGCCAGCACGTCGACGTGTCGATGCTGGAGAGCATGCTGACGCTTCTGCAGACGGAGATGCAGACCGCGCAATTCGAGGTTCCTCCGCCGCCGACCCGCCCCATTTTCGGCCCCGTGGCGACCAGGGACGGCTTCCTCAATATGTCGGTGGTGAGCGAGCGCACGTTTCAAGGCCTGGCAGCAGCGGCGGGCCGGCCGGATTGGGTTTCCGACCCGCGCTTTGCCGCCTACCTTGACCGGCGCGCCAACTGGGGTGTGCTGATGGACGAGTTCGAGACCTGGTCGCGGCAGATTTCGAGCCAGGAATGCCTGGCCGTTCTCGACCGCAATGCCGTCCCAGCGGCCGCCTACCGCACGGTGCGCCAGGCCATGGCCGACCCTCAGCTCACCCATCGCGGCGCCTTCGCCGAGGTGCGCGATGCCGGCGGGGCGTTTCAAGCCCTCAACCCGCCCTTCCGCATGTCTGGCTCGGCGAGCCGGGTCGGCCCGAACGCCCCGGCGCTCGGAGAGCACACGCGCGAGGTCCTGCGCGAGGCCGGCTTCTCGCCCGACGAGATTGCGGCGCTGGCGGGCGCCTGAAGCGCTGCAGCAGTGGCTGCGCAATGCCCTTTGGCTTGCCCGCGGGGCCGCTACCTCACTGCAGACAGCACTTCTTGTATTTCCGGCCGCTGCCGCAAGGGCAGGGATCGTTCCGGCCAACCCCGCGCAGCGGATTGGTGATGGGCTCAGCCGGGGGAAACAGCGGTAGCTGCTCCAGTTCGAGGTCGTCGCTGTGTTCCTGCGAGGGTTGGTACCAGCCCGACAGCTCTTCGACCGGATCTCCGAACGCCGCGTACTCCTCGTGCACATGCGACGATGGCTCGGCCGAGTTCAGCAGCGCGAGCGTGAGATCATGCTCAAAGTCCTCGTAGCTGAGCCATTGGGGATCGATAAGCTGGTGGTCGAAGGCCTCCTTGACCATCTCCCTCAACTCCACGAGCCCGAGCATGGCGATGGCGCCTTGCCAGCCGTGCCAGAGGAACGAGGGCTCTCGCGGCTGCAGATTGATCCAGCAGTCGCGCAGGAAGGCCGCCACCTCGTCGCGATTGAGACGCTCGTCCAGCGCCAGCATCGCCAGGGTCTCGCACATGCGCGAGCGGGCGAACTCCTCGGCGTTGCGGTCGAGGATGATGTTGTAGATTGGCTCCGGATTGCCGTCGAAGACGGCGGCCATCACGCGGTGCGCGGTCTCGGTGAGGCTCAATCCCAATGTCCGGTCGATCCGATCAGGGTCGCAGCGCAGCAGCTTCGCGAGCGGACGGTACGCTGCCGCCTCTCTCCAACTGCCCAGGAGATGGAAGGCGAAGAACACAAGATTGTCGTCGGCCGCCTCGCCGTCGACCCAGCGCTCGATCTCCTGGATGAAGCGCGCCGCGAGCACAGGGCGGTGTTCCCCAGCGGCACGCAGCGCCGCTTTCGGCAGACCTGGGGAGGTGCTGAGCTGATCGACGATCGCGGCCGGTTCCATGGCAGACTCGCTCGGGCAGATTCGACAGCGTCTCGTGCCGGATTGTGCCCGCTGCTTTCACACCTCGCCAGCAAGGCGAACGCGTTCTCCACAAGCGATGTCGATGCGCGTCGCCTCAATGGAAATCCCGGCTCTTGATCTTCCATGAGCCTTCGCGCACCTCGCGGTCTGCCTTCGGCATGCTGGCGGTCCCCTCTCCGAGGTGTTTGAGATTATCGGAGAGGTCGATCAACTGGTCGGCGACGACGTGGATCACGAGTCCCTCGCGCTCGATCCTGCCGCGTACCTCCAGGAATTGCGCCGTCATGACAGTGCGCCGGTTCTTCTCGAACACCTTGGGCCAGACCACCACGTTGACGATGCCCGTCTCGTCCTCGAGCGTGATGAAGATCACGCCCTTGGCGGTGCCGGGGCGCTGCCGCACCAGCACGAGGCCTGCCACGTTCACGCGCCGGCCCGCGAGTCGCTCATCCCAGTGCTCGGCGCTGGAGATGACGTGCCGCCGCGCCAGGTCCTCGCGGAAGAAAGCGATCGGGTGTGCCTTGAGAGAGAGCGAGATGGCGGCATAGTCCTGCACGACGTGCTCGCCCGGCGTCGTCTGCGGCAGCTCGACCGCGGGCTCGGCGAAGAGATCGCCCGTGCCGTTTGATGACGTGCCGCTTGAGGCGATGCCCCCCGATGTCAGGAGCGGGGTGTTGGCCGAGGTCGCGCGCCTGGCGCCGGCCTGCAGCGCGCCGCCTCCCAGGCCCCTGACGGCCCACAGCGCGGCGCGGCGGTCGAGGCCCAGGGAGCGGAAGGCGTCGGCATCGGCCAGCCGTTCCAGCATGCCGACCGATGCGCCGCTTCTAAGCCACAGCGCGGGGATATCGGCATAGCCCTTGCCGCGCGCCTTCAGCACCGTTGCTTTTGTTGCCTCCTCTGCCAGCCCCCCGACAAGCCGCAGCCCGAGCCGCACCGCGCAAACTCCCTCTCTCTGTTGCGAGTGGCTCCCTCCCCCCTTGTGGGGGAGGGCTGGGGAGGGGGGGGTTCCAGAACGTCGACGATCGGGATTCCCCCCACCCCTAACCCCTCCCCACAAGGGGGAGGGGAACCGTGCGCAGGTGGAGGAGGGCTCCAGCGTGCAGTCCCAGTTGCTGGCGTTGATGTCGGGATGACGAACCTCCACGCCGTGCTCGCGCGCGTCGCGCACGAGCTGGGCCGGCTGATAGAAGCCCATCGGCTGGCTGTTGAGGATCGCCGCGCAGAAGGCATCGGGGTAGTGGTGCTTGATCCAGGACGAGACGTAGACGAGATGCGCGAAGCTCGCCGCGTGACTCTCGGGAAAGCCGTATTCGCCGAAACCTTCGATCTGGCTGAAGCAGCGTTCGGCGAACGCGCGCTCGTAGCCGTTGGCCACCATGCCTTCGATGAACTTCGTGCGGAAGGTGTGGATGGTGCCCGTGTGGCGGAAGGTGGCCATGGCGCGGCGCAGCTTGTCGGCCTCGTCGGGTGTGAACCTGGCGGCGACGATGGCGATCTGCATCGCCTGCTCCTGGAACAGCGGCACGCCGAGCGTCTTGGACAACACGGTTTCCAGCTCCGGCGAAGGGTAGGTGACGGGCTCGATGCCGTCGCGCCGGCGCAAGTATGGGTGCACCATGTCGCCCTGGATGGGGCCGGGGCGAACGATCGCCACCTCGATGACGAGGTCGTAGAAGCAGCGCGGCTTGAGGCGCGGCAGCATCGACATCTGTGCCCGCGACTCGACCTGGAACACGCCGACCGAGTCGGCGCGCGACAGCATGTCGTAGACGCCTTCGTCGCCGGGCGGGATAGTGGCGAGCGTGTAGGTCTCCCCGTAGTGCTGCGCGATGAGGTCCAGGCCCTTGCGGATGCAGGTCAGCATGCCGAGCGCCAGCACATCCACCTTGAGCATGCCGAGCGCGTCGATGTCGTCCTTGTCCCATTCGAGAAAGGTGCGATCCTCCATGGCGCCGTTGTGGATCGGCACCGTCTCGTCGAGCCGCTCGCGCGTGAGCACGAACCCGCCCACGTGCTGGGACAGGTGACGCGGGAAGCCCAGCAGCTGGCGGGCGAGCCCGATCGCTTGGCGGATCTCGGGGTTGGCGGGGTCGAGGCCGGCTTCCACGATGTGCTTGTCGGGAATCTCGCCGTCGCCGATGCCCCAGATCAGTCCGGTGAGGCCCGCCGTCACGTCCTCCTTGAGGCCCATCGCCTTGCCCACCTCGCGGATGGCCATGCGCGAGCGGTAATGGATGACGGTGGCACAGATGGCGGCCCGCTCGCGGCCGTAGCGGGAATACAGGTACTGGATCACCTCCTCGCGCCGCTCGTGCTCGAAATCGACGTCGATGTCGGGCGGCTCGCCGCGGTCGGCCGAGATGAAGCGCTCGAACAACAGGTCGATCTCGGTGGGGTTGACGCCCGTGATGCCGAGGCAGAAGCACACAGCGCTATTGGCGGCCGAGCCGCGGCCCTGACACAGGATCGGCGGCTCCAGCGTGCGGGCAAAGCGCACGACGTCGTAGACGGTGAGGAAGTAGCGCGCATAGTCGAGCCGGGCGATCAGTGCCAGCTCCTTCACGAGAAGAGCCCGCACCCTGTCGGGGATGGCGTTTTGGTAGTGCCGGTTGGCGTGCGCCCAGGTCAGCTCCTCCAGGTGAGTCTGCGGGGTTTTGTCCGGCGGCACCGGCTCTTCCGGGTACTCGTAGCGCAGGTCGTCGAGCTTGAAGTGAATGCGGTCGGCAATTTCCAGCGAACGGGCGACGGCTTGCGGATAACGCGCGAACAGGCGGGCCATCTCGGTGGCAGGCTTCAAGTGCCGCTCGGCGTTGGCTTCGAGGCGGTAGCCTGCCTCCATGATCGTGCACTTCTCGCGGATACAGGCGAGTACGTCGGCAAGCGGCTTGCGGTCGGGGTAGTGATAGGCGATGTCGCCGGTGGCAACGAGCGGGGTATGCATCTCAATGGCTAGCTCGTCGAGCTCGCCAAGGCGTGTTCTCTCGTCTCCGCTAAAAGTGAACACGGCGCCCAGGTAGACGTGAGCCTTGGGGATGTCAGCAAGCATGGCGAGCCGCTTTCTGAACTCTTCCGTGATCCGGTGCGGCGGCAGGGCGATGAGAACCTGCCCCTCTGCAGCGGCAATGAGCTCATTGAACGTGAAGAGGCACTGGCCCTTGACGGCGCGGCGGTTGCCGGCGGTCAGCAGACGGCATAACCGTCCGTAAGCGGCGCGGTCGGTGGGATAGCAGACAGCCTCGAAGCCGTCGGTGCTGACGAGGCGCGCGCCGGCAAGGCAGCGTATGCCATGCTTCCGCGCGGCCGAATGCGCGCGCACCACACCAGCCAGCGTGTTTCGATCCGCGATGCCAATGACGGCAAGCCCGAGCTCCGCTGCCCGGCCGACGATCTCATGCGGATGCGAAGCTCCGCGCAGGAACGAGAAGTTGGTAGCGGCGACGAGCTCGGCGAAAGCGGTCATGATGTCATCCCGGCCGAGGGGCGAAAGCGCGAAGAGTCGGGGCCAAGAGCCCGGCTCGGGTCCAGATACTCATCCAAACACCCCGTGCATGAACCATTGCGGGACGGCGCCGGCTTGGCCGTAGAGGCCGGCGCGGAAGAGCCAGAAGCGACGCCCTTGCGTATCCTCCACGACGTAGTAGTCGCGCGTCTCCGCGCCACCGCGGCGCCACCATTCCGGTGTGATGCGCTCCGGACCTTCGGCACTGACCACCTGATGCAGCACACCGCGCCAGCGGAAATGTCGCGGCGGGCCGTCGGGCACTACCGCCAGGACATCAGCCGGCTCCGCCCGTTCCAGCAGGAGCGGCGGGCGCACTCCCTCTCCCCACTTTTCAGCGGAGAGAGAGTTGGAGTGAGGGGCAGCAAAAGACGCTTGAGCCAGCTTCCGACCCTCACTCCGGCCTTCCCCTCGTGAAGGACGGGGAGAAGGAGGAACGACCGCAGGCTGCATGCGCACGGCACGTTCGGGCGTGTGGCTTTGGATGGGGTCCAGGGACCGCACGGCGTCTCTCCCGAGACGCTGCTGCAGGCGATCGATCAGCCGCGCCAGCTCCTCCGGTGGCGTATCGTTGGCGGCGATAGCAAGAGGAGCCTGGCGCTCGGGCAGGCTCTCGGCCGCCAGCACGTGCACGGCTGCCGCCTCGAAGCCGAAGTCGGTCTCGAGCTCGGAGCCCAGGCGATAAAGGCGCAAGCCAATCAGTTGGGCGATGTGCTCTGCATCGCGGCTCGGCGCCGCCAGCCCCAAGTCCAGCGACAGCGTCTGGCCGTCGACATGAAACAGCAGCAGACGCAGCAGGCGGGCGCCGACGGCAGCGCGCGCGAGGTCCACGGTGAGTGTCACGAGCAGGCGACGCGCCGCCTCGAGTACGTGTTCTTGGCTCGAGATCGGCTCGACGAACGTGGCCTGCACGCGGTAGGCGGGAGGCGGGGCGACCGGCACCAGTGGCTCCGGCGCGCGCCCCAGGGCCTGATCGAGGCGGAGCAGAAGGGCGGGATCGAAACGGGCAGCGAAGGGTCCGCGCGGTTGATGCATCATCGCGCCGACCGTGCGCAGGCCGAGCCGGTGCAGGAGGAGCAGAGCGTCCTCCCCGAGCCGCAGTGCGGCGAGCGGCAGGCTCTGCAGCGCCGCAGCCGCGCTGCCCGGGTCGACGATGCTGCGCTCCTTGCCGCTGTAGCGGGCGACCGCCCAGGCGGCCCCGGCCGTATCGGCGACGGCAAGGCGCGGGAAGAGCCCGAAGGTGATCAGGCGTGCGGCGAGATCGGCCAGCATGGGCTCCTCTCCCCCGAAGAGATGCGCGCAGCCCGTGATGTCGAGGAACAGCCCGTCAGCGCCGCTCGTCGCGTCCCAGGGTGCGGCGATGGGCGTATAGCGCAGGCACCAGAGCGCCAGGCGCCGCAGCGCGTCCGCATCGGCGGCGGGATCGGCGTCGCGCACCTGCAGATCGAGCACCTTGGAGCGGGCATTGGAGACAAGCTCGCCCTCCAGCAGGCCGCCCCGGCGCGCAGCCCGATTGAGGGACATGACGCGGGCGCCACCCTTGCCGGGGGCGGCGAGGACCAGCGGCCGATGCAGCTCAGCCGGTCGCCCGCCGGGGGTTTGCGCGCGCAACATCAGGCGCGCGATCGGCCACGCTCTCAACCACACGGAAACGATGCGCGACATGGTCCCACTCGATAAGCCACTTTCCGGTACGTCCGTTGCGGCAGCGCTCCAGCGCCGCATCCCACCGCGCTTGCGCCAGCGCGCCGAAGCGGTCGCGCGCCGCGGATGCGGAGGCGATGCGCCAGCGCGTGACGGCGGCACTCGTCCCCACAGCCTCGGGAGCGCGCAGGACGACGAGCGGTGTGCCATGCAGGGCGGCGGCAAGGTTCAGCCGCCGGCTGGGTGTCAGGCCGAGGCCTCCTGCGACCGCGCCGGTGACCATGGCCGGCCGTGCCGGCGAGCGCAGCGCCTGCTCGAGCGCCCACAGAGCGTCCTTGTCGTTTTTAGTCTCGATGAGCAGCAGGCGGCCGACATCGAGGCCGAGCCGGGCTAGCCCGTGGCCATAAGGAGCGCCGAAGTCCGCCAAGCCACGTCGCGAGACAACGAGTACGGCCGGGCCTGAGCGAATGTCGAGCGTCGCCGCCGTCAGGGCGATGGCGAAAGCGAAAGCCGCCGGCCGGTCGCCATGGGCGGCGGCTGCGATCTCATTCAGGGCGCCGCAGGTGAGGCTCGGGGCTGTGTTGTTGCTACGCGCCTGCGGCAGCCAGAGCGGCAGATGGGTGGTAGCCGTGAGATGGGTTCGCTCCAGCTTGGCCAGTCGGCCGCGGAGCGCTTCAATGCGGACGGCTTGTCTGGCTTTTTGCCCCTCCTCGGAACTTCGGGAGGCAGGTTCAACTTGTCCGGTTTCCCAGGTCTTGCCGGGAAAAGCCAGGAGGCGGGAAGATATCGCCAGAGGGCCGGAACGGTCTCCTTCCATGCCCTGACAAAGGCTTGAGGCGAGGAAGCCGCAGACCACTTTGTCGTGGGAAGCCATGGAGAACCAAAGACTTGCTCAACTCGTTCCAACGGGGAAGCTACAGGCACGTTATAAGAACAAAAATAGAACATGTCAAGATTTCTCGCCCACGCCAATATGCACACACAGGAGTACCCCGGTGACCAGCAACATCATCCCTTGTCTGCGCTACTCAGATGCTCCGCGCATGATCGAATGGCTGTGCAATGCGTTCGGCTTCAGGCGCCACCTCGTCGTAGAGGATGGCCAAGGCGGCATCGCTCATGCCCAACTCGTCCTCGGACCCGGCATGATCATGCTCGGGTCCGTCAGAGCTGGAGACGACCCCTTTGGCCGCATACAGCAGACGCCCTCGGCGGCACCACGCAAAGCCCCTATCTCGCTGTGCCCGATGCGGATGACGTCTATCGCCGCGCAAGGGCTGCGGGAGCCAAGATCGTCATCAATATCAAAGATGAGGACTATGGTGGTCGAGGCTTCTCTTGCCTCGATCCCGAGGGCCATCTCTGGAACATCGGCACCTACGATCCCTGGAAGACGACGTCCTGAGGGCCGCCCCAAGTCAATCGTGGCATTCCGCTCGGCGTCCCTATCTCTCCATTTCGCCCCGCAGCTTCGCCAGCAGCCGCGACAATTCCCGCTGCTCGGACTTGGAAAGTCGTGCGGCCACGCTCGCTTCGAAGGCGCGCACCTTCTCGCGCGCCAAAAGAAACTGCGGCTCGGCCGCGGCCTCGAACGTAAGGGCCTGGTAGCGCCGGTCGCTCGCCAGCACTGCCCGCCGGATCAGCCCCCGCTTCTCCAGGCGCACGATCACCGGGCTCATCGTCGATTTGTCGACGCCGAAGGCGGCGGCCAGCTCGACCTGCGTGATGCCGGCATTGGCGCGGATCAAGGTCAGTACGCCGAACGAGCCGGGCGTGAAATCGACGTCGGCGAGCGCCGTCTCGAAATCGGCGAAGATCTTAGCCTGCGTCCGGCGCACCTGATAGCCGACGTAGCCGGGCAGCTCACCGAAGTCGACAGCCCGCTCCTGCGTTTCGCGGGAAGGCTTCAGGCGCTTGGCTCGTTGGGTTTTCATGGCTCTGTCATAGCGGCGCGCCGTGCCCGTCGCCAGCGGTCAGCGTATCGCGGGGTAATGATCTCTACATCTTGGAGGGCAGCCATAGCGCGAGGATGGGGAACGCGATCAGCAGGATCAGCCGCAGTAGGTCGGTAACGATGAAGGGCAGCACGCCATAGAAGATCGTGGAGATCTTGGCGTCCTCCACCACGCTCTTGATGACGAAGATGTTCATCCCCACGGGCGGGTGGATCAGGCCGAGTTCTACCGTCATGACCATGATCACGCCGAACCAGATCGGGTCGAAGCCCAGCTGCTTGATGACAGGGAAGATGATGGGCACGGTGAGGATGATCATGGCCAGCGCATCCATGAGGCATCCGAGGACCAGGTACATCATCATGATCAGCGCCAGTACGCCGTAGCGACCGATGCCGAGGCCGGTGAGGAACTCCGTCACTTTCTGCGGCGTCTGGGTGATGGCGAGGAAGTAGCCGAACAGGATCGCGCCGATCAGCACGGTGAAGACGGCGGCGGTCGTGCGGGTGGCCTCCAGCAGCGAGCGCCGAATATCCTCCCGCGACAGCCGCCGACGGGCGATGCCGATGAGGAAGGCGCCGGCTGCCCCCATACCAGCGGCCTCCGTCGCCGTAAACAGGCCGCCGTAGATGCCGCCGATGACGAAGAGGAACAGCAGCAGCGTCGCCCAGATGTCACGCAGGCTGTCGAGCCGCTCGCGCCAGGAGCTGTGCTGACCTGGCGGCAAGTAGCCCGGCCGCGCGTAGCCAATGATCGTGACCGTGGCCATGTACATGAGGATGGCGATGATGCCGGGCACGATGCCTGCGACGAACAGTTTGCCGATGTCCTGCTCGGTGATCAGGCCGTAGACCGCGAACACCGTGGAGGGCGGGATCATGATGCCGAGCGTTCCGCCGGCGGCGATCACGCCGGTCGCAAAGCTCTGCGGATAGCCGAAGCGGCGCATCTCCGGATAGGCAACGCGTGAGAACGTTGCAGCTGTTGCAACGGAGGAGCCGCAAATCGCGGCGAAGCCGCCGCAGGCTGCAATGGTGGCGATGCCAAGCCCGCCGCGCAGATGGCCGACAAACGCGTTGGCAGCGCGGAAGAGCTCGCGGCTCATGCCGGACGTGGTCGCGAACGAGCCCATCAGCAGGAACAGCGGCACAACCGCGAAATTCCAGTCTGTCACTGTGCGCATGGAGGTCTGGCCGACCATCTTGAGCGCCGGTCCGCTGCCGACGATGGCGCCGAAGCCCGCCACGCCGACGAGCCCCATGGCCATGCCCACCGGCACACGAAGGAGCATCAGCGCGAATAGCGAGACGAAGCCAAGGAGGGCAATGGCATCGGAGCTCATCGCCCGCTCACTCCACGGGCTTGCTCTGAGGGGCGGCGCGCGCCATGGCCTCGGGCTGAAAGATCAGCCGGTAGGTGCGGACGGCGATCAGCAGCACGGCCGAGACGTCTCCGAGCCAGGCGACCAGGAAGAAGGGCCATGTCGGCAGGCGCAGATCGAAGGTGAGGACATTGGACTGGTAGGTGCTGACGACCTTGTCGAAAAGCGTGTAGGTCTGCACCGCAACGACAAACAACAGGACCAGCGTGGCGAATACGTCGATTGCGCGCTGCCACTTCGGCCCCACGTTGGCCCACACGAGATCGACGGTGATGTGTGTGCCGCGGTAGGAGGTGGCGGCGATGCCCCAGAAGATGAGGATGCCGAGCAGCAGCTGGCCGAAATCGTAGCTGTCGGGGATAGCGATCCCGAAATAGCGCAACATCACGGTGATGAACACATCGGCGGCGACGATGCCGATGAAGACGGCAGCAGTCAGCTCGATGCCGTCGATGAAGCGGTCCATGCGGCTCTTGCAGGCGCTTTCCGCCGTCAATGTTCACCCCCATCCCGGGAAGCTTGCGCGCCCGTAGTGACGACAACGGCGGCGATTTGATCGCCGCCGCATCGTTCGCGCGCAGGAGCGCGCTCAATACGCTGCTTGATACTTCGCCAGCGCGGCCTTCAGCTCCTTCATGATCGTGTCTGGATCACCGCCGCCCTTCTTGACGTTGCCGGCCCACGTGTTCGCCAGGGGCTCGGCTGCCTTGCGCCATTCGGCGACCTGCTCCTTGGAGATCGGGTAGACCTCGTGAGTGGGATTGCTCTTGAGCTTCTGCACGCCCGCGGCCTCGAAGTCGGCCCACGGTCCCGCGACCTTGAGCGACCATTCGTTGATGCAGTGGCCGTCGATCACCTTCTTCTGCGCGGCCGACATCTGCCCGTACACCGCCTTGTTGAACACGAACGCGAATGTGGTGGCATAGAGCGGCACGTCCATGTGGTATTTGGTGACCTTGTCGATGCCGAAGAGCGGCACCGAGCCCCAGGGGAACGTCACCGCCTCGGCGACGCCCTTCTCGAGGATGTCACGCACCTCAGGCGCACTCGACTGCACGTTGGTGCCGCCGAGCAAAGTGACGAACGAGGCCATGGTGGCATGCGCCGGCCGGATCTTCATGCCCTTGATATCGCCCGGCACCATGATCTTCTTGGCCTTGGCATGAAACGAGCCCGGGTCATGCATGAAAGCGAGGCAGAACTTCACGTCCTTCATCTCGGCTTCGGCGTACTTGCGGTACCAGGCGTCGAGTGCCTGCGAGCCGCCCTTGGCGTTGGAGACGAGGAACGGCAGCTCGCCTGCGCCGATGATCGGGAAGCGGCCAGGCTGGTAACCCGGATTGATGTAGGTCAAATCGGCGATGCCGTCGCGCGCCATGTCGTAGTGGTCGAAGGCCTTGCCGAGCTGCTGGGCCGGAAACACCTTGTACTTGATCGTGCCGCCCGAGGCCTTCTCGACAGAGGTGCCCCACTCTTCGAGCGCCTTCTGCAGAGGATGGGATGGCGGAACCCAGTGCGACAGCTTCAGATCGAAGGTCTTGTCCTGTGCCTCGGCCGGAGCCATCCAAATGGCGGCTATCGACGTCAACAGCGAGAACGCGAGCAGGCGCCCGTACATTTTCCTCCTCCGTGATTTCCTCCCGCGCGGGGGCGGTTTTGCTGCAGTCTTGTTTGTTGCGCGCGATTGAGCCCCATGTCCGACAACTTGTAAAGCAAGTTGGTCGGATATAAAACTATCGTCGATCAGGATACGTTAGTCTTTGCCTGCTGGGGGCGGTGTGTGGTCCGGACGACGCGTGCCGATGCCGCCGTCTGCACTTGAGCCGAAGAGATCTCGACGTGTCGCAAGCCATTTCCATCGCACGCAAGCCGGCTGCCGATCGTGTCGAACGGCGCACCGCGCCCGACCCTCGCGTTGCCGGCGTCGACTACGGCCCCCTTGCGGACTGGCTCGGATTTCACCTGCGGATGGCCCAGATCGCCGCCTTCAGTGCCTTCGCGCGGGAGGTGGGTGAGGTGGATCTTCCGCCGGGCCGGTTCGCGCTGCTGACCCTGATCGGACGCAATCCCGGCATCAGCCAGACGGTGCTGAGCCGCGCGGCCGGGCGCGACAAATCCACACTCACGCCCGCCCTGCGCGATTTGAAGCGGCGCGGCCTGATTTCCCGGCAGCGCATCGAGAGCGACCGGCGCAGCTACCACCTGACCCTGACAACGGCCGGCCAGGCCATGCTGCAGCGGTTGACCGAGTGCGCCCAGCGCCACGAGCGCAATCTCGAGCGCATCGTCGGTGCGCGCGATCGCGCCCGCTTCATGCGCACGCTGCAAAAGCTGATGGTGGAGCTCGGATGATGGCGGGCGTAGGTTGGGCCAAGCGGAGCGCCGAGCCGACGCCACATGTGGGCGCCGGGCCAAGCTGTGTTGGGTCATCGCTGACGCTCGACCCAGCCTGCGCAACCCTACGGCATCGACGGGACGCGCGCGATGGCTGAAGTCTCGTTCCACAAGGAGATCGAGGGCCTGCGGCTCGGCACCGGCGACACCTTCTATGGCGAGGGCATTTTGGCGGTGACCAAGGGCCTCCTGCAGTCGGGCGTTTCCTACGTCGGCGGCTACCAGGGCGCGCCGGTCAGCCATCTGCTTGACGTGCTCGTGCAGTCCGAGGACCTGCTGTCCGATCTTGGCATTCACTTGGAGACCTGCACGAACGAGGCAGCGGCCGCCGCGATGCTCGCCGCCTCCATCAACTATCCGCTGCGCGGCGCCGTCACGTGGAAGTCCATCGTCGGCACTAATGTTGCGGCTGACGCGCTTTCCAACCTCGCATCGCCGGGCGTGCAGGGCGGAGCGCTTATTATCGTCGGGGAGGACTACGGCGAGGGCGCCAGCGTCATCCAGGAGCGCACGCACGCCTTTGCCGTGAAGTCCTCCCTCTGGCTGGTCGATCCACGCCCGGACATCCCGACGCTGGTACGCGCGGTGGAGAAGGGCTTCGAGCTGTCGGAAGCCTCCAACACGCCCGTCATCCTGGAGATGCGCATCCGCGCCTGCCACATGTTCGGCAGCTTCCCCACCAAGGACAACGTGCCGGCGCGCTACTCGGCCAACAACCGCCTTGCTCCCGCCCGCTTCCTCTACGAGCGGCTGAGCCACCCGCCGGCGACGTTCCGTCAGGAGGTCGATAAAGTAGCGCGGCGACTGCCGGCGGCACAGAAGTTCATTCTCGACAACAATCTCAACGAGGTGATGGGGCCGGCCGATGGCGATCTCGGCATTATCGTGCAGGGCGGTCTCTTCAACGTCCTCAACGGCCGTCTCGCGCGTGCGGGGTTGAGCGACGCGGACGGCAACCTCGGCGCGCCGACGCTTGTGCTCAATGTCACCCATCCGTTGGTGCCCGAGGAGATCGTTGGTTTCTGCACCGGCAAACGGGCAGTCCTCGTGGTTGAAGAAGGCGCGCCCGACTTCCTCGAGCAGGCCATCGGGCAAATTCTGCGCAAGGCTGACCTGCAGACCAAGCTCTGCGGCAAGGACGTGCTGCCAATGGCCGGCGAGTACACGCCGCTGGTCGTCGGGAAGGGGCTGGCGGCCTTCTTTGCGCGCCAGGGGCGGACATTGCCCCCGCTTGAGGAGTGGCTGGCCGCAGTGGAGGCGCAGCGGGCCGAAGTCGACAAGGCGCTGGGTGCTCCTTTGCCGCCTCGGCCGCCCAGCTTCTGCACGGGTTGTCCGGAGCGTCCGGTTTTCTCGGCCATGAAAATCCTGCGCCGCGAGATGGGGCCAGTGCATGTTGCCGCGGACATCGGCTGCCACTCATTTGCGACCTTCGCGCCCTTCAACCAGGGCAATTCGATCCTGGGCTACGGCATGTCGCTGGCCTCGGCGGCCGCCGTCTCGGGCACGCAGGCGACCCGCCCCATCGCCGTCATGGGCGACGGTGGTTTCTGGCACAACGGTCTCATCACCGGTGTCGCCGGCTCTGTGTTCAACAAAGATGATCAGGTGCTGGTCGTCATGAACAACGGCTACTCCAGCGCCACCGGTCAGCAGGACATTCTCTCCACCAAGGAGGAGCGGGACGGTCGCGGCAAGGGTCTCGACATCGAGGCGGCGTTGCGGAGCGTCGGCGTGCCATGGATCAGGCGCGTGCGTACTTATGGCGTTGCCGGCGTCGTCAAGACGCTCGGTGAGGCGCTGCGCACGGGCAAGAAGGGCCTCAAGGTCATCATTGCGGACGGCGAGTGCCAGCTGGCGCGGCAGCGCCGTATCAGGCCGGAACTTGCGCGCAGGGTTGCGGCTGGCAAGCGCGTCGTGCGCACGCGCTTCTGGGTCGATCCCGAGGTGTGCACCGGCGACCATTCCTGCATCCGGCTTTCGGGCTGCCCCTCCCTCACCATCAAGCCTAACGAGGACCCGCTGCGCACCGATCCCATCGCCCACGTCAACAACGACTGCGTGGGTTGCGGCCTATGCGGGGAGGTGTCGCACGCGGCACAGCTCTGCCCCTCCTTCGCGCAAATCGACATCATCCAGAACCCGAATACCTGGGATCGCATGCGGGCCCGCATTTCCGGCGCGCTGATGCGTCTCTTCGGCGGCGCGCGGGCCCAGGCGCCCGCGCTCGCCCCGGCGGAGTGAGCCGGTGACGGAGCTGCGGCCCCTCAAGGTGCTGATTGCGGCGCTCGGCGGCGAGGGTGGCGGTGTGCTCGCGTCCTGGCTGCACCGCAGCGCCATCGCCAGCGGCCATTTCGTGCACGGGACATCGATCCCGGGGGTCGCCCAGCGCACCGGCGCCACAACGTACTACCTGGAGATCGTGCCCGACGCCGGCGACCGCCACCGCGCCTCCGGCGACCGCCCCGTGCTCGCGCTCAATGCGGCTCCGGGCGAGGTCGACCTTGTGGTAGCGAGCGAACTGCTGGAAGCGATGCGGGCCCTCTCGGCGGGGTTCGTGACGCCGGACCGGACCGTGCTTGTCGCGTCCTCGGCGCGGGTTTTCACGATTGACGAGAAGCTGGCCATGGGCGATGGCCGCCTCGACGCGGAGCGCATGACCGAGCTGGTCCGGCGTTTCGCGCGCCGCGCCGTGCTCGCCGACTTCGCGGCGATCGCGGCCGAGGCACAGGGTCCGCTCAATGCCGTGTTGCTGGGTGCGATCACCGCTACCGGCGTGCTGCCGATACCGGCCGACGCGCTGCGCGCGGCGATTCGGTCCGAGGGTAAGGCCGTCGATGCCAACCTGCGCGGTTTCGATGCCGGCCTGCGCCGAGGCGCGGACGCAATGCTCCCGCCGAGACCGGGGCGGTCAGAACCTCCGCGCAGCGGCGGGGGCATATCCCATGGCTCGGCGTTGCCGCTTG
This sequence comes from Hyphomicrobiaceae bacterium, assembly GCA_050248715.1. Classification (GTDB taxonomy): domain Bacteria; phylum Pseudomonadota; class Alphaproteobacteria; order Rhizobiales; family Hyphomicrobiaceae; genus AWTP1-13. The sequence continues at coordinate 6,519 of JBFWRV010000078.1, read as the reverse complement.
TGCGAGACGGAATGCGCGAGCGGGCAGACCATCTCAGGGAGTTCCCCGCTGAAGCGCATGCCGTGCTCGCCGAGGGCATAGCCCGTCTTACCGACTACCAGAATGCAGCCTACGCCGAGCGCTATCTGGCACGTGTTCGCCGTCTCTCAGGTCAGCCCGGCGCCGACGGTGGCTTCGTGCGCGAGCTTGCCCGCCACCTCGCGTTGCGCATGAGCATGGAGGATGTAATCCGCGTCGCACAATTGAAGCTGCGCGAGTCGCGGCTGATGCGCGTCGCGCAGGAGGCGAAGGCGCGTCCCGGCGATATCGTCGACGTGACCGAATACCTGAAGCCTGGCCCCGAGGAGGTCTTCGGCCTGCTGCCGCCGCGACTCGGCCGCTGGGCCCTCGCCCGCGTCCGTCCCGATCGGGCGCTGCCGCTCAAGGTGACGACGACGCGCCTCTTCGGCTTCCTGCGTCTCAAGGCGCTCGCTGCGCTCAAGGGCTGGCGTCCGCGCACGTTGCGCTTTGCGGAGGAGGACGCGTGGGTCGAGCGCTGGCTGGGCCTCGTTGAGCGCACGCTGGCCGCCAACCCGGCGGCCGCGCGGGAGGTTGTAGCATCTGCGAGCCTGGTTCGCGGCTATGCCGATACCTACAAGCGGGGGCTCGCCAACTGGACCCGGATCATGGACGAGGTGGTCGAGCCGATGCTGGCGGGCGCACTGCCGCGCGCGCACTTCGCTGATGCCGTGCTGCAAGCACGCCTGGCTGCGAGTAAGGACCCCGAGGGCGAGGCGCTCGCCGCTACCATCGCCGCGATTGCCGGCACCCCCGCGCCCGGCAAGATCGCGGCGGAATAGCATCGCTGCGCGGCGCCCCCGTGCCGGCGAAGTCAGGGGCCCATGCACCAATGCGCCGCTGTCACGCGCCAGATGCACGCACAGACCGGTTCGGCCCCTTCGCCGCACGACTTCGGAACCGAGGGCTTCGCTGGAACGGCATAAGATGGCGTCAGAAGACGGGCTCCAGCCCCGCGGCCGCCAGCGCCGACCTGCGTGCTGCCATCCAGCCGTTCTGGAACTGCTGCTTGTCCTCGAGCGGGTTCGTCTTGAGATACGCAGCCCAGGCGTCCGCCAGCGCGCCCTGCCGCTTGACTAGCCCGTTGTTGTAAGCTTCCTCGTCGCCGGACCAGGCGCCGACTTCCCGGAAGGCCCTGACCGCGCCGGCGTGGAAGGGCACGACCCACTTCTTCGTCTGCTTGCTCACCGCGAGGCCCGAGGCGCCGGGCGCCGCGTCCTTGTAGGCGTCATAGCCCGTGATCATGGCCTTGGCGACGGCGTGAGCGAGGTCCTCCGGCAGCGCGCCGTAGGCTGAGAAGATCGGATAGGGGAAGCCGCCCATCTCCTTGGGCGCCCGCGCCGAGAGTCCGGCCGAGCCGCACGTGGCGACATGCGGGTTGATAAAGGCCGCAATCTTGCGGACGCGCTCCCAACCCGCGGTGTCGCTGTGGGCCCAAACGGGCCACACCAGTCCGCGCGGCGATGTCTCCACTTCCCTGGTCTGGGCGGTGATCGTCGATGCGAAGGCCGCATCCACGTTGTTGTTGATCATGCCTTTCCACATCGCGCCGAAGCTGGCGAACTCGACGATCGTCACATCGCTTCTGGTGAGCGCTCCGAAGGCCAGCGTCGCGAGCGCGTTTTGGTTGAGCGACGGCGCGCCGACAACGAAGTCGACGCGCTTGCCCTTGAGGCCCTTGATCTCCGTGACACCCGTGTCCTTGGCAATGCCGAGGTTGGCCCCGTTGCAGTCCACCGACGACAGGATGAGGTAGAGCGCTTGCGGGCCCCAGTCGCGTGTGGCGAACTCGAACACGCCCTCCTGCGCAAAGTAGATCCCGGTGCCCATGGCGGAGACCTGCGCCTTGCCGGTCTTGATGGGGGTTAGGCGCGCCACGTCGTTGCCGGCGGGCAGGACGCGGACATCGGTATTGTGCTGCTCCTTGAACGCTTTGCCGACGGCGACCGCAATGTTGAAGCCCGATGTGCCCCTCTCGTAGGCGGTGAACGTCAGGTTGGCGGCAGCTTGCCCTCCTGCGCGAGGACATCGGATGCTGCCGCGAGCACTGTGCCGCCGAGGATTGTTGCAAAAGATATGACGGCTGGACGCATTGCTTTTCGTGCCTCCCTGACTTCTGTTTTGGTTTTTGCGCATGCGGGGCATGTTCCCGCAGGGAAGGGCAGCATGCCGCTCGATCGCTAGGCAAACAAACACGGCCAGCGTCGGAGGTGATGCGCGCGGCCCGCTGAGCCCGTGCAGCGTCCATGCACGGTGCTACCGGGCAGGGACAACCTGCCACACACGGATCGCGGCGCCTGGCGATGCCGTGGCCTCCCGCAGGAAGTCCACCCCCTCGCCGTCCAGGAGCGTAGAGCGCAAAAGCTTCGAAGGTGCGCCGGTTGCGGCGCGCTCGGGCGCCTTCGAGCGATCTGCACACAGGGCCACATAGTCGACGCCGAGTGCCGCAATGCGGTGGCGCGCCTCCTGCGGCTGGCCGTTGACGATGGCGTGTCCCGTGAGGATACCCGCTTCCAACCGGTGATAGGGTGCTGCTACCACGCGGTGCGGGGTCAGCGCCGCAATGTAGGGTCCGAGGTCGATGTCGGCCGCAACGAGTCCCTGGGGCAGATTGGCGAGAACGGCTACATTGTGCGACAGGAAGCAGGCGCGGCGAGGGTCTGCCGACTGAACCTCTGTCGTGGCGGTCTGTGCGGCCGTCAGCTGCAGCGGGGACAACACGGCGCTGAAGGCGGCGTCGAGCGTAGCCTGCCCGAGCAGCAGGATCGTCGCGATGCGTACGATCGGCGCGGAGACCGATGCTGTGCCGTGCAAGCTCGCGGCCCAGATCGCCAAGGGCAGCGCTGCCAGCCAGCATGCATAGGGCAGAAGCTTGATCTGCCAGCATCCGAGGAGTGCGGCCAGCACGACGAAAGCGGTCAGGAGCCCCGTGCGCCTATCCGGGCGGCGACGCCAGAGGGCAGTTTGCGCCGCTACACCCGCTAGTAGGAAGCCAACCACGGCCAATCCCGTGGCCGGATGGCTGGCGGTCAACCAGAGGATGCTCTTGGTCTCGCTCACCTGGTCGAGCCAGACCGAGGCGAGCTCCGGCCCGACCTGGCCGAACGGTCCCGCGAGGCAGGCCGGCTCGAGCCCGGCATACACAAGGGCGCCCGCTGCGGCGCCAGCAATGAGGATCGCAAGACGCGTGATGCGTCCGCTGCCCACCCGCAGCGCCGTGGCGAGCCCGGCCGTGCCGCAGGCGGCGAGCGCGACTAGGTTGAGCGAAAGCGCGTCGCAGCGCACGTCGAGCCAGCGCGCCGGCGCCGTGGTGGTGATGAACGCGGCGAGCAGGACCGCAGTCGCGGCGACGGCCGCGCGCAGCACACCTTCGCTTGTGCGCGAAGTGCGTTCCGGATCGAGCACGGCGACCAGGACAGCCAACCCGAACGCCGGTGCGACGAGGGCGATCGCCTCGTAGCCGATCGCGAGCCCGAGTCCCAGCAGTGCTCCGGCTAGCCAGCCCGCCCGCCTGTCCTCGAAGCAGCCGGCGAGCGCAATGAGCCCGCCGACGGCACATAGGATTTGCGCATTGTGATGATCGATGCGACCCGGCCGGAACTGCGCAAGCGCCATCGGCGAGATCGCGACCAGTATGAGGACGAAGACGGCAGCGGCTGTGCCGGCCCGGGCCTGTGCCTCGCGGGCGAGCATGAGAGCGAGCGCGAAGAACAGAAGCGCCGGCCACAGGATGCGCGTGACAAGCTCGGCGCGCTCGGGACCGAGCACCGGCGACAGCAGCGTGATGAGTGCGGCCAATGGCAGATCGATCAGACGCGACCAATGCGAGACGAGCGGCTCCGGCGCGCCGATCCTTGGCAGCGTGGTGTCGAACCAGGGAGCGCCGGCGATCAGGTCGCGCACGGATACGAGGCGCGCTGCGTCGTCGGGATCGCCGAGCCAGTCGGCAATCGGTGGCCCCGCTCCACCGAGAGTGATGGCGATGAGGAAGGCGGTGGTCAGCAGCGTCCAAGTCCAGGGCGTACCCAGACGCCGGACGGCCGCAGCCCAGTGCGGCACCTCAGGATTCGAAGCCACCATTGCCATCGCGCGCCTCGAGGAACTGGCGCCCGTACCCTATCGAAGGCGCATTAGGACGACGTAAACGCTTCCTTTCGGTTCTCTCGCGCTCCAGGCGTCCCACCCCTCGCCGACGCATGGCGCAAGGGAATCTTCAGCCTTTCTTCCTATCGTCGCCCTCGCGTTGGGGATGTTGGGAGCGGCTCTGGGTTGAGCCCGACCCTTGCCTGAAACGTGGCGGCGCTGGGTTGTCGGTCGAGGAGCCCCCATGTCCCATTCGGACATCTCCCATTCGGGTGTTTTCGTGATAGGCGCCGGGCCAGCCGGGCTCACGGCGGCCTATCAGCTCACGAAAGCCGGCGTCTCCACCACCGTGATCGAGGCCGATCCGACCTACGTCGGCGGCATCAGCCGCACGGCGAGCTACAAGAACTTCCTCTTCGACATCGGCGGCCACCGCTTCTTCTCCAAGTCGAAGGAGGTGGTGGATCTCTGGAACGAAATCCTGCCCGACGACTTCATCAGCCGTCCGCGCATGTCGCGCATCTATTACAACGGCAACTATTTCTCCTATCCGCTGAAGGCCTTCGAGGCGCTGACCAACCTCGGGCCTGTCGAGAGCGCGATGTGCGTGCTCTCCTTCATGTACAAGCAGGCGTTCCCCAACGAGAAGCCCGTCACTTTCCACGAGTGGGTAGCCAACCAGTTCGGCGAGCGGCTGTTCTCCATCTTCTTCAAGACCTACACCGAGAAGGTGTGGGGCATGAGCTGCGACGAGATCTCGGCTGACTGGGCCGCGCAGCGCATCAAGGGCCTCGACCTTTGGTCGGCCATGTCGCACGCGCTGCGCAGCCAGCTGCTCCCCGCCAAGAAGGGGCCTGCCGTCGACGGCAAGGGGGAGGTCATCAAGACGCTCATCGACAGTTTCCAGTACCCGCGCAAAGGTCCCGGCATGATGTGGGACGCCGCGGCGCGGAAGGTGCTGGAGAAGGGCGGCACAATCCACATGGGCAATACGCTCGAGAGCCTGACGTGGGACGGCCTGACGTCGAAGTGGACGATCGCGGCCAAGACCGAGGCCGGCGAGAGGAGGATTTACACCGCCCGCCACGTGATCTCCTCGGCGCCGATCCGCGAGCTGCTGGCCGGCATGACGCCGGAACCCGCCTGCAAGGCGGCCGCCGAGCGCCTGCGCTATCGCGACTTCATCACCGTCGCGCTGATCGTCGAGAAACCCGATCTTTTCCCCGACAACTGGATCTATATCCACGAGCCGGCGGTGAAGGTCGGCCGCATCCAGAACTTCCGCTCCTGGTCGCCTGAAATGGTGCCCGATCCGAACCAGTCGTGTCTCGGCCTCGAGTATTTCTGCTTCGAGGGCGACGGGCTTTGGAACGCCACCGACGGCGAGCTTATCGGCCTCGGCAAGAAGGAGCTGGAGCAGATCGGGCTCGCGTCCTGGAGCGACGTCAAGGATGGCTGCGTGGTGCGCCAGAAGAAGGCCTATCCCGTCTACGACGACGGCTACAAGGCCAACGTCGAGGCGATCCGGAGCGAGCTCGCCCTGCGCTTTCCGACGCTCCATCTCGTCGGTCGCAACGGCATGCACAAGTACAACAACCAGGACCACGCCATGATGACGGCCATGCTGACCGTCAAGAACATCCTGGCGGGCCAGAACCTTTACGACGTGTGGAACGTCAACGAAGACGCCGAGTATCACGAGTCCGGCACGGCCGGGGAACGCGAGGCGCTCTCGAGCGTGCGCCTAGTGCCGGCGCGCGTTGGAGCGCGCTAGGTCGATGACCGCTCTCGTTGCGCTCCTGCGTGAGGCCCACGAGAGGCGAACCCTCACAAGACTCGACCTGCGCCTGCGCTTCCGCCACATGCCGCAGATCTCGCGCTATGCCGTCGTGAGCATGCTCGCGCTCTCGGTCGACTACACAGCCTACCTCATGCTCGTTGCGGCCGGCATGAAGCCCACGCTGGCGGCCGTGTGCGGCTACCCGCTGGGGCTCGTGCTGCACTTCGCCCTGTCGACGACATTCGTGTTCGACATCTCGGCGCTGAACAAGGCGCGCATCCGCTTGTTTGGCGAGTTCGCCCTCAGCGGATTGGCCGGATTGGCGGCCACAGCCCTGGTGGTCGCCGCGGCAACGGAGATTGCAGGCCTACAGGCCCTGCCCGCCAAAATCATGGCGACAGGCGTCAGCTTCATGATCGTCTATACGCTGCGCCGGTGCGTAGTGTTCGCGCAAGCGTGAAGGATGCGCCGGTCTAGAGCAAGTTTAGTTCGAATGGAATCGCGGGGGATTCCCAGGCTGCGGCGAATATGATTCATGCTGCCTGCTGGAGTGGAGGCCAGCAGGCATGGCACGAGCTTATTCGCTTGATCTGCGCGGG
>JBFWRV010000077.1:0-26982 GCA_050248715.1 Hyphomicrobiaceae bacterium | reverse complement strand
TAGCCCGACAGCGCCCGCGGCACCTCCTCGTCGGTCGCCCGCTGCGTCGCCCGCGCCGCGTCCAGCCGAGGGTTGAACTGATACGCCGCCGTCAATGCCTGAAACAGCGTCTCCGCCCGCGCAGGCGCTGCAGGCAGGAACATAGATACACCCAGGATGGCCCCGAGTGCACACAAGCAGGCGACGTGGCGTTGCCGAGTTGGCCGTGCCCCCACCTGTTGCTTCCTTCTACTGCTTCCGACGACTCGGACGCACGGCAACAGACATAAGGCTCGTCAAAACGCCAATCAATCACGCGGCACAACTTCCAGAACTGCACCACCGGACAGTGCAGCTCAGGGACTCACATCGTCTGCAGAGGATATCTCACCGGGCCCGGTGGAAGGTCAATCGAGGGACTGAGGGTTGTGCATACCCGCCGCAAAGTACCCGGTTCAGTGCGGCCCCGCCGCACCACTCGTCCTTCGCGCCGCCGGAGTTTTTGCGGTAGCGAAATGGCGGGGATCCGTTGGTCGCGGCCGCAAAATTAGACCCCCTGGGTACCGGCTCTCGGGCTGCCGCCTTGGCCAGGCATGACAAGGTCCATGTTGCTCCGACAGATCGGAAAATTGCCCTAGAAGTGCATTCGCTGGAGTTTCTCGAACAGCGCCCTGGCGTCCTGGGCGTCGCCGGCCTGGCAGGCATCGTGGGCCCGCAGCGCCATGCGACTCACGGCGGCGAGGTGGTCGGCCGATATCCGCGCGAGCTTCTCGTGGTCGAACTTCACCCAGAAGTCCTTGTAGAGCACGCCGCAATCCATCCGCGCCTGGGGAGGCGGGCCATTGGGGCCGACGTGCACGAAGTTGAACCAGCCGAGCGCCAGGGCGAGACAGGCCGCGAGCGCCGTCACACCCGCCGCAATCGTCCGCCAGCGCCCCGATCCACCCAGCACGCGCAGCGGAACCACGTTCGCAGAACCCACGCTCGCGGACGGCTGGCCCGCAATCCTCGCGAGGACTTGGTCATAAACGTGATCGGGCGGGCTGATGCCGGGCTCGCGCTCGTTCAGCGGGGCAAGCCGGCGCTGCCAGGCCTCGATCGCGGCGTCGAGCGCAGGATCGCCCTGGCGCCGCGCCTCGACCTGCGCGCGGTCTGCCGGATCGAGCGAGCCGAGCACGTACTCGGCTCCCAGTCCGTCAATGTCCTCTTCCCCGGTCATCGACCAAGACAATCCCTGAGCTGCGCCAAACTTCTCCGCAACCACGTCTTCACGGTTGCAACAGGGCGGCCGAAGCGTTTGGAAATCTCCTCCCGCGTCATGCCGTAGTGATAGACGAGCAGCACAAGCTCCCTTCTTTCCCGTCCCAGACCATCGAGGCACCGATACAGCCGCCGCAATTCCTCGTTCTGCTCATACGCGGCGGCCGGATTGTCGTCGCCCGGAACGTCGAGTATCTCGGGAAACTCATCCAGCGACCTCGCGGTCTTGCGCCTCGCCTCGTCCAACGCGAGGTTACGGGCAATCGTTGCCAACCAGGTGATGGGAGAGCTGCCTGCCGGATCGAAATCGCCGGCGCGCTGCCACACGCGCACGTAGACTTCCTGCAAGACCTCGTCAGCCACATCACGTCGCCCCAAGATACGAACGACGATGCCATAAAGTTTCAGGGACGTAGCCCTATAGAGGAGCTCGAATGCAGCCTTGTCCCCACGGGCCGTCTGTTGTAGCGCCTCAACAAGGTCCTGTCGGGACACGGGCATGCTCTGCTTCCCTCGCCGAGCCCGCTCGAGGTGACCTCGGGCCCGGTTGATGGCTCCGCGGCTAGCGTGATGGTCGAGACGTCCGCTTCATTCCTCTCAGCCGGGCCGGTCCCCGCGCTTCTCGAACGCAATCGCACGAGAAAGCATCAAGTTCGCTAGTGTCCTCCAGATCGTGAAATTCGTTCCGGGCCGGCGGCACACTGAGGCGAATTTCGCGGTCAGGACACTAGCCTGTCGGCCAGAATTGCAGGCAGGTCAAGCACTGCCATGCGCCCCGCCCGGCAAAGCCAGGACAGTCGGCAATTTTGTGACAACCGGCGGCCCAGGGCGTCCGTGCCCGGATCACACAGGCGTGTTGCCGAGCGGAGTTTTTTTGCCTACGGCCTGAAACTTTGCGATAGCTGTATCGTATCTGGGTGCAGCGAGCGACGGGAGTTCCATCGCAGCTGAAGATAGGGAGACCCCACCATGAAGCGAGTTGCATTTGCCGTTCTTGCCGTTGCCACGCTCCTCGGCCCCGTCGCCGGACCTGCGCTGGCACAGACCAAGATGGATTGCAGCAGGCTGTACAAGGACTTCTGGGAGAAGTTCGATCGCGAGAAGTATGCCAAGATCTCGGCCGAGCAGCTCGCCGGCGTGAGCCGCATGGCGCTGCGCGCCTACGACGCTTGCCAGGCGGGCGACGAGCAGGACGCCAGGGCACTGTTCGATAAGCTGAGCAAGATGACGTTCTAACTGTCTCGCTGTCGAGCTGAGTATCAGCTGTCGCGTGGGCTTCCCGGGCATCCCTGGGGAGCCCACGCTGCTTTTCTGCGGGGCCACTGGCCGGCTTTGCCTTTGCCTCGGCTGCCATTCCCGGATACGCCCCAGGCGGATATCCCGAGCCCGAGCCACGGGCCCTGGGTTACCGGCTTTCGGGCGGACGCCATCGGGCCCTCCCGGCAGGCTCGAGACCTCCGATCAGTCCGCCAGACCGGTACCTGCCGTGTTCCGCCTCCGCCGGGCCGGCCGCAAGAGCGTCCCCATCCCGTGCACTCTTCTGACCGCAAGCTCGTCTGCTCGGCGCGCCGCCGCACCGCCGCTCTGTGCCCGGTGTCGGGATCGGCTAAGCTCCTTCGTCCTTGGGGTGAGCGCTCAGAAAGGAAAAATCGCGATGCAGTATGCGATCCTCTGTTACCATTCCGAAGACGTCGTCTGCTCCTGGAGCAAGGAGGCGGACGACGCCGTCATGGCCAAGCTCGCCGTCGTTCAGGAGAAGCTGGCGCGGCAAGGCAAGCTCGGCCCGGTCGTGCGGCTGATGCCAACGACCGCGGCCACCACCCTGCGCAAGCACACGGAGCCCGGCGTCGTGATCGACGGGCCGTTCGCGGAGACCAAGGAGCAACTGCTCGGCTTCTATGTCGTCAACTGCGATTCGCTCGATGAGGTGCTCGACATCGCCAGGGACCTGGGACGCGCCAACCCCGGCGGCGCCTACGAGATCCGGCCGATCGCTCTGTTGAGGCCCGGGAGCACGGGGTGAGCGACCTCTGCTGGATTGATGCAGCGCTGGCGGCGGCCCGGCCCCGGGCGGTGGCGGCCCTGTTGCGCCATTTCCGCAGCCTGGACCTTGCCGAGGAAGCCGTCCAGGAGGCCTGCCTGAGGGCGCTGAAAACGTGGCCGCAGAACGGCCCGCCGCGCGATGCCGCGGCCTGGCTCATCTTCGTCGGCAAGAACGTCGCAATCGACACGGTGCGGCGCCAGGGCCGCCAGCAGCCGCTGCCGGCCGAGGAGGTGCTGTCAGACCTCGATGACGTGGAGGCCCCCCTCGTGCAGCGTCTCGACGACGGGCACTACCGCGATGACATCCTGCGCCTGCTCTTCGTCTGCTGCCCGCCCGATCTGCCCGCGACCCAGCAGATCGCCCTGGCCCTGCGCGTCGTCTCCGGCCTCAGCGTCAAGGAGATCGCCCGCGCCTTCCTGGTGGGCGAGGCGGCCATGGAGCAGCGCATCACGCGCGCCAAGCGCCGCGTGGCGCAGGCCCAGGTGCCATTCGAGACGCCGAGCGCGCCCGAGCGTGCCGAGCGGCTCGCCGCGGTCGCGGCCATGATCTACCTCGTCTTCAACGAGGGCTACGCGGCGAGCGGCGGGGTCGCGCACGTGCGCGCGCCAATGTGCGAGGAAGCGATCCGCCTGGCGCGCCTGCTGCTGCGGCTGTTCCCCACCGAGCCCGAGATCATGGGGCTGACAGCGCTGCTGCTGTTGCAGCACGCGCGCACGCCGGCGCGGCTTGACGCCAACGGCGCCATCGTTCTGCTCGAGGACCAGGATCGCAGGCTCTGGAACGGTCCCATGATCGCGGAGGGACTGGCCCTCATCGACAAGGCGATGCGCAACCGTCGCCCCGGCCCCTACCAGGTGCAGGCTGCGATCGCCGGCCTGCACGCCAAGGCCGCGAGCCCCGGGCAGACCGACTGGGCCGGCATCGATGCCCTCTACGCAACGCTGGAGCGGATGCAGCCCTCGCCCGTGATCACCCTCAACCGCGCCGTCGCCTTCTCCAAGGTCAAGGGACCCGAGGCCGCGCTCGCCATGATCGAGCCCCTGGCAAGCCAGCTTTCGGGCTACTTCTATTATTTCGGGGTGCGGGGCGCCCTCCTGATGCAGCTCGATCGCGGCAAGGAGGCCAGGGTGGCTTTCGATCGGGCGATCGCCCTGGCCAATACGGCAGCGGAGGCGGCGCACATCCGCATGCAACTCGACCGGCTGATGGCCGGCAGCAGCGGCAAAACTGCCCCGGCTCCGCGATAGGCTTTGAAAAAGCTCGGGAAAAAATCACGTCCTTGATGTCGGACGCCATCCTCGTGCCGCGTCCTTGTCGCAAGCCCCGACGCAGACCGCGTCGGTTCGCCGTCAGTCACTGCCAATGCATCACCCCTGACCCATCGGAGCGGAGAGGGACCCATGTTGAAGATACTGACCAGCATCATCGCGGCCGTCGTCGCGCTCTGCGTCGGCGTCGTGGCCATCGCCGCCACGCGGCCCGATGCGTTCCACATCGAGCGCTCCGCCACCATCAAGGCGCCGCCGGAGCGCATCTACGCTGTCATCAACGACTTCCGCAACTGGCCGTCCTGGTCGCCCTGGCAAAAGCTTGATCCCGACATGAAGGTGACCAACAGCGGCCCGGTCGCGGGCAAAGGCGCTGTCTCGGAGTGGTCGGGCAACAGCCAGGTCGGCTCCGGCCGCACGGAGATCACCGAGGCCGTGCCGTCGTCAAAGATCACCATGAGGCTCGATATGCGCACGCCATTCGAGGGCAGCAGCACCGTCGAGTACAAGCTCGAGCCGAAGGGCGACGGCACCGTGGTCACGTGGGCCATGCATGGGCCGCAGCCCCTCATCGGCAAGGTCGTGAGCCTGTTCATCGACTGCGAGACGATGGTGGGCAAGTCGTTCGAGGAGGGTCTCGCCAACCTCAAGGCCATCACCGAGCGGTAGGCCGCTGAACTCATGGCAAAAGTCGTCTTCACGCCCAACATCCAGCGCCACGTCGCCTGCCCGGAAGCGGAAGCCCCGGGCAGGACGGTGCGCGAGGTGCTCGAGGGCGTGTTTGCCGGCAATCCGCAGGTGCGCGCCTATGTCCTCGACGATCAGGCGGCGCTGCGCCGGCACATGACCATTTTCGTCGATGGCCACACGATCCGCGATCGGGCGACCCTGTCCGATCCCGTGAGCGAGGCCAGCAGGATCTACGTCTTCCAAGCGCTCTCGGGAGGCTGAGCATGTCCGACATTCTGCATGTATCGACCCGCAAGGGGCTCTTTACTCTCGCGCGCAAGCGGGCCGGCTGGGAGATCGACCGCGCCGACTTCCTCGGCGACAACGTCACCCTCACGCTGGCAGACCCGCGCGATGGGCAGCGCTACGCCGCCCTCGATCACGGGCATTTCGGCGTCAAGGTGCATCGCTCGACGGCCAAAGGCTGGGAGGAGGTCGCAGCCCCCGTCTATCCGCCCAAGCCGGAGGGCTTGGAGGAGAACGACATGTGGGGCCGGCCGCTCAACTGGAGCACGGCACGCATCTGGGCGCTCGCCGCGGGCGGTCGCGACGAACGGGGGGTGATCTGGTGCGGCACGCTGCCGGGCGGCCTGTTCCGCTCCACCGATCATGGTGTCAGCTGGCAGATGGTGCGCTCGCTCTGGGATCATCCCAAGCGCAAGCAATGGATGGGCGGCGGCGCCGATCTGCCGGGCATCCATTCCATCTGCGTCGACCCGCGCAATTCGCGCCATGTCTCGATTGCCGTCTCGACCGGCGGTATCTGGTTCACCGAGGATGCCGGAGAGGGCTGGAGCCAGCGCGGCGAGGGCATGCGTGCCGAGCATGTTCCCCCCGAGCTGACGCACGATCCGATTGCCCAGGATGTCCACTGCCTCGCGCAATGCCCGACCGCGCCCGAGCGCATGTGGGTGCAGCATCACAACGGCATCTTCGTTTCCTCCGACGAAGGTCGGAATTTCTCGGAGATTACGGAGGTCAAGCCGTCCGTGTTCGGGTTCGCCGTCGTCGTGCACCCGCGCGATCCCGATACCGCATGGTTCGTACCGGAGATCAAGGATGAGAAGCGCATACCCTGCGAGGGCAAGCTGGTCGTGACACGCACGCGCGACGGCGGCAAGAGCTTCGAGATGCTAAGCAAGGGTTTGCCGCAGACGCACGCCTACGACGTCGTCTATCGCCACGCGCTCGCCATCGACATGACCGGCGACCGCCTGGCCTTCGGCTCCACGACGGGCGGCCTGTGGGTGAGCGAAGATCAAGGCGACAGCTGGGCCTGCATCACCCACACGCTGCCACCGGTGTATGCCGTGCGCTTCGCCTGATCGCCGCCGCGCCCGGGCGCGGCACGCGCGTCGGCCTGTCCGGGTCGATTTTCCGCGCCTATGGCCGGGCGAGGTCGGCCTGGCTTGAGGCAAGGACCTCGCGCAGAGGGGCCGCGTGACGGCACGGCTGCGCGGTGGTGCTCCCGAGCTGCCGGTCGAGCATGAGGGCCGTGCAGCCGGGAGGCTCGGTCTTCAGCGCGTCTCGGGGCGGTGCCAACTCGCGCGCTGGACTGTCGGTCAGCGACAGCACGCCCGCCAATATCCAGAAAGCGGCAACGGCCACAAAGCCGCCGATGCCCCAAACAGCGATGCCGCCGGAGCCGCCCGCCCCGGGGGCATCGGCGCGCGGTCGCGCCGCCGCACCGCGGTGACCTCTCTCCATTCGACCGAGCATGATGCGTCCCCGGATAGTCCGCCTACCCCAAGGGCTTGCGGAGTCGACCTCACTGTGATGGGCCGGCGGTGCGGCGGCAAGGACAGGGGGTGCACAGGAGCCCGGATACACAGAGTTATCCACAGAAGGCCAACCATTCGACAGCCTTTGGGGGCCCGCTGCCCCATTCGCTGCAGCGCAGTATGCTAGGCTAGCCGATGCTGCGTGCGTCCGCAGGTGGCATCAGAGGCGGCGCTCGCCGGGACCGGGGAGGATGTCGTCACGCGCTGCCGGCGGCCGGCGCTCAGGCCCCGCCCCGGCACCGCCGCCGCGGCGTACGGGCGGCACATACATCCGGTCTGCCGAGCAGAGCCGCGACTGGTCCTCGTTGCGTCCGCAGGCGCGGAACTTTCCACTCTTGTCGAAGCAGATGCGCACCTCCTTGAGACGATTGCCCGGGCCCCCGCACTGCACGGCGAGCATGTCAGGCTCGAGCCTGGGGTTGGCAGCCGTGAATTCGGCGATGAGGTCGCCCGGGGAGATCGTCATGCGCTCCTCTATGGGCCCGACGAAGCGGCGGGGAATCTTCACCTTCTCGTAGAGCTGCCGGGCCAGGTCGAAATAGCCCTCGACGCCAAGGCCGGAGCAGGTGCCGTGCGTCCGGTACTCGTGAAACACCAGGCGCCGGCTGGGCATGATGTCGAGCATGCGGTCGGCGACGGGCCCCGGCACATAGCCGCGATCCGGGCTCTGGCAGTTGCGCGGCCAACCCCGCTCGAACTGCGGCCACAGGCCGTGCAACACGAAGGCGTAGGGCCTGGGCGGCCGGTGGCTGCACTGCGGATCCCGTCGGGAGTCGCCGACGTCGGCGCAGTAGGTCGGGCTCCAGGAGAGAGACAGCACGTAGTAGTCGAAGACGCCGGCCGGATCCCGGCGCTCCCTGCCGGATTGGCCGTCCCGCTCGTACGGCGCCGGCCGTTCGCGATATTGGGGCCGCTGCGCCAGCGCGTCGCCGCCGGCGAGGATGAGGGCCATAAGCGCGGCGGCAATCCGCACCAACCGAGCCCAGCTGAGCCTCGCTTTGGGCATCTCAAGTCCCCCTGAAGTGCGCGCGGATCGTTCGTGAACAACTGCGCGCGATCCCATGGTCGGAACAAAAATAGAACATCGACCTGCGGAAGAGTCAACCCCGATCTCCCTCGGCGTCCTGACCGGGAGAGGCGAGGCCTACGCCGCAAGCCTGGCGAGGATGCGGGCCCAGCTGCGCGCGCCTTTGCGGAAAGAACTCAGGTTGTATTTTTCGTTGGGAGAATGGATCTGGTCGTCGTCGAGGCCGAAGCCGACGAGCAGGCTGTCCATACCGAGCGTCTTCTTGAAGGAGGTGACGATGGGGATCGAGCCGCCCATGCCGATGAGAGCCGCGGGCTTTCCCCACTCCTCCTCCAGAGCCTCGGCCGCCCGCACGATGTAGGGGGCCTTGCGGTCGAAGGCTATGCCCTCGGAGCCGCGCGCGTAGAGGTATTCGGCCTTGCAGTCCTTCGGCAGCCGTTCCCGCACGAAACTCTGGATCCCCTTCAACACCTTCTTGGGGTCCTGCCCCGGCACGAGCCGGCAGGTGATCTTCACGGAGGCGCGCGAGGGAATAACGGTCTTGGAGCCGACGCCCTGATAGCCCCCGGTGATGCCGTTGAACTCCACTGTCGGCCGCGCCCAGACCTGCTCCAGCACGTTGTAGCGCTTCTCGCCGGCCGGATGCCTGAGGCCGACGCCGCCCAGGAACGCCGCCTCGTCGAACCCGAGTTCGGCCCAGCGCTTGAACTGCTTGCCCGACGGCTTCTCGATGCCGTCATAGAAGCCCGGGATTTTCACCTTCCCCTTGCTGTCATGCATCTCGCCGATGATCCTGGCGAGCACGCGGATGGGATTGACGGCCGGCCCGCCGTAGCTGCCGGAATGCAGGTCGCGGGAGGGTCCTATGATCACGAGCTCGGTGCCGGCGAGGCCACGCAGGTGCGTGGAGATCGCCGGCGTGCTCTTGTCCCACTGTCCCGTGTCGCAGACGAGCGCCAGGTCGGCCTTCACCTCCCGAGCGTGCTTGTCGAGGAAGCCCGGCAGCGACGGCGAGCCGCATTCCTCCTCGCCTTCGAGCAGCACGCTGATGCGGACGGGCGCAGCGCCGGCGACGCTCTTCCAGGCCCGCACGGCCTCCAAGAAGGTCATCAGCTGACCCTTGTTGTCCTCCGCCCCACGCGCCACGATCACCTTGCCGTTGTGCTTGTCGTTGGCGATGCGCGGCTCGAACGGGGGCGTCGTCCACAACTCGAGCGGATCAGGCGGCTGCACGTCGTAATGGCCGTAGAACAGCACGTGCGGGCCCTTGGCGCCGTTCACGCCCGCATGGCGGCCCACGACCATGGGATGGCCTGTCGTGGGGACGACCTTGGCGTCGAAGCCCAGGCTTTCCAGCTGACGCGCGCACCATTGCGCGGCCTTGAGGCAGTCTTCCTTGAACGCGGGGTCCGTGGAGACGCTGGGGATGCGGATCAGCTCGAACAGGCGCTCCAGCGCCGCATCCTGCGTCTCGTCGAGCTTCTTCAACACCTGGTTCAGTTGGGTGTTCATCGCGCGTTCCCGGGCTGGTGGCATTCGGCAGGATTGGCGGCAGTAGCCGCAAGAAGCCGCATCGTGTCAACCGCCCAGGCGGCGCGGCGCCAGGCGACCGAACTGCGCACGATGTTCAGGCGTTCATGGAAGGGGCGGCTTTCCGATTGCCGCTAGGACTGATAAGGGCAGGCACGGCAAACATGTTGAATCACAAGATTCCGAGCGGGCGGTCGCAGGACACCGATGAGCGAGCCTGGGTAGACGACATGAGCACCACAACGGCAGGCAAGCGCGTCTATCTCTTCGGCGACGGCAGGGCCGACGGGGCCGCCGACATGAAGGAGCTGCTGGGCGGCAAGGGTGCCAACCTCGCCGAGATGGCCAACCTGGGCCTGCCCGTGCCGCCGGGTTTCACCATCACCACTGAGGAGTGCAACGCCTACTACAACAACGGCGGCAAGCTCACCGAAGCGCTCAAGCGGGATGTCACCGCGGCGCTGGCCGAGGTCGGCAAGGCCGTCGGCGCGATCTTCGGAGACGTTGCCTCGCCGCTGCTTGTGTCGGTGCGCTCGGGGGCGCGCGCCTCGATGCCCGGCATGATGGACACCATCCTCAATCTCGGGCTCAACGACGAGACAGTCAGGGGGCTGGTGGAGAGGTCAGGCAATCCCCGTTTCGCCTACGACAGCTACCGGCGCTTCATCCAGATGTATTCGAATGTCGTGCTGGGGGTCGACCACGGAGTGTTCGAGGACATCCTCGAGAACCACAAGAACCTCTCCGGGTTCTCGCTGGACACCGACCTCGGCGCCGAGGACTGGCTCGACATCATCGAGGCCTACAAGGAATCGGTGGAGCGGGAGACGGGCAAGCCGTTCCCGCAGGACACCAACGAGCAGCTGGTGGGCGCGATCGGCGCCGTGTTCGACTCCTGGCGCAATGCCCGCGCCAACACCTATCGCCGCCTGCACGGCATTCCCGACAACTGGGGAACGGCGGTCAACGTGCAGGCGATGGTGTTCGGGAATCTCGGCGACACCTCGGCCACTGGCGTCGCCTTCACGCGCAACCCTTCGACCGGCGCGCGCGAAATCTATGGCGAGTTCCTGATCAACGCGCAGGGCGAGGACGTGGTTGCGGGCATCCGCACGCCCCAATCCCTGACCGAGGCCGCACGAAAGGATTCCGGCAGCAAGGCGGCGTCCCTGGAAGCGGCAATGCCGGAGACCTACCGCGAGCTGCTGCGCGTCTTCGAGTCTCTCGAGACGCACTATCGCGACATGCAGGACATCGAGTTCACCATCCAGGACGGCAAGCTCTGGATGCTGCAGACCCGCTCGGGCAAGCGCACGACCCGGGCCGCGCTCAAGATTGCCGTCGATCTGGTCGGCGAGGGCCTGATCGCGCCCGAAGAGGCGGTGCTGCGGGTCGATGCCGCGAGCCTCGACCAACTGCTGCACCCCACGATCGATCCCGATGCCGAACGGCAGGTGGTGGCGACAGGCCTGCCGGCCTCTCCGGGTGCCGCCTCGGGCGAGATCGTGTTCGACGCCGACGAGGCCGAAGCGCTCAAGACGCAGGGTCGCGAGGTGATCCTGGTGCGCGTCGAGACGAGCCCGGAGGACATCCACGGCATGCATGCCGCGGCCGGCATCCTCACCACGCGGGGCGGCATGACGAGCCACGCCGCCGTGGTCGCCCGCGGCATGGGGCGCCCGTGCGTGTGCGGGGCGGGCTCGCTGCGCATCGACGCCAAGGCCGGCACGATGACGGTCGCAGGCCTTACCTTCCGCAAGGGCGACGTCATCACCATCGACGGGGGCAAGGGCGAGGTGCTGAGGGGCCGCGTGAAGATGCGCCAGCCGGAGCTGTCCGGCGACTTCGCCAAGGTCATGCAATGGGCCGATGCGGCGCGCATGCTCGGCATCCGCGCCAACGCCGACACTCCGCGTGACGCCAAGCAGGCCGTCGACTTCGGGGCGGAGGGCATCGGGCTCTGCCGCACCGAGCACATGTTCTTCGAGGAAAGCCGCATCCTTGCCATGCGCGAGATGATCTGCGCCGATGACGAGGCCGGCCGCCGGCGGGCGCTCGCCAAGATCCTGCCCATGCAGCGGGCCGACTTCGCCGAGCTGTTCGAGATCATGGCCGGGCTGCCGGTGACGATCCGCCTGCTCGATCCGCCGCTGCACGAGTTCCTGCCGCACGAGGCGAAGGAGGCGGCAGCCGTCGCCAAGGAGCTGGGCGTGCCAGTCGAGAAGCTGCAGGCGCGCGTGGCGGAGCTGCATGAGTTCAACCCGATGCTGGGCTTTCGCGGCTGCCGGCTCGCGATCCGCTATCCCGAGATCACCGAGGTGCAGGCGCGTGCCATCTTCGAGGCGGCGGTGAGCGCGGCAAAGAAGACAGGCAAGCCTGTTATCCCCGAGGTGATGATCCCGCTCATCGCCTACCGCCGCGAGTTCGACCTGCTGCGCGATGTGATCGTGACAGCGGCGAACGCGGTGGAGAAGGAGACGGGCGCGAGGCTCGAGTATCAGATCGGGACGATGATCGAGCTGCCGCGCGCAGCGCTCAAGGCCGACGAGATCGCGGCGGGCGAGAGAGGTGCGGAGTTCTTCTCGTTCGGCACCAACGATCTGACGCAGACCTGCCTCGGGCTGTCGCGCGACGATGCCGCGCCCATTCTTGCCAACTACGCACAGCGGGCGATCTTCGAGGTCGATCCGTTCGTGTCGATCGATCAGGATGGCGTGGGGGAACTGGTGCGCATCGGCACGGAGCGCGGCCGCAAGGTGCGCGGCGACCTCAAGGTCGGCATCTGCGGCGAGCACGGCGGCGATCCGACCTCGATCGCGTTCTGTCACGCGACGGGGCTCGACTATGTGTCGTGTTCGCCCTTCCGCGTGCCGGTGGCGCGCCTGGCCGCTGCGCAGGCCGCCATCCAGGCGAAGCGGGGGACGCCGTCAGACCCCTCGCACTGAACCGTCGACACGCCGATTTGGAGCAATGCGCGCAGCTGGGGACGTCATTCCGGCGAACGTCGGAGCCCGGCCGCCGGCCCTACTTCCGTCGCCATATCAATCCGATCTCGGAGCGCGGGCTAGACCTGCTGACCTCAGAACGCCTGGCGGTCTTCCAATTCGTCGATGCCGGGGCGGCGTTGACGTGGACCCTTGTTGCCGGGTGTCAACAGCAGGACAAGCAGCATGGGCGGGAACAGGAAGCTCCACGCCGCCCAGAAGGAATGGTCGCGACGCTTGATGCCGGCAATGATGCCAGCCAGGACCGCCGACGCGACGGCGACGATACCCCAAACGGCGATGACCTTGGCCATGACTGTCCTCGAGCCGGTGCGCTACGCCCGGCAAGATGTGCGCCCCGGCAGCGATTAGGGCTGTAACTGTGGCGATTTCAAGCGCATGTACAAGAATTGATCATAAGCCAGCGTAAGGCAATCCAGAGCGGGCGGGGATAGCGGCTTCCGCGGCCGCGGGGGAGCTCAGCCGCGGCCGCCCTTAACGCGCACTCCCGGGGCCAGGCGCTCCAGCAGCACGTCGCGGCGGAAGCGATAGAGCTGGGCGGGCCGCCCTCCCGTGCGCAGGCGGTAGTCGCCCGTCGGCTCGACCAGCCCGCCGCCTTCGACGAGACGTCGGAAATTCTGCTTGTGCAGGTGAGGACCCAGGATGGCTTCCACCGTCTTCTGCAGCTCGAACAGGGTGAAGACGTCCGGCATCAACTCGAAGATGGCAGGCCGGACCTTGACGCTGCGGCGAACCCCGCCGATCGCCCCGGCCAGGACGCGGCCCTGGTTCCCCAACAGGGGATGCCGAAGCCGCGGCAGCGATCGCGCATCCTTGGGCGCAGCCGTCCCGTCCGGGCCGGCTTCGCCGGCGAGGCCGGCTTCGCAGAGGATGTCATAGCGCTCAAGCACACTCTCCTCGTCCCAGGCCATCCCGTCCCAGCCGAAGGCGATGCCGACACGCTGGCGCCGGTCGAGCGTGGGATCGGCATCGCGCGCGTCGCTTTCCTCGTGTGGTTGCGCGGCCCAGGCCTCCAGGCGAGGCTCGATGGTCTCGACGAGGTATCTGGGTTTGCCGCGGCGCCAGTCCTCCCACGGAAAATAAGCGTACCAACTGTGCCATTGGGCGCCGTTCTGATCGTCGAACCGGGCGGGGCCGATGAGGGACTCGTAGCAGATGGAGACGACGGCCGGCGCGGAAGGCGGCAACCTCGTGGCATCCTGATGGCAATCCGAGAGCGCGCCGATCTGGCGCGTGGCGCCGAGGTCGATGCCCGTCTGCTGCTTGACCCAGAAGCGTACGCCGGCTTCCAGCGTCCTGTGCTGGCGCGGCGAGAAGGCGCCGGAGGGAAGTGCCGTATCTCTCTCCGCATCGTCGGGATCGGCCGGCACGACGGCCACCACCGGCTCGTCGCCGCGCACGGCGAAGATTGCGGCGCTGAGGCCGACGGTGATCGGCTCGGGTGCTCGCACAATCGGTGCTCGCACTCTCGCCGGCAGCTCGCTTTCCAGATGACGTGCCCGAGTGTCCATGAAAGCCCCGATCAAAATCAAGGCATTAGGGGGTAAGCCCTGATCATGGCAATTTTCCGATGGGCGCGGAGGGCTTGCAGTCCTTACGTCGCCACCATCTCCTGGTCCTTCTTCGGGATCAGATCGTAGGGGAGGGCGAAGCCCGGTATCGCCTTCAGCCGCTTCGACCAGGCCTCGACGTTCGGCCAGCGCGCGATGTCCATACCACCCTCGGCCATGAACACCATGCGGCCCCAGCAGCCGATGTCGGCGATGCTGCAGCTCTCTCCGACCAGCCACGCGCGGCCGGCCAGCGACTGCTCCATGAAATCGAGCGCAGCGTCCGCCAACGGACGAAAGTGCGCCATCACCGCCGGATCGACGGCGCGGAAGCGGCTAAAGTGGCGCACCCGCGCGACGTTCTGGATGGCGTCGGCTTCCCATCCGAGCCATTCGCGGGCGCGCCAGCGATCCTGCTCGCTCGCGCCCCCGAACTTGCCGGTCGCCCGCGCGAGGTAATCGAGGATCACGTTGGAGTTGACGATCGTGAGCCCGCGGTGGCGGAGCGCTGGCACCTGGCCGTAGCGGTTGACGGCGAGATACTCGGGCGTCTTCTGCACGCCCGTCTTCAAATTCACGGTGCGGAAGGAGTAGGGGATGCGCGCCAGTGCCAGGTACAGCATCGGCTTGTAGCTGGAGCTCGATGTGAAGCTGCCGTAGATCGTGAAGCGATCGTCCATTGCCGCGGGCCCGTTCTGCATCGCCGGTGGATGCAAAGATATCGCGAGGGCTCACGGCCTGAAAAGCGGGAGCAATGGCCGGAATGACAGGCTGACAACTGCGAAAGTCCGGCATGACAATGGGCGGAGCTGAGCGGGACCGCGCTAGTTGCCGGGGCTCGGGCGGCGGATCACGGGCATCCACAGCCAGGTGAAGCGCTCGGCGCTGCGCGCGTCGCCGCCGGCCTTGGCATCGGCGGGGCGCGCCATATGCATGAAGCCGACGATCAGGCCGATCAGGACGCCACTGATCGCGACATCGATCAATTGCATGACAGCCTCCACTTCCGGACCATCCGCTTGACCCAGCGTCGGTGCGACGCCCGGTCTCGCTGGACCAGGCTCGCCCGTCTCCAGGTTGGGCGCTGTTTCCGGGGGAACACGGCTCGCGCGGACCGGCAAGGCATGAGCCGTTTCGGGGCGCGGCCGTGGTCGGGAGGGAGCGCCGTTGACAACCGGCCGGTGCCCCAACAGCATGGCCCAGCTGCACGTGATGTGGGGTGGGACGCGCATGGCTGGAGCGGTGGCGATCGACAGGGCGGACCGGACAGGTCCAGGGTTTACGGGTGATAGCCTGTTCGCTTCGCCGGTGATCGCGCACGAGCGTCGGCCGGATGGCTCCATAATCCTGCGGTCGGCGCGAGGCCTGGATCTGGTGCCGCGCTCGCTGGGGGCCATTCTCGAGCGCTGGGCCATCGCCAGGCCGGAGCGCACGTTCCTGGCGGAGCGCACGGCAGCGGGCGACTGGCGGCACCTGACCTACGAGGAGGCCGCGCGCGGCGCCAACGCCATCGGCCAGGCCCTGCTCGACCGGCGGCTGAGCTCGCGGCGCCCCGTGATGATCCTCGCCGAGAACGGTATCGATCATGGCCTGATGATGCTGGGCGCCATGCATGTCGGCGTGCCGGTGGTTCCCGTATCGACGGCCTACGCGCGGCTGAGCCAGGACTACGGCAAGCTGCGCTACATCTTCCGCCTCGTCGAGCCGGGTTTGATCTATGTCGATGAGGCCGACCGCTACGCCAAGGCCCTGCAGGCTATCGGCGCGGATGCCGTCGAGGTGGTCGCAAGCCGCGGGGGCCTTCCCGACCGGCGGGTCACCCCGATTGCCGGCCTTTTGGACCTGCGGCCGACGCGCGCCGTAGACGCGGCCTTCGCGCGCGTCGAGCAGGGCACCGTGGCCAAGATACTATTTACGTCCGGCTCCACCGGGCAGCCCAAGGGCGTCATCAACACCCAGGGCATGATGTGCTCCAACCAGGAAAGCATGGCGGGGGCCTGGACCTTCCTCAAGCGGCGTCCCCCCGTGATCGTTGATTGGCTGCCCTGGAACCATACCTTCGGCGGCAATCACAACTTCAACATGGCCCTGCGGCACGGCGGCAGCCTCTACATCGACGAGGGCAAGCCCGTGCCGGCACTGATTGGCCGCACCGTGGCAAACCTGCGTGAGGTCTCTCCGACGGTCTATTTCAACGTGCCGCGAGGCTATGCGGCGCTGGCCGACCACCTCGAGCGGGACAAGGAGCTGCGGGAGAGCTTCTTCTCGCGCCTCGATCTGCTGTTCTACGCCGCTGCCGCCCTGCCGCAGAGCCTGTGGGACCGGCTGGAGCGGCTGGGGCTCGAGACGCGCGGCAGCAAGGTACCGTTCATCTCCTCCTGGGGCCTTACCGAGACGGCGCCCGCCGTCACGATGGTGCATTTTCCGATGGACCGTCCCGGCAACATCGGCGTGCCGGGGCCGGGAATGCAAGTCAAGCTCGCTCCGGACGGCGACAAGCTCGAGATCCGCGTGAAGGGCCCCAACGTGACGCCGGGCTACTTCAAAGCGCCGGACCTTTCTGCCAAGGCCTTCGACGCGGATGGCTGGCTCAAGACCGGAGATGCCGTGCGGCTCGCAGATCCCGAGGATCCTGGGGCAGGGCTACTGTTCGACGGACGCACCGCCGAGAACTTCAAGCTCTCGTCCGGAACGTGGGTCAACGTTGGCATGCTGCGCCCGGCAGTCATCGCGGCGGGCGCGCCGGTGATCGAGGATGCCGTCATCACCGGGCATGACCGCGATGAGATCGGGCTTCTGATCTTCCCGAGCCTCGTCGGTCTCAGGAGCCTCTGTCCGGAGCTCGGGGCCGAGTGCCCGCTGGAGCAACTGGTCGCCCAGCCGGCCGTGCACCGGGCGCTCGCGGAGGGACTTGGCCGCCACAACCGAATCGCGCAGGGAAGCTCCATGCGCATCGCTCGCTGCCTGCTGCTCAGCGAGCCGCCCTCGATCGACGCCAACGAGATCACCGACAAGGGCTATCTCAACCAGCGTGCGGTGCTGGCGAAGCGGGCCGCGCTCGTCGAGCGTCTGCACGCGGCGCCGGTGCCGGCGGACGTGATTGTCATCCCCTGATGTCAGCCAGGGCCATCGGGGGCCGGAGAGGCCCATGAAGCTGCTGCTCTACGCCATGGTCGGCGGTGCGATGGGCACGGGGGCGCGTCACCTCGTCAACATCGGCATGGGCCGCTGGCTCGGCCCAGTGTTTCCCTGGTGGACGTTTTTCGTCAACGTGGCCGGCTGCTTCCTGATGGGCGTGGTGGTGGAGATGCTGGCGCTCAGGTGGCAAGGATCGACCGAGCTGCGCACGCTGCTCGCCACGGGCATCCTCGGCGGCTTTACAACCTTCTCGGCCTTCTCCCTCGATTTCGCAGCGCTCATGCAGCGCAACGAACAGATGCACGCGGCTCTCTACCTGGTGGGCTCCGTTGCGCTGTCGATCCTGGCGCTCTACGCCGGCATGTCGCTCATGCGCTGGATGCTGACGTGAGTGCTCCCGTCGAGACGATCGCGGTGGCAAGCGCCGAGGCCGGCATGCGGCTCGACCGCTGGTTCCGCGCCCACTTTCCCGACGTCACCTATGGGCACCTGCAGAAGCTGTTGCGCTCCGGCCAGGTGCGGCTCGACTCCAGGCGCGTGCAGGCTAATGCCCGGCTCGAGGCCGGCCAGCAGCTGCGCGTGCCCGCCATGCTGCGCGAGCCGCGGAAGGAGAAGCCGTCGCTGACGCCGCCACCGGGCCTGTCGAAGGGCGACCGCGACTTCATCGAGGCGATGATCCTGTTCGAGGACGAGCATGTGCTCGTCCTGAACAAGCCGTTCGGCATTGCCGTCCAGGGCGGAACCGGCACAAAGCGCCATATCGACGGGCTGCTTGCGGGCATGGCCGACCGCTTCGGGGACCGGCCGCGTCTCGTGCACCGGCTCGATCGCGATACCACCGGCGTGCTGCTCGTTGCCAAGCACCGCGACGCGGCGGCCAAGCTCGGGCGCATCTTCCAGACGCGTTCGGCCGCCAAGACCTATTGGGCCCTGGTCAAGGGCGTGCCGAAGCCGCCGCAGGGGAGGATAGAGGCGGCGCTGGTCAAGGCTGCCGGTCCGGACGGCGACCGCGTGCGCAAGGCGCTGCCCGGCGAGCAGGACAAGGCCATGCATGCCACCACGCACTACTCCGTCATTGACCGCGTGGCTCACAAGGCGGCCTGGGTATCGCTGAAGCCCGTGACCGGTCGCCAGCATCAGCTGAGGGCGCACATGGCCCTCATCGGCAACCCCATCGTCGGCGACAACAAGTACGAGGGCGATAAGGTGATGGCCGACAGCGGCATCGAGGCGAAGCTGCACCTGCACGCGCGGCGACTTGTCATTCCGCACCCCGTCCCGGGCGAGCCCAGAATCGATGTGACGGCGCCATTGCCCCCGCACATGGTCCGCACCTGGGATCTGCTGGGTCTCGATGCCAATCGCTTCGATGCCGATCGGGAGGGATGACGCCGCGGACAGCGTGGTGCAACGACCGATCCGCTGTTACGTCGCCGTGCTATCGATGAGGTCCCGCACAGCTCGCGCAGGCGGAAAGTGAGGTGAGGGCCTCTTTCTTGGCTCGAGTGCCTCGCACACCACACAAATGCTCACGTTGCCCGAAAGGGAAGGTTTATTAGTGTTTTGATTTGCTTAATTATTCTTGGACCTTAGCTCGTGCGGCCGCACGGACGGGCGGCAACCCCTGAGGGGCCTGTACCACCAGCTTGCCACAAGAGGCGCGCATCCTCACGGCCGGTGTGGGGGAACACCAGCCAAGTGCGGCGCAGCTTGCCGCACATCGGGGGAGAACCTGCACATGAAGACCTTGCGTGCGCGCGTTGCTGGCCTGACCGTTGGTGTGGTCGCCCTCGCGACAGCGCTTCCGGCGGCTGCCGACGGGCCCCCGGGGCGCGCCGACTTTGCACGTCCCTACCAGCCTGCCATTTGGCAAGGTGCCTACGCAGGCGTGCACCTGGGATGGGGCGAAGCCGATCCCGCTGACGGCCTCGTTGGTGGCTTCCAAGCCGGCTATAACTGGCAATCAGGGCAAATCGTCTACGGTCTGGAAGCCGACGTATCGTTCGCCGATATCGACGCGAGCTTCATGGGCGGGAACGTCTCGGTGGATTGGCTGGGGACGGTACGCGGCCGGGTCGGCTACCTGCTCTCCCCCCGCATACTGGCCTACGGCACGGCCGGCTTCGGCATAGCCAAGGCGTCGGCATCCTTCGGTCCGTTTTCGGACAGCGACACCGAATCGGACTTCGTCTATGGCCTGGGCATCGAGGGCAAGATCAATCCATCGATGTCGCTCCGTCTCGAGTATCTGGCCTTCGGCGATCTCGACATCGACGTCGTCCGCGCCGGCCTAAACTTCAAGCTCGGCTATTGAGGCAGGGCGATCGCGCAAATCCGTAGCGTGGCGGTGGCGCATGCACACCCCATCGCGTCGCCGCTGGAGCTTGGCGCCTCGGCCGCCATTTATCCCTGTTCGCCTGCGCTGGCGGCTTGCATTGGCCAGCGGTTGCTGCGAGCCTCGCCCGGGAGGCCGCCTCCCGGCGCTGCCGCCGGCCTCGGCCAAGGAGGATTCCCATGGCAACCCCGGTGCATTTCGATTCCAAGATCGGCGAGGACTTCCTGCGCTATGCCCGCCTCGTCGCCAACCGCGGCTATATCCACAACACGCTCGGCAACATGACGATCCGCGCGCCTCACCCCGACCACCCGCATGGCGTCGCCTACACCAAGCACGCCGAGATCTCGCTGGAGGAGATGGGCGTCGAGAATATCGTCATCACCGAGATTGCGACGAGCCGCCTGCTCTACGGCACGCGGACGACCAGCGTGGGACACAACCTCAACCGCGAAATTCTGCGCCTGCGGCCGGACATCGGCGCGGTCATCCACGTGCACGACGATGCCACGATCTCGTTCTTCGGCTCCGGCGCGTTCCGCGAGGTGAAGGTGCTGTCGCTCGACATGCCGTTCATCCTCGCCAAGCCGCCCTACTATGTGCCGGCCAGCGTGAACGTCGAAGCCGACGTCGGGCCGGTCAAGGATTTCATCGCCGACACCAACATGATCGTCATGCTGGGGCACGGCGTCACGGCGCTCGGGCGTACCATCTCGGAGGCCTATCACAGGCTCAACTCGTTCACGGCCGAGGTCCGCCGCAACATCGAGGCGGAACATCTCGCGGCGCTGAGGGGGACGAGGCCGCTCTACCGCAGCGAGGAGGAGGTCGCCCTTATGCACGCCCATGCCGAGGCCGTCATCTACCCCACCCGCGCCGAGCAGGTGATGAAGGAGGGGAAGGCGGCGTAGTTGGCCAGGCCAGCGCGGCCGATGCTATAAGCCGCCGCATGAAGCTCGTCATCTTCGATTGCGACGGCACGCTGGTCGACAGCCAGCATGCCATCTGCGCGGCCATGGGGCACGCCTTCTCGACCCTCGGCCTGCCGGTGCCCGGCCGCAGCGAGATGCTGGGCGTCGTCGGGCTGTCGCTGCCGCAGGTGTTCGCCACGCTTGCTGGTCGTCACCCTGCTGACGTGCAGGCCGAGCTGGCGGAGCTCTACCGCTCCGATTTTCCGGGCAAGCGCGCAGCGACCATGGGCGATCCCCTGTATGCCGGCATCGCCGAGGTCGTCGAGGAGCTGGCGGCGCGCGACGACGTCGTGCTCGGCATCGCCACGGGGAAATCCCGTCGCGGCGTTGCGCGCATCATGGACCGCGAGGGCTGGCACGGCCGGTTCCTTACGATCCAGACGGCGGACGATCACCCGTCCAAGCCGCATCCCTCCATGATTCTGCGCGCCATGCAGGAGACGGGTGCGAGCCCCGCGTCGACGCTGATGGTCGGCGATACCACCTACGACATCGAGATGGCGCGCCGCGCCGGGGTGGGGGCGATCGGCGTGGGATGGGGCTATCACGAGCCCCAGCGGCTGGTTCAAGCCGGGGCGCATGCGCTGGCGGGGAGAAGCGATGCTCTGGTCGCCGCGATCGACGCGCGGCTGGCGGTACAGGAGAGAGGCGCGTGACCGGAGCGCAGGACGACGGCGCGAAGGCGCGCGAGGCGGCCATCGGCGCGCGCCCGCTGCCGAAGCGCTTCTACAAGACTGTGGACGTCGCCGAGGCACCCGCGACCCCGGATGTCCAGGGGAGTGCCTTTCACATCCTGCTCGACGGCAAGCGCGTGCGGACGCCGGCGAAGAAGGCATTCGCCGTGCCGACGAGGGGCCTTGCCGAGGCCATCGCGGCGGAATGGGAGGCGCAGGGTGAGCGCGTCGATCCGGCTGCCATGCCGCTCACGCGACTGGTGAACTCGGCCATTGACGGAGTGCGTGGCCGCGAGGCGGAGGTTCGGGCGGACATCGCCAAGTATGCCGGCAGCGACCTGGTGTGCTATCGCGCCGAAGAACCCGAGGAACTGGTGCGCCGCCAGGCCGAAGTCTGGGACCCGGTGATCGCGTGGGGCCGGGATGCCCTTGGCGCCCGCTTCGAGATCGCCCGCGGGATCATGCCGGTGGTGCAGCCGGAGGCGGCGAAGTCCTCCGCGGCTGGTGCGCTCTCAGGCCGCGATGCGTTCGCGCTCGCCGCCCTTCACGTGATGACCACCCTGATGGGCTCGGTTCTGCTGGCCCTGGCCCACGCGCACGGACGCCTGAGCACGGAGGATGCCTGGGCCGCGGCGCACGTGGATGAGGACTGGCAGATCAGCAAGTGGGGCGAGGACGACGAGGCGGCAGCCCGCCGCAAGCGTCGCCTGACCGAGATGCAGGCGGCGAGCCGCATGCTGGCCTTGCTCGAAGGCGCGTGAGCCCCCGCTGGGCTCCAGCGCAGCGCGATGCGAGCCGCTGTCGCGACATCCTGGGCCCTGGATATTCGCCTTCGGCGAATTTCGGGATGACAGGGGAGGACGTGGTCGCGACTCGCTCGACGCTACCGGTTCGTCAGCTTGAGCTCGATGCGGCGGTTGCGGCGCAAGACCTCATCGCTGGTGCCTTCCTCGAGCGGCTGGAACTCGCCGTAGCCGGCCGCCACCAGGCGCTTGGGCGACACGCCGCGGCTGATCAAATACTTCACCACGGAGGTGGCGCGCGCGCTCGACAGCTCCCAGTTGGAGGGAAACTGCGCCGTGGCGATGGCGCGCGAGTCGGTGTGGCCGTCGACCTGGAGGGCCCAGTCGATCTCGGGAGGGATGGAGCGCTCGAGTTCGACGATGGCGGCCGCCAGCTGGTCGATGGCGGCAAGCCCTTCGATCGTCATGGTCGCCTGTCCCGAGGGAAACAGCACCTCCGACTGGAACACGAAGCGGTCGCCGACCACGCGGATGTCCTTGCGGTCGCGCAGCAGCTCGCGCAGGCGGCCGAAGAAATCGGAGCGATAGCGCTGCAGCTCCTGCACCTGGCGCGCCAGCACCAGGTTGAGGCGGGCGCCGAGATCGGAGATGCGCGCCTGACTTTCCTTGTCCTTGGCTTCGGCAGCGCCCAGCGCCTCCTGCAGCGCCGCAATCTGCCGGCGGAGGGCGAGGAGCTGCTGATTGAGCAGATCGACCTTCGCCAGCGCCTCGTTGGAGACGGATGTCTTGTCCGCGAGCTCTTTCGTCAGCGAGGAGATGCGCGTGTCCCTCTCGCCTACCCCGCCGGCGATACCCGTGAGCCGCGTGTTGTCCGCACGCAGCGTCGCCAGTGATGCCTGCAGGCTGGCAAGCTCGTCCTCCAGCGACTTGCCCTTGCCCTTCTCCAGGCTGAGCAGGTTCGTGAGCTGGGCGATCTGCGACGTGAGACGGCGCAAAGCGATGTCCTTCCCGCTCGCCTCCTGGCTCACGTAGAACTGGGAGACCATGAAGACCGACATCAGGAAGGTGACGACGAGCAGCAGCGTCGACAGCACGTCGACGTAGCCTGGCCAGAACTCACCGTAGCTGGTGCTCTTGCGGGACCGGCTGAGAGCCATGCGTTACCTCTCGGGCGTCACCTCGAACGGGCGACCTTTGCGGCCAACTCCTTGAGGGCGGAGGCCACCTCCGATTGCTGGGCGGCCTGCTCGTCCACCCATTCGCGTACTACCTTCTGCTCGGCGCGCATCTGGCGGACGAGCTGGTCGACACCCTTTGCGAGGTCCTTCACCGCGTCGGGCGCGGGCTGAGCCTGGCGCGCCGCATCGGCTTGGGACGCGGTACCCAGCCGCTCGCCGAGATCGTTGATGGCGCGGTTCATATCGGTGATGGCGGCGTAGAGTTGGTGGCTGACGTAGTCAGGTGTGTGGGACACGCCCGGTGCCAGCTCGGTGATGCCCGACAGCCATTCCTCGAGCTGATTGTAGAAGCGGCCATGCGCATGGCTCGCCTGCAGCTCCAGGAAGCCCAGGACCAGCGACCCACCAAGACCCAGAAGCGAGGACGAGAAGGCCGTTCCCATGCCTCGCAAGGGGGCTGCCAGTCCGTTTTTCAGCTCGTCGAACACGGCAACGCTGTCGGCAGCCCTGGAATCGAGCGCACCGATGGTCCTGCCAACCGACTGGATCGTGTCGAGAAGACCCCAGAAGGTGCCGAGGAGGCCCAGAAAGACCAGCAGCCCCACCAGGTAGCGGCCGGTGTCGCGGGCCTCGTCGAGACGTGCCCCGATGGAGTCCATGATGGAGCGCATGGAGGTGGCCGACAGCGACAGCGAGCCGGTGCGGTCACGCAGCATCGTCGCCATGGGCGCGAGCAGCACGGGCCGATGCGAGATAGCGAGACCCGGGTCGGCGATGCGGAAGGCGTTAACCCAGCGGATCTCCGGATAAAGCCGCAGCACCTGCTGGAAGGCGTAAAGAACGCCTGCCAGGAGCACGAAGCAGATGAGGATGTTGAGCCCGGGGTTGTTCAGCATCGCGTCCAACAGCTGCCGGTGCAGGATTGCGATCAACAATCCCACGAGCACCAGGAACACGAACATGCGCCATAGGTACATTCCCGGCGTGGACAGGCTCCGGTGCAGGCCCGGTGGCGACCGGTCCGCCGATCTCGCTCTAGCCATAGCTCGTTCTCCGCCGCGTTCCGGCGACATTAGCGAAAGACGGTCCCACCAGAAACCGGCAACTTCAAGCCGAGTTTAACCTTTAGCGTCCGCTTTGCGGCGCTTTGGCGCCCCAATCCTCGGTTCGCAGACGACTGGTGTGGTGGTCGAGAGGTCCGCTGCATTGCGTTTCGCTGGGCTCCGCAGCGGACTTCGGGGTCAGAAACACACAAGAATCATCACCTTCGCCAGCGTCCTTCGCATCCTTCGCCAGTCTCCTTCGGTGCCAGTCTCCTTCGGTGCCAGTCTCCTTCGGTGCCAGTCTCCTTCGGTGCCAGTCTCCTTCGGTATGCGAAATCCGTTCCAGCTCACGGGACACCGAGACGAAATTCGCGACCGGGACGCCAGCGGCCTGACCCTGCAAACCGGGGCATGCCGGGTCTTTGCCCGGTATGCATCTATCGAGGGGCGCGGGAGGAAGTTGAGAGCTGCATCCCGGCGGCAAGCGCCGGGCGACGATGATCACCATTGCTTGCGTAGCATCACCAACGACCAGCCTACCCGGAGCTCCCCGACAGAGCGGCAATCAAGGCCTTGTGCACCGTCTGATTGGCAGCCGCCACGCTGCCGGTCTCGAGCGGGCGCTGGCCACCGTCGATCTCCGTCACGAAACCGCCAGCCTCGCGCACGAGCAGCATGCCCGCCGCGATATCCCAAGGCTGCAAATTGCGCTCGAAGTAGGCGTCGAACCGGCCGGATGCAACCCATGCGAGATCGATGGCGGCCGAGCCCGTCCGGCGGATGCCGCTGACCTGCTCCATCAAAGCCTTGCATTCGCCCAGAAATTTCGGATGGTCACCACGGCCTCGGTGGGGAATGCCGACTGAGACGACGCAGTCGGCAAGCGACTTGCGCGCAGCCACCCTTAGCCGCCTGTTGTTGACGAAAGCCCCCTGGCCACGCTCGGCCGTGTAAAGCTCGTCGAGAATGGGATTGTACACGAGGCCGCAGACGAGTTCCCCTTCGCGCTCCAACGCGATGGCGACGCAGAAGAGCGGGATGCCGTGCAGGAAGTTCGTGGTGCCGTCGAGCGGGTCGACGATCCATCGGTGCGATTTGTCCGGCCCGTCGACTCGGCCTCGCTCCTCCATCAGGAAGCCGTAGCCGGGACGGGCCTTCGACAACTCGCGGAAGATGACTTCCTCGGAACGGTGGTCGGCGGCGGTGACGAAATTCCCCGGACCTTTGACGGACACCTGCAGCTGCTCGATTTCGCCGAAATCGCGCACCAGTCCGCGCCCCGCCTTGCGCGCCGCGCCGATCATGACGTTCATCAAGGCAGAAGCTGGCATGGGCCGATCCTGGCTGCGGACTGGAGCGGTCTAGGCACTTGCCGCCACCTGCTCTTCGACGACGCCTAGCGCTTCCGGAGACGCCAAGACCGCCGGCGCCCCAGTACCGCATCCGGCCGACCCCTGACAAGGGCGGTGGGATTCGACCCATGAGCCGGTCGGCCGTCTTTGTGGTTGCCGTCCCACAGATCCAAGTCCAAGATCGTGAAAGTGAATGCAACGCCTCGAAAACAATGCCCTCGTGTGTTCCCAGAATGTCCGCGAATGTGCCGCGAACGTCCCTGAATGTCCGCGAACGTACATTTTGCGTGCAGAAAGGGCGTTTCCGGCAACACGGTAAACGACGCGCAGAACGTCGGTAGACGGCGCGGAAGAGCGACGCGAAATCGGAATGCCCGGGGGTGCCGGAAATTGGCATCTCGGGGAATCCCACGAAGGACAAAAGCGGGACGCGCGAACCAAGCGTGCCAGCCCGCAGGCAAAGTCGCTCACCTAGGGAGCGTGGAATGCCGCAGGCGGTCGGATTGCTGGACAGCATTTCGGAGTTCTGCCGCCGCGCCGGCATGGCCGAATCGACTTTCGGCCGGCGGGCGGTGAACGACGGCAAGTTCGTCGCGCGCCTCCGCGACGGGGCCCGCATCACCCCCGAGACGCTCGAGCGGGTCAGCGCGTTCCTCAACAGCCAGGGGGTGGAGGCGCCGGCAGCCCCGCGCGAGCTCATGCAGCTCATCCGCGTGACGGGCCTGCCGCGGCTCGACGTCCACGTCAATCCTCCGGGTGCGGACGTTGCCCCCTCGCGCAACTTCCGCTTCTACGACAACCGCCAGAAGTATCTGCTGTTCGTCTCCACCTGCGGCGAGAAGGAGATGGTGGCGCGCCGCGTCGCCCTCGAGCTCGCCCACCTCCATCCCGAGCCGCCGGCCGTGCGCCTATTCGACGCCGGCATGGGCGACGGCACCGTGCTCACCCGCGTCATGCGCGAGATGCACCGCCGCTACCCGACGCTGCCCTTCTACGTCGTCGGCAAGGAGATCAGCCTCGAGGACGCCCGCCTCTCCCTCGACAAGATGGCCGACCGCTTCCACGAGCACCCCGCAACCGTGCTCGTCGTCACCAACATGCACTACACCGAGGCCCCCTGGCTCGCGCCCAAGACGCTCTCGGCCGCCACCTCGCTCGTGTGGCACGAGGTCGCGCTGACGGGCAGCACCGCCGCCGACTTCAGCGAGCAGATCGAGAACCTCGAGCCCTTCCTGGTGCAGAACTGGCAGGCGCGCCATTCGCCCAAGACCGGCAATCCCAGCTACGAGCGCCCCGTCGCCCTCGTCGTCTACCGCGACGTCTACCGCTTCCTGCTCGCCGACGTCTTCCCGCGCCAGGGGCAGGCGCGCGCCGA
>JBFWRV010000076.1:0-27303 GCA_050248715.1 Hyphomicrobiaceae bacterium | reverse complement strand
AAGCGCCACCGCGGCCGCAACCCGTTCCGTGATGTCGGAGTACGTGGACACGCTGCCCCCCTGCGGCATCGGGCTGGTTCGAATTTCGAGGATGCGGCGGCCGCCGTCGAACTGCTCCTGGCACGTCTCATGCGCCACCGTCAACTTCATGAGTCGATCGACAATCAGCTTGTCGATGTCACCGTCGCCGAAATCGCCGCGCTCGGCGCAGGCGCGCAGGATCTTGTCGAGCGGCGCGCCGACCCTGCCGAATTCGGCAGGCAAATTCAGCAGCTCGCGGAACTGCCGGTTCCAGCAGATGAGCCGCATGTCCTTGTCGAACACGCTCAAGCCGTGGCGCACCTGATCGAGGGCCGATTGCAACAGGTCGCGGTTGTATTGCAGGGCCTCCGATGCATCGTCGAGCAGGCGCAGCGCCGAGTGGCTGCCGGCATCGCGGCGACGCAGCAGCAGCGACAGCACCAGCCGTGCGGACGCCGCGCCAATGGCGCTTGCCAGCAGGTGCTCGGTGAAGCGCAGAAGATGCAGGTCAGCTTCCGCATCCAGAGGTATCGGAGTATCGCGGCTTTGGGCGTACTCGGCGAACGAGCGTTCGGCGCGCTCAGCGCCGAGGTAGCGCGCGACCGTATGCTGCAGGTCACCGGCCGTGACGGAGGTGCGCCACAGGCGGAACGCGGGCGCCATCGGCGGCCTCGGCAAGTCGTCCAGCACGAAGATCTGGGCCTGCAGACGCTCGACCGGCTCGGGAGCCCTGAGCTTGGAGACGGCAATGAACACGAGCACGTTGGCTGCGATGCTCCACAGCACGCCATGGCTCAGCGGATCGAGCACGAGATAGAAAAGGGAGTGCGGCGACAGGAAGCCCAGGCCGAATGGCCCGACCTCCAGGATCGAGCGAGGCGCCCAGCCGGCCTGGATGATCCACGGGAGCAGCAGCGTGTAGGTCCACACCGCAAACCCCGTCACGATACCGGCGATGGCACCGCGCGCCGTTGCGCTGCGCCAGACGAGGCCGCCCAGGAATGCCGGCGCGAACTGCGCCACCGCGGCAAACGACACGAGACCGATCGAGGCCAGCCCGTGCGTCTGTCCGAGCAATCGATAGAACACGTAGCCGAGCAGGATCACCGCGAAGATGGCGACGCGGCGGATGAGCAGCAGCGGCCGCGTCATGTCGCTCTGCTGGCCCTTGGCCTCATCGCCGCGGCGGCGAAGAAGCAGCGGCAGGACGAGGCCGTTCGAGACCATGATGGCAAGTGCAACGGAATCAACGATCACCATGGCGGTGGCCGCCGACAGGCCGCCGACGAAGGCCAGCAGCGTGATGTGATCGGCGCCCGCCGACAACGGCAAGGCGATCACGAAGGTATCCGCGTCGAAGGCGCCCTTGGGCAGGGTCAGAACCCCGGCCGCGGCGATCGGAACCACGAACAGGTTGATCAGCACCAGATAGACCGGAAACAGCCAGGCGGCGCGACGGATCTCCTTTTCGGAGTTGTTCTCGACCACCGTCACGTGGAACTGCCGCGGCAGCAGGATGATGGCCACGAAGCTGAGAAATGTCACCGTGATCCAGGTGACGCCATGGAAGCCCTGTCCGAAGATGGCCTGCGTCTGGGCGTTCTGCTGCACGCGCTCGATGAAATTGCCGACGCTGCCGAAGACGCTGAACAGCACGAAGGCGCCGACGATCAAGAAGGCCGCAAGCTTGACCAGCGACTCCGCCGCCACCGCGACGATCAGCCCTTCCTGGTGCTCGGTGGCGTCGATGTGGCGTGTGCCGAACAGGACTGCAAACACCGCCATGGCCACGGCGATCAGGAAGGCAGTGTCGGTGGGCAGGTTGAGATGCTGCAGCGCCCGCGGTCCGAGCAGCGCGTCCACCGAGATCGCCACCGCCTTCAGCTGCAGAGCGATATAGGGGAGCGTGCCGGCAACCGCGATGACGGTGACGAGGGCGGCCACGGCCTGGCTCTTGCCGTAGCGGGCGGCGAGAAAGTCGGCGACCGAGGTGATGTTCTGGCTCTTGGCCAGACGCACGATGCGCAGAAGAAAGCGCCAGCCGAAGGCGAACAGGAGGATCGGACCCAGGTAGACTGGAAGGAAGTCGTAGCCGGTGGAGGCGGCAAGGCCGACGCTTCCAAAGAACGTCCAGGAGGTGCAGTAGACCGCCAGCGAGAGGGCATAGATCAGCGGCCGGCCGGTTCCGCTCTTGCCGAATGGGGCGGCACGGTCGGCATACCACGCCAGCGCGAACAGGATACTCACGTATCCGAGCGCCAACGCGAGGATGCTCCAGCCTTCGATCATGCGCTCGCGCGCTCTAGACGCCCCGATGACGTATAGTGATGGAAGGCAGGCGGCCTGTCCAACAGGCGGGCGTTAATGTCTTGAGGATGAGGGTCTTGCCCCATCTTGTGGCACCGCAGCATGGTAGCCAAGGACGTCGCAATTCGCCCGGACGTTGCGTACGCTGGTCCGGTTGATTCGCGCCGCGGGCCGCGGGCGAATGACCGAGCAATCTGGGGGCATCCCATGAACACCAAGTGGTTGTCGGAATTCCGCGAGTTCGCGCTCAAGGGCAACGTCGTCGACTTAGCCGTCGGCGTGATCATCGGCGCTGCCTTCGGCAGGATCGTCTCGGCGCTCGTGGACAATGTGCTGATGCCGCCGATCGGGTTCCTGCTCAGGGGCGTCGACTTCAAGGACCTGGCCATCAACCTCGGCACGGCAGAGACGCCGGTGCTCATCCGCTACGGCGCCTTTCTGCAGACGCTGATCGACTTTGCGATCATCGCTTTCGTGCTGTTCCTGGTGATCAAGGGGATGATTGCGCTGAAGAGGCGGTTCGAGAAGGAAGAGGCCGCAGCCCCACCGAAGCCGACGCAATCCGAGGTCTATCTCAAGGAAATCCGCGACGCGCTGGTGAAGAAGTAAGGCAACGCGCGTCCAGCGGCCGCTATGGGTGCCGCCCGGGATTCAGCGGCTCGGGCGGCACGGCTCAGCGCGCCGAGCAGCTGCCGCCGCCGAGCACGCAGAACTTGGCGCAATGCGGATGGCAGAGCTTGACGGCCCCTGCATTGAACATGCCGCCGTCCGCCTTCGCCGCATCGGCCAGCGTGGCCCCCATCTCGAAGGCGGGGTCGTAGGCGATGAGCGTGCACGGCAGCACTGTCGGGCGCTCCGCGCCGCGCCGCTTCACGATCATCCGGCTCGAGGCGCACATCATCTCGCTCGGGTTCTTGTTGAGGATCGCCCAGCAGCGGATGGTGATCTCGGGAACGCTAGGCTTGCCGTCCATCTCCGGCAGCAATACCAACTCGGCGGGATGCATGGCATCGATCGGCCACCCATGCTCCGCAATGAGCCGCGCGTAGCCCTCGCGGGCCCGCCTCTCGTCTTCCTGCCAGCACGTGCGGCCGGCAATGGCGGTGCGAAGGCCGTTCTGCGCCAGCCAGTCGAGGCCGGCAAGGGTACGCGCCCAGGAGCCGGCTCCCCGCTCCGTCTCGTGCAGGGCTTTCGTGTGATGGTCGAGGCTGACGCGGATGGTCAGGCGCCGGCCAAAATCCTCCTTGAGCTCGAGGAGCCCCTTCTTGATCCTCGGACGCTGCATCGGCTGCATGGCGTTGCTGAGGACCAGAGCCTCCAAGCCCCGCTCCAGCGCGTCCCGGACCATCCCTAGCAGATGCGGGTTCATGAACGGTTCGCCGCCCGTGAAGCCGATTTCCCGGGTGCCGAGGCCGTCGCGCTCGATCTCGTCGAAGTAGGCCGCCGCCTCCACCCTCGTGATGTAGACGAGGCGGTCGTTGGTCGGGGTCGATTCGATGTAGCAATTCCGGCAGGTGATGTTGCAGAGCGTGCCGGTGTTGATCCACAGCGTCTCCAGACGCTCCAGGCCCACCGTGGCACGGCGCTCGCGCGTCGCGGTCCAGTCGGGGTGCTCGAACTTTGCCGGGGTGTGCTCCGGCTGCAACGCGTTCGCATCCAGGCTCACTGAAAGCTCCTCCCCGAAATGGCCCCTCGCGCGGGGATATAGCACGCCATCGGCCCCAATTTTTTCACTTCGGCTCCATTTCGCGTGAGCGGCAGCGCCCCTGGACCCGGGGCGGCCCTGCGGACAGTCCGCCAAAGCCGGCCGGTTCCGCAGGGAACAGCCGTCCCGCCCTCCCCCCTCATAGAGTGCCGAGGTCAATTCGAGCCACGACGAGGCGGCCATGCCGACGATGCTGCAGACCCCTAACCTCACGGACGTTGCCCTGGTCGACCCGCAGAATCTCGCCGTCGCGATGCAGCACATGATCGCGACCGGCCGCGGCCTCGCCATGCTGCGCGGTATTGGCAAAGACGAGTTGCGCGAGGTTGATACGGTCGTTGCCGCCAAGCTCGCCCATGATCCCGCCGAGCGGCTGGCGGTGCTCGTCCGTTTCCGCTGCCTGATCGAGGTGTTCCGCGCCCGGCGTCTGGCGGATTTGCTGCTCAACACCGGTTACAACCTGATCGCTCCCGCGGTACATGTGGCCGCGCGCCAGCGCCTGAACGCCGACCGCGGCTTCAACCCCGTAATGTTCGAGCGCGCCCTTTTGCTGCTCCTGGCCAAGATCGCGGCCGGCCAGCGCGGCGAGGGCGTTGGGCTCGCCGCCTGAACCTTCCGGGGCGCGCAACCGGCCGGTGCAACTCTGCATATCGGCGCCCCAGCGGCTGCATTGGCCGACGCCATCGTCTGCTGGCAATCTCCCTGCGTCTCTTATCGCAAGGAGATGCGGATGGCTGAGCGAATGAACGATCTCGCGGGCCGAGTAGCACTCGTGACCGGTGCGTCGCGCGGCATCGGCAAGGCGGTGGCCCTGGCGCTCGCGGAGGCCGGTGTCGACGTAGCGGTGAACTACCGACAGCGAGGCGAGGAGGCTCGGGTCGTCGCCGAGGCGATCGCCGCATTCGGACGGCGAAGCGCAGCTGTCCGCGGCGATGTTGCCGACGGCGAAGCGGTCCGCAAGATGATCGCAAGCGTGGAGCGCGACATCGGGCCAATCGACATCCTCGTCAACAATGCCGGCATTGCCATCCGGCGCGGCCTCGATGACCTGACCGAGGCGGACTTCGACCGCACGGTTGCCGTCAACCTGAAGTCCGCGTTCCTGTGCACCCAGGCCGTTCTGCCGCACATGCGCGCACAACGCTGGGGTCGCGTCGTCAACATCTCGTCGGGCGCAGCGCGTGGATTCGGCATCGTCGGTCTGCACTACAATGCGTCGAAAGCCGGGTTGGAGGGGCTGACACGCGGTTACGCCACGCGCGTGGTCAAAGAGGGCATCACGGTCAATGCCGTCGCGCCTACCCTCATCGAGACCGACATGGTGACGGCCTCGCCGGAGCTGGCGGCGAGGGTTCCGCTGGGCCGCATGGGACGATCCGAGGAAGTCGCGCAGGCCGTCCTCATGGTGATCGGCAACGCCTACATGACCGGGCAGACCATCCAGGTAAACGGCGGCACCCACTTCATTTGAAGCGGGCCGCTGCCCTGCGGTTAGCCATTGGTCGCCGCAAGAATCTCGCGAATGCGCGAGATGTGCTCGCGGCCCCAGTAGAGGTCTCCGTCGTCGAGCAGGAAGCTTGGCACTCCGAACACGCCTGCAGCTTCTGCCTCGGCCTGGATCTCGTCGAGCTGGCGGCGACCTTCCCCGTCCAGGAACCGCGAGAAGGCCCCGGTGTCGACACCACACTCCGTCAGTACGCCGGCGAGCGCCGCGCCGCACTCTATGTCGAGTTCGCGCTTCCAGAAGCGCTCGAACACGCGATCGTGGTAGGCGCGAAGCGCGCCGTGCCGCTTGGCAAACAGCATGCCGATGTTGGCCAGAGAGGAGTCGAAGATTTTCCTCGGTCCGAGAATAGTGAGGCCGCGCCGATTGGCCTCGCGACGGCAATCCATGTAGCTGTACTTGACGCGCCGCCATTGATGCGCGTTCCGGCTTGCCTCCAGCACGACCCCATGGGCGTCGACCCTGGCACTGCCGAGATAGGCGGGAATGTCGAGCGTATAGGGCAGCCAATCGATCAGGACGCCGGTGTCTCGCTCGAGGTCGTAGGCAAGGTCCTTGGCGAGATAGGCATACGGACTCTTGTAGTCGCTGTAGAGCTTAATCGTGCGGCGTGCCATGCCACCCTCCCGCGCTGCCATGACGGATGCGGCACACGTGGTCTCGCTCTCACCGCCTGCCGCTCCGCATCTTAGTTGCTGACGCCGACCCCGCCCAGCCTCCACGGCTTGCACGCAATGCGAAGCGTGCCAGATGCGAAGCGCCGGGCAACACGCTTGCCGTCGCCGCCATCGCACGCCAGTCTGAAAGCTACAATGCGAGCAGAGCCCCGGGGAGAGACGATGAAGGTTTCACTGTTCTATTTACCGTCGCTCGGCAGCAAGGCCGACATCGAGGCCGGGATGGCAGGCATGCGCCCCGACCTCTATCAGCAGATGCTGCGCGAGATATCCGAGCAGTGCCGGCTGGCGGACGACCTTGGCTACGATTCGGTCGCCTTCACCGAGCATCATTTTCACATCGAGGGCTTCGAGGTTTCCAACAACCCGGTCCTGCTCGACCTCTACATCGCCATGCAGACCAAGCGCCTCCGCGTCGGCCAGCTCGGCATCGTGCTGCCGGCATCGAACCCGATCCGCGTTGCCGAGGACATCGCCATGCTCGACCACATGTCGGGCGGACGCGCCAATGCCGGCTTCGCCCGCGGCTACCAGCGCCGCTGGGTCGACATCATGGCGCAGCACGCGCACGGCGTACACGGCGCACTGCCACATCAGCACGACGAGATCGACGCCGCCAACCGCGCCGCCTTCGAGGAATGCTTCCAGATCATCAAGAGGTGCTGGACCGAGGAGATGCTTTCCCACCAGGGCAAGTTCTGGAAGATCCCGCCCGGCGAGACCCCCTGGCCACTCGAGACAACCGCCAAGTGGGGCAAAGGCGTCGAGAATGGCATTCTCAAATCCGTCGGCGTGGTGCCGAAGCCGTTGCAGAAGCCACATCCGCCGATCTTCCAGCCGTTCGCCTCGTCCGAGAACTCCATCCGCTGGTGCGCCCGGAACGGCGTTACCGCCATCCTGCCGCCCATGCACGAGATTCACGAGCGCCACCTGTTCGAGGTTTACGCCGCCGTCTCGGGCCGCAAGCCCGGCGAGGGCATGGGCATGTTGCGCGACATCGTGATCGCCGACACCGATGAGGAGGCGAGAGAGCTGTGGGTCAACTCTGCGACCTTCGCCGCCAACGCCTGGTTCGTGCCGTTCGGCTTCCGCCGCGGCATGCTCGACCCCAAGACCGGCGAAGCGCCGAGCACCGAGGAGGCGATCGCCAAGGGATATGCCCTGGTCGGCAGCGTCGACACCGTGACGCGCAGCCTGGAGGCGCTCAAAAGGAAGCTGCCGGTGAACTGGATCTTCGGCTGGACGCACAACACTCTTGTGCCGCACGCTATGCTGATGCGCTCGATCGAGCGGTTCTACACGCAGGTGTTGCCGCGCGTGAGCTGACAGTCTGCTTCGAGCAGGTTGCTGCGAAGGTCTGTTCTGACGACAAAACATTTGCTCGCGGAGCGCGGCGGGTGCACGCTGCCCGCACGGCCACACATTCCGGCCCAAAGCTCAACAATCCATATTCGGGAGGAAATGCTGATGAAGAACTCAGGAACGAATTCATTCACGCGCCGTCGCTTCCTGGCGACATCGGCCGCCGCTGCCGCGGGGAGCGTCACGGCGCCATTCGTTCACACGGCTGGTGCGGCGGGGAGCCTGTCGCTGGCGTTGTGGGATCACTGGGTGCCCGGCGCCAACAAGGCCATGACCGAGATCTGCCAGCAGTGGGCCGACCGTGAGAAGGTCAACCTGCAGATCGACTACCTGTCGACGCAGGGCAACAAGCTCTATCTCACCATCGCCGCCGAGGCCCTGGCCAAGTCCGGGCACGACATCATGGATTTCTCGGCCTGGGAGGTGGCGCGCTACGAGAAGCTGCTCGAGCCGGTCGAAGACGTCATGAAGGACATCATCGCCCGCAACGGCCCCGTCGGCCCGGAGAACGAGTATCTGGCGAAGCCGCAGGGCCAATGGCTGGCGGTGCCCGGGATTCGCGGCACGCTGTTTCTCACCTGCTGCAGCCGCCTCGACCTTATGAAGGTGCACGGCGGCATCGATCTGCTGGCGATGTACCCGGCAGGCGCGCAGCCGACGAAAGCAGCCGACGCCTGGACCTGGGACGCGTTCGTCACATCCGCCGAGAAATGCCATAAGGCCGGATTTTCCTTCGGCTTGCCGCTCGGAGGGACCACCGACGCCGTCGAATGGCTGGGCGCATTCTTCCGCGCCCAAGGCGCCGAGCTGGTTGATGCCAAGGGCAACATTACCGTGAAATCCGACGCCGTGCGCAATGCGTTCGAATATCTCCAGCGGCTTGCCGCCTTCCTGCCGCCGGACGTGCCCGCATGGGACAACACCTCCAACAACAA
This sequence comes from Hyphomicrobiaceae bacterium, assembly GCA_050248715.1. GTDB lineage: Bacteria > Pseudomonadota > Alphaproteobacteria > Rhizobiales > Hyphomicrobiaceae > AWTP1-13. The sequence goes on along the minus strand of JBFWRV010000076.1, from coordinate 18,792 downwards.
GTGGCTCATTGCCGGCAAGGGCGCCCTGATCTTCAATCCGCCGAGCGCCTGGGCCGTTGCCAAGCGCGATGCCCCTCAGGTCGTGGACAAGCTCTGGACCCACGCCATGCCGAAGGGACCGAGGGGGAGATTCGTATCCACCTTGCCGCGCTTCCAAGGGTTGTGGAACTTCTCCAAGAACAAGTCAGCGGCCAAGAGCCTGATGCTGCATGTCTCGAGCCGCGCGGCGGCGGAAAAGCTCGTTGCGGCGTGCGATGGCTATGACCTCCCGCCGTACGTGAAGTTCAACGACTTCAAGACCTGGGATGAGGTGGGCCCGCCCAAGGGTACGCTCTCCCACTATCCCACGAAGGGCGATCAGGTGCCGATCATCCCGTTTGCTCCCGCCCCGCCGCACATCGCCGATCAGATCTACACCCAGTCCATCCCGGCGAAGATGGTCGTTCGGTTGCTCAAGGGCGAGAAAATGGCGCAGACACTGGACTGGGCGGAGAAGGAGATCGAGGGCTTCGCCCGCAAGTAAGGGGGCGCAGGGGCTCGCCAAGGAGGCGGCAGCCGTCCGCCTGCCGGCAGCCGCCCACCAACGGATAGGCACCGCGGTCGCGGGCACCATTGCACGCGGCCGCTTTTGCATTAGATTCCCGGTCAAAGCCGGCGTTGCCGCGCCGACCGCACCAGTACCGGGGCCCGATGAACAATCTCGATATCTACCGCTCCCAGCCGCGCGACACCAAGATCAAGCTGCATGGGCGCGACGCTTTCGAAGGCATGAAGAAGGCCGGACAGCTGGCCTCGCGCGCCCTCGACATGCTGACCGAACACATCGGGCCGGGCGTGACCACCGAGTTTCTCGACGAGCTCTTGGTGGATTTCGCCCGCTCGCACAACGCCATCCCCGCGCCGCTCAACTACCGCGGCTTTCCCAAAGCCATCTGCACGTCGATCAACCACGTGGTCTGTCACGGCATCCCCAATGCCAAGCCCCTGAAGGACGGCGACATCGTCAATATCGACGTCACTCTCATCCTGGACGGCTGGCACGGCGACACCAGCCGCATGTTCGCGGTGGGCCACATCTCGCGCCGGGCCGAGCGTCTGATCGAGGTGACCTACGAGGCGCTGATGCGCGGCGTGGCCGCGGTCAAGCCAGGCAACACCACCGGACATATCGGCGCGGCGATCCAGAACTTCGCCGAGAAAGAGCGCTGCAGCGTCGTGCGCGATTTCTGCGGCCACGGGCTCGGACGCGTGTTCCACGACCGGCCGAACATCCTGCACTATGGAGAACCCGGCGACGGCGTTGTGCTGGAGCCCGGCATGCTCTTCACGATCGAGCCCATGATCAACCTGGGAAAGCCGCACGTGAAGATCCTGGCCGACGGCTGGACGGCCGTGACGCGCGACCGTGAGCTTTCCGCGCAGTTCGAGCACACGGTAGGCGTGACCGAGGCGGGTTGCGAGGTGTTCACCATCTCCCCCGCCGGCCTGCACAAGCCGCCTTACCGTATCAATTGAGCCAGCGGTTCCTCGGGTCGGGGGTGGCGATGAGCGGTGGCCTGAAAGACCGCGGCGCGGGCCCCGAGCAAAGGGCACTCTTCGCCGAGGTCGACCACCGGGCCGGCCATCGCCAGCGCTTGAAGGAGCGCTTCGCCAATGCGGGGCCCGAGGCGCTGCCGGACTACGAGCTTCTGGAACTCGTGCTGTTCGCCGCCATCCCCCGCCGTGACACCAAGCCTCTCGCCAAGGCGCTTCTCGACCGTTTCGGCTCCTTTGCCGAGGTGATCAACGCCCCGCCGGAACGGCTGAGAGAGGTCAAGGGCATCGGCGATGCCGCCATAACCCAGCTCAAGCTGGTGCGCGCCGGCGCGCTCCGCATCATGCAGGGCAGCATCATGCAGCGGCCCGTGCTCGGCTCCTGGAACTCCGTGCTCGATTACTGCCGGGCGGCCATGGGTTTCGAGGCGCAGGAGCAGTTTCGCATCCTCTTTCTCGACAAGAAGAACCGGCTGATCGCCGACGAGGTGCAGCAGCGCGGCACCGTGGATCACACGCCCGTGTACGTCCGCGAGGTGGTGAAGCGGGCGCTGGAACTCTCCGCCAGCGCCATCATCCTGGTGCACAACCACCCCTCGGGCGATCCGACGCCCTCCCGGGCCGATATCGACATGACCCGGCAGATCGTGGATGCGGCCCGCCCGCTCGGCGTCACCGTCCACGACCACATCATTGTCGGCCGGCAAGGCCATGCCAGCTTCAAGGGTCTGAAGCTTTTTTGACCGCACCAGGGGGCTTCCGGAAACGTGGCGCGATGCGCCATTGACCTGCGCATTGCAGCGGGCCTATAGGCTGCTTATATAAGTTCGGGGTTCGTTCCGATTCTGCGGTACCGGGGTCCGCCAGCCATGACCAGCAAGCATGCCAAGCTCATCATCCTAGGATCGGGCCCGGCGGGTTATACGGCGGCAATCTATGCAGCCCGTGCAATGCTGAAGCCTGTGGTCATTCAGGGCAACCAGCCCGGCGGGCAGATGACCATCACCACCGACGTCGAGAACTATCCGGGCTTCGCCGACGTAATCCAGGGCCCCTGGCTGATGGAGCAGATGCAGGCGCAGGCCGAGCACGTCGGTACCGAGTTCATCATGGATCACATTTCCAAGGTGGACCTCGCGCGGCATCCGTTCCGGCTCGTCGGCGATTCGGGCGATAGTTACACCTGCGACGCGCTCATCATCGCCACAGGCGCCCAGGCGCGCTGGCTGGGGCTGCCGTCGGAGGAGCATTTCAAGGGACATGGAGTGTCCGCCTGCGCCACCTGTGACGGCTTCTTCTACAAGGGCAAGCAGGTGCTCGTGGTCGGCGGCGGCAACACGGCGGTCGAGGAGGCGCTTTTCCTCACCAACTTTGCCAGCAAGGTCACCGTCGCGCACCGGCGCGATGGCTTCCGTGCCGAGCGAATCTTGCAGGAGCGTCTCTTCAAGAACCCCAAAATCGAGGTGATCTGGAACTCGGTCCTGGAGGAGATCACGGGCTCGAGCGATCCCAAATCGGTCACCGGCGTACGTCTGAAGAACGTGAAGACCGGCAAGGTGACGGCGCTGCCCATGGATGGGGTGTTCATCGCCATCGGCCACGCGCCGGCGACCGAGCTATTCAAGGGCCAGCTGGAGATGAAACCGTCAGGCTATCTCGTCACGGCGCCCGATTCGACCCTCACGTCGATCCCCGGCGTGTTCGCCGCCGGCGACGTGAAGGATGAAGTATTCCGTCAGGCCGTGACTGCGGCCGGCATGGGTTGTATGGCAGCACTTGAGGCAGAGCGCTATTTGGCTAAGCTAGAGAACGCGGCCGAGGCTGCCGAATAAGAGAAGATCCGTCGCAACTACCGCCACTCGAAGCACCCGCGCCCATGGACTGGGACAAGCTCCGTATCTTTCATGCCGCCGCCGAGGCCGGCAGCTTCACCCATGCGGGTGAGGCCTTGCGCATGAGCCAGTCGGCGGTGAGCCGGCAGGTTTCTGCCCTGGAGAAGGAACTGAAGGTTTCGCTGTTCCACCGGCACGCACGCGGGCTCGTGCTGACGGAGCAGGGCGAGATGCTGTTCGGCACGGCGAGCGAGATCATGAGCAAGCTCTCAACCGCCGAGACCCTGCTCACCGACACCACCACGAAGCCGACCGGCGATCTCCGGATCACGGCCCCGATCGGGCTCGGCACGGTCTGGGTGACCCAGCGGCTGCGCGAGTTCTTCGAGCTTTATCCCGAAATCCGCATCGAACTCGTGCTCAGCGACGAGCAGATCGCCATCGCCATGCGCGCCGCCGACGTCGCCATCTGGACGAGCGAGCCGCAGCAGAGCGATCTGATCCGCCGTCCGCTGTTCAACATGAAGCTGCACGCGTACGCGTCCTCGCAATACATCCGCCGCCATGGCGCGCCCGCGAGCATCGATGCCCTCGACAACCACCCCTTCATCTCGTACAGCGGCACACCCGCAGCGCATCTTTCTGCCATCCGTTGGCTGGAGACGGCCGGGCTCAACGGCAAGGCACCGCGCAGGCCGGTATTTTCCGCCAACAGCGTGATCGCCATGAAGTACGCGATCCGTGCCGGGATCGGCGTCGGCCTCATTCCCGACTATCTGACCGGAGACGAGTCCGACCTCGTGCCTGTGTTGCAGGAGGCACAGCTGCCGACGTTGCCCGTCTACTTCGTCTATCCCGAAGAGTTGAAGACAGCGAAGAAAGTTCAGGTCTTCAGGGACTTTCTCGTCGCCAAGGCGCGGCAGTGGAAGTTCTGACGCGCGCGTTGCGCACAGCCATGCAGCTTCGCATGGCAAACATGCGGACAGCCCTATTTCCAATCAGTCCTTGAATTGGTCATATCCACACCAGCTGTGACGGACAGCTATTGAAGGCAGCTACCCTCCCTTCTACGCCTTCAACCGCTCTTTTTTTGAGAGCGGAGAAATGCCTCATGACCGGGCCACGTGCCCGGTCATTTTTTTGCGCGCACGGCACGGACGATCACGGTGACGGGCGCTGCGCGCACCAGGGCGGCCCTGAGGCTGCCGAAGGGCCGATAGCGGACGCGGCGCGGCATGCGAGCGCAAACGAGCGCGCATGTTATCTATCGATCAACGCCACGAGCGCTTCGAGACTGTCCGCCTCCTGCGCTGGCTTGTCCCAACGGATGCGGTGGATGCGCGGAAAGCGCATGGCGACACCGGATTTGTGCCGCGTCGATTTGGCGACCGCATCGAAGGCGACCTCGAAAACCAGCTTGGGGGCGACCGCGCGCACGGGACCGAAGCTCTCCGTAGTGTTACTACGCACCCATCGGTCGATCTCCAGCAGTTCCGCATCGGTGAAGCCGAAGTAGGCCTTGCCAACCGCCACCAGCTCGCGCCCGCCGTCCTCACCCTCGCGCCAGGCGCCGAAGGTGTAGTCGGAATAATAGGACGAGCGCTTGCCTGAGCCGCGCTGGGCATACATCAGGACGCAGTCGAGCGTGAGCGGCGCCCGCTTCCACTTCCACCACAGACCCTTGGGCCGGCCCGCGACATACGGGCTGTCGCGCCGCTTCAACATGATGCCTTCGATTCCGGTATCGCGTGTCCTGCGCCAGAGCTGCTGCAGATCGTCCTTGGCCCCCACGTCGATGAGGGACGACAGGTCCGTACGCGGCGGCCTGACGCGGGCGTGCCAGGCTTCCAGACGCACCCGGCGTTCGGACAGGGGGAGCTCGCGCAGGTCCTCGCCGTCGAGCAACAGTGCGTCGTAGAGGCGCACGTGAGCGGGGAACCGGTCGAGCTGCCGCTTCGCGATGCCCTTGCGGTTGAGCCGCTGCTGCAGGTCGTTGAACGGAGCCACATGACCTTCGCGCAGGATCAGGAGCTCGCCATCGAGCACCGCGTTGAAATGGAAACCGCCGATCACGTCGGGAAAGCTGTGGCCGATGTCGTCGCCTGTGCGGGAGAAGAGATTCGTCGCACCCTGCGCGCCGACCACTTGCACGCGGATGCCGTCCCACTTCCATTCAGCCCAGAACCGGTCGAGGTCGAGCGCCGCCCAATCCGCATCCTCAAGCGCGTGCGACAGCATCAGCGGGCGAAACACCGGCGCATCGATGACGTTGGGGCGAGGGCCGCGCCCGTCGAGCCAGTCGAACAGCTGCGCGTAGGGCGGCGCAAGCGCATGCCACACTTCTTCGATGTCGCTGACCGCGAAGCCCGCCATCTCGGCGATGGCCGTCTTGGCGAGCCGCGCCGACACCCCGACGCGCAGCGCCCCCGTCAGCAGCTTGAGGAGCGCCCAGCGCCCCGTGGCATCGAGCCCGTCGAGCCATGTCTCCAGCCGCGCGCCCAACTCGTCCCGTCCGATCAGAGCCAACTCGTCGACGATGTCGCCGAGGCGCGGCGGTCCCCTCTCCCCGCAAGCGCCCGCTTCCCCTCCCCCTGACGGGGACGGGTTGGGGGCGGGGTGGTAGCGATCGGTGTCTTCTTGGTATCCCCACCCCCGGCCCCTTCCCGCAAGGGGGAGGGGAGCGCTCGCGCCCGTTGCGGGCTGGGGGTCCCACGCGAGCGCGATGGTTTCGGCGGTATCGCCCACGTAGTCGCGCGAGAGGCGGTAGAGCTCGGGGTCCATGCGTCGCGCCACCACCTCGCCCAGCGTGCGCCGCAACGGGAAGGAGAACGGCAGGCCGTCGGTGAGGGCCGCCAGCGCCCAGCCGCGGTCCGGGTCCGGAGTGGCCCGAAAATAGTCCGCCATCAGCCGCAGCTTGGCGTTGCGGCCCGGGCTGTAGGAAAGCCGGTCGAGCAGGTCAGCGAAGCTCTTCACTCACCCTCCTCCTCGTAGCCGACGAGCGCCAGAGCCCGTCCGCGCTTGCCCATCAGCGCGATCTGATGCACCAGCGCATCCTCCCGCCCATGCGTGACCCATACCTCCTCGGCGCCGGTATCGGCGATGGTCCCCACCAGCTCGGGCCAGTCGCAATGGTCGGAGACGACGAGCGGCAGCTCCACGCCCCGCTGCCGGGCGCGGGCGCGCACGCGCATCCAGCCCGAAGCGAAGGCGGTGAGAGGTTCGGCCAGCCGGCGCGACCAGCGATCAGCCAGGGCCGACGGCGGGCAGAGCACGATCTCGCCTGGGAGCCTGTCGGGCGCATCGTTGACGAGGGCCAGCGCGCCCAGCTCGACGCCGAGGTCCGCATATAGCCTGCACATGCCTTCGAGCGCCCCGTGCAGCCAGATCGGCCGGTCGTAGCCGGCAGCCCGCAGCAGGGCGATGAGCCGCTGCGTCTTGCCGAGGCCATAAGCGCCGACGAGATGCGTGCGATCGGCGAATGCGCGCACGGACTGCAGCAGGCGGCCGATCTCGCGCGCGTCGCTCTCGTGGCGGAACACCGGCAGGCCGAAGGTCGCCTCGGTCACGAACAGGTCGCAGGCCACCAGCTCGAACGAAGCCGCCGTCGGATCCGGGCGGCGCTTGTAGTCGCCCGAGACCACAGCGCGTGCGCCCCGGTGCTCCATCACCACCTGCGCGCTGCCGAGAATGTGGCCGGCCGGAACCAGTCGCACCGTCACGCCACCCATCGCAAGAGGCTCGCCGTAGCGCAGCTCCTGGAAGCTGCCGACCGCCTCCGGCCCCAGCCGAGCCTTCATGATGGCAATGGTCTCGGGCGTCGCGAGCACGGCGCCGTGGCCCGGCCGCGCGTGATCGGAATGCCCATGCGTGATGATGGCCCGCTCGACCGCCCGCGCCGGGTCGATGTGGAACCCGCCGGGCACACAGCACAGGCCCGAGGGGTCGGGCCGCAACCAGGATGCGAATTTGCCGCCCGAACGCATGGAAAGATTCGCCGTGCAGATGACGTTACGTGAAATATGGGCAGGGACCAGCGAAATGCAGAGTCGCCGATCCGCCAGCGCAACACCTACCGCCCCCGCGCCAAGCCTGTCGAAGCGCGGATCCGTGTCGTGGCTCGTCCTTCGACGAGGTCAGGACAAGGCTGCCCGGTGCAACCCCTGAGGGTACGCGTCCTGCCCGCAAGCATCAGGGCAGCATCGATGATGAGTCCGCGCTCGAGATATGCGGCGGCGCGCGCCAGGCCACGGGCAAGTGCGCCGTCGACTTCATCGGATGTCAGCGGGCCGACCGACATGGTCACGGGAAGATCGCGGAGGTCGCTGTCGGGATCGAGAGCGCGGGCGGGGCGCCTTTGGACAGCCGGACTGTCCACGTTCACCGCATTGGCAATGAGCGTGGCCGCAGCGTCGGCCACGGCAGCATTCGCAGCCAGCACCGTCACCGCGTCGGCAATTCCGAGCGAGAACGAGCGTCCGCGAGCACCGGATGTCGCAATACCCCCGACACCTGATCCGGCTTCGAGGCGCGCCACCCCGTTGATGGCCGGCACGGCGCCGCGCGAGAATTCCCCGGCCACGCCGATGTCCAGGACGTGGCCCCGCGTCACCAGCACGGCGATGTCGCCGCCGTCGTTGACGAAGGCGCGGTCGAGCACGGCTGCCGCAGCCATCTCGGCCAGCAGCTCATCCGCCACTGCGCCGGCGACAGCCGCCATCGGCGTCACGAACACGTCAGCGAATGGATGGCAGGCCCGATGCATGCGTCGCGCCACCGGACCCGCAACGCGCGGCCGCTCATGCATGGGCGTGCGCAGGGCCGCAAGCTCGTCGCACAGCTCCGGCAGGATCGTCGGAAACCGGCGGGCCGCTGCCGCATAGGCTGCCTGCACCGCATCGACGCTGCCCCAGGCCCTCAGCGCGATATCTATGGGTCCGTGCGACAGGTGCAGGCGCTCGCCGCCCAGCTCCTGAATCACGGGAGGCGCGAACATGAGCGTCACCCGACCCTGGCCAGCGCCCTCACCAGCGCCTGGGCTTCCGCGGCTGGAAGCGGCTCGAGCGTGCGGCGCGACACCTCGGCGGCCGCGGCCTTCATCTCCAGCACGGCCGCGCGTCCGGACGGTGTAAGGGCAAGCAGCACCAGCCGCGCGTCGCGTGCGTCCGGAGATTGGCGCACAAGGCCTCGCGCGATCAGCCGGCCGACAACACCCGAGACGGTCGCCGGGTCCATGCGCGTGAGGCGCCCCAGCTGGTTCTGCGACACCGATCCTACATCGTCGAGCTTGGCAAGAGCCGCGAACTGCGTCGGCGTCACGCCGAATCGGCCCATGACGCTGTTGAAAATCTCGCTCGCCCGCTGATGGGCGCAGCGCAACAGGAAACCGACCTGATCCTCCAGCACGTAGGCCGCGGCGCGCCGTGCTTCAGGGGTGTCGACCGGCTTGCGGCGGGCTCGTGCCATACCCATAAGGCGTCTCTCCCAATGCTACCCCGGAGTGTCAGCCCGGCGCCTGTCGCCGGGCCCCATCGTGCAACTCACTCCACGGCTTCCGATGGCTGGATACCGGGGGACAAGCCCTGGTGTGATACGGCGATCATGACTTGTCTCCGAACGGCCAGGGATTTTCCGCCTGCCAGCTCTCGACGCGTGCGGTGGGTGCGACCTCGCGAATGACGTCGTTCACGCTCACGACATCGCCGACGTGTCCGCCGAGCCGCTCGTAGAGCGCCCGCGGCAGCGTGAACTCGATCGGCGCGACAATCGCCGGAGTGGGCACGTAGCCGAAGGCGCCCCTAGGCATGCGCGTGACGTCCGCCATGATGGTGATGCCGCCGCCTGGCCACAGGTAGACGGGTGCGCCACCCATGGTGACGCGCGTTTTCCCGCTTGCCACCGAACGGGTCAGGAGCACCGGGTTCTCGGTGACGCCGGCGCGCAGCGACCCGCCCGCGCCCGCCATGAAGAGCACGGTGCACAGCGAAGGCTCGCAGTTCTCGCCGATGCGCTCGACCACGGCGCGCACCGCCGCCGGCATCTCTGCTGGAACCGGCACAAGCCTGTCGTCGAGCACGCAATAGAGGGCATCCTCACCGGTAGTCGAGGTCATCAGCAGGCGAAGACCGGGCCAGGCCGCCTTCGCGTCTATCTTCTGGATGATCGCCAGCGGATCGGTGATGTCGGTGCCGCCCCAGCCGAGTCCCGGATTGGCGACCTGGAAGTAGCGGCCAGGTGTCGACCGGCGCCCGCGCACGCGGATGCCGGCGGGCGGCATATCGAGCACGCGGCCCGACTGGTGCTCGGTCAACACGCCGGTGATGTGGTCGTCGACGACGATCACCTCGTCGACGTGGCCGAGCCACTGCCGCGCGAAGATGCCGACCGTTGCCGAACCGCACCCCACCCGCATGCGCGCCTCGGGCCGTCCGTCCACGACCGGCGCCTTTCCGGCCGCCACGATTACCGTGTGGCCGCCGTCGATCGTCATTTCAACGGGGTTACCGGCGCACAGCTCGAGCATGGCGTCGCAGGTGACCGTGCCTTCCTTCTTGGAGCCCCCAGTCAGATGGCGCACGCCGCCGATGGACAGCATCTGCGAGCCGTACTCGGCGGTGGTGACATGACCGATCTGCTCACCCCGGACGCGTACCGGCGCCGTCTCGGGGCCGAGGTGGCGGTCGGTATCGATCTTCACCTTCACGCCGCAGTAGCTGAAGATGCCCTCGGTTACGACCGTCACCGTATCGACGCCGGCGTGCTCCGCCGACACGATGAAGGGCGCGGGCTTGTAATCGGGATAGGTGGTTCCGGCCCCTACGCCGGTCACGAACGTGCGCGCCGGGTCGAGCAGGGCGCCGTCCCAGTCGGCGCTGCCGAAAGCAACGACCTTGCCGCCCGCATCGAGGGCGTGCTGAAGCAGCAGCACCGGGTCGGTGCGCACGAGCTGGCCGTTTTCGTTGGCGTAGCGAGCGCAGGCGCCGGCGCGTCCCGGACGGATGCGGCACAGCACCGGGCAGGCATCGCAGCGTACGATGCCCTCACCCTCGGCGGCCCCCATCTTCCGCGCGCGCGCGGCAAGGGAGAGGTGGTCGCTGGTCATCGCGCGGCCTCCCCCATAACTCCGGCGCAGCACGGCGTGCTTGTGCCGCCCCAGTGCAGAGCTCGCCGAAGCACGCCTGACAATCCACCACCGTCCTTCGACAGGCTCAGGACTAGGGCACGTGCGCGGCAGGCAGCGGATCGAACCTTGCTCATTGCGCAGCTTCCTTGCGTCGGATCGCCTCCCACAGCCGGTGGGGCAGCACGGGCACGCGCGTGACGCGCACGCCGGCGGCGTGGCGGATGGCAGAGAGGACGGCAGGTGCGGTAGCGACCAGGGCCGGCTCGCCCACACCCTTGGCGCCAAACGGGCCGACGGGCTCCGGGTCCTCGATCAGGTAGGTCTTCACCGGCGGCATGTCGCCGACCGTCGGGATCAGGTAGTCGTGCAGATTCTCGGTGCGGCCGGGGATGAACTCCTCCATCAGCGCCAGCCCCAGGCCCTGGGCAATGCCGCCGTGGATTTGGCCTTCCACCAGCGTCGGGTTGACGGCGCGGCCGACGTCGTGCGCCGCCACGATGCCGACGACCTTCGTGGTGCCGAGCAGCATGTCGACCACCACCTCCGCCATTTGCGCCGCGAAGCCGTACGTCGCATAAGGGATGCCCTGACCCTTCTCGTCGAGCGCCGTGGTCGGGGGGTCCCAGGTGCCGAGACCTTCCAGCACCACGTCATCGGCTGCTCGCTCGACCCCACCCTGAGCTTGTCGAAGGGCGGACGCACCCTTAGAGCCGTGCTTCGACAGGCTCAGCGCGGAGCTGGAACCTGCGGCAACAGGCAGCGCGGCGAGATCGACGGTGCGCGAGGCCTCTCCGTCGCTGATGATCAGTTGGGAACCATCCAGCGCGAGCCTCGCATCGCGGCCGGCGTTGGCGAGCGCGAGAATCTTGCGGCGCAGGTCCTCGGCGGCAAGCCGGACAGCATTGCCGGATACAAAGGTCTGCCGCGACGCTGACGTCTTGCCGGCGTCGAGCGTGAGATCGGTGTCGCCCACGACCATGCGAAAAGCCCCGGGCGGCAGACCCAGCGCGTCGGCTGCGATCTGCAGCAGCACGGTGGACGAGCCCTGGCCGATGTCGACGGCGCCGTTGCAGAACGTCAGCGTGCCGTCGCGCGCGAGCGTGATGCGCATGGCGGATGGATTCGGCAGGGCCGTGTTGCCGCAGCCATACCACATGCAGGCGATGCCGACGCCGCGACGATGGCGCAGCGCGCTTGCGTTGTGACGCGCAGCCCGAGCCAATGCCGCCTCCCAGTCCGGCTTAAGGGCATCGAGGCATTGCGGCAGTCCCGCCGAGTGCGCCAGCATCTGGCCCGAGGCCGTGACATCGCCGCTGTCGAGGGCGTTGATGCGGCGAATGGCCCAGCGATCGAGGCCAAGACGCTCCGCGAGATCGTCCATGAGCGCCTCGTGCGCGATGGCCGCCTGGGGCACGCCGAAACCGCGGAAGGCGCCGGCCGGCGTCTCGTTGGTGTAGACGGCGCGCGTGCGGATGCGCGCATTCGGCACCTTGTAGGGTCCCATGCCGTGCACGGGCACGCGGTTGGCCACCGTCGGGCCCCATGACGCGTAGGCGCCGGTATTGAAGTCTGCCTGCATGTCGAAGGCGGTGAGCCGGCCCCGCACATCGGCGGACGCCCGCGCCCGGATGCTGGCCGGGTGGCGCTTGGTGGTGGAGGTCATGGATTCGGTGCGGGTGTAGACGATGCGCACTGGCCGCCGCGTCACCCAAGCCGCCACCGCCAGCAGCGGCTGCACCGACACGTCGAGCTTGCCGCCGAAGCCCCCGCCGCAGGCCGTCGGGCGAATGCGCACGCGCTGCTGATCCATGCCCAGGACGCGCGCGGTCTCCTCCAGGTCCATGTAGGGCGCCTGCGTGCAAGCCGTGACCTCGATGCGATCGGGGCCGTCGCCGACCGGGATCGCGTAGCCGGCCTCGGGCTCGATATAGGCGTGCTCGACGAAGGCGGTCTCGAAACTCCCCTCCGTCGTCGCGGCGGCGTCGGCGTGGCCGGCCTCCACGTCGCCGCATTCGAGATTGCCCCGGGCCAGGACATTGTCGGGAGACCCCGCATGCAGGATCGGTGCGCCCGCGGCCAGGCCGGCCGCGGCCCCGACAACGGGAGTTGCCGGGTGCCAGGCGATCGGCAGCTCGGCGTCCGAAATGCCCTCCACGGTTGCGCGCGTGCCGACCAGCGCCAGCACCGCCTCGCCGCGAAAGCGCACGGCACCCGGCGCCAGCACGGGCTGATCCTTCATCTTGGGAAAAATGCCGAAGCTGTTTTCGCCCGGCACGTCCTCGGCGGTGAGGACGGCGGCGAGACCGGGATGGCGCTCCTTCACCGCCTCGAGATCGCCCAGGATGAAACGGGCGCACGCATACGGCGAGCGCACGACGCGCATCCACAGCGCGTCAGCCGGCGCCTCGTCCGCGCCGAACCGATCCGTTCCCGCCACCTTGGGCCAGCCATCGACGCGCGGCATGCGGGCGCCCACGAAGGTGCTCGTGCGCGCTTCGACAAGCTCAGCGCGAGGCTGGTGGCTGCAACCACAGTCCTGAGCGTGTCGAAGGACGGGTCGCACGCTCGGCCGCCGCGCTTCGACGGGCTCAGCGCGAGGCTGGTCGTCTGCGGCAACATCCAGGATCGCCTCGACGATCTTGAGATAGCCCGTGCAGCGGCACAGCACGCCGCCGATCGCATCCTCGACGTCTTCACAGCCCGGCGAAGCGTTGCGCGCCAACAGATCGCAGGCGGCCATCAACATGCCGGGCGTGCAGATGCCGCACTGGGCTGCGCCGTGCGCCAGGAAAGATGCCCGCAGGCGGTCGGTGATGGCGCCCGCGCTCTCGACAGTCTCGATCTTGGCCCCATCGACCTGCGCGGTTGCCACGAGACAGGCGCAGACCTGGCGACCGTCAAGAATAACGGTGCAGGCACCGCAGTCGCCGGCCTCGCAGCCGATCTTGGTGCCGGTCAGCCGCAGTTCCTGGCGCAGCGTGTCGGCGAGCGACGCGAACGGAGCCGCAAGCGCCCTGACCGCCTGCCCGTTCAGGGTGAAACGGACAGCAACACCCCCCCGATGCCCGCCTCCGTCCTGCATCAGGCCGCCCTCCGCTGCGCATCACCGGCCAGCGCTTCGAGCAGGTCGCGCGTGAGGGTCAACGCCGCTTCGCGCCGGTAGGAGGCGGAGCCACGGACATCGTCGATCGGGGCCAACCCAGTCAGATGGGCGACCGTCGCGAGGTCTGCGGCATCGCCGATCCGGTGCCCGAGGAGCGCGGCTTCCAGGTCCGGCAGCCGCTTCGGCACCGCCGAGCACGCACCGACGGCGAGCCGTGCAGAGCTGATGCGGCCGGCCGCATCCGTCTCGACAACGCCCGCCACCATGACGATGGAGATCACCAGGTACTTGCGCGCACCGAGCTTCAGGAAGTGGCTGCGCGCGGCATTGCGCGGCTTGGGCACCAAAATGCCCGTGACGATCTCATCCGGGCGGCATTGGGTGTGGCGGTAGCCGTCGATGAACTCGGCCATAGCCACCACCCGCCGCCCAGCCTGGCTCGCCAGCTCGACCTGGGCGTCGAGCACCAGCAGGTTGGGCGCCCCGTCGCCCGCCGGCGAGGCGGTGCAGACATTTCCGGCCAAAGTGCCGCGGTTCTGGATCTGCGCCCCGCCGACTTCGCGGGCGGCGAGCTTCAGGCCGTCGAACAGTGGCGGCAGCCGGGCCTCGATCAGCTGCGTCCAGGTCGCAAGCGCGCCGATGCGCCAGCCCTGCGCCTCCTCGGTGATGCCGCGCAGCTCGGCGAGCGCGGAAATGTCGAGAATGTCGGCCTGACGCATGTCGCCCCAGCCCGCGCGCGCGGCCTTGGCGGGATAGACATCCGTGCCGCCGGCCAGCACCGTCACCGGCCCAGCGGCGCGGATGGCCAGTGCCTCGTCCAGCGTCGACGGGCGGTGGTAGGCAACCATCACCGCCTCCGCAATCGGTCGTAGATTGGGTCGAGCGAAGCGCAGACCCAACACAGGTTGGCGATCCGCTGGTGTTGGGTCTTCGCTGACGCTCGACCCAACCTACGGATGCGCTGCGCGACGAAGCTCATCCACCGCCTCCTGCCTTGCGCAACTGTGCCGTGGCGACTGCATCGACGCCGCCATCAGCCGCCAGCGCCACGCCAAAGAGCGTGCGCGCCGTCTCGGCTGCGTAGTAGCCACGGCTCACGTCGCGCGCCACAAGCGCCGGGTCGCGCGCGAAGGCGTCGCCATAGCCTCCACCCCCCGGCGTCATGACCTCGACGCGATCGCCGGCGCGCATCGGGATGTCCTGGTCCTTGGACAGATGCTCCGGCACAAGCACCTCGCCGTTGCGATGCACGCGCACGACATTGGGTGCACCGTCCGCGCCGCCTTGCACGCCTGGGGGACCGAAACGCCCATGATCCATGACGAAGGAGGCCTTGGCCTCGCCGCGCAGCAACTCCACGTCGTAGTGCACGCCGAAGCCGCCGCGCTGCGCGCCCGCCCCTCCCGAGCCCTCGCGCAGGGAGAAGCGGCGGAACAGCACGGGGTAGTACTGCTCGAGCACCTCGATCGGCTGGCTCTTGGAGATGCCGATGGTGGAGCAGCCGTTGGTGAGGCCGTCGTGATCGGCATTGCCGCCGTAGCCGCCGCCGGAGATCTGGTACATCACGTAGCCCGCCCCCTTGGCGGGGTCGATGCCGCCGAGCGCGAAGTTGCCGGATGAACCGGCCGGCGCTGCCGTGACTTTGTCGGGAATGGCCTGCACCAGCGCAAGGAACACGGCTTCCGCGATGCGCTGCGACACCTCGGCGGCGCAGCCCGACACGGGCCGGGGATAGCGTGCATCGAGAAAGGTGCCCTCCGGCCGCTTGATGACCAACGGCTCGAAAGCCCCGCAATTGAGCGGCGTGTCGGGAAAGATGTGGCGCATGGCGAGGTAGACGGCCGAATAGGTGGTCGCCACCACCGAGTTCATGGGGCCGCGGCAAGGCGGCGAGGAGCCGGCAAAGTCGAATGTCAGGGTTTCGCCTGCCTTGGTTACGGCCAGCGCGATCCTCAGCGGCTCGTTGACGACGCCGTCGGAATCCACGAACGCCTCGGACCGATAGATGCCGTCCGGAATGGCCGCGATCTGGGCGCGCATGAGCTGCGCCGCGCGCCCGCGAATCTCGAGGATGGCCTGGGCCACGACATCGCGGCCGTAGCGATCCATGAGCTCGGTGAGCCGCCGCTCGCCGACCTTCAGCGCCGCCGCCTGGGCCTTGATGTCGCCGATGCGCTGCTCGGCGATGCGCATGTTGCAGTTGAGGATGGCGAAGATCTCCGCGTCCATCGCGCCCTTCTTGAAGAGCTTCACGGGCGGCAGTCGCAGGCCCTCCTGCTCCACCTCTGTGGCCTTGGCCGAGAAGCCGCCAGGCACCATGCCGCCGATATCGGGCCAGTGCCCCGTGTTCTGCAGCCAGCAGAAGTGCTCGCCCCGGTAGTAGAAGGGCAGGACGAAACGCACGTCCATCAAATGCGTGCCACCGAGATAGGGATCGTTGACGATGTAGATGTCGCCGGGCTCGGGTGGGCCGGCCTTGCCTTCGCCGATCAGGCGGACCAGCTCGGCCGCGGAATACTGCATGGTGCCGACGAACACCGGCAGACCCAGCTCGCCCTGGCTGACGAGCCTGCCCGTCGCCTTGTCGTAGATGCCGGAGGAGCGATCGTCGGCCTCGGCGATGATGGGGGAGAAGGCCGCACGCGAGAAGGCGATGTCCATCTCGTTGCAGACCTGGCCGAGCGCGGCTTGGATGACGGCGAGCGTGATGGGATCGATGGTGCTCATGTCGCGCTCCCCACGGCGATCCTGAGGTTGCCGACGTCATCGACGGCGGCCACGGCGCCCGGCTCGATGACGGTGGTCGCATCGATCTGTTGCACGATTGCCGGGCCGCTGAAGCGGGCCTCTGCCGGCAGCCGGGTGCGGTCCAACACCTGGGCTACATGCCAGCGGCCGTCGGCGAACACCTGCCGCTCTGCGATCACGGCATCATGAACCTTTGTGCCACGCCCGCCCGGGTCGATGAGCGAGGTGATGGGGAAGGTGCGCCGCCTGCCGATGACGGACGTGACGAGATTGACCAGCACGGCCCGGATCTCCGGCAGATGCACCTGAAAGCGGGCGTAATAGGCCGCCTCGAACAGCGACTGGATCGTCTCGCGCGACACGTCGGTGGACGGGAAGGCGACACGGATCAGGTGCGTCTGGCCGCGGAACTGCATGTCGGCGCCATGCAGCACCGTGGTCTCGACGATCTCGCTCTGCTCCTCGGCATTGATGGCAATGCCGCGTTCGCGCTGATCGGCGAGGGTCGCGTGCACCTCGGCCATGTCCGCGGCATCGAGGGGCACGTTCAACGTGTTGACGAAGTCCTGCCGCAGGTCGGCGACGAGGCAACCGAGCGCGTTGGTGAGGCCCGGCCGCGCCGGCACCAGCACCTCGGGAATGCCGAGCTCGCGCGCCAGCGCCACGGCATGCAGCGGCCCGGCGCCGCCGAAGGCGAACAGCGCGAAGTCGCGCGGATCGAGCCCGCGCGCCAGCGACACCATGCGGATGGCACCGGCCATATGCGTGTTGCCGAGCCGAATGACGGCCGCAGCCGCCGCATCGACACCCAGTCCGAGGGGCGCCGCCAGCCTCTCCGCGAAAACATCGCGCACGTGCGCCACGCCGACGGGGCTTACGACAGCCAAGAGCCCTTCCGGATCGAGGCGGCCCAACACCAGGTTGGCATCGGTGACCGTCGGCAGGGTGCCACCGCGGCCGTAGCAGATGGGGCCGGGCTCGGAGCCCGCCGATTGCGGCCCCACCTGCAGCATGCCCGCCGCATTGATCGAGGCAATCGAGCCGCCTCCGGCACCGACGCTCTTCACATCGACCATGGGCACATGGATCGGCAGGCCGTAGTCGATGGTGATCTCGGAGGAAACCTGCGGCACGCCGCCGTGGATCAGCGCCACGTCCGTGGACGTGCCACCCATGTCGTAGGTGATGGCGTTCCGGACACCCGACTGCGCCAGCGTTGCTGCCGCCGCCATTACGCCGGACGCGGGCCCCGACATGATGGTCTTGGCCGCATCGCGGGCCACCAAGCGCGCCGACACCGTGCCGCCGTTGCCGTTCATGACGAGCAGGTCGCGCCGGAAACCCCGCGCCTCCAGCTCCCCCTGGAGGCGCCGCACATAGCGGTCGAGGATCGGCTGCACGCCGGCATTCACCGACGCCGTGGTGCCGCGCTCGTACTCTCGGAACTCCGACAGCAGGGCATGGCCGAGGGTGACATACGCGTTGGGCCACAGCTGGCGCGCGACCTCGCCCGCGCGCAGCTCGTGCGCCGGATTGGCGTAGGAATGCAGGAAGTGGATGACGAGGCTCTCGCAGCCCATGCCGAACAGCCGGGCGATCGCATCCCTCAGCTGCGTCTCGTCGAGCGGCGTGACCACCTCGCCCGCCACGTTCATGCGCTCGTCGATTTCGATGCGGCGCTCGCGCGGGATCAGCGGCTCGAAGCTGCCGGTCATGCCGTAGGGCTTGGGGCGCGTGCGTCGGCCAAGCTCGAGCGTATCGCGGAAGCCGCGCGTGGTGACAAGGCCGACCTTGGCCACCTTGCGCTCGAGCACTGCGTTAGTGGTCGTGGTGGTGCCGTGGATGACAAGGTCGAGATCAGCCGCCGAAACGCCTGTCTCGGCAATCGCGGCGATCACTCCATCGGCTTGATTGGCAGCCGTCGTAGGAATCTTGGCGAGCCTCACGCGGCTGCCGTCCGCTCCCGCCTCGTAAAGCAGGAGGTCCGTGAACGTGCCGCCCACATCGATGCCAGCCACGCGCCGCATGCCGAGCCCTCGCGCCGGGCGGTCATCCCGGCCTCATATCATTAGCATACGAACAACCTTGCCGATGGCAAGGGCGCGAGCAACACGTATCGACAGTCTTCGTTGCGGAGCGCAGAGATGCCGGGAGGCGCAGGCCTGCGCCAGCCACAAGCCGCAACCTCGCCGAGCCTCTCGAAGGCGGGCCGGGCACCTGAGCCGTGCTTCGACAAGCTCGGCACGAGGTGGCGGGTTCGGTTCAGGGGCTTGGAGCGGGCGCCGCCACATACGCGTGGAGGAAACTTAGCCACATACGCGACATTGCCCTAGTCTTACTGTGTCATGAACGGGCATGGGCGGCGTGAGCCCGTGCCCGCAGGCAACATGGACAACGCGGCATGCGGTTGGCAAGGGCGACGGCAATCAGGCATCGGATCGTTGCGATGGAGTTTG
>JBFWRV010000075.1:0-28677 GCA_050248715.1 Hyphomicrobiaceae bacterium | reverse complement strand
CTGTAGTCCTCGGTGTCGCGCTGGCGCAGCAGCGGCGCGGTCATATACAGGTGACCGTAGGGCACCTTCTCGAGCCTCGTTTGGGGCGATCGATCGAGGTCATTCGACATCTCTCTCACGGCCTTTTTTATGCGCTGATCGCCTGGTTCGGCTGGTCAGTAGCTCAACACTCCTTCGCTATCGGCGAGTTCGCCGCCGGGCTCGTGAATTTTCCGGTCTGGCCGGCACGCTTGGCCCTGGCGCTTGGCGCCGCGCTCATGACATTTCAGTGTCTGGTCGATGTTGCCTTGACGCTCCTCGGAATCGGTGGCCAGCAGGAAAATCAGCCTTCCGTGCCGCTGTCATGAGGCGGTGACAATGTCGGCGATCGTCATCGGATATGCGAGCGCCATTGCCCTTGTCGTTGCGTTGCTCATCGGCATCCCCGTAGCGCCCGCCATGGGCCTAGTCGGGCTCGCGGGCATGCTCATTGGCGTCGGCAGCGCCTTCACGATAGCGCAGCTCAAATCGCTGCCGTTCGCCGTGGTCAACAACTACGACTTCGCCGTGCTGCCGATGTTCGTGCTAATGGGCGCGCTCGCCGAAGCCTCTGGCATAACGGCGCTGCTGTTTCGCGTGCTGCAGGAGTGGCTAGGCCGTGTGCGCGGCGCGCTCTATCAGGCGGTCGTTATGGGATCGGCCATTTTCGCCGCCGTATCGGGCTCCACTATCGTCAACGCCGTCGTATTTACCCGTATCGCCTATCCCGAGATGGTCAAGCTCGGCTACGACCGCAGCCTATCGATCGGCTGCATCGCCGCGACTGGCAGCTTCGCGGCAATGATTCCGCCGTCGATCACGATGGTGATCTACGCGATCATGACGGAACAGTCGGTGGGACGTCTCTTGATTGCCGGTGTAGTACCCGGCGTTTTGACAGCTATCGTTTACCTCGCCGGCATCTGGCTGCTCGTGCGTCTTCGGCCCGGGCTTGCCCCGCCTGTGTCGCCGGTCGTGGATTGGAAGGCGCGAACTCGATCCGCATTGCTAGTATGGCCGATCCTGTTACTCATCGTGCCAGTGATGGGTGGTCTCTATTCGGGGCTCTATCCTGCGTCGGCAGCGGGCGCGGTCGGCGCATTCATCGCATTCCTGATCGCGGTAGCGCGTCGACGTGGCACGCGTGGCTGGCTCGTCCGTGTGCTTGGCGAAAGCGCCGCGATTAGCTGCACCATGTTCGCGATCCTGATCGGTGGATTGTTACTTTCGCGAATGCTGGTGGTCACGGGTGTCATCGATCATATCGTTCTGGGCATCACGAGCATCGCTTCGACGCCCGAGCGCTTTATGGTTCTCGCCTGCGTACTTTATCTGGTGCTCGGCTGCTTTCTCGACACGACGTCGATGATGGTCGTCACGTTGCCGTTCGTCTTTCCCATCGTCGTGGCCCTGAAGATCGATCCCATCTGGTTCGGCATCGTTCTCGTCAAACTGATCGAGATCTCGGTGGTGACGCCGCCGGTGGGTGTCAATCTGTTCGCTGTCATGAGTGCCGCGGGCAAGGGCACCCAAATGGCAGAGGTCGTGCGAGGTGTCCTGCCTTTCATTGCGCTCGAGTTGATCGTCTTGACGCTGCTGGTAGTGTTTCCTGAGCTTTCGATTTGGCTCCCTAACCAAATGCTGGGCCGATGACATGCCACTAGACCGTACGAGTTGGCCAATTGTGGCGGGCTCGTCCATCCAGCCCTTCGGGCGCAGCAAGGATGGACGGACGTGGCGGGATCGCGCCTTTCTGGCAGCCAGCGCGGCACTCTCTGACGCAGCTGTATCCCCAGGCGACATCGATGCGCTGGTGATCGCGACGGAAAGCGATCTCGTCTCGCTTCAGGTCAATCCCGCGCCGGTGGTCTCCAGCGATCTGGGCCTCCCGCACCTGCCGTGCGTCAGGGTCGAGGGCGGCGGTGCGAGCGGTGCGCTCGCGGTGAGGAGCGGGGTTCACCACATCCTGAGCGGGCTATATCGCAGCGTCCTGGTCGTCGGCTTCGACGACGCGGCTAGCCATCTCGATCGATCAGGCGTCAGCCTTGTCTATGGACTGTCGTTCGACGCCGAGGTCGAGGGCTTTCTTGGCGCGACGGCCGCGGCGCTCTATGCGCTATCGGCTCAAGCTCACATGGCGCGTCATGGCGTCAATGAACGGCATCTCGCGACGGTCGCCGTCAAGAATCGGGCGAACGCCGTCGCTAATCCGAATGCGCATCTGCCGATGATTTCGACCGTCGAGGATGTGCTCGCCTCCGCTGTTGTTGCCCCTCCCCTGAAGCGGCTGGACTGCTCTCCGCTGAGTGATGGTGCTGCGGCACTCGTTCTGTCGCGCGAACGAAACATGCCGCGGCAGTCCGAACGCGTTCCGGTGCGCATCGTCGCATCCGCGTCGGCTTCTGATTGGGCGCGACTCGGCGACCGGGACGACATCGGGCGGTTCGCGGGAAAGTCCCGTGCTGCTGCTGCGGCCTACTCTCAAGCAGGGATCATGAATCCTTCCTCCGAGATCGACGTGGCGGAGGTGTACGATGCCTTCACCTCGGCGGAGGTCCAGGGCATCGAGGCACTCGGGCTCGCGCCAGAGGGGCGAGGCGCACGGCAAATTGTCGATGGGGTTCACGATCGCGATGGCAGATTGCCGGTCAATCTCTCGGGTGGGCTCCTCGGCCAGGGCGGCAGCCCTGGAGCGGTCGGCGTTGCACAAGTGGCGACGATCGCGCGCCTCCTGCAAGGCCGATATCATGGCGGATTGCAACCCACGCTGCGGCTGCGACGCGGTCTCGCCGAGGCCCATGGCGGCATCGCTACCTTGAACTGTGTGCATGTGCTGGAGAACGACGAATGACGACCGGCGTGCTTCTAGACGTGCGGCTCAGGTATCACCACGCGCACGGCTGGTTGTCTCCCTTTCTCGAGGGGCTGGTGCGCAGCGAGGCCATGGGCACGCGCTGTACTGTGTGCGGGCGGGTATGGTGTCCGCCGAGGCGACGATGTCCCGACCATGACGAACCACTCGCCTGGCACCGGTTGACGGGCAATGGAACGGTTCTCCACCTCACGTCCTTCGATGGGTCCTTACCGCTTCAGAGCAAAATCGGTCTGCACGTCGTTGCGCTCATCCGACTTGACGAAGCAGAGAACGCGATGCTCGGTCGCCTCGGAGTTACGCTCCAAGCGGTGTGCACGGGGCAGCGCGTGCACCTCGCACCGCCAGCGGACCCGACGACGCACCCAGCCCAGAACGCTTGGTTCTTGCCAGTCGCGGACACCCCATGACCGTCACGATCCCGACCGACCTCATGCGCCAGCTCAACCTCACCACCGAGGAGAACGGGCGCTATCAGATCGTCATTCCTGCTACGGCGAACATCGCCGCCGACACGGTTGGACGACATGCAGTGGGACCGATTGCAGGGAAGCGTGCCCTTGTCTACGAGGGCGCGGACGGCACGATCCAATCGCTCAGTTACGCCGCCCTAGATGCAGGAGCGGCGCGGCTCGCGGCGGGCCTAAAGGTGCTCGGTGTGGCCCGCGGCGATCGGGTGGCCGTGCACCTCGGCCAACGTCTCGAGGCGGCCATCACGCATCTCGCCGTTTATAAGCTCGGCGCCATCGTCGTGACGGTATCGCAGCTCTATGGGCCGGATACGGTGCGCCACATCCTGGCCGACAGCGGTGTGACGGTCATGCTCACGGAAGGGCGCGTTTGGGCGACGCTGCGCCATCTCACGGGCGGTCTGCCGTCGCTCCGCCACGTTGTGGTCGCCGATGGCTCCGAGATTGGAGATACGCCATTCGACGCGCTCGCTGCAACCGACGACAATGGTTTCACCGCCGTCGAGACAGCCGCCAACGACCCGGCGCTGCTGATCTACAGCTCGGGATCGACCGGCCTGCCGAAGGGCGTGCTGCACGCGCATCGCGTGCTCTGGGCCTACAACATCTCGACATCGCTCTTCTACAATCTGGAGATGAATGAGACGGATCTCGTGTTCTGGACGCCAGCCGACTGGGCTTGGGTCGGCGGCTGGAACGATACCGTGCTGCCGGCCTGGTTCCACGGACACACGATGGTCGCGAGCCAGCATAGGTTCGAGGCCGAGTGGGCGTATGGGTTCATGGAGCGTCATGGCGTCACACACAGTTTCATGACGCCGACGGCATTGAAAAGGCTTGCTCAAGTCGATGCGCCGCGAACTCGTTGGCCGGAACTGAAACTGCGTACGGTGTGGACCGGCGGCGAGCCGCTGCCCGGCGAGACGCTTCGGTGGCTGACGGAGGTGCTCGGCGTTGTCTGCAACGAGGGCTACGGGCTCACCGAGGTCAACCACATGATCGGCAACTGCGCGCGCCTGAAGTCTGCCAAGCCCGGCTCCATGGGGTTCGAACTACCGGGGCATTGGGCCTTTCTCGTTGACGAAGACGGGAACGAGGTACCGTCCGGCGAGCCAGGTGAGATCGTCACCCGCGAAGAATGCGCCACACTCTTTCGCGGCTATTGGGGCCGTCCCGACCTGACCGCCGACCTCCGGCTAGGTCCCTGGGTGCGGACGCGCGACCTCGCTGTGAAGGACGCAGATGGATACTACTTCTATCGCGGCCGCACCGACGATCTCATCAAGAGTGCGGGGTTTCGCATCGGTCCTGCCGAGATCGAGGATTGCCTCGCTAGCCACCCCGAGGTCGCCGACTGCGGAGTAATCGGGGTCCCCGACAAGGAGCGCGGACAGATCATCAAGGCGTTCGTCCTGCCACGCCGCGAGCCGACGGACATCGCAGCGCTGACAGCAGATCTACAAGGCCACGTGCGGGCGAAGCTCGGCGGCTACAAGGTGCCCCGCGAGATCGAGTTCGTGACGGACATGCCGGTGACCACCTCAGGTAAGGTGTCGCGGAAGGAGCTGCGCGCGCGTCACGCTCAACAGCAGAATGCGCAGCGCCAAAACTGAGCCGGGAAACATTGGAGAACGGGCGCTCAACGCACCCTATCCACCAATCGCAGAGCCCTCGGCTACGCTACCGACACGGACTAGCTCGTTGTTGGCTATCGCCAGTCTCCTCGCCGATTCCGACAGCGTGCTAAAGTTATTGATGCTCCATGCCGTGTACATGGTGCGAACTGTCGGAATAGGCTTTGAAAAGTCTAGCGCGAAGCAGGCTTTTCAATCTGAAAAGACGGGTTCGACTCCCGTAGGGAGCGCCATGATTTATAATGGCTTTTTCCTCCCAATTGAGCCAAGTCGACTCTCCAGAGGCTGCTCCAAGTCGACTCGTGTATGCTCTTCGTTCGCCTCCGCCCACTCTGGACGCTTCGTAGCGGCGGCTGTCTGTTGACGATCCGTGCGCTTGACGTACAGCCGAGCCGCTTGCGGAGTCTTGTGCCCCGACAGCGCCATGACACCTTGTTCAGCAAGCTCTGCGTCGCCCAATTCGGTCATGCCGCCGTGCCTGCAGGCGTCCAAGGTCACATGTGATCCGAGCTGCGCCTGCTCGCGTGCCTCGCGGACTTTAGCTTGGGCGTAGACCATTGCGTATGGTCTCCACGCACCGCGAGAGCCCGTGGTGACGACGATCGGGACGCCGAGGTGGGGAAGCTCGGCCAAATATGCTTCCAGTTCCGGATAGAGTTTGCGTCCTTCTGCCTCGAGGGGTTGAAGAAGGATCTGTCCCGTTTTGTGATGCAAAATCCGAACGTGCTTGGGATGTTGTGGCGGCCGATCGTAGCTCCACATCTGGTTGGCGCCGGTCGGTGCGTTCGGGCGCGGCCGGCCTGTGGTGATGCGCTTTCTCGGCCGCTTGCGCGGCACCTGCAGCTGCGCCTGCCGCCACAGCCGATGGCAGCGGCCGAAGCTCATGGCGATCCCTTCGCGTTCGAGAAAGATCGCGATCCGACGGTAGCCGTAGCGCGGATACTGCGCGGCGAGTGCCGTCATCCGCGCCAGCACCGGCGCGTCCGTCTCTTCCCTTCTCGATCGACCAGCGTGCAAGCCCGCCGCTGCGACGCCCCTTGGCCCCCGCGTACGCCACCTGGGAACGGCGAGCCGGCACGCTCACCATTTTTTGCGTTGATCTCCTTCATCACCTCGATCTCCAGATCGCGCTCGGCGACGAGCTTCTTCAGCCGGGCGTTCTCGGCCTCGAGCTGCTTCAGCCGGCGCACGTCGTCCCACTGCAGGGCGCCGAAGCGCTTGCGCCACGTATAGATCGTCTGCTCGCTGATACCGTGCTTCTTCGCCACCCCGGCGATCGGATCGCGATCCGCCTCGCGCAGGATCGCAACCATCTGCTCGTCCGTGAACCTGCTCTTCCGCATGTGCGCCTCCGATCCGGAGCGCAGTCTCTCAAGTGATCGCTGGTCCGAAAACACTGGGGCAGGTCACCCCTCGCAGGCGAGGGGAGCGCCGAGGATGATTTGTTTTTGCAATTTTGGAATGCCTACCCCTCGGGGAAGCGGGCGCATACCAAGCGCACGGCGGCACGCAAGGCGTTCGCCGCCATCCTCGCCGGCACGCACCGCGAAGGCCATAAGGCAACCACGGCCGATTACGTGCCGATCGCCTGCAACTGGCTCAACGCCGCTCGCTGGCTCGACGCGCCGCAGCTCGCCAAGGGCTACGGCAGCAAGGCGAACGACCTCTGGTCAAATCCGCATTGGTCGGGGCCGACGGTGCACGACACCGGCGAAAACTTCGCACAGTACACGCAGCGCATGATCGCCGAGGGCAAATACAGGCCGAACGGGAGCACCCAGTGACCGAACGCGAGCGCAAGGCAAAAAGCGCGCGTGACCTGCGAGCTCGCCTGCGCGCGGACCCCGACCTGCGCACATACAAGGCACGTGCCAATTCGCTCGACGTTGACGCCTTGGTCGCGGGTCGCGTGCAGGATATCCGGCGCTTCACCAGCCAGGCCGCACGCGACGAGGTGACGACCGAAATTGGGTCGCAGATTATCCAGGCCGAGATCGAGCGTAACCGGTTACGCGACAAGGCCGGCAAATCACCTTAGCCGTCCGCGTGTCTCCAGTTGGGACGGACGTGGGGACCGCCGGCGTGAGGAACGCTGCACTCGCGCCGGCGGGTCTTTCTTAGAGGATAGATTTATGGCCAAGAAACTGCCGGCGGACCTCGCGGAGGCCGAGCGCTTGTTGAAGTCATCGACCGATGCCTTCGAGGCCGAGACGCGCCGCGTGCTGAAGGCAGCGAGCGGCCGCACGATCGTCGATCTCCCCGACTGGTACATGGACCAGCAGCGCGAGTTGGCCAAAATCGAGCGGCACGTTGCAGCGTTGAGCCAGGCGACAGAGGCCGCAAGGGCAACCGCCCAGCACAAGGTGAACCTCGCGCGCGTGGCGGCGCGCCACGCGGCCCTTGACGTGCTGGAGCCGATACTTGCGGCGCTCGAGCGGGCCGACGGGATCGCCGGCGGCCATTATGCCAACCCGCTCCGACGCCAGGTCGACAGCCTGAACGCCGCGCTCGCCGAATTCGAGTGATCCCATGCCGCGCCTCTCGCAAAAAAGCACCGATGCCCTCAATGAGATGTCAGAGCGCGTGACGCGCGGCGGGCTGGGGACGACACCGGTACACGTCTTGATTGCGGTCATGGAGATGTACGAGGACCGCATTACTGATCTCGAAAATGCGGTCGGCACGATGCAGACGGCGCTGGCGGACACGCTCGCAGCCATCGATGCTCGCCTGAACGCATTCCGCGCCGAGCTCGATAAACGTCAGGCGCGGACGAAGCGGCGCGCCAAAACTTCTGGCGGGCGGGGGGCGCCATCGAGCTTCCGGATCACACGAACTAAAACGCGGGGACCGGTGCCGATGGACCATAACGAATATCACGAGGGCAAGCGCCGCATGCACTCAGTGCATGAGGAAAAGCTTGAGCTCAAGCGACAGTTGAGGCGCCTTGTCGCCAAATATGCCCGCAAGGGCGCCGGCAATCGCGGGCGCGACGCCGGGCCGATCCGGCCGGCCGTGGCGCGTTCTGGGGTCGCATCAAGGCTGAAACTCACGGCGAAGCAACTGCGTGGGATCAAGGATGGGATGCCCCGACAGCAGCGGGTCGCGCTGGCGAGATTGCGAGACTACAGGGCAGATCGCTCGGGCCGAACCGCGACACACATGCTCTCGCTACTCGACAGCGAGGTCCCAAAGAAATCCAGCCTACAGATTATCGCCGCGGCTGCCCCGCGCGAACCGAAGGAGACGGCCGTGAAACCGTACAAGAATCTCGCCGACTGGTTGACTGGCGTGCGCGCGCAAACCGTGCACGCAATCAGCGATCCGCGCGTGCGAGCGGCCGCGCCAGGCGCAGCAGGAAACGAAGCCGGCGGCGGCGATGGCGGATACTTGGTGCCGGCCGAACTCGCCGGTGCAGTGATGCAGGCCGTTCGCGCCAATTCGCTGGCCGGCCGCTGCGCCAGTGTCACATCCCGCACCAATGCGCCCTTCGTGCCGATCGACGGCGAGGCGCCCTGGGCAGCAAGCAACGTCTATTGGGAGAACGAGCTCGCGCAGCTGCAGCAGCGTAAGCAAGTGTTCCAAGGGCGGCAGCTTAAGCTGAAGAAAATCACTGTGCTCATGCCGGCATCAGATGAGCTCGTGGAGGACGCACCAGCGTTCGAAAGTTGGGCACGGCTATCCGTGCCACAAAAGATTGCCGCGAAGCTGACGACGGGTATCGTCCGAGGCACGGGCGTCGGCCAGGTGCCAGACATCCTGAATGCCGATTGCACCATCGGCGTTGCGCGCGGCATGTCAGTCACTGCAACGGCCGCGGCGATGTGGAAACGCCTAATATCTCGCTCGACGCAGGCCTGCTGGAGGCAATCGACGAAGAAGCCCAACGGCAGGGTTTGACGCGGTCGGCCTTGATGACGGGGTCCGCTTTGCGGAGGCTCTATGGATTGGAAGAGGTGGACGAGCCAGTCCGGAAGCGGCACGCTGATCTGGCCGCGGCCTATGAGCGGATTGCAGCGCAGACGGAGGAAATTAAGGTCCTGATGCAGCGGCTTGCTGGTGCTCCTGATGTGTCCGATGAGAAGAGGGTTCGCAAGCGAGCGACACGGAAGGAGCGGGCCTGAGATTGAAGGCCGTGCACGCCGGTCTCAGGCCTGGCCGCATGTCCGAGGTGCAGCCCATTGGGCGCCGGGGCGGGTTCATGCTCGGGCCTCAGAATGGGCAGCCCGGCTAGGAGCCCCGTGGGTCGCCCGGCGGGCTTCCCCATCGCCCTTCTAAGCGTCTGTGTTGTCGTGAGTTTCCCCGTTGCCGCAGCCTTGGCATTTGGGCATTCGTCATCTCTCGCAGAAATCGCTGAATGTCAGGCATCAGACGAAGTCTGAGAGGGATTAATCCCGGCTGGAGCGCAGCGTCCACCTCACGGCGATCTCCACGGAGCCCGAGCGGTTTTTGCGAGCCGGTTTTTGGACCGGCCCTTACCGCCCGAACGCCGGCGACGCTGCCTGCTCTTGGCAAGGCGGCGCACCCAGCGGCGTAGCCCGTTGTCGAAATAGCAAAGCTCCCGAAGGAGCGCCGTGAGGATCAGGAGAAGCGCCGCCAACCAGGCGAGGTATTCGCCCATTGGAGGTCGTTCACCGTTCCCATCGAGAAGCCCGCGCATGGCGGGCGGGTGCCGGCGATGAGGCTGCTGTAACGCGCGGCTACTCTGCGAATCGGGCGCAAAAAAACCGGCGCGACGATCGTCGGCCGGGTTGGTCATGTCGCGCCCGAGGCGCAACTTGCAGCGATACGGGGAGTGGTACCCTGTCAGGGCCCTAGGTTCAAGAGCCGATGGCAGGCACAAAAAACCGGCCTCGACGAAGCGTCGGCCCGACGAATCACACCCACTAGCAAAATGCTACCTATTTCGGCCGGGCGTGCAAGCTAATCCTCGCGCCGCGGCCCGTTTCCGGCGCGCCTGGCGCCCGACAGCAAAACGGCCGCCGCTCCGGTGCTCGGAAAGCGACGGCCGCTGTGGGGCCTTCCTGCAGGCGCCCTAGAGTTGCGCTCTACAACTGCAGCGCACGCACGCCCGGCACCGTCAACGGGCGCCAGGTGCGCAGGCCGAACAGCCGCGGCGTCCGCTTGTGGTCGAGGGCCTGCAGCAAGTGTTCGGCGGGCCTGTCAAGTGCGCCCGCCGCCCGCGCCGCATTGGATCGTCAGTTAACATTGAAGGTATCAGATACCCTACAGCCTGAGGGCAGGGACGCCTGGCGCCGTGAAAAGCTGCCACGTGTGCAAACCGAAAAGAGCCGGCGTCGGCTTGTGGCCGAGACTCTGCAGCAAGAGGAAGAATTGCAGCGCGAAGCCGGGCGCGACGTGGCCGGCGCGGCGCATGCGCGCGAGCTCGTCTTTGCTGACCATCAGCCATTTCGAGACTACATCCTCGCCGCCGAGCACCTGCACCGCAACGAAGAGACGCCGCGGACGCCCGAAGTCTGGAGTTGGCCTCGCGGTGCTGGCACGCTGGTAGCCGCCCGATCTCGACGCAATCGATGCATGGCGTCGTCAACAGGCCGATCTGCCAAGGCGAAGCGAAGCAATCCGGCGACTGGTCCGCATCGGGCTCGCCGCCGAACGGAAGAAATAGGCGGCCCGCGCCGTTGCGCTAACAACGCCGCGGGCCTCGAGCAACCCCTGAGACGAGCAGGAGCTACCCATGCCACCACACTACCACAACGGCATCGCCGCGAGCCCGATCCTGAGCAGGATTTGTGCGCGCGCCGATGCGATAGCGTCCACTGGACGCGGGCTGTCCGCGATCGAGGCCGCGGACGTGGCCGCCCTATTGCGCGCGCAAGCGCTGCGCGTTGCCGCCCCAACCGCGGAGGTCGACCGGCTTTCTAAGCCTGCAGGGCGGCGTCGGCCGGTCTTCGATGCTGTCCAACGGCAGCTGCTGGACACGCTGCGCGCGTCCGGCGGCCGACTGGACACGGCGAGCGTCCGCGGCGTCGCCCAACTACTCGGCGCCCGAAAGTCGACAGTCGGCGACGTTCTAAAGCGCCTGCTTTCTGATCGGATCATTCGCAAGGAAGCTGGCGTGCTGGTGCTGGTGAGTGCCGCCGGCAGCGTCGATTAATTGGCACCGGAATTGGCACCGCACTGTCGAGCACGCGCGAGTACAAGCCGGCATATCGGAGAAAATAACCGGCTTGAAAGTTCAATGAAATCGGCAGTTTTGACATGGGGCGGCAGCATCGATCACGCGGCCTCGCGGCTTAGCAAACCGCCGCCTTCAGCCTCTCGGCCACGTCTCTGGTCTGGATGCAAATCCCATAAGCTATTGCATTCGCTAGAGAATTGCTTGCACCCCTCGCTCCGGCCGCGCCATGCGGACCATATGAATCGAGCTGGTGAGCCTAGCGACGCGTTTGAAGCTCACGGATCTCGCGATCCAGCACCTCAAGTTCCAGCACCCTCAAGTGACCTGATGGGGCACCTTGCTCCCGGCTTTCGGAGTGCGGGTGTGCTCTCAAACCTTGGGCGCGGCCGCTACCTCGGCGACTTCGGTGAGGTGGTGCGCTGGGGCGTTCTGAGCTTTGCCGCCCCTCAGGTCCATCGCATGTCCTCGAGCGCATCCTCAGCGCCACTACCTGTGGCGTCACTACACCACTGGTCTCAATCTACCACCGCGACACATTCTCTGAGCGAGATCGCCTCGGGGACTTCAACGCCCCGAGGAGTCGAGCGCCTGCCAGTACCACCATTGACGTTCGATCACCCAGTCGTCGGTGTCCCTGCGGTATTCAGAGAAATGCGCCGAGGCCCGATGAGCTTCGAGCGCGGCCTCGTCTCGATAGATCTCGATGAGCATGAAGAGAGCCGGATCGTTCCTGTCCTGATGCACGTCGAAGCGAAGGCAGCCGTCGGGCTCGCGCTCGAGGCTGGTACGCGCGTGGCGCAGGAGCCGGGCCTTGTAGGACGCGATGGCGTCGGGCTTGGCTCGCAGATGGGCAGTGTGCAGCACGGTCATATGCTTCGCTCAAGGATGGAATGGCTTGTGCACGTTGCGCTGCGCGCTCCTTGCATGAGATCGCAGGCTACACCGCTTCTGCCTTCGGCTCGCGTTGGCCATGGCCCTCCGCGGTCCCCGTCACGATCATGCGCAAGATCTCTTCGCGGGACGTTTCCGCCACCCGACGCGTGCCGACAACGCGGCCGGTCTTCAGAACCGTGATCCGGTCACTGTTCTCGAATACGTGGTTGAGATTGTGGCTGATCATCAACACGGCCAGACCGTGTGAGCGCATTTCCCGCACGAGCTCGTGCACCTTACGGGTCTCCTCCACGCCCAGCGCCGCCGTCGGCTCGTCGAGAATCACCACCTTGGCATTGAAGTACACGCTGCGGGCGATGGCGATCGACTGGCGCTGCCCGCCGGACATCGAGCGCACCTTCTGGCGGATCGACGGGATGTTGATCTTGAGGCGGGCCAGGACCTTGCGCGCCTCCTCTTCCATGCGCCGGATATCAAGGAACGGCCGCAAGACGCCTTGCCCGACGATTTCGCGGCCGAGGAACATATTGGCGGCGACATCGAGGTTATCGGCCAGCGCCAAGTCCTGGTAGACGGTCTCGATACCGAGGGCCTTTGCGGCCCTGGGCGAGTCGATCTCGGCGGGGAGGTCCTGGAAACGGATCACGCCGGCGTCTCTTGCCACCGCACCCGCCAGAATCTTGATCAGCGTCGACTTGCCCGCGGCATTGTCGCCGACCAAGGCATGCACCTCTTCGGTGTAGAGCTCGAGATCGACATCAGTCAAAGCCTGAACACCGCCGTAGCGCTTGCTGATGCCTCGCATTTCGACGATCGGGGATGCGGTATCGCTCATGCGTCGTGATCGCTGATGGCTGGCAAAGGAGGCTTCGGCTCCCGAGGGGCTCTCGCGCCGGGAGCCGAAGCCGCCAGGATAGGACGCCTGCGGTTGGTCTCGCTAGCTGCGCTTCTGTGCGGCGATGACCTCCGCCCAGTTCGGTGTCGGCCTCTCTTCGACAGGTTTCAGCCAGGGCGCGATATTGTCTTTGGTCGCGATCTTGACGGGCAGGATGATCGTGGGAATGATCTTCTCGCCTTTGAGATGCTTGGCGAGCGCATGTGTCGCCAGATAGGCCTGGTCATGCAGGCTGTAGTCGGCGCTGGCGAACATCTTTCCGTCGCGGATCAGGCTTGCTGCATCCGAGATGACGTCGACGCCACTGACGACGGTCTTGTCCCCGCGCCCGCCGGCGATCAGAGCCTCGACGATGCCAACTGCCATGTCATCGTTGGCGGCCACCACCGCGTCGATCACGGGCAACCGCTGCATGATGTTCTCGAACACCTGCTGTGCCGGCAGCCGGCGATACTGGCCGGGCTGGGAGGCGACCAGCTCGATACCCGGAAACTCCTTGAGTGCCCGCTCGAAGCCCTTCTGGCGCTGCTGCGCCGTGATAGCTGCCGGCACACCACCGATGAAGACGATCTTGCCCTTACCGCCGATCTTCTGGAACGTGTACTTGGACACCTCATAGCCGATGATCTCGTCGTCGGAGCCCACGTAGGTCACCGCGCCCTTCACGTCGGCCATGTTGTTGGAGTAGATAGCGACGGGAATCTTGGCGTCGACCGCCTTCTGAAGGCTCGGCACCAATGCCTTGAAGTCGACCGGGACGAACACGAAGCCGGTGGGCTTCTTGACGATCCAGTCCTCGACGAGGCGGGTCTGCTCTTCGATGTTGTCGGGCTTGGTCGGCGCGACGTGCTCGAGTGTGATGCCCAACTCCTTGGCAGCCTTCTCGGCGCCGATGCGCGCGTATTTCCAGTTCGGGTTGGTGACGTTCTTGACGAAGAACGCGAATGTTTGCTTCCCGCCCTGCGCCAGGGATGGTTGTGCGAGGGAGCCCGATGCTGCCATCGCGGTCGCGGCAGCGGCGCTGCCTCTCAGGAAATCTCTACGGTCCATTTGCGTCACCTCCTTGCCTGTTTACTCGGGCGCTCCATGCGCCCCGACTTCACGCAGTTCTCCGGCTGATCCGCCGGCCGACGAGCTGATCGGCCAAAACCGACAGCAAGATGATGCCCCCGAGCACGCCAGCCTGCCAGAAAGTCTTGACGCCGAGCAGGTTCATGCCGTTGAGCACGAGTGCGAGAATCAACGACCCCACGGCGGTGCCGGCCACACCGCCCACTCCGCCGAACAGCGATGTGCCTCCGAGGCAGACGGCGGCGATTGCGGGAAGCAGCTGTTCCTCTCCGAGACTTACGTCGGCAGCGTTGGTGCGCGCAATGATGACCAGGGCGGCGAAGCTCGCCATCAGGCCGCTCGTGGCGTAGACGAACACCAGCCGGCGCTGCACGGGCATGCCGGAAAGCCGCGCTGCCACCGGATTGCCGCCGATTGCAAAGATGCCCCGCCCCAGGCGCGTGCGATGCAAGAGCACGTGCAGCACGAGCAAGGTGCCGATCATGATCAGGACCGGCACCGGCAAGGGGCCAACGAAGCCTGTGCCGATCACCCGGAAGGGTGCCGGCAGGCCGTAGATCACCTCGCCTTTCATGAACACGTAGGCGAGCCCGTTGGCGATCCACAGCATGCCGTAGGTGGCGATGAATGATGGGATACGCGCGTAAGCGACCAGCAGGCCGTTGACGAGCCCGCAGGATAGACCAACCGCCAAGGCTGCCACGATGCCGAACACCGGATAGCCGCTGGTTATGAAGGAGGCGGCAATGCATGCGGCAAGGCCAAGCACGGCGCCGACAGAGAGATCGATGCCGCCGGTCAGCACCACGAGCGTCAACCCGGCCGACATGAGGAACAGCGGCGCTGCGTGCCGCAGCACGTTGATGATGTTCGACCAGGTCAGGAAATAGGGCGTGAACACCGACAGCGCCACGCACAGCACGACGAGGGCCGTCAAGCGCGAGGCGACAACGAAGAGCCGATCGGGAGAAAGGCCGAAGACCTCCCGCCGGTCGCCGTAAACGCTGGCCGTGGCTGTGTCGGCCCTCATGCGTTCAATCCTCGCAGCGAATCGAGACCGACGGCAGCAATAATGACAAAGCCGACGACGGCGACCTGCCATTCGGTGGAGACACCCATCAAGTTCAGCCCATTGCGCAGAACGCCGACCGCGAGCGCGCCGACAATCGTGCCGATGATGCCGCCGCGTCCCTTCTCGAAGGAGGTGCCGCCGAGGATGACCGCGGCGATTGCATCGAACTCGAGACCTATGCCGATGGTGGGATGGGCCGAGTTCAGGCGCGCCGTCATGATGAATGATGCCAGAGCCGTCAGGACGCCGGCGTAGACGTAGACCAGCAGCTGGTAATAGCGGGCGCGGCTGCCCGAGAGAATCAGCGCGTGCCGGTTGTTGCCGATGGCGAAGGTATAGCGGCCGAACTTGGTGCGGTAGAGCAGGATATAGGTTACGGCGAAAGCCAGCGCCGTCGCCCAAATCGGCACGGGCAGTCCGAGGAAGACGCCGTCGTTGAACCATCGGACGTAATCCGGCAGGCCGGTTACCGAATTGCCCTCCGTAAGGACGGTGGCGATGGACTGAGCGATGCCGAACGTGCCGAGCGTGACGATGAACGCCGGCAGGTCGAGGTAGGCGATGAGCGCGCCGTTGACGGTGCCGAACGCGGCCCCGATCAGCACGGCAGCGCCAATCGCCATGAACAGCGGCCATCCCGAGACGACCATCAACGCCATCACGACGCCGCACAGGCCCAGCACCGGACCAAGGCTGAGATCGATCCCCTCGGTCAGGATCACCAGTGTCATGCCAAGCGCGACGATCGTGAGCACCGCGACCTGGAGAGCAACGTTGGTGAGGTTGGCGACCGTGAAGAAACCCGGTGTCGCGACAGTCAGCACGATCGACATCAATACCAGCAGGTAAACAGCTCCAGGCGTCTGGGCGAGCCAGATGGAGGCGGGATACTGAGGTCGATCGACCTTCGTATCGCTCACTGCCAGCGCCCCCGGTTTGCCCGCATCCAATCGGCGAACGAAGCGATGCCGGCCTCCAAGCCGAGGTTGGGCTTGAAGCCGGCATCCTCCAGCAGCCGCGTCCCGGCCAAGGGCCCACGCATGCGCGTGTGGTCCGTCCAAGGTGCGGTGCCGGGGCCGACCTCGATGTCGGCCTTGGGAACAACGGCCCTGACCGCGCGTGCGACCGCATCGGTCGAGTAGTTCGTGCCCGATCCCAGATGATAGACGGGATGGTTAAGCTCGCGGGCCTCGGCAGCCGCCAGCAGGCCGGCGGCGACGTCCGCGACATGTGTGAAGCTTGCCGCGAAATCTGCTCCGCTCGGTTCGCGCACGGCGACGCCGGACAGGGCACATTTCAGAAAGTAGGGGATCGGGCCGCGTGGATCATCCCTGGTCTTCGGTACGAGAGGCGGCCCGTAGACCCAGGAAATACGCACCGTGGCCGCGCTCAAACCGAACTGCGAACGATACATGGCGACGAGCAGCTCGCCACAATATTTCGTCGTGCTGTAGACGCTGGTAACGCACGGTTGTGCATCCTCCAGGATCGGCGTCACATCGTTCGCGTTCTGGAATACGGAGCCGGTGCTGACGTTGATGAAGCGCCGCCACTTATTCGTACGGGCGATCTCCAGGAGCGCGGCAACAGCCCTTGTGTTGGCGGCCACCGCACCGGACGGATCGGGCCGTGCCAAGCTTTCATTGGGCACGGCCGCGCAATGGATACAAGCGTCGACGCCATGCTTCTCCGTGGCTGTGCGAACCGCCTCCACATCGGTGAGGTCGAGCCGCACCCAGGTGATCTTGCCTGGAAGGGCCCGCGCATCGGTTTCGCGGAATGTGCTGCGGTATTGCGCCAGCACCTGATGTCCACGCGTTACCGCCTGCCGCGCGACCTCGTAGCCGACGTGGCCCATGGCGCCCGTGACGAGGAGAGTCGTCATCGCCCTCCCCCGCTACGGCATGCGCTCGTTCCCAGCGCGAGATGCGATTGCGGCAGTTCTACCTCCTCCAGATGTTCCTCCGGGCTGGCTTTCCCTTTGCGGGATTATCATAGCCTCTCTCACGACCTGAAAATTGGGGTCAACGGTGTGGCGGAGTCAACAGGGACTTGGCTCCCGCAAACGGTGCCTTGTGCGCCGCGGGCTCTTTTGCCGGCGCCGGGGGAGTTTCGGGTTGGTGGCCTTCCGCCTCAACTTGCGGTGGATATGACGATCGGGAGGAGCGCTCGGCGGGGCGCTACCTGCGGGACTGGGCCCTCTCACCCCTTGCCCGCGAGCAGCAGGTCGATCCAACCGTGCAGCCCGCTGCGCATGTCGTGGCGCGGCCGGTAGCCCAGTGCCTGCCGCGCCCGGGCGATCGACAGTGCCCCTTTCTTCACCGCCTCCGTGCCATCGACGAAGCGCAACGGGCCTGGCGCGACCGAGATATCGGCTCTGGGGAGCCGCTCCTTGATCAACGCGACCACCTCTCCGAACGATACGGCCGTTCCCGTGGCGACGTGATAGGCGTCGAAACGATGCTGCTGCTCGTCGAGGGCCAGCAGCACGCCCTGCACGACGTCATCGATGTGGACCTGGTCGACCGCGTAGTCTGCTCCGCCGCCAAGATGCAGCGGACGTCCGGCGACGGCCGCATCGAGCAGGTTGCGCGGTGCACGGGGACGCGGGAAATGGGGTCCGTAAACCCAGCACGTGCGCGCGTGGATGCACTCCAGGCCGTGGGCCTGGGCATAGTCGCGGCACACCTGTTCGACGACGAATTTCGAGATGCCGTAGGGCTGGGTTGGCCGGCAGGGATGCTCCTCGTCGATGAGCTCGGCCCCAAAGGGTCCGTAGATCTCCTCCGAGCTGATGTTGACCATGCGGCGAACGCCGAACAGGCGCATGGCCTCCAGCAGATGGATTGTGCCCTCGACGTTGACCCGGAACGTGCCGATGGGCGAAGACCGCGAGGCGGGTACGCCGACGACGGCAGCGCAGTGCACGACCTTGTCGGGTTTACCGTCCTTGATCAGGCGGGCAAGGTGAGGCCACTCGGTCATTTCGCCGGTGGAGACCTGAACGGCCTCGCGTTCTTGGCTCAACGCAGCAAGCCGAGTACCGATCGCAATGTCGGTTGCCAGCACCTCGTCCCCACGCAACGCCAGGGCTTCCGTGATGGCATAGCCGATAAAACCACTGGCTCCGGTGACCAGTACACGCGCCATCACTACACTCCGCTGATCGCAAGCGCTTCGACTGTCGACCCCATTACCGGGCTCCCGGCCTGGAGGCAACTCGTTCGAGCTTGTTGATTGAGACCCGGCAGCGCGTCTATTGCCGAAGACGGAGCCTTTGACTGGCCGAAAGATGGGAGATCATGCAATGAGCGGAGGCGTTGACCAGGCGAACGACTGCGACGTCCTCGTCATCGGGGCGGGAGCGGGTGGCATGACCGTCGCCGCCGTCGCCGCCACGCGAGGGCTGCGCGTGATCGTCATTGAGAAGACCGGCACGATCG
Source organism: Hyphomicrobiaceae bacterium (assembly GCA_050248715.1). GTDB lineage: Bacteria > Pseudomonadota > Alphaproteobacteria > Rhizobiales > Hyphomicrobiaceae > AWTP1-13. The sequence goes on along the minus strand of JBFWRV010000075.1, from coordinate 10,166 downwards.
GCGGTACGACAGCGATCTCGGGCGGCATGGTCTGGGTACCAAACACTTCCAAACACGACTCGGGCGAGGCCCAAGACACCCCGGAGCAGGCAGCGGCCTACCTGGAGACCGTAGTCGGCTCGGAACACGGGGCGGACCTGCGCCGCCACTACCTTGCAGAGGCGCCAAAGGCGATCGACTATCTCGGACGGCACACCCATGTGCACCTCCGTCCCGTGCCGTTCTATCCCGACTACTATCCCGATGTTCCGGGCGCGAGGCTGAGCGGACGCGTGCTGGAGCCCATCGCCTTCGATGCGCGCCAACTCGGCGATTGGTTTACGCTTCTCCGACCCCCGCTGCCGGAATTCACGCTCTTCGGGGGAATGATGGTGGCGCGCGCGGACATCGTGCACTTTCGCAAGGCGTTCGGGTCGATACGCTCGATGGCGCGCGTGCTGCGCCTCGTCGCCCGTTATGGCGCTCAACGCGTGCGCTCCCACCGCGGCACGAGCCTCGTCCTCGGCAATGCGTTGGCTGCGCGCCTCCTCAAGTCCCTGCTGGACCTGGGGGTTGCCGTTCGGGTCAATACGGCAGCGATGCGGCTGATTGAGAAAGCCGGGCGCATCGTCGGTGTCGAGGCGCGTGCGGCTTCGGGCGAGGTGGTGACGGTCGCGGCCAGAAAGGGAGTTGTGCTCGCAACGGGCGGTTTCTCCCACAGCACCCGGCTGCGCCGCCAGCTGCTGCCGGCCGAGGCGGGCGAGGCATCCGCAGCAGCCGAAGGCAACACAGGCGACGGCATCGAGCTCGCCAAGACCGCCGGCGGCATTGTCGTGGACTCCAACACCAACAATGCTTTCTGGACGCCGGTATCGAAATTTGTGCGTCCCGACGGCAAAAAAGCAGTCTTCCCGCACACCGTCACCGACAGGGGTAAGCCAGGGATGCTTGCGGTCAACAAGGCGGGTACGCGCTTTACCAACGAAGCCGACAGCTACCATGAGTTCGTGCAGGCCATGTTCCGGGCACACAACCAAGGCCCGTCGATTCCGGCCTATCTCATCTGTGATCGCCCCGCGCTGTGGAAGTACGGACTGGGCGCGATACAGCCGATGACGCTGCGGCTCGGTAGCTACCGGCGCTCGGGGTATCTGTTCGAAGCGCCAACGATACCTGCGCTTGCCGCCGAGCTCGGCGTCGATGCGGACAATCTCCAGGCGACGATCGCGATCTACAATCGCGACGCCGCGGCAGGCGTCGACACCGCCTTCGGCCGCGGCAGCAATGCCTATCACCGATATGTCGGCGATGCCGGCAATGCCCCCAATCCTTGCCTGCGTCCGATCGTGACGCCGCCATTCTACGCTGTTGCGCTCTATCCTGCGGACCTCGGCACAGCCGCGGGGCTGCGGACCAGCCGCGACGGCGAGGTACTGAATGGCGAGGGCCGGCCTATCGGCGGATTGTACGCCTGCGGCAACGACATGAACTCTATCATGTGCGGGAGTTATCCGGGCCCCGGCATCACACTCGGGCCGGCGCTCGTGTTCGGATATCTTATTGCGATGAGCATCCCGATCGCCGAACACGATGGTCCGGGTTGAGACAATGAGATGCTTTCCAATCATGTCTAGCTCGGCTGGGTAAGGCACCAAGCTCGAGCATTGCGAATTATCCGAGCGGACGTGAACACCGGACAAACCGGTTGCATGGACGAATGTTCGCTCAGGTCGGTTGCGCGCGAGGCGTGGCCAATGGGTGGGGAACAGAAAGCCTCCTGCAAGCGGACCAGCCGCCGCCCCGATATCGCGCCAGACTGCCTGGCGCGCGAGGGCGTGCACCCGCTCAGGTCCAAGCCAGTTCTCCGCAATGACGAGGGACGTCCGTGTGCTGATCCCAAGCTTGGTGGCTAGAAGCTTCGTCGGCAAACCCTCCGCCAGAAGGGCCATCACCTCCTGCTCGCGCGCGGTCAGCGACCGGTAGCTCGCCTCGATGGCCGCAAATGTTGCTTCCTCGGCAGCCAGTTGGCTGACGCGCTGCAGTGCTTCTTCCAGAGTTTGTAGAAGCTCGGCCGGTTCGAACGGCTTCTCCAGGAAATGCAATGCACCCGCCCGCATGGCTTTGACTGCAAGCGGTACATCGCCATGGCCGGTGATCATGACGACCACCGGGCGCACCGGCCCCCGTTGCAGCTGCCGTACGAGATGCAGCCCGCTCATTCCCGGGAGGCGCACGTCGACCAGTAGACAGATTGGTCTGCTCAGCCTGACCTCCGAGAGGAACTCCTCGGCCGAGGCATAAGTGCGGGCTTCCAGATCCGCCGTTTGCAGCAAGACCTTGAGGGCTTCGCAAACGTCGGCCTCATCATCGATGACATGCGCAACGCGCTTATGCCCCATGGTCGACCTCCGGGCCCAAGGGAAGCTCGATCGTGAACCGCGCGCCGCCATCCGGCCGGTTACGCTCCCAATCGATAGTGCCCCATGGGCCCCGATAAGCTCCCGCGAGAGCGCCAGGCCAAGCCCCATGCCATCTGGCTTTGTGGTGACGAAGGGCTCGAAGAGATGCTTGGCCACAACCTCTGACACACCGGGGCCGTTATCCTCGATTTCGATCCTTACCCCCCTGTCTATGGCTGCGACGCGAACCGTGACGCACCCGGCTGGCCAGCTCGATTCTGTAGCAGCGTCGATGGCGTTGTTGATGACGTTGATCAGGGTCTGCTCGAGCTGGAGCGCATCAACGGTGATCGGGGGGACGGACGCAGCCTCGAGCCGCACCAATACGCCGTGTGCCCTTGCATCATCCTCGGCCAGAGCTACGACCTTCCGCGCCAGGGCGCCGAGGTCAGTGGGAGCCGGCCTCACGGTGCCGCGCGAGACGAAATCCCTCAGACGCTCGAGGATATCCTTTGCCTGCCGCAGCTGCCCTGTTGCCTTTTCAAGCGTGTGATTGAATTGCGTCCTGCGTCGAGCCTCAGACGCCATCTTGCGCTTCAGGTAAGCGACATTGTTGTCGGTAACGACAAGTTCCCATCCTTCGGCACCAGCCTGATTCAGCCACTCCATTTCCTGGCCATCACCCCGTGCCGCCGTGAGGTCTATCTTGCGATACTCCCATTGGAGCACTGCGGCCTCCCATTGCTGGTGCCACGAAACAAGGAAACCCTAGGCACTCCGCAACAGTTCCGCCGTCTGATGGCAGAGAGGTGAAGGGCCTTGGCCTTGACATTTCCCGATCGAAGCCGAACCTGACTGCAAGACACCGCTCTTCAGAGACAGCACGCAGTGGCAACAAGCCTCGAGTGGGAATACCGCAAGATCGCACTGAGCGATCTCCGGCCTCGCACCGATGATATCGATTTGCTCAATGAAGTCGGGTCGCTGGGTTGGGAACTGGTCACGATACTTTTGAACAACGTTGCGTACCTGAAGCGGGCGGTTACGCCGCCCGGAGAGAGCATAGTGGATGCATCCGAGAAAGCGCTTCCTAGCTCTGAGGTGAAGCCAAAGTATCGCGACCCCAAGACTGGCGAGACGTGGTCGGGTCGCGGTCGCATGGCGGGCTGGCTGAAACGCAAGGTAGATGCCGGAGAGAATCGCGACGACTACCTGGCATGACCCTCCGGCGGACTCGCAATCCCGGTCCGACGGCCTGGACAAGCCCCAACAGAGTTCTCGCGATCCATCCACATCAGAGAAAACGAGCAGATAGCGCTCGATGCGGGCTGAAGCTTTGCCGCTCCATGAAAATGTTCCTTCGGTAACAGACAGTCGGGTGAACTGCTGATAACCTAGCGGGGACGTTCAGCCATTTTGCGGGGACAGACTGTTTTGGACGCTCGCCTAAGCCTGCCCGTGGACACGATCCTGTCCGGTGATTACCGCATCAGGCGTGTAATCGGGTCGGGCGGATTCGGCATTACCTACGAGGCCGAAGATTTGCGCCTCAGGAGCGCGGTCGCCCTCAAAGAATACTATCCCGTCAGCTTCGGGGAGCGCGACGCGACCATGAGCGTGCGACCGAAGTCGGAGCGGCACAAGCAGCCTTTCGAGTGGGGGCGCTCCAGTTTCCTGGAAGAGGCCCGCATGCTGGCGCGCTTTAAGCATCCGAGCATCGTACGCGTCGCGCGCGTGTTCGAGGCAAACCAAACAGCCTATATGGTCATGGACTTCGAGGACGGCCAGAACCTGGAAGTCTGGCTGCAGGCCCTCGATCGACCGCCCATCCAGGAGGAACTCGACCGCATCGTTGCCCCGCTGCTGGATGCTCTGGACTTGATGCATCGGGAAAGCTTCCTGCATCGTGACATCGCACCCGACAACATCATCATCCGCGCCAACGGCAGCCCGGTGCTGTTGGATTTCGGCGCGGCGCGGCGCGCAGTTGCCGACATGACCGGTTCCCTCACCGGCATCATCAAGGCAGGTTACTCGCCGCACGAGCAGTATGCGTCGAACACGCGACTGCAGGGTCCTTGGTCCGACATCTATGCTCTCGGCGCCACCCTCTACCGCGCGGTTGCCGGACAACCACCCAACGAGGCGACCAACCGTGTGGAGCACGATGCGCTGCGGCCGGCAAGCCTTGCCGCGACTGGCAAGTATCGTCCCGGGTTCCTCGCCGGGATCGATGCTTGCCTGCGCGTGAAACAGGCGGAACGACCGCAATCGGTGGCGCAGTTGCGGCCAATCCTGCTCGCGCCGCAGACCTCCGGGAATGTCAGGCGGATGCGATGGCCGGCGGTGGCAGCGATAGCCGCTATCGCTGCTGGCGTCGGCTACTACGGTTGGTACGCAGTATGGCTCCAAGAAAATCCACATAGCCGGGGCCAACTCGCGATGGACGAGCAGCAGAAGGTGGCCGAGGACGAGGCCGCGACCGGAGCTGACGAGGAGACGGTGCGACCGGACAAATCCACGGTCGCGGCGGCGGAGGAATTGCGGCGCAAGCTCGAGCAGCAATCCGAGAGGCAGCAGGCCGAGGAAAAGCAACGGGCGGATGCAAAACGGCAAGCCGACGATGCGGCCAAGGCGCGCGCTGAGGACGACGCCAGACGAAAGGAGGCAAGCCAGCAGCCGCCAACTGCAGCTGAGTCACCGAAGACGATGCACCCCGGCATGCCCATCGCCAAGGCTCCAATGACAGTGGAACAGGAGCGCGCCCTGCCCCCCCAAGCCATGTTTCGCGATTGCGATACGTGCCCCGAGGTGGTCGTCGTGTCCGCCGGGGCATTCTTCATGGGTTCACCGGAGGGGGAGCCTGGCCGACTCGAATTCGAAGGCCCAGTGCATCGTGTGTCCTTCCCGGCGAATTTTGCAGTTGGCCGCCACGCCGTGACTCGCGACGAGTTCAAGGCTTTCGTGGACGCAACCGGCTACCGCTTCGGCAACAGCTGTCACGCCCAGACTCCTACCGGTTGGGTGGAGAAGGCTGCGCATTCGTTCCTGGCTCCGCCAGGGTTCAAACAAGACGGGCGTCACCCAGCGGTCTGTGTGAGCTGGGAGGATGCCGACGCATACGCGCAATGGTTGGCCCGACAAACGCAGAAACCTTATCGGCTCCTGACCGAGGCGGAGCGCGAATATATCACGCGGGCCGGCACGGCGACGCCGTATTGGTGGGGAGTTGCGGCGACGCCCGATCGGGCAAACTTCGACACCAAGCCGCGGCCTCGGGCATCGGGTACTGCGGCCCCCGACTGGGAGCAAAAGGCGCAGCTCGGCGTGGCCGCCGGCGGCACGCGCGCTGTTGATACCGGGCCCACCAATCCGTGGGGTTTCGGACACGTGCATGGCAACGCAGCAGAGTGGGTGCAGGATTGCTGGAGCCCGAACTATAAAGGTGCGCCCGCAGACGGTTCAGCGCGGTTGGCAGGCGATTGCTCGCATCGCGTAGTCCGAGGCGGTGCGTGGAGTTCGTGGCCCGAAGACATTCGCGCAGGTTATCGCGAGATGGGTGAGCGCGGTGACCGATACTACAGCGTGGGTTTCCGAGTTGCTCGCGATCTAGGCAAATAGTGGTGCGGCACTTGAAGGAGGGCAGGTTCATGGAAAAGAGGACAGCAATTCGGTTTGCCATCCCCGCTCTGGCCATAACGATCATGGCGGCGCTGGTCGGTACTCCGGACGCGTCGCTCTGGGGAAGCGCGCATGCCACGGAACCAGTCAGCGTCGATACGATCGTAAATGCCCTCAAGAAAAGCAAGGCGCGCGGCGTAAATCCCGTGTCGCCCGCCAAGACGGTGGAGATCGAGGACCTCAAGCGCATCCGCAAAACCCGCGGATGGAACTTGCACGATCGTACCCGCCTCGCCAAGGCGACGGAGGGAATGGGGCAGATCGATTTGGTGGTCTACTTTGCTTTTGATTCCGCGGAGATTCAGAAAGAGGCCGAACCCGTCCTGAACGTGCTCGGCGAGGCGCTGGCGCGCGACGAAAACAAGGGGCAATCTTTCGTCCTCGCCGGACATACCGACGCCAAGGGGACTCCCGCATACAATCAGGGCCTTTCGGAGCGCCGAGCTGAGGCGGTGAAGCGCTACATTGTCGCTCGGTTCAAGCTGAGGGCAGACGATCTAATGACTGTTGGCTATGGCTTCGAGCAGTTGAAGGACTCGCAGAACCCTCAATCAGCGACGAACCGGCGTGTCCAGGTCGTCAATTTCAATCAGTAGTCAGAGGCCTATTCAACCGACCTCTTCGATGCCACCGGGCTTCTACCGGTGGCCGCATCGTTAAGAAACGACTTGCCCCACTCGGGTTGTGCTTCCTGGCGTGGGGGTGATTTTCAAAGTGGGGAGCACTGCGCCATGTCAACTGCGTTTGGCCGCGGCATTTGGCAAGTCGGCCTGCTGTCAATGGGCGTTCTCGCGACCGGTTGGACAGGACCTGCTCATGCGCAATCAAGAGAGCAATTGATTGACAGGTTCCGCGAGCAGTGCCTGGCGAAGTTCTCGCACTTGCGCGGACCTGGTCAGCGGGAGGTCGTGCGGGCACACGTGCGCCCCTGCGTGCAGGGGCACATGCGCGCGCACATACAGGGTGAGTTCAACTCGATCCAAAAGCGCATCGAAACCCTCATCGATGCAGGCAAGCTCAAGGAAGCAGAGGGGGCAGCCCGAAGCGGCATTGCCCGGGGCAAGCAGCTGATCCGCGAGGATCTTCCGGCATGGCCGGGAGGTCACGCACTCCTCGGCAGATCGCTGCTGTTCCAGGGGCGATTGCGGGAAGCAGAGCAGTCCGCACGAGAGGCCGTAGTGCTGTATGCCAAACGCCAAAAGGGCAAGACCCACCCGCGGATCGAGACGCTGCTCGGGGCCATCCTGACGCAACAAGGTCGGCACGAAGAGGCCGATGCGATCCTCGCGAAAGCATTGGCAGCCTTGGAGCGCGATCCCGGGCCGAGCGACCCGCAAACCGGTCGAACGTTGAAAAACATCGCCTCCTTGCGGCTTCAACAGGGACGCATTGATGAAGCCGAAAGTGTCGCACGGCGCGCTCTGGCAATTCACGAGGCGACCGATCCGCGTGGTGCGTGGAGCTCCCGCTCGCTCCTGGTGATCGGGCGGGCGGCGTTCGCTGCGGGTCGCTTCGCGGAGGCCGAGGAATATCTCAAACGTGCGCTCGCGACCGGCGAAGCAGCGCTTGGTTCGACGAGTTGGGAATTGGCGCACATGCTGCGCTTCCTCGGACAAGTCTACCACAAAACGGGTCGACCAGCCGAAGCCGAGCCGATCTTGCGCAGGGCTCTCGAAAGGTTTGAAACCGCGGTCGGCCTCGAACATCGCGGCACCGTCAATGCGATGCGCGCGCTTGGATCGGTAAAGACCGCAATGGGCGACCCCGCCGGTGCCGAAGTCATATTGCGGCGCGCGCTGCCCTTCGCGGAGAAGGTCGGCGGGACAGCCAGTGCCGACAACGTCAGCCTCACATATCTCAACATGGCTTTGGGAAATGCCGTGCGTCAGCAGGGCCGGGGTCAGGAGGCTGAACAGCTGTTCAAGGCCGGCCTCAAGGCAGCCGAAGGCGTCGGCAAGGACAGCGCATACGTGCGCGACGCCCTGCTCGGTCTCGGTAGGCACTATATGGAGACGGGCCAGCTCGACGATGCCAAGCCCGCACTTCAACAGGCGCTTGCTCTGGCAGAGAAGACATCTGACAGCGCGGCCATTGCGATGGCCCTGCGCGGGCTTGCAGAGATAGAGCTGCGAAGCAAGCGCCCGCAGGACGCGCATGTCATACTTAAGCGTCTGGCTTCCGTGCTCGATACCCGCCGGGAAAACGCGCGCGTGTTGGTCGGCGACCGGTTCAACGACGACATCGCTCCGCTGCTGCGCTGGGTGGCGTTCGCCTTTGCGCGCACCGCCTCGCAGCTGGAAAAGGACGGCGCCTCCTTTGCCAACGACGCATTCACAGGCGCGCAATACGAGAGCCAGTCCACAGCGGCCGCGGCCATCCGCCAGACCGCCCTGCGCTTTTCGACGGCAGACGATTCGCTCGGCCAATTGGTGCGCACTGGGCAGGACCTCCTACATCGCTGGCACGCGCTCGATGAGCAATTGACCGCCACGCTGCAGGAGGGCGCGGCGACCGGGCTCGAGGCCCGCCGCGCACTGCGCACGGAGCTGGACACGGTCGGTAAGGAGCTTGCGACAGTGGGGACGCGCATTTCCACCGAGTTCCCGCAATACGCCGCTCTTGCAAAGCCAAGACCCCTCGGAATAGCCGAAGTTCAGAAGTTGCTCGGGCCGGAGGAGGCAATCCTCGTTTACCTAGTCGGCGAGCGGGGCAGCTTCGTATGGGCCATCAGTCAGGAGCGGTCCACGTGGAAACACCTTCCGCATGACACAAAGACACTCGGCGAAAAAGTGATCCGCCTGCGCAAGGGTCTGGATGTCGTCGAGCTGCAAAGGGCGGCCGTGGCCGGCAAGGTGGAGCTGTTCGACCTGACGCTGGCGCATCAGCTCTACGACGAGCTGATCAATCCAGTTGCGCAGGTACTCGAAGGCAAGCGCAATCTTTTCGTCGTTCCGTCTGGACCGCTCACCAGCCTGCCGTTCCATCTGCTGGCAACGGATCCGCCGGTGAAGCCAATCGTTGAGCTGGAGCAGATCGCGGAGTACGCCAATGCCGCCTGGATCATCAGGCGGCATGCCATTACGATGCTGCCTTCTGTGTCTAGCCTGAAGTCCCTGCGCGAGCTGACCAAGCGGCCGCAGGCCGACAAGCCTCTGATCGGCTATGGAGACCCGGCGTTCGTGCCCGGCAAGCCGGCTGCCGACACCCCCGCAAGGCGCCCGCCCGCAACTCGTACAGGGCGCACGGCCGCCTCATTCTGGAAGGGCGCCGCCGTGGACGTGGAGAGCCTCTCTAGGGGGCTGGAGCCGCTTCCCGAGACGGCGGAGGAGCTGCGCGGCGTAGCGCAGGCGCTCGCCGCTTCAGCTCAGGACATCCGACTCGGCGAGGCTGCCTCGGAGACCGCTCTCAAGAAGACCGACCTCAGCCAATACCGCGTCGTCTATTTCGCCACGCACGGCTTCATTGCCGGCGAGGTCTCAGGCCTGAGCGAGCCGGCTCTGGCGCTCGCCATACCGGCAAACCCGAGCGAGACCGACAACGGCCTGCTTACAGCCTCGGAGGTCGCACAGCTCAAGCTGAATGCCGATTGGGTTGTCCTGTCGGCTTGCAACACGGCCGCAGGCGGCAAAGCCGGCGCCGAGGCCTTTTCCGGTCTGGCGCGGGCCTTCCTCTATGCCGGCGCCCGCACGTTGCTGGTTTCGCACTGGTCGGTGGACTCCGCAGCCGCCGTCAAGCTGACAACCAAGGCGTTCGAGGCACTCAAGCTCGACCCGCGGATCGGCCGCGCGGAGGCATTGCGGCAATCCATGCTGGCCTACATGAACGACCGGTCCGCCGTACTCAACGCCTATCCGGCATTTTGGGCGCCCTTCACCCTGGTCGGCGAAGGAGGTTGATCACGCGCTGAGCCGCTCCTGCCCTGGTAAGTCGAATAACAGACGCGTTATATCTCATCACAATATGTGCTCCTAGCGGCCTACGCTAGCAGGCTGTTGAATTTCTCGCATGCTGACAGGCTGTGGCGAATATGATTCCGTTCTCCCTTGGGGTCGAAGGGGGCTGGGATGCGCGGATCGGATGCCAGATCGGGATCACTATTCTCCTACG
>JBFWRV010000074.1:0-29105 GCA_050248715.1 Hyphomicrobiaceae bacterium | reverse complement strand
CCCCTCCTCAAAATCTAAATGGCCCCAGCGCAATTGCGCGATCTCATTGCGTCGCTGAGCGGTAAGCAACAGGAGCTGGGTGATCGTCCCGAACGGATAACCAAGCGTGCAACTGCCGAGCCATATGCGAACAAGTTCTTCTGAGTTTAGTACGCGTTCGCGCGACACTTTCTTCGCCGGCATTTTTACGCGGGCACACGGATTGAGGTCAATGAGTCCACGATCCGCGCACCAGTTGAAGAAGACGCGCGCGGTCGCAAGAGCATGATTGGCTGCACTAGGTGCGCCCTTCGCAATTACCTCATCGATGATCTCAATGACATCGCTTTTTGCAATCTCACGCAACGGGCGGTTGCCCCACCGGTTTACGAATCTCACCCGCAAGATCCGTTCGGTTTCGCGGCGCGTGCTGATGCGATTGTGCTGGGTGCAATGATTTCTGATGAAGTATTCCACGGCGTCGCCGAAGCACTCGCCGACCATGCTGTTCTCACCCCTGATGCTGGGATCAACACCTTTGGCTAACTGTCCTAGGACCTCGAGCGCGCGTCTTCGCGCCTCGGCCAGCCCGACGATTGGATACCGCCCAATCGTCATCCGTCGGCTTCGACCTTTGTGGCGATAGAGCAACACAAAAGATTTGTGCCCAGAGCCCGAGACGCGAACGCCAAAGCCGGGCACCCTCCTATCCCACACTTCAAGGCGCGCGCGGTCGTCAGCCCTGAGCTGACGTATCTGGATATCGGTCAAAGGCATGCGGAGCACCCTAGCTCAGGGCGCCAGGGTAGCACCAGGGTAGCAGATGGTGAAGGATAGGCAGGTGTCGAGAGGTTCTATTAGGCGCACATAAAATGCTGATAACCCAGAAAAATGTGGCGCATAGCTTCCGTAGCGTGCCGCAGCGTTTCACAAAAATAACAGGCTTGCTTCCCGCTGCTGGCTCCCCCGCACACCATGCTTTCGCCGGTGGCACTCATGGGGACGGGCGATCAATCTCTAGAACGCCCTGCCGCACGACTCGATGACAAGTAAGCCAGACTTAGTCGAGGAAAGCATGAACTGCAAACGATCCCTCTTGAACCGAGGGGCGTTCGGCCCCCATTGTGGCGCATCTGCCACGAAGTTGTGCATTTACCCGGTGATTTCCGGCGTTCCAGGCGCGGATTCCACCCTTGAACGCCCGCCGCCGGTCGCCTTGGCCCGTCGGCATGCGGCCTAGCCAAGCCGAATCCTAGCCTGATTCCATACGCCAGCATCTGAAGGCGATGCGCTCATGGGCTCGGCAGCCCGACAGCGATTCTCTTGTCGGCCTCCGGCGCGGAGGGACGGCCCGACAGGCCCCGCCGGCGCCACGGCGCCCGCGGAAAAGCGGAGGGGCCGCTCCCGATAGGCAGCGGCCCCTCGCGTCGTGTCTTAGTGATTGATGGATTTGCCTACTTGAGCGGCCTGGGCTCCGGGCGACCCCAGCGCCAGCTCACTCGGGCAGTAATCGTGTCCACGCTCGCGTCAGCCGAGTACGTATCGCCAAGGATCGGGACGCCAGCCGGGGTGCTCGGCGTTGTGCCGGCATCGCCGAACTCGTAGTGCCGATACTCAAGACCTGCGGTCCAGCCCGGCGAGACCTGCCACTCGAAACCGCCACCGAGATACCAGCCGCTATGGCGCGTGCCGGCGTCATCGATGGTCACGCCGGTAGCCGTCGTATAGGCCTTGTAGGCGAACCTGCCGCTGGCATAACCGCCGGTTACGTACGGCATCCAATGCCCGGCTGCCCATCCGAGGCGTCCGCCGACTGACAGGATGTCATTGAGACGCTGCGTGCAAGTGGCGGCAGGGTTCGGACACGTGGTCTCGCCCGGATCGTCCCGCAGGGTGGACAGCCAGTTGCCTTCCACGCCGAGCACGACAAGTCCGAACTGATGCTGGACACCCATGTGGGCGCCGACGAACCCTGAGTCGTGGTTCACGGAGAAGTCATTCGGCGGCGCGATGAAGTGCGTGTCGACATCCGACCACTGGTAACCGGACTGGACGCCGAAGTAGAAGCCACTCCAGTTCGTCGGCCGCTCGTAGGCGACCTTGCCCTTGGGCACGTACCCATCGGCAAGCGCCACACCGGCGCTTCCCAATATTGCCGTGACGGCTATGACCGACCCGGCGATTTTGTTGAGCTTGAACATTGGTATGTCTCTCCAAAAGCCAGGTTCAGAACAGGACGCGGGCGCCCATGACGATCACGTCAATAGCTTCGGTATCCAGCTTTTTGGCAGGTGTGACACCAGCAGCGGCGCAGGTGGCCCCGGCGCCCGTGCAGGTGATGTCCGCCTCCATGCGCCGGTAGCCGAGATAGACGGCCGTTGCTGCGGCATCAAAGTTCTGAGCGATGCCGAGGCCCCAGACTCGCAGGTCGGTATCCTGCACCCCGAAAACCGGAGTGAACCCAGCCGTGGTGTAGTCACGACCACCGACGTTGGCACCCCAATCCGTGGCTACGCCATACTCGCCGTACACCGAAGTGTTACCGTACCCGAACCAGTTCTTTGAGATACCGGCCTGGATCAGCCAGTGCGCCGTATCTTTCTTGAGCCCGGCGCCTTGTCCCCAGTAACCGCTCGGTGCCCCAGGAGCGATGTTTCCGTAATCAGCCGTATTGTAGTGCCCCTGGACGAAGAGGCCGGTGGGCACGTGCATAGCCGACAGGGCAATGCCCCACACCGAAATATCCGGCCTTGGACCAGTGAATGCCGGATCCGCCGGGGTAATAGTGACGGGCGTCGCAATGTCCTTGACGCGCTCGTAGCCGATGGCACCAGCAAGACGGAAGCCTTGGAACTCGTTGGCGTACCGGATCTGAGCGCCGTAGTAGTCGCCCGCTTCGGCCACGAAGGAGCCGAAGATGAAGCCGTGCCAGACCGGGCTGTCGTAGCGGACGAGTTCGGTGCGGCCGGAGCTGGCCGATGCGGGATCGCCGATGTTGCCCCAGGTCGTCGCGTAGTACTGACCCTGAGGACCGCGGATGAAGAAGCCGCCGTTCAACAGGATGAAGCTGGAGCTGGCACCCAGAAACAGGTGACCCGTCAGGTCGATGGTGGCGAGAACGCCGGCGGCGTCCCAGCGGCCGACCGTCAGGCGACCGAGGTCGTCATGCTCGATATACCAACCTGCACGGCGTGCATCGCCGAAGTACGCGTCGACGTTGTGCTGGTTGAAGGAGACACCGTTTCCGAGCGCGGAAGTCGCCGCGATCTTCCCATCCTCATCGAACTGGTTGACCTTGGAGGACGTGCCGCCCGCCTCGATCTCGATCATGATCTCGAAGCCCATCCGCACCTTCGGCGTCACGCGCGCGTTGCCGGTGAAGATGAAACGGCTGGAGGCGTTCGTGTTATCCAGACCGTAGTAGGTGGTCGACGAATGGCCATCGTCGTACCAGATCACCGAGCGGTGCACCTGGCCGGTGACCGTCAGAGACATCTTGCGGTTGCCCTTGCGCGCCGTGGTGGCTTCAAGCTCAGCCACGCGCTCTTCGAGGTCGGCGCAGCAGTCCCCCCCAAGGTCAGCTGCCTTGGCGGACGGCATCGCCACGCCACCCACGAACAGACCGGCCGCGGCCACCAACGCCACTCGACTGGTCGATTTCAACAGTCCCCCGAGCATCTGCTAAGTAGATAACCATGCGAGAGTCATTTCGCTCCGAGTAGGGTCCTCGGAGGGCAACAAAATTTTTTTGGCTTATTATGTTCCGACAGGTTCTATTACGCGCACTTTCACGCCTATCCCCGTTACTTGATTGAAATTGGCCGACTATTAAGTAGGAAAGAAACTGAGAGGTGGAGTCGCATATGATGGTCCCATCAGTGCAGGCCGGTCTGACGGTCGCGCAGGCAATGCAATACTGGTTGCAAGACCGTGAGAGCGAAGTGCGCCGCACCACGTTGCGCGGATATAAGCAGGCATCCTCGTACATTGTTGGACCTTTGCTCCTCGGCAATCGTGTCGATCGACATCAATTTACACGGCGGGGCAGGAAGAAGCCCGACGCACAGTTCATTCCGATGCTCGGTCCGATAGAGATCGAGCAGCTCACGACAGCGCAGATTCGCGCATGGCACAGACTGATTACGAGCTATGTCGGCGCGTACACTGCCCGTGTCGCGAAAAAATTCCTCCGCGCCGCGCTCTGCTTGGCTGCGGAAGATTTCGGCGTGCGTGTTCCACCAATGCCGACGCGGCTCGGGCGGGGGAGGCCAAGCAGCAAGAAGCATATCCTCACACCACAGCAGGTCGGAATGCTTATCAATGCGGCCCAAGGGGACAAATCGCGCGGGCTGTACTATGCCTTCCCGTTTTTGACGGGCGTTCGCCCAAGCGAGCAACTCGCCCTCTCGTGGGAAGATGTCGATTTTGGCGCGCGTGTCATACGCATTCGACGATCCCAAGAACCGGATGGCTTGATCGCCCAGCTAACAAAAACAGCTGCTAGCCGCCGCGATATTCCCATGTCCAGTTTGTTGTTTTCCATGATCACCGACTGGCAGATGAATTGCCCCAAACGTGACACGGACAACCCCCGGGTTTTTCCATGTTTGGGGGCTCGGCGCGCCAAGCAATACAAAACCCGGGGGCGGCCTCTCACTTACACAAACTTCGTCAACACATATTGGCGCCCTGCGCTCGCGGCGCTCGGGTTACCCCGCGTCACACCTCACAGCGCGAGGCATACATTCATAAGTACTCTACAAGCTCAAGGTGCAGAGGTGGGGCTGGTCGCGCAGCTGGCCGGCCATGCAAATCCGAACATCACTTTGAGCCATTACACGCAGGCAATACGCGGGGGCGAAAGAGCTGTAGAGGCATTGGATCAAGCGTTTGGCTTAAAAAGCGAGTAGCTTCGGCAGAGCATGCGACTAACCTCTCTTTAAGCGCATGCTGTACGATTAGGTGGTGATTCGCGTGCCAATGCGCGGGACCTCCCATGGAATGCCCTATCTGTCTCGGCAGGGGAATAGACCGAACACCCAAGAACTATGGGGGCCTCGTCGTCGAGTGCCGGCGCTGCGGCACCTACCGGATCATGCAGAGGGCGGCTGCCGTACTTCGTAGGCTGCCCGTAGACCAACGGCTCGAGGCGCTCCGGCAAGCCAGGCGCGTCGCATCCAACGCGTGGCCAACCATCAGCGCCCTTTCACTCTGAACGTCAGCATGATCGCTCTAAGTAGCGACGTTCTTGGTGAGCCACGCTACGACGGCTCAACTTGAAGGTCAGTAGCGGCACCCACATGTGTTCTAGGGTCTGGCGCGGCGCTGATCGATCGCATGGTCGGGTCGCGGCGGAGAAGTAAGGCGCGAGATCGCGCCAACAGCGCTCTTCCGGTAATCAATAACAAAACGGCAGGTGCTCTTAAACGTTCCTAAAATTGAAATCGAGCATGGCAAATCTTCAGTACATTGGCCTTCGCACCTGCGTCAACCGTAGATCACTCCTCGTTCTCGATAGGCACGATATTGATCGTCACGCTATCGGTGAGCTGCGATCCATCGCTTCCGCTGCACGACAGGGCATAGATCGTCTGCTGGGAAAGCGAGCTCGAGGGCCTCGTTCCGGACGTGCCCGAGCCTGTGGGCTATGGCGGTCCGCTTCGGCTCACGCGCACGGGGGCGAAAAGCCGTCTCTGGATGAAGCACCGTCGAGCATGCGCGGCGGCGATGGTTGTGAAAACCACGCCTCTTCAGGTAGTGGCCCTACCGGCTTGTCGCCATCCGGGCGAGGACGTACGCTTTTACTCGGGGGGAGGGGTAAATATTGCCTATGATTCGCACCCCCGGTAGGAGGAGTGATGCGATTTTCAGTTTTGAGCGCGTTCTCAGTGTTCAGCACGACCTCGTTGCTGGCAGAACCTCGGTCGAACAACGTGACTAGAGCAGACGGCCTGACCATCAAGGTCCAGCGGCAATGCTGGACATTGTCGGACTGCGCAAGAAGGTGCCGGAACGAGTGGCGTAACTATAGATGGTCTAGCGCGGAAGACTGTATACGGAACTTTCCCTGCTCCAAATATCCGAGAACTTGCCGATAAGCAGACGGATACAATGCGACCTACACAAGCCGGAGTGCCGAGAGGACCGCCGGTACTTCACTTGACGATCATCCAGTCGGGTGTCCACTGACGAGCACAGATGGCCTTATGGCTCGCCCTGCGCAAGCGGGAGAATGACCGGAAGCGGCCAGCCGAAGTTGAGGAGGCTGGCCGTCCTTGACAACAACTCGCAGCCACGTACACTGATCATCACTACGGGCATGCGCCCTCCGAGGAGCCCCCGCCAAGCGCGGGGGTTTCGATTTTCAGACGCGCGGGAGCATGGCCTGGATGCGAGTCACGATCTCTGCGAAGATTGCGCGATCCATTTGGTAGATTTTTCGCGCAAGCCGCTTCGTGCTGATGAGGCGCAATTGCGAGACCACCGCAACGAACTCCATGCCTTCGTGACGGACCGCGATGTGGTAGGGCGTTCGCCGCGGACTTGAGGTCAGCGGCACGATCAGGACGGTGTCCTTGTTGAATTTCCGAACGACGAGGACCGGTCGCTCGAAGAAGTCCTGTGATCCGTCTTGCTCGGAGCCGACGTTCACGCCAAGCGTGCACCACCAGACTTCGCGCTCGTTGACGAAATCGGCGAAGGTGGAGCAATCGACCTCCTTCTTTTTGTCGTTCCAGCGGTCGAAGTCCTTCTGCATACCGGCGTGACCGCTCACGCGTTCGCGTGCTGGTCTTCGTAGGTTGATGCGCAATCGAGGATGGTGCGCGCGGCTGCGGCCTGCACGTTCTCCGGCAGGCTGCGCAGGACTTCGATGGCGTCATCGAGGAGTGTTGCCATCTGCGAATTCTATCACGGGCACCGCTCCCGCACCCTTGCGGCATGCCGCGCGATACCGTGCATTCTTGCGCCATGCGATCGAAGCCGGATGGCCGAGACCAAAGGGCTCGGTGCGGAGCACGAGAGCGCAGCGACGCCGCAGGCGGCGGGCGCCCAAATGATGAGATGACGACCTAGCGACCGAGGAGCCAAGTTACGTTCTGCACACTCGAGAAAGGGGGAGCCGGTGCTGTCGAAAAGCTCGGCTTCGGGAGCGCTCAAAGACCGGCCGCGATCAGATCGGCAGCAAGCACCAGCTGTAGGTCATCAGACGCAGAGAGTCTGCGAATGCGACAAGTTCCAGACGCTTTGCTCGCAAGCATGCTCTGGGTCGCTGCTGAAACGTTGGGCGCAAGATAGATCAAGCCAGGGCATCTTATGTGACCCAATTCATCAATTGCCCAATGGTCCAATACGGGAAACCAGGCGCTTCCATTCTCGCGAAAGTAGAGGCAAATGACCAGCGCCCCATAAAAGCCGTTGCGGATTTGGTGATCGGTGTTCGAAGATCGAGCCGCACGCCTCACGTTGACGTAAAGTGCTGGGGTTAGGGTTCTCGATTTAATCGCGCGAACGGCGGCACCGAGCTCCGCCGAGTTTGTCGTTGCGTTGTCGGAATAGAAAACGGAGCGTATCGCTGACTCTGACACCGACGTACTCCACGTGCGCTCACACGAATTCATGGGTCCGACGTTCTCTTGACCTTAGGTCGCGCATGTGATCAACGCGAGCCTTGATCAAGGCAGTCGATCCGATGTCTTTCCGATGATGTACTGGACCGGTGATCTTTGCGGCTGCCGCCTCGGCGATTTCTGCCGCTTCCGCCAGATCCTCCCCGATGCCGACAAACGCGAGAGCGCGTGATGAAGTAAGTTCGAGCATCGAACCTTCGCCCCGGCGCAGGGCTGCATAGTAGACTCGAAGGTTTGGGCCGTCGGGCGCGACCTCAGCTGCACTGATGACCCCAGGCGACTTCTTTGCGGTGGGATAGTCTTTTGGGACAATGTATTTGCAAACCGTGGCTTTTTTGGCGAACTTTACATGTGACTCTGAAAGCGTGCCTTCGACAATTGCCTCGCACAGCGACACGAAGTCTGTTTCTAGCAATGGAAGCACGTTCATGACCTCAGGGTCACCGAAACGAGAATTGTACTCGATGACTTTGACGCCATCTCGGGTAGCAATGAAGCCACCATAGAGGATGCCTTTGTAGGGGATGCCAGTCTCCGAGCGCAAAGCGGCAGCGACGATCTCGTTCGCCTTCCGGGCTGCTGCAAGATCGGACGGAGCAAGGAATGGTAGGCCGTGATCCTCGCATGAGTACGAGCCCATCCCGCCGGTGTTCGGTCCCTTGTCACCATCTAGCAGTCGTTTGTGGTCTTGGACTGGTATCGTGTGGACGACGTGCGTACCGTCGCAGAATGATTGAAATGTGAACTCTTCACCGTCGAGCTTCTCCTCGATGACGATCTGTTCATGGCCGGACGCAAACACTTCTCGACAATACGTGATGGCGTCCGAGACCCCTGCTAAATGCACCCCGCTTACCTTGACTCCCTTACCACCAGTAAGTCCGTCTGGTTTGATAACGAAGTCGCCGAGATCCTTCAGGAAATCACTGATGCCAGCAACGGCACTGAACACGCGAAAGCGAGGATTTACCTCTGGGAGATACTGAGAGAGGAGCGTTCTCGCAAAGGCTTTGCTCCATTCGATCCGCGCGACGGCTTTCTTTGGTCCGACGCAGGGTATGCCGATCCTTTCCAGTGCGTCGACGACACCTGCAAACAACGGTTCCTCGGGGCCGATGACGACGAAGTCAGGTTTGATCTCCCTGGCATAGGCGACGACTTCGGCGACGGCGTCTGTTTTGCCGATTTTGACCTGCGCGATCGCGTCCAATCCAGGGTTGTGGACCTCGGCGAGGGCATAGAGGTCGACGGACTGGCGGCTCGCTTTGAGCGCGCGACCAATGGCATGGAGTCGACCTGATTTGCAGAGGATGAGGATCTTTGTCATGATCATTGCCGCTCGCTTTAGCGCTGCCGTTGACTGACAGCTCGCCTTTCGTTGCGGGTCCGCTGGGAGGCAACGTGCGACAATGTCTTGCGCGCCAAAGCTCGGCCTCCTACAGCATACCTCGTTGCAAGTGCAATGCAAGAAGGTGCGACATCGGCGCCCCGCGCTCCCCGCGCCTGTCTAGGCGATTCTGGGCTAGGTGGCCGTGATACCTGGGCCACCATCCACACTGACCACAGAAATCCCATGAACTAATGATGAACATGGAAGGCGGATGGTAAACCTTGCAGGCACGTCCATGTTCCTTGCAAGCACGGAAGTGCGGCATTTTCCGACAAGAAAACCGGCCCTGTCGGACCGGTCGATTGGTGCCTCGTCCGGCCTGTCGGCGGCCTCAATTCTTGGCGCGGTCATCCATGCGACGGCAGTAGTGGTCGCAGGCTGCAACCGAGAGGGCGACGCACGTGTCCCACTCCGCCTCCATCATCCATTCGGCGAGTTGCTTCTTGCGCATTGCATCGAGCTCGTCGAAGAACGCCTGGACGCGGCCGCGGTGTGTGTCGCGCATCGCACTGGCCCGCTCGTCGGCTTCGGCGAGCAAGCCTGTAAAGGCGAGCTGGTCTCTGCTCATCGTACGCTCCTCTTGAGTCCGTGGAATTTGCGGCGGCGATCTTCGCGTTCGCGCCACTCCTCCGCGAGCTTGCGGGCGATGGCCTGCGTTGCAGACTGGAGCGAGGCGTACGCCTTGCTCCAACGTGTCTTGTCATCGAAGTGCGCCGTCGGCGCGATGTAGAACTTGTCGTTCTGCATCTTGATCGTCCACGATTTCAGCGCAAAGAGCGCGGGCAGCATCGGTCTCGACATATCGTACTCCTGCTCACTGCCGACGCCGGCATATCCGGCACCGGTTGGTGAGCAAGAATTGCCCCACACGATTCCTCGTGCGGGGCTCCTGCGCGTCGCGCCCTAGTACTCCTCGGCCAGCATGATGGTGAGCACCCGTTCGGTCTTCTCTGGATCGGCGGGGTCTTCTGACCCGAGGTCGGGATCGTCTGCGCTGTAGTAGTCCACCTTCCAGAACAGCGTTTCGCCGTCCAGCTTGAACGAACCGAAGTCGTGTTCGCCGTACGGGTCGTTGTCCTCGGTGAAGCCATCGTACGCCATAACCTTCGCCAATGCTTTCGATGCGAACTCCGGTCCCTTTGCGATCACGCCGTCCGTCATGTACGTCGTGCCGTGCATCGTCGGATCCTTGCGGAACCGGTCGTTGAGTTCGGCAATGCGCTTAGCGCGTGTGTCGGACACTGCACGCCTCCTGCTCGCTCTCGGTCGCCGACCTTTTCGGCGATCGGCTTGCGAGCGGGAGAGAAGATGCCCCGCGAATCGCTGCGCGGGGCGTGCGTTGCTGCACTACTTCTTCTTGTACTTCGCGCTCTTGTCGTCGTCTTCCTCCGTGTCCTTTATCGGGCGTGCGGCCAGTCTGCCAGTGACTGAAATACCCGGTGGAATTCTGATTTGGTATCCGCCCTTGCTGTCGGGCCACATGGCCCCGACCGGATGCCAGAAATCGTCTTTTCCTTCGCGCTCTTCTATTGAATAGATCCTCAACGCGGGCTTTTGGTTGTCACTCATTTTTCTGCTCCGTTCCTGATGCTGGTTGTGGGGTTGATCGCTCGCACCGAGCGCGAACCAGCGCGCGACCAGGCGAGCGGCTTCCAGAATTTCCACGTGCTCCATCGCCGCGACGAATTCGAGCATCGCGCCGCCGCGGTCGCAGTCGCCAAAGCAGTGCCATTCGGACGTTGCGGGGTTCACACTGAATTGGCGCTTGTTCGATCCGCGGTGGATAGGGCAGGGCCCGTAGAGTTGCTGGCCCTGCTTGCGCAGCTCTACACTGTAGTGTGCAAGCACCATGGTGAGCGGCACGAGACGTTTTAGTTGCTCGAAGTAGACGCGTTTGGCGTGCTCTGTTTTCACATGCGCGCCTCCTCAAAAGATCATCCGCCTACGCATTATCATCGCGCTCTTCTCCGATATTGCAATGCGAAGTTCATGAAGTTGCGGGATAACCTCGCTCATTCGGTAGCTGAATAGGTGCCGCGGCTTTGGAGACGGCGCAGTCAAGGGTTTGCGGCTGCGCCGCCGCGCTCCGCGAGATGTTGCGCGTTTCCATGCGAGCGCGCCCTTGACAGCACCGGCGCCGCGGCTGTGATGGGCTACCGAATGAGCGTTGCATTACTCGCGATCCAATAATGAGACATTCTCGGCCTTTGCGGTCATCCAGATCGAGGCCAACGGACCTTGCGCAGCCATTCGCGCGGCCGTTGTGTACAGGAACAATCCGGCGGGCGCGGAGCCAATTCGGTTCTGCGCCTCGAGCATTGTGCGAATGCGCGCTTCGCCGGTCGTCACCACAGTGAGAATGCGGAACGCCTTGAAGGCCGGTCCCCACTGCTGAACGAAGAGACCGGACTGCCACGCGGCTGTGATCGCGAGCTGTTTCTTGAGAAATGATGTGCCTTTAAGGCTCCTCGGGATGATGCGTTCGGTGCCACGATCTAGCTCGAGGCCGAACGACCATCCAGTGTTGTCTGGCAACGCCAATGCCAAGACGCGATCGTTTTCTACTCCAATTTCGATCTCGTCTTTGAGCAGTCGTCTCAGGCTGGGAAAGTCGGCAGGATGCACGGTCACGCGCACCGCGAACGGTTTGCGACGATCACGCGCCGCCGGCGAGAGGATCGGTAGCAGATCGTGGTGATCGCTGAGCCGCACGCCACCATGCTGCGCGCATGCGGCCTGGAACGCGAACATGGTCTCTGCGGTAGCGATCGAGTGCTCGATGAGAACCGCACGCTTGTTGCGCGTGGTGCGGTCAAGGCGCGTGTTGACATCCACGCCAGCGCCCGCCAGCACCGACGCGCCTTTGCGCGAGAGCGCGTAGACCATCGGTCGGTGGTCGAAGAAGGGCGAGAGGGGAGAGAACTGCGTCGCGCCTGGCCGATCCACCAGCTTGTGGTCGAACATGAGCTGCAGCAGGCGGACGACCTTCTGCGGTGAACCGCCATCTAATTTCGCGATCTGGTGCGACGTGAGCAAGGAATGACGCCGAAGTGCGTCGAGGATGGCGAGCGCACGCGGAGTAACACGGAAGGGCGGGGGATTGTCGCGCCGGATGTAGCGGCGCTCGATGGGGGAAAGAGTCATTGCTGACATACTCACCACATTGTACCGCGCGGCGGTTGCTCAGTTATCCACACCCCCATCCACGATCCGAAACCGGTCGGCGCCGGCCGGTAGCTCACCGGTTGGCTTGCGACCGGGCCGAGACTTTTTTGCTTTCGGCGTCCGCTGGCGCTTCACAAACTCTGCGGCGTATACATCGGGGGCATCAACGACCGGCATGGGCGCTGGCGCAAACGATGACTCGGGTCGGGATGTTGTGGGCGACCCGAGCAGCGATTTGCGCCGCTCGGCGATGTGCGTGCGCGCTTCCTCAATGGGCATGGCGTGCGGTGATGCGGCGAGGAGCCTCGCTGCGAGGAGACGCGCGTCGTCCATCATGACTTCCTCTTTGGTGGCGGAATGGTGATGCGGTGGGTCTTCCCGCGCCACGAGACGAACGCGCGGCCGACAGGCAGCGAGCGGATCATCTCACCGGCGAAGTAGAGTTCGTTTTCCTTTGAGTGGAATGAAGCCGGGAGATCCTGGTAGAGGGGCTCGAAGGCCTCGTGCTCGCCGGCGGTCTCGGCCGCGCCGCGGCTTACCGCGGTGCTGCGCGTGGATGCCCGGGAGGCCGCATGCGTCTCCGCCTCGCCGTAGCTGTCCGCACTCATGCGACTGGTGCCGCTCGTGGTACCAGACTGCCGGGAACTGCCGCTTGAGGAGACCTGCCCCTTGCTCTGGGAGAGCGGGTATTGCATGATTGGCGACGCCGTTGGCGCGTTGGGCCCGCCGAACTGCCACGGCGGTGAGAGGACCATGCCCGTGCTCTCCGCCATGCCGTCAACGGAGCCCGCGCCGTCCATGACGGAGGCCATGTCGCCGATCGCGTCACTGTGGGTGTGCATGTCAGTGAGCGCATGCATTTCACCCACGGTCTCGGCCTCACCTTCGGTGATAGCTTCACTCCTCGTGCTCGCGCGGGAGCCGAGCCGAACCCGCTGATGGCCAACAACGGTTGGCCGGACCGAGGCGGCGACGGGACGCTCCAGCGAGAGCGGCAGCACATGCTCCGCGAGCCGCTGTGCTTCTTCGGGCGACTTCACGCGGAACACGCACTTGATTTCCGTGCAGTTCACCAGCGCTTGATAAATCAAGCCATCCCGTGGGCCTGCCTGGGCCTCAAACTGCAAACCGACGTGCACCGAAATGCCGAATTTTCTGCCCTCGGCGAAAAGCCCTGGCAGGTCTTTGCCCCCGGTCATCACGCGATGCGCTTCGTCTACGTGGACGAAAAATGGTTCTCGGTTCTTTCGCCGCGGTGCCAAGAGGAACAGGTAGCGCAAGAGGATTGCGCCGAGCAGACTGGCGTCTGCTTCCGAGAACGCCTCGCCGTGTTGCAAATTGACCAGGAGAATGTGGCCGCGGTCGAGGATGTCCAAAAGGTCGAGGGTGCGCCGCCTCTTGCCGGGCTCATCCACGACCCCGAACATCGCGCGCAGTGCGTAGGAGGAGACGAATTCGTTGATGCGATTGATAGGGCCGATCACCTCCGCCCGAAAGTCCCGCTTCGATCGCTCGTCAAGAGCGGTCATGTGCAAGCGCTGCAACTCATCGCGGGCATATTCGTTGTCGAGCTTCGCAATAACCCGAGCACGCAGGCCCGATGCATCATGCGGATCGTACAAGAGCTTCGCGTCCGCGAGCGCCATGTTGAGCTCGGAGAGCGCCATAAAGGTCGCCTTGAGCATGGTGCGGATGGTCGGCTTTTCATGCGTATTCTCGTCGTCCCATGCACGCTCGAATGCGGTGACAAGTGCGTCTGCGATGACGGAAATATCGGTGTTGTGGAGTCGCGCGAGGGTGTTGATCGGCGTGATATGCGAGCGGATGTTCGGGTCAACGAGACGGACGCGACCGGTGCTGAAGAAGCCATTGCGATGGAATTCCTCGACGGCTTCGGCGTAGACACTGCCAGGGTGCCCGCCGTGGAAGTCGATGAGGAGCGCGCCACGACCACGCCGCACATCCTGAAGAAGGAGTTTCTTGAAGTGAGTAGACTTACCTGCTCCCGTCGTTCCGATGGTGGCCATGTGCTCCAGCCGCTCGGTCTCGCCGATGTAGACGGGTTGGCCGCTCTCATCATGCCCGAGTAAGACGCGACTGAAATTGGGTCTTTGAAATAAGGCAGGGGACTGACGCCGCCGGGCGAGCGCCGGATACTTCGCCGCGTAGTCCATCGACCGATTTGAGCGTGTACTCATGACGATCCCTGCAGCCGGGCGCGGAGGTTCGTGAGCGCGAAAACGGCCGCCTGATTGCCGCGCTGGCGCTCCAACTCAATTTCGTGATCGAGGACTGCGAGGTCGGCTGCGCGCTGGTTAGCCGCGGCGCTCGCCGTTGCACCGGGGTCTGGAGCGGTCTGCCCGCGCTGCAGATCAGCGAGGGTGTCCTGGTACTCGGCCGTCGCGTTGTTGGCTCGGGCGGCTGCTGCCTGATACCAGGAATCTATCTCCGCATCCTTGACACGTTGTGCGGCCTCCAAGTTGCGCTGCGCTCTGACACCTTGCTCGCGCGTTTTGGCGATCTCCACTTCGTGCCGCGCGATCGCAAGGTGTAGCTCATGCACTGCGGCGACAGTCTCAACCGCACGCCGAGTCTCGGCTAGGGAGCGGGCATGCTCGCGCTGGCGCTGCTCCTCGGCGATGAGGTTGGGCAAGTCCCTGACCTCCGCGGCCTTGCGCATGAGGCGCATCTTGGCCTCGATGAGGCGGCCGTACTGATCGTGCTGCTGCTCGCGGGCTTTCAAATAGCTCGTTGACGCATCCACAGCTCGTTGTTTACGAGCGAGAACCCAATGCTCTGGCCCCAACCAGCCACGTGCGTGCGCCTGCCGCCGAAGAGGTTGCGCATCAGGATGCTGCCTCCTCCGCGCTCTTGGATTTCGGCTTGCGGCCGCGCTTCCTCGGACCATCCTCTGAGCACGCGAGCCCCATGGTAGCGGCCTGGGTCATGAACTCATTTCTGATCTGATCGAGCCGCGCATCAATCTGCTGCCGCAACTCGACGAGCTGCGCGTACTCGAACGTGCTGATGTCGGGCAGTCGATCAGCGGACATGACCGGGCTCCTTTGGTATGGGCTCAACGGAACAGCGGGGACAGGTGTTCGGTGCGGGAAGGAGATGCCGAGCGAACATCAGGTTGCAGTCTCGGCAACAGAAGACCTCGTCCTGCGATGTGGGCCGAGCGAGCCGCAAGAAGAGCTCGACCGTATCGGCATCGCCAGCAAAGGGAACGGAGTGCCGAACCGTGTGCTGGAGAAGCTCTGCGACGACCTCGGAAGCACCATAGAAATCGAACGCGAGCTGCGCGGGAGAACGGTACTCGGACATCGATCGACTCCGGCCCTGAAAGATCGAAATACCCTATCAATTGCGCTTGCAATTGTAAAGCAGCGGAAAAGGGGCTCAAAATGTTTAAGCCCCGCCGCGGGGGAGCGACGGGGCTTGCGAAACCGTGTGGCTCTGTTTTGGGGGGCGGAAGCCACTTGCGCCCGTAGCACATCGAAGTTGGGCAGCTACTCGTAGCACCTAGTCGTCGAGCGCATCAGGATCGATAGCATCGGGGCCATCAGTGGCGAGGAGCTCGAAAGACGCGGCCGATCTAGAAAGCAGGTCGGCCGAGTCAGGGTCCTGACGTGAGGCGAGGTCCCGGGCACATTCGAGGATCCATTGAACGTCGTCCTCGTCAACATGTCCTTGCTCCACGCACTCACGGAGTGCTTCTTGCAAGCGAGTGAGGCTACTTGCCCCGCCGCTTGATCCGGGGCTCGAAGTCAGAGCCATTTCGTGGTCCTGCTCCTCCTCGATAGAGCCGATCGTAAAAGAGAGCGGCTTGCTCCATGGCTGCCTCTCCATCAGGGGTGATGGTGTAGGCGGTCACAGTATGGCCACTCCCACTTGGCGCGGGGACCTTGCGGCTCGTCAGAAATCCCCGTCCCTCCTCGCCGAGTCTCTTCAGGACGACGTAGATTTGCGCGAGGTCCACGATTGCGCGCAAATCGTTCGTCATCGACTCGCAGATGTTGAGGCCATAGGCCTCATCCGGTCCCTGTTTGAGCAGTTCCCGGATATGCTGCATCACAAGGTATGCGAAAGGACCGAGTGGCCGCGCCCCACGCCGCCGCTTGTAAATCGTCGGGTCGGGTGCGTGCACCGGTTCTTTGCGCCTCTTTCGTGCATCGGTCTTTCGCTGCGTCCTTTCCATCATGGTCTCCTAGAAAAGGGCGTGGCCCTTCCTGAGAGACGCTAGTCACCATCGTTACCCTAACAAACAAGACTAAGTAACACAAGCACGAAGGGAGCTATCAATCGCGATCGTAATTGAATGCTGTTCATAGCATGGTATAATGGCGAACGCTCCCGACAATCATCCGTCGCGGAGCCTCTCTTGAGAGACCCCCGCTAGTCACCAAAACGGCGCGACTGTCGGGGGTATTTGTTTGCATGAAG
The DNA here is from genome assembly GCA_050248715.1 of Hyphomicrobiaceae bacterium. Classification (GTDB taxonomy): domain Bacteria; phylum Pseudomonadota; class Alphaproteobacteria; order Rhizobiales; family Hyphomicrobiaceae; genus AWTP1-13. The sequence goes on along the minus strand of JBFWRV010000074.1, from coordinate 12,497 downwards.
GCAAGACCGGCGCCTGCTAACGAAGCAAGGCGCCGGCTCACAGGTGACTGACGTCTATCTAATCTGGGGCATTCCTTTCGCCCCACATGACACGTAGAAACTGTTGAGCGCACAGTCAAGCAGCAACTGCATGTGATAGGCAATCATTGATGCTTGCACAAAAGTAGAACGGCGCCCGCTAGCAGGGCGCCGTTCACATCCTAGATCATTCGCGCTTTTCTTGACGATCTCTGATCTCGTCTCAACCTGTCCTAAAGTGCCTAAAAGGCACAGCCGACTGCGCAAGGTAACGGTAACGCGCCTCCGGCCGGGAGGTACCCTGACGTTAGAGGTACGCCAAGGGGTAGTCAAGCACCGCAAACGCAGCGGTTAGGTAGACATTGATAGGGTACCCATGCAAGGCGGTTGCGCTGGCCGATGCCCTGCCACCGGGCAACCCATCTCTGTTTGTTCCAGCCCGAAGATCGTCTGCTCATATCGCGAGTCATGCACTACCTGAATGGGCCCAGCTGAAGCTGAGGAAGCAGTTGTGCTCAGGGGGCGCCGTCGTGCGCTACTTGTAAGCAACGGAGAACGTGGACCGGCCGCGGTTGCCCTTCGAGGGGTCGCGTGCTACACACCAATATTCGATAGCGATCGTTGATAGGGTTAACGATCAAAGATGAGTACCACCGGCTTGTTTCCGGATGAGACCCTCGAAGAGGGCGACATCGGCATCGTCGGCATTAAAGGTGGTGGCAAGACGCACGCAGCCAAGACGCTGATCGAGAGGGCGGTTCGGGCAGGCCGGCGGTCGATCGTACTCGACCCCACCTCGGCCTGGCGCGGCATGCAGACCGCAAGCAACGGCGTTGAGGCCGGCCTGCCCATGCTCATTTTCGGAGGAACGAACGCGAATATCCCGATCACCTTCCAGATGGGGGAGGCGGTTGCGGACTTTCTGCACGAGACAAGGATCTCGGCCGTGATCGATCTGCGGCACCTCATTGGTGTCCGCTTCGAGTTTTTCGCCTACGAGTTTCTGATGCGCCTCTATGAATTGCAACTGGAGTCGTGCGATCCTCTGTGGCTCGTGATCGACGAGGCAGATAGGTTCGCGCCGCAAACTCCCCGCACAACGGAACAGAAACTGCTGCTTGGGATCACCGATGATATCGCGAGCCGCAGCCGCATCAGCGGTATACGCCTGATCACGTGCGTGACACGCCTTGCCAAGATCAACAAGAACATTATCAGCATGGCACGGGCGCTGGTGGCCCTGAGGATGCCCGGCACGCACGACCGCGAAGCGACAAGCAGATGGATGGATGGCATTGCTGGCAGCGGCCGGCAGATCAAGGGGACGCTCGCAACCTTGCAGCGCGGAGAAGCGTGGGTTGCGACACCAGATCGTTCCAAGCCATTTCGCATGACGTTCCCGGCGCTCTCCACAATGGACACATCGGCGACGCCGGCACCGCGGGCGACGAGCCCGTTCACCCCGGAGCAGCTTGCACAGCTGGTGCTGCGGTTCGAAGAACTTGCCGCGCGCCAGAGTGCGATCAGTGCGAGAGGCGGGCCCGATGTCGCGGCGGCCGCGGTCAAGCGGCTGCGGGCGGCACTGGACCTCAGTCGTGAGGAATTCGCGTCGATCGTGGAAATGACGCCGAGTAACTTCGCGAGGTTGGAAAACAACGAGGTCTCACCGACCGTGCGCCTACTCCACAGGATCGGCGAGTTGGCCGGTGCCGAACTGCGGATCGACTATCGCATGGGACGGCGAGAGGAGACCGGCACGGTCGTGCCGTTCGTGCGCGCTCTTGATGCGGAAGGCGACCCCAAGAAGTCGTAACCGGGCGACCCAACGACGGAGCCCAGCTGGTATGATGAGTTGACACTGACTATGGAAGGCCTTAGCTACGTCCCTTACTTTGTCGCCGAGCCGGAAGAACGCGAGCTGCTCGAAGCAGTCGATGCTGAGTCGTGGCGCAATGATCTGAAGCGGCGCGTGCAGCACTACGGGTACCAATACGACTACAGGGCACGATCGGTAGACCCTTCCATGTACCTCGGCCCGCTACCAAGCTGGGCGCAGAAGATTGTAGCAAGGTTGGTCTCGGCTGGACACTTTCTGAGCCCACCCGATCAGCTGATCGTCAACGAGTACCTGCCCGGGCAGGGCATTAGCCCGCACATCGATTGCGAGCCGTGCTTTGAAGAACACATCGCGTCGCTCTCCCTCGGCTCGCAGTGCCTGATGGATTTCGAGGAGGCGGGCGGCGGCGAATGCCTCTCGATCGTACTGGAGCCGCGATCGCTCCTCGTCTTCGCGGGAGAGGCGCGGTACGAGTGGACCTACGGCATTGCCGCCAGGAAATCAGATCTGATAGGTGGTCACCGAGTAACCAGAACACGCCGGGTGTCGTTCACATTCCGCACCATTATCGTGTAGTGTGCATGGATAGGGTGCGCGTCCCTTCGTCCTCCTACCCCTCCAACTGCCGTGAAGTCATCCGCTCCACGGCCGCGCGCGCTCTCGTATGCCGCGCACGCGTGTGGGCCACCACGGCCGCAGCCCGACCAAGCGCCGGTGGCTCCGGGAGGGCCGTCTCCAGCGGGAACGCCTGGGTCGGGTTCCCATTCTCCAGGAGCTTCGCCCAGGCAGCGAAGTTGGAGGTGTCGCAGAGCGCCCGGGCGTTCTCGATGTCGAGCTCGGCTGCCATCATCTCGGCGTCGTGAGCGCCAATGCGGAAGACCACGTAGTTGCCGCAGTTGGCGATGACGGAATCCTGCAAGCGCCGCGGAAGTTGCGAGAGGTACTGGTGCGCGAGGACACACATGAGGCGCCAGTTGCGTGCCTCCGAGAGCGTCTGTGCAAAGGACTCCGTCGCGAAGTTCTGGACCTCATCGGCATACAAGGTGAAATCGCCCCGAGCCTCGTAGGGTATGGCTGCTCGCTCCTCGGCGACTTGCGCGATCGTCGTTGCGAGGAAGGCACCGAGCAAGTGGCTGGCGGTTGCGCCGATTTTGCCCTTCGAGAGGTTCGCCACCAAGATGCCACCCTCGTTCATGAGACGCGAGATGTTGATGGTTGAACGTGGCTGGCCGATGATGAGGCGCAGACCCGGCGGCGCGAGGAGCATCCCGATCTTGTTCTGCACGGGCGAGATGACCTGTGCGCGGAACCGGTCGTCGTAGCCGCCAAACTCGTTCTCCCAGTAGCTGCGCACAACCGGGTCAGTGCAGCGCGTGAGAAGGCGCGCCCGATAGCGATCATCTACCAGGAGGCGGGGCAGCCCCAAGAGGGTCGAGCCGGGCGTGTCGAGGAGCAAGCGAAGGCTGTTGTAGAGGACGTAGACGAGGCGCGGGGTGTCTTCGAGGCTCGCACCCCAGATGTGCATGAACGCGCTCACCACGTGGTCGGCAACGAGGTGCCGCATGTCGGGCCGCACGCGATCGAGGGGATTGAACCCGATGGGGTGGGCGAGATCCGCCGGGTTAAAGTAGATGACCTCGTTCGTGCGCTCGACCGGCACCGCGTCAACTACTGCCTCCGCGAGCCCGCCGAGGGGATCGAGGACCGCAAAGTTCCGTTTTTCAGTGAGATCGTCGTAGATGAGGGTCCGAAGCAGTGTCGTTTTCCCGGTTCCGGTCTTGCCGATCACATGGACGTGCCGACGCCGATCGTCGAGCTTGCGACGTGACGACCGCTCCTGGATCTGAGGCGCGCCGCCGTGTCCTCCAGCGAGTAGCCGAGGTTGTAGGTCGAGAGCGCGTCAATCACGGTGCGCAGGGGATAGGTCTTCCCGCGGATTGCGGCAGGCCCCGGAGTGAACGTACGTTTGCACGAAACACACCGCCACAGCTGCACGATCTCCAATTTTTTCCGGCGCGTCCCGCGGCGTGTGACAACATGGCTGCCGCATTGCGGGCAGGCTTCGGGACTTTTTGATGAGTGCGGCGCTCGCGCCGCGCGCGGCAACGGCGACATAGGCGATATCCGTCACCTTATCACGCGATGAGTGAGCTCACGAATTTCGGGCGCGGAGCGCACGCATTTTGGATGGCGAGTGGTGCACGGATTTTGCGCGGCGCGGGGTCGTACTGTCGCGCTGTTTGGCGGCGCGCGCGGCGTTGGTTACATCGCCGAGCTGCACGCCGAACGCGATCGAATGGATGGAGTCAGCTAGCGTGCCTCGGCATCGTGCGGCGCAGGTGCAGCTGTTTTAACCGGCGGTCTCTTCCGAAGCCACCACCTCTCATACATCGTGAAGCAGAGCGCGCTGCATATTCGCGCCCCTGTTTCTTGGTACGTGCAGGTGATGCCTTGCGCAAACGCGCGTCGGCATACAAAGCACTGATCAGGAGAAAGAGCGTGGTATTGACGTGGAGTGCAGGCAAGCCGCCCATGAGAGCGCATCCAAAATCTCCTCCAGCACAGGCTCGCAATGGTAGGTGATTCGCTCCGCGATCAGTTGCACAGGCGGCGAATAAAATGGCATTGACTTAGACGCAAAAGTATATCCGATTGCGTAATCCGTGATTGGAATATTCATGCAGAGAACAAGACGACTGTGGAACGTGGCGAGGCGCATAGAGTCCGTTTGATTGCTCAATTGACGCATTCAGTAACTGTAGTATCGCCACCGCGGTGGAGAAGCATCGGTTACGTGATGAGGGCATAGGCATGCGTGACTATTGACTGCGCAGCATCCGGGTTCACACGCGGGATGCCCTGCGCTGTTTTCTCTGCCTCGTCAGCTGACCCAAGACGGCAGTGCGCGCAACGAAAAAGCCCCCGATACTTCTCGGGGGCTCACTCATTGGACTTATACCGTATGCACTTGGCCGCCAATGAGCACTTGCAAGGCAGCTTATATTATAAATGGTATGTGTCAAGGAAAGATATGTTGTTGGCTAGTGTCTAGTAATGCTATGATGCCTGTATATGGGAGGAGAATATTCTGTGGCCGTTTTAATAAACTGCAAGGGCACCATACCGCTAATCCGGGATCCTAAAAAGCCGGCACCAATTTTCTGGAAGCTTCCTGGTGGTCGCAGCGAGCCAGGAGAGACTGCCGAGGAATGCGCGGTCCGTGAAGTGCGTGAAGAAGTCGGAATTTCGTTGCGGGCCGATAAACTGGAGGAAATACATACCGAGTACAGAGGCAATCATGCTGTTGTGATTTTCAAAGTGGATCTTTCGTCCCTGCCGCCGCTAAAATCTGTTGGCAATGAAGGAGAAGAAATTGGGGTATTCACGGCGACCGAGATTGCCAGCATGTATGATTTCTTCCCAAATCACAAAAATGCGATATCAAGACGTTTGGCGCAACTCAAGTGATCAGCGATTGTTGGGCCGACCAGCGCGAGGACGAGACGCGTTCTCAGCGCCAGTGATCACAACCGGAACGGGCAAAGACGCGAGAGCGGCTCGGTCGAGCGCAGCGAGGGAGAGGGCGGCGAAGCGGCGCCGGGAGAAATCGGCGCGACCGATCCCTCCCGGCCCAATGTTCCGGAACCCCGACCCCCACCTTTCCACTACCCCCGCATGCCGCGGTCCGAAAAGGACCGGGGCGCCGCAGTCCCAACGGAGTGCGGTCGGAGCGAGACTAGCGCAGGCGCTCGGCGGAGTCACTCGCTCTGCACGCCGAACTCGCGCTAGTGTGCCCGCCAAGTCGCGGCGAGCGAAATCCGCGGCACTGGCTGTTCCGATCTTGTAGGTGGTAGGATCGGCGGATGAGTGCGATTACGGGCTATCATGCGCACGTCTATTTCGGTGCGGCGGATCGCGCGCAGGCGGAGGCGCTGTGCCAAGCTGCCGGTGCGCGCTTTGCGGTCTCGGTCGGGCGCATGCACGATGGGCCCGTGGGGCCGCACCCGCGGGGAAGCTGCCAGCTCGGGTTTCTCGCCGACCAGTTTGGTGAGGTTATGCCGTGGCTCGTTGAGCATCGGAATGGGCTCACCGTCTTCGCGCACGCGAACACCGGGGACGCGCTCAAGGACCACACGGAACACGTGATCTGGCTTGGGCCCTCGGAGAACCTGAACCTCGCTGCGCTCTCCCGGTGAATGCTCCCCTCCGTTCCGGTTCCTGTTGATTGGGAAGTGATGGTAGGATCGCTTGGGTCTGAATGAGGGGTACTCCGATCGTGCGGGTGGCCATCGCATTGATGTTGCTGATTGTTGTGCTGCCCTCTTCCGCATGGGCGCAGGAACGCTTCGCCCTGCTGATTGGCAATCAGGGCTACAACGACAAAGTTGGCGCGCTCAGGAATCCTCATAACGACATTGCCGCCGTTGGGAAGTCGCTCGAGGCGGTGGGCTTCAAGATCACGGCGCTTCGCGACGCGGGCCGCCGCCAGGTGCTGAGCGCGGTGAAAAGTTTTGCCGCTGAGATCGCGAAAGGTGGGCCGAGTGCCGTCGGGTTCTTCTACTATTCAGGTCATGGCGTCTCGCGTCCCGACGATCGCGCGAATTATCTTATCCCGGTTGACCTGAAGGACACCGAGAGCGCTGACTTCTGGTTCGATGCGGTCAAGCTTGACGATATCTTGGGTGAGCTCGAGCGTGCGGCGCCGTTTGCGGCGCATTTCATTGTCTTCGATGCCTGCCGCAACGAGCTGAAGCTACCCGAAAAAACGACGGTGAAGGGCTTTGAGCCCGTCGCTGAGCGCACCGGCATGTTTATCGCTTTTGCAACCGCCTTGGGAGCTGTCGCCTCTGATCGAGGTGAAAGAAATGGTCCTTATGCCGCTGTGCTCGCCGCCGAATTGCTGAGGCCGGGGCAAGATCACCTGCAGCTTTTTCAGAATGTAAAGGAACGTGTGTACGTCGATACGGCGCGTAGGCAGGTACCCTGGGAGCGCAATGGTCTACTAAGGCGGGTTTATTTTGGTGTGAAGCAGCTTGACGTGGGCCAGCCACCGAAAGCGCCGCAACCCTGCGATGGCGTCGAGGTGGCGGTTGGCGTGGGCGAGCGCAAATGCATGAAGCCGGGGGCGGGGAAGACGGAGTCGTTCAAGGATTGTGCTGAGTGTCCGGAGATGGTGGTGGTTCCGGCCGGCGAGTTCATGATGGGCTCGCCGAAACACGAAGAGGGACGCTCCGAAGACGAAGATCCGCAGCACAAGGTGACGATTGCCAGGCCCTTCGCGGTCGGACGATATGCCGTCACGCGAGGTGAGTTCGCAGTCTTCGTGCGAGAAACGAACCACGCCGTGGGCGACAGATGCATGACGTATGAGAACTTTAAGGCGGAGGTGCGGACCGATCGGTCGTTCCGAAATCCCGGCTTTGATCAGAACGATCGGCATCCCGTGGTGTGCGTTGATTGGGACGATGCAAAAGCCTTTGCAGCGTGGCTGGCGAAGAAAGCGAGCAAACTCTATCGCTTGCTCACGGAGGCCGAGCGCGAGTACGTAACCCGCGCTGGGGCCACGACACCATTCTGGTGGGGGATGTCAATCTCGGCGGAACGGGCCAACCACAACTATGAAGGCATCTACACGTCCGGACGCCGGACCAAGGGTCAGTATCGTAAGAGGACTGTTGCCGCTGATAGCTTCGAGGCCAACGAATGGGGTCTCTACAATGTGCACGGCAATGTGTGGGAGTGGGTGGAGGACTGCTGGCATGAACGCTACCAGGGCGCGCCCACGGATGGTGCCGCTTGGGCCACCAGCAATTGCAGTCGCCGTGTCGTCCGCGGCGGCTGCTGGAGCTGCACTCCCGAGCTGTTGCGCGCCGCTCAACGCAACAAATCCGCGCCGGACTACCGCTACAGCGGCTATGGTTTCCGAGTTGCCAGAACGCTTGATTGAAAAAGCTTAGATGTCTTCGGGCGAGGGAAGCAGCGAATTGTCGCTGGTTCCACTTGTGCTGGCTCAATTGGATCGGGTTCCGCCAGCTGTGATGCGGGTTCAGGGGCCGGAGGCGCTCTACTAATAGAGTGTCGTCGAGTGGTTCTGCTGCGCCGGGTTCGTCGCTTGGGGGTTAGCACCGGCGAAGCGTGCGTGGGTCGCGGCGAAGCTGGTGCACGCTGAGTGACGTGCACGCAAGAGGGTGGCATGGTAGTTTTGCAGCATGCTGATTTCCAAAACGACGTTTCTTGCATTCCAGTTGTGCCCGAAGAACACGTGGCTGAAGTTGCATCGGCCGGACCTTCTCCAGCAGTTCGCGCTCTCCGAGTTTGAGCTCCACCTCGTCGAGCAGGGGAACGAGGTCGAAGCGTTCGCGCGCAGCCTCTGGCCGGGCGGCGTCATGGTCGCGCTCGGCGGGGAGGAGGGATGTCGCGAAACCGAGCGCCTGATGGCCTCGGGCGTGCCGGCAATCTTCCAGGCCACGTTCGCGGTCGATGGATTTATCGCCAAGTGCGACGTCTTGGTGCCGAATGCGGAAGACGGATGGGACATCTACGAAATTAAGGGCACGAACTCGAAGAAAGAAGGCAGCGAGGACCGCGATCACATCTCGGATCTAGCGTTCCAACTGATCGTGCTTCAACGCGCAGGCGTGAAGGTCGATCGCACCTTCATCGTCCACCTCGATAAGAAGTACGTCCGGCAGGGTGCGCTGGACGTTGACGCCATGTTCGTGAAAGACGACAGCAGCGAGCAGGTGGCGGCGAAGCGCCCCGAGATCGAAGCTCATATGGCCGCCGCGAAGGAGTACCTCAATTGCGAGACGGAGCCGAACGGGGGATGCGAGTGCCACTACAGCGGACGCAGCCGGCACTGCACGACGTTTGCCTACTCGCACCCGCACATTCCCGAGTATTCCGTCCACGACATCGTGCGGATCGGCCTCAGCAAGAAAAAGCTTGTCTACTTCGTGGACAACAACATCTTCCGGCTCGACGACGTGCCGGAGGAGTTCGAGCTGGGCGACGGCCAGACGAACCAGGTGCGGGTCCACAAGCGAGGGACACCGGTCATTGACGAGGCGGCGATCCGCGACGCGCTCGCGGCCTACACGTACCCCTTGTATTTCTTCGACTATGAGACGTTCGCGCCGGCCATCCCTGCCTTCGAGGGATTCTCACCGTACCAGCGGATCCCGTTCCAATTCTCGCTGCACATCCTGCGCGAGCCGGGAGGCGAGCTGGAGCATGTCGAATTCCTCCACGAAGAGGCAAGCGACCCCACGGCACGCGTCGCCGAGCTGCTCGCGCGGCACATCGCGCCGGGCGGCTCAGTCGTTGTCTGGCACGCGCCCTTTGAGCGCGGCGTAAACAGCGAAATCGGGAAGCGCCGACCCGAATTCGCTAGCGTCATGGAGCGCGTGAACGGTCAGCTGGTGGACCTCGAGAAGGTCTTCACCGAGCAGCACTACGTCCATCCCGGCTTCCGGGGGCGCACGTCCATCAAGGCGGTGCTGCCGGTGCTGTGCCCCGAACTTTCGTATGCCGACCTTACGATTAGAGACGGCGCGAGCGCCTCGAACGAATGGTGGCGCATGATTGCGCCGACGACGTCCTCGGCGGAGAAGGGAGAAATTGCGCTGGCGCTCCGCGCCTATTGCGGGCGCGACAGCTACGCGATGTATGCGATGTGGAAAGTGCTGCAGGAAATATCGGCGGAGACAATTGTTGTGGATCAAGGCGTTGCGCGCAGCGCAAAGGCGTGCGCGCGAACGTGTCGCGTGGTAGGCCTCGCGCAGTTTGACATGGCCCCAGAGAGGGGTAGGGACATGCGCGGCCGCACGGCAGTGGCACTTGGTCTTCTATTCGGCGCAAGCGCTCTCAACGCCGGATGCTCATCAGATGGTTTTGACAGCAGTGCGTTGACCGGCGGCAACTTCCCGACCGGAAGCGTTCCCGCGCTGACTACGCCGAACGCCGCGCCGGCGGGCCGGCCCGCGCAAGTGGCTTTCATTTCGGCCTGCGGCAAAGCATACGGAATTGCCCACGACCCAGCGAAACTAAAGGCGGCGTACCTGGGCTATGAAGGTAGGCAACGTGGGATCCTTCAGGTCGCCGCGGCCGGGGAGGAGTACGATGCTACGTACTCTTCGATTGAATCCCTCGACAGCAGCAAACGATCGTCATACTGCGCAAGCAAGCATGGGGATGTGGTCGGCATGGAGCTTCGGCGCTTTCAGGCGGGCTACTTTGAGGAGCGGCCGGCGCAGGTCGAGCAGGCATTCGACCGGAAAACGTTGTGGAGCCGGGGCGACTAGCGCACGAATTTCGGGCAAACAGCTCACGCATTTCGGACACTGAGGAGCTCACGGATATTGGAAGGAGCGCGTGTGTGCGGGCGCGCGGTTGAGCGATGCTTCGCCATTTTGTCGGGCGCGGGAGATTGAACCAATACCGTTTGCCAATGCGCCGCAAGGATCGATGCAAGAGCCGCCAAGGATCGCGTCGTCGGCCCCTCCTCTTATCCTCCCCGTCGCGTAAGGCCATTTATGGCCACTCCAGCCAGTAGGACAAGTATCCCACCCCAACTGCCCATCATGATCGTCCACTGACGATCAATTTGCCTATTCACGTCCTCGCGCAGGAGGAGAATGTTGCGCATGAGCCATTCGAGTTCTTTCTTCATTTCAGCAACTGCGTCGACCCGTTGCTGCTTGCCTAGTTGTTGCTTGCTCAATTTCCGCACCTTTTCGTCAATGTCGCGCTTCCTTTGGGAAACCGATCTATCTACGTCATTGTCCCACGGCCACGTCGTGTATGCCGTGAACAAGTATTTCCCTAGCGCAGTGACGCCGGCGGCCTTGTCGGTAACGGTGGAAGCAATAGCCCCCACGAAAGCATTTTCAGCGGACGATTGCTCGTGGCCGCTTGGTCTACTCTTTGTGTCGCGGCCAGCAGAGCCTTGGCCTTTTTCCGGGCTAATTGCCTTATTTTGGATCTCAAAAAGCTCCGCGTTCAATCGGGTCTTGGCAATGAATGCAACGTTGCTAAGTAGACCAAACACAACAAGCGATGCGATCCCACCCCAGAGGAGGCGACCTAGTAAGGTGCCAGGAAGCAGAGCTACCGTGACCCCTCCAAGAGATAAGGGTATGCCTATGACGATCAACCACCACCAAAGCAACTCGATGCCGACCATTGATGCCCCCCATCCGTCAGGTCGCAGGTCAGCATAGCGCCGGTCGACCAGCGTCGACAAGATGCTGGAAGGCTGGTCGGATTGGTTCACTTCGCTGCAGGAGCTGGCATCGAGAACTCCAGAACCTTTGTTCTTGCACCGGTGCTCGTCCGCATTCCTACCTCCACGCCGATAGATGTCGCAGAGACAGAGCGCAGGAGCGCATAGCAATTCTCGTAAAGCACCAGCCACGGACCGAGACCTGCGTCGCCTCCCTTGTGCAGGAGGTTGCCGTCGCTCTTCTTGCGCATGTCGTACAGCACTTCGGCAGCCCTGCCGGTCCGGGCAACTGACCTAATTTGGTCGAGAAAAAGCTTGTCTTTCAGCATGAACCCATCAACCCACCCCTCGACGAGAGTGTTCGCCACAAAGCGCGGGTCCGCAAACCGAGCTTCATTGCGGATGCCGGATGCAGCGTCCCGTGTTACGCGGCCCGCCTCGGCGTTGTTGATGCCAACCGCAGTGCCGGCGGCCCCGATTGTTCTCCTCAGAAATTCTCGACGCGTTTCTCCTTCGAGAGCCATTGATCCAGTGTACCACGTTCGTACTCCTGACCACGAGCACGCGATGGGGATAGCATGCTCTGAACCTGGATAGAACTTTCCTGACCGACAGAGTAACCGACCCACGGGCGGGCCGGCTGGATCTCGGTCACTCATTTATGTTTTTCAGTGCTCTCACCTTGCCTAGCTTTTCGAGCTTACTCGCATCGAGGCCGACGGCACGCTCCATGGCCATACTGCCCTCGTGGACATCCTCCATCTTGACAAAGAAATCTGGATTGGCGCCGTTGAGTCAAACAGGTTACGCTCGCTGAAACGCTTGAAGACATCCACGAGCACCACTCGAAAGATCTGCACGGGACCCTATTTAATCCGAAGGATCAAATTATCGCCGCTACGGTCGTGCGCGATCTCAAGGCACCATCTGTCTGGGATGGTACGAGCGAGGAGCCGCGAGGCTCGTCCCGAACCACGCTCCATGCCCGCATTCATCGCACGTGGCTGGTATAATGCCGGCACATGGCAGCACGGCAGAAGGACATTCACACGTTGCTCAATGCGATCACGGAGCTTGTCCCGCGGCTCGAGGCGGACGAGCGCCGCGAAGTCCTCGATCTTCTCGTCGCCATCCTCCAATATATGCAGCTGCATCACGCCGACGCGCAAACGAAAGGAATCGCCGAGGCCGTAAAAGGCCCGCGACCTCAGGCGGCCGGCTCGTTGATTTTGGATTCCGCTGCTTCTTCGGAGTCGCCGTTTTCAATCAGCGTGCCTAAACGTTCGACGGCAACTCGCATGATTTCCTGGTCTTCGTGGGCTCGCATCAGGTCGCGCTCGCTACCTTTTCGATAGAACTGCCCCATGGCATATTCGATCGCGTTGGTTTGCTCGAGGATTTCCGAGATATCCTGGCGGA
>JBFWRV010000073.1:0-29181 GCA_050248715.1 Hyphomicrobiaceae bacterium | reverse complement strand
ACGGGGGTGTCGTCTCCGCACAGGGTCCAGGCAATCGTGAGTGGCGAGGCGGAGGATCGCCGGGCGGTGGTCCCAGCATGCGTGGCCCCAGCCCCGGCGCTGCGCCGCAGCGCCAAAAGAATGTGCCCCCTGCGGCTCGGGAACGCCCCCGTGTCGACCGCCCGGATCGAACGCGGGAAGGCCCACGCGGCGTTGAAAGGAGGCGCCAAGCGGAGCCTCAGGCCCGGCCCCGTGCGGCAGAGCAGCGGGGAGAGCGCGCTGTGCGCCAGCAGCGCACGGAGCAACGCCGCGATATGGAGCGCAGGCGCAATACCGAAAGATCCGACCGACGTCAGCGAAGCCGCGCGGCCGAGCGGTCGGAGCAACGTCGAAATGCCGAGCGTGAGCAACGCGAGCGAAATGCCGAACGGGCGCGCGCCGCCGAGCGCGAACGCACGCGGCGCGAAGAAAAGCAGGCCGAGGAACGGCAGCGACGCGAGGTTCAGCAACCGCGCGAGCGGCAGGCAACGGATAGCCCCAAGAACGTTGATCGAGTTGCAGAGGGGCGAAACGAGATGCGCCTTGCGCGAGAGCGCCTCGGACCCGACGAGCGCAAGAAGCTGCGGCAGGCCTTTGATTTCCGGCGGGCCCGGGTGACCAATGCGAGCTTCGCGCATCGGGTCGGCCATCGAATTCCCCGCAGCGTTCGGCTGTTCGCCATCCCTGCTGGAATCATCTCGTTCTTCCCATACTATCGGGACTACCGTTACGTCGTCGTGGAGGACGAGATCTGCATCATCGACCCCCGCACCTATGAAATCGTCGACGTGATCGACCAGGACTACTATCGCGGAGGCGCGAAGCAGGAGGTAGCTGATCTCTCGCTCACCGAGCGTCAGATCGCAATCGTGCGCGACAGCATCCCGCGGGATTTCCCGCAGACCGGCCTGCGGCTGCGGCTGGCGCTTGGCGCCGAGGTTCCTCGTGACGTGGAGTTCTACGAGTTTCCCGCCCTTCTCCTCGATCGAATTCCGAAGCTGCGGGACTACCGGTTCCTCGTGACCGAGGATCAACTCGTCATCGTCGACTCGCGCGATCGCTCCATCGCACTGGTCATCGACAAAGCCTGATGTCTCGCACGCATGAGGATCACAGCGGCTACGCCCGATCCTCATTGATTCTGGCGCCCGCGCACCGGGCGGGGGCAAGGCGCGCGGCGTCGGCCGCCCCCGCGGACCTTAGCCCTGGCTGAGTCTGAGTGAGGCGATCAGAGACATCGATGCTGCGGGGTCGGTCACGGGCCAAGCGGCACCATGTGGAACTCGCTGTGAAAACCAACGAGGAGCAAAATGCTTCCAACGTTGCGGCAGGCGAGCGTGAGCTGAGCAAGACGGGCCCGCGAGTTTCTGAAATTTAATCCGCGAGCGCCGGCGCGACGGTTGATGCGGTTCATCCGATCGTTCACTTACGCGCCGGGTTTCTGCGTCTGCATCTAATTTGGGGGATCTCCAGCGTTGCGTATCCATGCTCGGGGCCGAGGCCCGGCCCTAGTCACCGCCCTTGCGGCCGGGCTTGTCATTGCCGCACCTGGCCTGAGCACGCAGGCAAACGCACTGGCCACGCAAGCCGTGGAAAACGCACCATCGGATGCATTCGAGCTATTTCTCGACCGGCTCATGGCCGCCGAATCCGGCGGCCGCAGCACTGCCAAGAACCCACGTTCGACAGCGCTGGGCCCCTACCAGTTCATCAAGAGCACATTCCTTGAACTGGCGCACCGGCATTTTCCAGGCGAGATCGCAGGATTGACGGAAGAACAAATCCTGCGATTGCGAACGGACGCCGACGTCTCAAGACGCGCCGCGGCCATCTTCTGCCGGGAAAGCGTGAGCTATCTCAGAGAGCGGGGCCTAGAGCCCACCTTCGCGCATCTGCGGCTTGCCTACCTGCTCGGTCCCACCGATGCGGCGCGCGTCATGCAGGCCGATGCGCAGACGCCAATTCCGCGACTGCTCTCGGCCGCCGTCGTCAAGGCCAACCCGTTCATGCGGCGCATGCGCGTCGCGGACTTGCTCGGCAAGAGCGCGCGCGATGTTTCGCGCGAGAAGAGCGAGCCTCTGCGTGCGACAGGTGCACAAGATAGCGTTCGTCCTGCAGTACGCGCCCGACCCAAAGCGGCGTCGCGACAGGCTCTCGGCCGTGCCACACCAACGCGCTGCAACAAAAGACTGCCGTCGTGTCGCAAGTATCTGACTGCACGCGCGTCACGCGGCGCGTAGCCGTCGCCTGGCTGATCCGTCAGGCGTTCGCCAACTCGAGCAGCAGATCGGCGTGGCAGGGGTCTGTCAGCTTGCATGTACAGGAGAGGTCCTTGCCCTGCAGTTCGGTCGCATCGAGGTTGGCCTCCAGCAGGTGGTCACGGTAGAGGATGACAGCCCCGGCTTTCCAGCCGCGCGCCCTTACCGCTGCGGCGATGTCCGGCTCAGAGCTGACAAGGGCGTCGACGTCCCGCTTCTTGATGGGATTGGCCCACTTGGTGCCGGGGCCGACATCGACTACGTTGCAAGCAGCATCCGTCGCGAGCGCGCGCTGCAAGCGTTTCGGTCGCCGGATATTTACCGGCCCGGACTTGATGGAGGCGAGAGACATCACCTCCTAAACGCGCCAACGGCGGGAATCGTTGCGGCCAGGAAGCTGGCGACTGCGCAGCAACTGCCGTTCACGAACGAAATGCGCGGCCGCCATGGCTTCTTTTCGGGCGATGCCGTAGCCGTGACGAACAAGCGCGCAGACGATGAAACGGCATCCGATGAAACGGCATCGCAATCTACTACGGCCCTTGATGCGGCAACTTGCCGATCTCGTCGGCGGTCAAACTGGCGCGCACGACAGTGCCGACCAAGCCGAAGCACCCTTCGGGAATGGCAACAAGCTTCCTCCCGAAACCGAGAAAGCCGCCGGCGGCAATATTCACAGCCGTTACCCTTCCGTCTTGCGTCGCGTCGATGCTTTCCACCGTGCCTACAATTTGGCCGTCGGACGAAAACACGACCATGCCGGGCTGTGGCGCGCTTATGGCGGGCGCGGGCGCGCTCATCAGCGATTCCGCCGCTCTTCCTGCAGAGACCGCGAAGCCTGCACCGGCAATGACACCAGCGAAAAGCAATGGGCGGAAGTTCATAATCGCCTCCGAGAATTGCTTGCAGGCAAACGCGCGCATTCTCAGGCAGTTCCCGCCCGACCTTGCATTCGGCCCGCCGCGCTGCAGACGCAATGTCACCTGCGTGAGCAAGGACAGGTCCGCGGTCGCCATTCGCACCACGCCGCGCGGGGCCACATCCCGTCTCCCGGGAAAACGGCGGGAGTCGCAAGGCGCGCCTGATAGCGTGGTGAGAGCGGGATGGTAAACGCCTAGAAACCCGGGCGTTGCGGATCGCATCCCACAAGCTGGCTCATCAGCGTTGGTCAAGCTGCTGATACATGATTGGTAGCGGAGGCCAGACTTGAACTGGCGACCTTCGGATTATGATTCCGCTGCTCTAACCAGCTGAGCTACTCCGCCACGACAAGCAATGGGGTGCAATCCCGCGCCAGCCGCGCGGGATATAAGGAAGCATGGCGAGCCCTGTCAACCCGGCCAGGACAGACCCGGCAACCCGCACCACCCACGAAGCACCATTTCCCCGCTCATCGCGCGAACAGCCTAGGCCGCGACCTTTGCCTCTGCCGCCTTGCGGAAACGGATCATCGTGAAGAGCCCCCAAGGCCGCAGGCCCCGCTTCTCGATCAGGGCCAAGTCCTTGCACACGAGCACGCGCTCCACATCGAAGACGGGGCGCCAGCCGAGCTTGTCGGCGAACGGCGCCATGCGGCGCTCGACCCATCCGCGCATGCCTTCCCAGCCCGGCTTGCCCTGCTCGGCGCTGAAATGGTTGACAATAATGACGTCGCCGCCCGGCCGGCATACCCGGGCAAGCTCGCGCATCACCTTCTCGGGGTCCGGCACCACGGTCATGACGTACATGGCCACGACCGTATCGAAGGAAGCGTCGGAAAACTTGAGGTCGCTCGCATCCATCTCGTGCAGACCGGCGACGTTGCGCAGGCGCTCGCCGGCCACGCGCTCACGCGCCTTCTCCAGCATCTCCGGCGACAGGTCGATGCCGACGATCTCGAGGTGACGGCCGTAGGCCGGGAGCGACAGGCCGGTGCCAACGCCGACCTCCAGCACGCGGCCCTTGGTCTGGTTGATGATCTCCACGGCATGCTTGCGTCCCTCGGCGGCGACGAGCCCGAAGGTATGGTCGTAGACGGGGGCCCAGCGCCGGTAGGCGCTCTTGATGGAGTCCTCGTCCATGCGCTCGACGTTGTCGGGAGAATCCTTAAAGCGCTTGAAGAACTTGGGGCCACTTGGCTCTTCGGAACGCGGCGTCGGCCTCATAGCGTACGCATCCTCCCTCTCGTCAGTGCCCATCGCCACCGCCGTGGCCCGGGCCACCGGCAAGCGAACCGTCCAACTCGACCGCGGCGGCATCGGCCCGTGCGTCCTTCTCGGGCTCCTCCGCCCGGCTCAGCGCCCGTCCGATCCACCCCCCGCCCAAGACGCGGGCACGGGGGCCACAGTCCGCGTAGAACACGCAAGCCTGCCCCGCCGCCACGCCGTATTCCCCGTCGCACAGCAGGACCCTGGCTCCGTCGCCAGCCGGGAAAAGCGTGGCAGCCTGCGGCAGCGATGTCGACCGCACGCGCACCGCCACCGCCGTGCCCCCCGGCGGGATCGGCTCGTCACCAAGCCAATTGACGTTCCTAAGGGTGATCCAATGCGCGTGCAAGCTCTCCCGGGACCCGACGACGACGCGCCGCGCTGACGCATCCAGGCGCACCACGTAGAGCGGCGCGGCCGCAGCTATGCCCAGGCCCTTCCGCTGGCCGACCGTGTAGTTGATGATGCCGGAGTGGCGGCCGAGCACCTGCCCATCGACATGCACGATGTCCCCGGCCTCGGCGGCGCCCGGCTTCAAGCGCTCGACGATACTGGTATAGCGGCCCTGAGGGACAAAGCAGATGTCCTGGCTGTCGGGCTTGTCGGCGACAGGCAGCGCCAGGCTCTTGGCCAAGCTGCGTATTTCCTCTTTGCGGTAGCCGCCGAGCGGGAAGCAAAGCCAGTCGAGTTGGCTCCGCGTGGTGGCGAAAAGAAAGTAGCTCTGGTCACGCTCGGTGTCGCGCGCGCGGTGCAGCTCAGGGCCACCGGGGCCCTGCCGGAGCTCGATGTAGTGGCCCGTGGCAAGCGCGTCCGCCTCGAGATCGCGCACTGTGTCCAACAGCTCGTGGAATTTGATCTGCTGGTTGCAGACGACGCAGGGGATCGGCGTCTCGCCCGCCACATAGCTGTCTGCGAACGACTGCATGACAGCCGCCTTGAAGCGCTGCTCGTAGTCGAGGACGTAGTGGGGGATCGCGAGCTGATCTGCGACGCGGCGGGCATCGTGGACGTCCTGGCCTGCGCAGCAGGTACCGCGGCGACCCACCGCTTCGCCATGATCGTAGAGTTGCAGCGTCACGCCGATGACATCGTGGCCCTGCTGCTTGAGCACGGCAGCGGCCACCGACGAATCGACGCCGCCCGACATGGCAACCACCACGCGGCGCGGGCGCGAGCGATCGCGCTTCAAAGAAGAGAAGGTCCTGGGAGACGCCATGGGCGCGTGTTGGTCGTCAGCTCGTTAACCGCAATGCCAGCGCTCTTCCCTTCCCCGTCGGCGGCGGCAATATGGCGGCCGCAGTAGGCACAATCAAGGCGCAATGTGCAAGGCCGCAGGCGCGCAGCCCCATCCCGGCGTCAGCGGTGCGAGCGTCCAGCCATGTGCTGCGGACACAACAGGAGGCGTACATCTGTGTCGATCTGGCACACCGAGGAGCAGCGGCCCCGCAACCACCAAGCCAAAGCATGACACGCCGTCAAATTTTACCAAGAATCCGCCAGAATTAACCATCCACACAGCAAATAATGGCGCACCGGTTCTACCGGTATTTACCGCGTCACTTAGGTCGATTTTAATCGCGTTCGTCTAGCTTCGTGGGCAGGTCAGAAAAAGAGTTCAGTGTATCATGACCGAACAACAGTATAGGGCGCGGGTGCGCTATGTGATCGGGCCGGACGGCAGTCCGCTGACCGTGGCCGATCTTCCACCCAAGGATACCAAGCGCTGGGTCATACGGCGCAAAGCCGAGGTGGTCGCAGCCGTTCGCGGAGGCCTTCTGAGCCTCGAGGAGGCGTGCGAGCGCTACACCCTGACCGTGGACGAGTTCCTTTCCTGGCAGCGTTCCATCGATCGTCACGGGCTTCCGGGGCTGCGCGCGACGCGTATCCAGGATTATCGCGACTGAACGGGCCTCCGCCCAAAGTCGCACCGGCCGACCGGCAGCGAATTGTTCCGGTCGGCTCGCGTCCGACATGCAGCGCGCAATCAGGCCGGCCGTTTCGACGATGCCCGGGCCCGCGGTTCGGCCGAGGGATCAGAGCACAGTGCGAGTTGGCGGCCATCGCGGTGCGACGGCTGCAATGTTGCGATCCACCTAAAACTGGCGCGGCGCCCGGCGCGTTCACGCCGGCGGCGCCCGCGCGTCCTTGATGGTGCCGGCGGTTGTTTGATCCCTACGCGCGTCAGGGGTCCAGACCCGCGAACTGCAGCCAAGTAGATTGGCACAGGCGGATCGGTCTCAAATCCGCCTCGCCTCGTGCGCTCAACCAATGGCGGCGCTGGCGCCATCCGGGTTGCGCGCCATGCGGTCGGCATCCCTGCTCTCGATCGCGGGCTCGAGCTTGCGCAGTTCCATGGCCGCATCCTCATGCTCGCGCCTGGCCGCGTCGAGCTTCATCCTGAGATCGACGATGGAGGTCTGCAGGTTGGACCGACGCAGGCCGGCCGCCTTGGCGAAGGTCGAGTAGGCGAAATGCCCTGCGTCCTTGATGCCGGTGCGCTCCTCTTCCGCAGTGATCTGGCGGGAAAGGTCGAGCACCATGTGCTCGAAATCCAGGATCATGGTCTCGATGGAAGCGACCTTGCGGGCTTTCTCGCTCGCCTCGAACCGCTTCAGCCGAACAGTCGTGTCACGTGGCTTCATTGTTCGATACCCCCAACCGCGCTCGAACAGACAGCGCTCTCAGGATTTACTGTCTCAAAGAAAGACCAACTGGCTGCGTCTGCACAGGCCTACACGCAAGCGACGTGCCACACGCTAGAGCGGCTCGCCTCACGGCATGCGGACAGCGATCTGCAGACCGCCTCCCAGGCTGGCACGGCCACCTTACGCGCCGGCCCGAGATAACTTTATATAAACCCATTAAGTTGCGGTAAAGCAACGGCTATGGACCCTCGTGTCCGACGGCCCTTACCCCTGACATTTTTTGCTGGAACCCCCTAGGGTGCGAGTCGCAAATCAGATACATAGAATTTGCGCGACGTGACGGGGGGTACGGCGGACCTGGAAGGGATGTTCGGGCGCCGCGGAAGGTTGGCTCACGAAAAGTTGCATGCCCAGCAGGGGAAGACGGGGTGCCAGATGCCGCGTCTCCCCGAACGGTTGGGTGTTGGCGACGCGCAGGTGACGGGTCTGCGAATCAGGAACGGCTGTGTGCAAGAACGCGCGTAATTGTAAGGCAAAATTAGGTTTTGTTAACCTCTGGCGGGTAACTTGCTAACAATGGCTTAGCGGGTGGGCCAGCGGGCACTCCTCAAGTATCGGGCAGCAGGCCCCCAATCGGGGACTTGGGATAGAGAGGAAACTATGCGAGTCCTTCTGATCGAGGACGACAGCGCAACAGCGCAAAGCATTGAGCTGATGCTGCAGTCGGAGGGATTCAACGTTTATACGACGGACCTTGGCGAAGAGGGCGTCGATCTCGGCAAGCTCTACGATTACGACATTATCCTTTTGGACCTCAATTTGCCGGACATGAGCGGCTATGAGGTCCTCAAGACGCTGCGCGTCAGCAAGGTGCAGACGCCAATTCTGATCCTTTCCGGCCTGGCCGGCATCGAGGACAAAGTGCGCGGCCTGGGCTTCGGCGCCGACGACTACATGACCAAGCCCTTCCACAAGGACGAGCTGGTCGCCCGCATCCACGCCATCGTGCGCCGTTCCAAGGGGCATGCCCAGTCGGTGATCGAGACCGGCGAGCTCAAGGTGAACCTTGATACCAAAACGGTGGAAGTGCACGGCCAGCGCGTGCACCTCACCAGCAAGGAATACCAGATGCTGGAGCTGCTCTCGCTGCGCAAGGGCACGACGCTAACCAAGGAAATGTTCCTCAACCACCTCTACGGCGGCATGGACGAGCCGGAGTTGAAGATCATCGACGTCTTCATCTGCAAGCTGAGGAAGAAGTTGCAGGCGGCCACCGGCGGCCAACACTACATCGAGACGGTGTGGGGACGCGGCTACGTCCTGCGCGACCCGGCCGACGAGCACGCCGCCGCCTGACGAATTCGACGTCGCCTTCTTCGCCTTTACTCAGGGAGCCTCGCCGGCTCCCTTTTTCTTGGCGCTTGCAGAACCGGGCTCGGGCATGCTGGTCTCTGACAGCATCAATCCTGCAGGCATCCTTCATGGCCCGTCACGTCACCTCGCCCGTTGCCGGACAACTCATAACCCGCCTGGTGGATGCGGGCACCGCCGTCGCTCCCGACACGGAGGTGGCCATCGTCGAGGCCATGAAGATGCATATCCCCGTCAGCGCGGAGCTGTCGGGCCGGGTGGCCAAGTGGCTGGTCGAGGAAAAGACGCAGGTCGCCGAGGGCCAGGCACTGCTCGAACTCGAGGGGTGACCGCCGAGGGACCGGCAAACGGCCCCCAATGCTACGGAACCTGCGCACATTGGCGGCCCGCGGCTGCGCTGCGGGCGCACGGCGATACGGAACCAAGGCTTCGTCTGAGGCGCTTGGAATGACTTTCCTCGTCGCTCGATATCGCTGACGCGAAATTCCGGCATGCCGGCGGGCGGAGCTGATTGGCGGCTGCGCTAGATCGGGTTCCGCTCGACGAGCTGACGGGCGATGATGATGCGCTGCAGCTCGTTGGTGCCCTCGCCGATGCACAGGAGCGGGGCATCGCGGTAGTAGCGCTCGATATTGAACTCCTTGGAGTAGCCGTAGGCCCCGTGGATGCGCATGGCCTCGGTGGCGTTCTCCAGCGCTGCCTCGGAGGCCGCGTACTTGGCCATACCGGCCTCCATGTCGCAGCGGCGCCCCTCGTCGTAGGCCTTGGCGGCGTTGGCGGTCAGCGCAATGGCAGCCTCAGTGCGGATGGCCATCTCCGCCAACTTGAGCTGGATCGCCTGGTGCTCGGCAATCGGCTTGCCGAAGGTCTTGCGCATCTGCGCGTAACGCACGGATTCATCGAGCGCCGCTTTGGCGAGCCCGCAGCCGCGCGCGGCGACGTTGATGCGGCCGAGCTCCAAGCCGCCGAGCGCCGTCTGCAGGCCGCGACCTTCCACGCCGCCGATCAGCCCGTCCGCCGGCACGCGGTAGTCCTCGAAGATCAGCTCGGCGGAGTCGATGCCCTTGTAGCCGAGCTTTTCCAGCTTGCGCGAGACGCGAAAGCCCGGGCCCTTCTCGGCCAGCAGCATGCTCATGCCCTTGTGGCGCGGCTGCGCCTCGGTGTCCGTCTTCACCAGCAGGGCAAACACCTGGCCGTGGATGCCGTTGGAGATCCACGTCTTGGTGCCGTTGACGAGGTAGGCATCGTTGCCGGAGCGCACCGCGCGCGTGCGGATCGCCTGCAAATCGGTGCCGCAGTCGGGCTCGGTGAGGGCAAGGCCGCCGCGCAACTCGCCGGTGGCGAAGCGGGGGAGGTAGGCGCGCTTCTGCTCCTCGGTGCCGACCCGCTCCACGCAGGCTGCCATGATCAGGTGCGAGTTGAAGATGCCCGACAGCGACATCCATACCTCCGACACCCGCTGCACGATGCGCGCGTAGGTGCTGGCCGAGAGCCCGAGTCCGCCCCAGGTCTGCCCGATGGTGGCGCCGAACAATCCCAGCGCCTTCATCTGCTCGACCATCTCCTCCGGATAGATGTCATCGTGCTCGAGCGCGTGCACGTGTCGGCGCACGTCTCGCTCCAGCCACTTGCCGACGGCATCGAGGATGGCGTCCTCTTCCTCGGGCTGTGCTGCCGTCATTGTCGGTCTCCATCTGCTAAACGGTGCTTCGACATACCTAGCATGGGCCGGCAATCGCTGCCCACAAACGCGCCGTCGTCCTGAGCCTGTCGAAGGACGGGTCGAGAACTCCAAGCCGTGCTTCGACAAGCTCAGCACGGGAGCCGTTGGCTCAGCACGGGAGGCGGTAGGCTCAGCCGGGGCGAGGGTTCGCGGCGCTCTACGGCTTTTCGGTCGTGCGCTCCTCGCGCACGTCCTTAGCGATGAGCGCGGGCTCGCGCGCCTCGGGGTCCCCGAGGCCGCCGCCACCCGGCGTCATGATAAGAAGCCGCTCGCCCGGCTGCACCCACTGCGTGCCCTTGCCCCTGAGCTTATTGCCGTCCTTGATGGCAACCGCGCCGGCGGCTCCCGCCTTGCCGCCGTGCCGGCCGCGCGGGGGATGATCGATGCGGTCGAAGGCGGCGAGCAGCTCGAAGGGCTCGCCCACACCGCTCTCGATCTCGATGGCCTGCCCGAGCCCGCCGCGCGTGCGCCCGGCTCCGCCGGAGTCCGCGCGGAACTCCTTGCGCCAGAAGATCAGCGGCGTGATGGCCTCGGCGATCTCGACCGGCGTGCCCTTGACGCCCGAAGGATAGGCCGTGGCCGAGAGGCCGTCGGCGTGCGGGCGCGCGCCGGTGCCGCCGTTAGAGGTGATGGCCATGGAGAACCCGTAGTTGCCGACCTGCCCGCCCCTCACCGAGCCGCGCACGATGATGTTCCAGAGGCACGAGGTGCCTTCTGCCGGCACGCGCTCGGGAATGGCCTGGGCCAGGCAGCCGAACACCACGTCGGGCAGCATTTGGCCGATGACATGGCGGATACAGACGGGCGCCGGCTTGGCCGCATTGAGGATGCAACCCTCCGGCGCCGACACCGTGAGGGGAGAGAGGGAGCCGGCGTTGTTGGGGATCCGGGCCGCCACGATGCAGCCGAGGCCGAACACCGTGTAGGCCGTGGTGTAGGAGAGCGGCACGTTGATGCCGCGACGCGCCTGCGGGTCGGTGCCCGTGTAGTCGACGTGGATGCCCTCATCGGAGATGGTGGTGGTTGCGCGCAGGGTGATAGGCCCGTCGAAGCCGTCCGTGGTCATGGAATTGGACCAGGTGCCCTTCGGCAACTTGGCGATCTCGGCCAGCACGGCCGCCCGGCTCTTGGCGCAGATGTGCTCGCCGAGCTCATCCAGGCTATCGAGGCCGAACTCGTCCATCATCTCGACGAGGCGCTGGCAGCCGACGTCGTTGCAGGCCATCAGCGAGTAGACGTCGCCCACCGTGTCGATCGGCAGCCGCGTGTTGGCGCAGATCATCGCCATCAGCGTCTCGTTGACCTTGCCCTCCTCCAGCACCTTGAGGAACGGGATGTAGAGCCCTTCCATGAACACGTCGGTGCCGTCAGGGCCGAAGCCGATGCCGCCGATGTCCATGAGGTGCGAGGTGCAGGAGAAGAGGCCGATCAACCTGCCCTTGTAGAAGCAGGGCGTGGTGATGACGAAGTCGTTGAGGTGGCCTGTGCCCATCCAGGGATCGTTGGTGATGTAGGCATCACCCGGCTTCATGGTGTCGAGGCCGAAGTGGGCGATGAAGTGCTTGACCGACTCGGCCATCGAGTTGACGTGGCCCGGCGTGCCGGTAACGGCCTGGGCGAGCATGCGGCCCTTGGCATCGAAGATGCCGGCGGAGAGGTCGCCCGCCTCGCGCACGATGGCGGAGAAGGCCGTGCGCAGCAGGGTCTGCGCCTGCTCCTCGACCACGGCGATCAGCCGGTTCCACATGATCTGCAGCTCGATGTCACCGATGGGCTTGGACATGGGGTCGGGCTCCTGAATAACATTGGCCATCAGCACAAACTGCCGCGACCGTTCCCCTCCCCGCGTGCGGGGAGAGGGGATTCACATGGCGGCCTTGATCATCAACACCAGGGCGCCGCCGGCATCGACGGTGAGATCAAAGCTCGGCGAGACGTAGGTGGATGTGCCCTCCTCGACGACGAGGGCCGGACCTGCAAGGCCCATGCCCGGCGCAAGCTGGCCACGCTCGTAGACGGGCACGGCAAGCCGCTTGCCCAGGCGGGCATCGAACACGCTGCGCTCGCCGGCCATCGCAGGCGCAGGACGCGCCGATGCCTCCTCGAGTCGCGTCGGTCGCTCCGTCTCCGTCGTCGCCAGCACGACCCAGCTCATGATCTCGATCACGGCGTTGGGGATGTGGCGCGCAAACAGCCGCGTGTATTCCTGCTCGAACGCCAGCCGGAAGGTCGCCGCATCACCGGCCGCCAGCGGGCGGTCGGGGAGCATGACGGTTATCTCGTGGCCCTGCCCCGCGTAGCGCATGAACGCGGACCGCTTTGCCAGGACCGGCCGCTCACCCGCCGCGGCGCGTGCGTGCGCGATAGCCTCCCGCTGCATCGTTTCGATCAGCTCGTTGGCCGCCTCCACGTCGAAACGGTCGAGCCGCATGTAGCGTGAGCGCACCATCTCGTAGGCGGCCGGCGCCGCCAGAAAGCCGATGGCCGAGCCGACGCCCGCATCGGGCGGGACGATGATGCGGCCGATGCCGAGCTTCTCGGCGAGCCGGCTCGCGTGCAGCGGGGCTGCGCCGCCGAACGCCACGAGCGCGCGGTCGCCCAGCGCCACGCCACGCTCCACCGCATGCACGCGCGCCGCGTTCGCCATGTTCTCGTCGACGATCTCGCCAACGGCAACGGCCGCCTGCTCGGCATCCATGCCCGCGAGCTTTGCCCTTATGCCCGAGGCAAGCGCGGCCTCGGCCTTGCCCGTGTCGATCGCAATCTTGCCGCCGGCAAAGCGGGCCGGGTCGATCTTGCCAATGGCGAGGTCGGCATCCGTCACCGTCGGCTCGGTGCCGCCGCGGCCGTAGCAGGCGGGACCGGGCTCGGCTCCGGCACTGTCCGGCCCCACGAGGATGCGCTGCAGGGTATCCACGCGGGCGATGGAGCCGCCGCCCGCACCGATCTCCACCATCTCGATAATGGGAATGCGCACGGGCGTGCCGCTACCCTTCTTGAAGCGCGACTGCCGATCGACCTCGAAGATGCGCGCCTTCAGGGGTTCGCCGTCGTCGATCAGGCAGATCTTGGCGGTCGTGCCGCCCATGTCGAAGGAGAGAATTTTGCGCGCGCCGCGTTCCAGCGCGATGCGGCCCGCGAGGATGGCGCCGCCCGCCGGCCCCGACTCGACGAGACGGACGGGAAAGCGGGCGGCCGTCTCCAGGCTCGCCAAACTGCCCCCCGAGGTCATCAGGTGTATGGGGCTCGCGAGTCCCAGCTTTGCCATCTCCCGCTCGAGGCGGCGCAGGTAGCCCGCCATCAGCGGTTGCACGTAGGCGTTGGCGATCGCGGTGGCGGTGCGCTCGAACTCGCGTGCCTCGGGGCAGGCGGCAGACGACAGCGTCACGCTGAGGCGGGGGCACTCCTTGGCCAGGATTTCGCCGATGCGCACCTCGTGCGCGGGGTTGGCGTAGGAGTGGATGAGCGCCACGGCAACGGCCTCGATGTCGAGGCTCTCCAGCCGTTTGGCCACCCTCCGCACCGCGCCTTCATTCAGCTCGCGGCGCACCGCGCCATGCACGTCGATGCGCTCAGGCACCGTGAAGCGCAGCTCGCGCGGCACCAGGGGCACGGGCTTGACGATATTGATGTCATACTGGTCGAAGCGGCCCTCATCGGCGATCTCGATCACGTCGCGGAAGCCGTCCGTGGCGATCAGCGCGGTGCGCGCACCCTTGCGCTCGATGATGGCGTTGGTGGCGAGCGTCGTGCCGTGCACGAACAGGCCGATGTCGGCGAAGCCGAGGCCGGCTGCCTCCAGCACGCCGCGCGCGCCCTCGATGACAGCGACCTCGGGCGCCTTGGGCGTGGTCAGCAGCTTCCCAACCCATCGCTGCTCGCCTGACAAGAGGACAATGTCGGTGAAGGTTCCCCCGATATCGACGGCAAGCCGGGCGGCCCGGCGTTTCTCGCTCATGATGTCTCGTTCCGTTTCCGATCGGCCGCCATCAGAGCGCATCGGGGAGGCCGACTGCAAGTGCTTCGTGCTTGCACTCCGACCCTGTGCTGGGCCTGTCGAAGCACGGCTGGCATTTGCGGCCCCTCCTTCGACAAGCTCGGGACGAGGGCAGGTATGCGGCTCAGACGAGGGCGGTTTGCTCTCGGCGTTTGGCGGGCGCGCCCGTGCTGAGCTAGCATCATGGCGCAGCAAGGGGCCAAATTTGCAGTCGACCAGATTCCCGTCGACATGAGCCCCCTGCCTCGGGAGGACGCAGCACCATGACCAACTACGATCGGGCCGCTGAGGACATCGGCAACGTCGTCACGCTGGAGCACGTGAACACGCGCGTTCCCGACCAGCAGCTCGCCACGTTGTTCTACGTCACTGGGCTCGGCCTTACGCGCGACCCCTACCTCATGACGGGTGTCGGCAACATGTGGATCAACGTCGGCCGCAGCCAGTTCCACCTGCCGACCGGCAAGGCGCAGGTGCTGCGCGGACATACGGCCCTCGTCATCCCGGACCGCCAGTCGCTGCTGCGCCGCCTCGCTGGCGTGCAGAAGCAGCTGGAGGGAACGCGCTTTTCCTTCAGCGAGCGCAACGACTTTGTCGAGGTGACCTGCCCCTGGGGCAACCGCATGCGCTGCTTCGAGCCGGGAGCACGCTTTGGACAGATGATGCTCGGCATGCCCTACGTCGAGCTCGAGGTGCCGCGCGCCACGGCCGACGGCATTGCCCGCTTCTACCGCGAGGTGCTCGCAACACCGGCCCAGGCGGGCGACGACGGCGAGGGCCGCTTTGCGCGCGCCTCGGTCGGGGCCGGGCAGCATCTCGTCTTCCGCGAGACGGACGCCCAGGCGCCAGCGTTCGACGGCCACCACGTCGCCATCTATCTCGCCGACTTCTCCGGGCCCTACCGCCGGCTGCTGGAGCGCGGTCTCATCAGCGAGGAGAGCGATCAGCACCAGTACCGCTTCGAGGACATCGTCGATCCGAGGTCGGGCAAGGTGCTGTTCAAGGTCGAGCACGAGGTGCGCAGCATGCGCCACCCCATGTACGCGCGCCCGCTCGTCAACCGCAATCCCGAGCAGACCAACCGCCGCTACGCGCCAGGCTACGAGGCGCTGTCCTGGTCACAGCCGATCGCGGGCTGACCGCGTCGCGCAATTGCCGGGACGGCGCGGCTCACACGGGCGGCAGCACGATCAGGTGATTGCTGAGGCCTTTGTCGTGACGTCCCTCGGGCGGAAAGTGGCGGGCCAACTGCTCGCCGGCCGCCTTGATGGCGCGCACGAAGCCCTCGCCGGCTTGGCCCTTGCCGATGTGCTCGGTCAGGTCGGCCACGATCGCCTGCCAGACCGTCTCGGGCACTTTCTCGTGGATCGCCCGATCGGCGATGACCTCGGCGAAGCGCTCGGCCACCGATACGAAGATCAGCACACCCGTATGCCCCACGGTCGTGTGCAGGTTCTGTACCATGAACTGCTCCACGGCGCGGCGGTGCGCGCGCGTATGCTTCACGCTGCGCGGCACCAGCGCCAAGCGGATCGGGCTCGGCATCAGCAGGGCGACGAAAGCGGCGAACACGGCGAGTTGCAGCACGTAAATGTGCTGGATCGGCCACCAGGTCCAGAACACGAATGGCCACGGCACCGCCAGCGCGATCAGCGCGGCCCACAGGAAGGGAACATAGTAGTAGGTGGCGCTCTCCGGCGCGATCACGGCCACGATCTCGCCCGACGTGGCACGCTCGGCCTCGCTGATCGCATCGGCAATGCGCCTCTGGTCGGCTTCCGCAACGAGTGTCATGCGCCCTGATCCTTCCTGCGCGCCCTGCTACCAGCTGCCCGACGAGCCGCCACCGCCGAAGTCGCCGCCACCGCCCGAGAAACCGCCGCCGCTGCCGCCTCCCGACCCGCCGCTCCAACCGCCCGAGCTGCCGCCCCACCCCGACGGCCAGGTGGGCGCGGGCTCGTAACCATAGCGGCTGCGGCGCCGGTTGGCGGCATTCGCGCGCGCGGGGTGTGCGGTCTGCCGCGACTGCATCCACACCATGGCGAAGGCGATCAGGATGAAGATGAGGAGGATGATCACGGGAAAGGCGTCTCCTCCGCCGGGGGAGCGTTTGGCGGCCGTGCGCGCCCGCTCCTTGACGGCCTCCGCGTCGCCCAGCAGCACGTCGCGGATGTCGCGCACGCCGGCCTTTATGCCACCGGCGAAGTCATTGCGCCGGAACGCCGGCAGGATCGCATTCTCGACGATGAGCTTGCTCATCAGGTCGGTGAGCTGGGGCTCCAGCCCACGCCCGACCTCGATGCGCACCTTGCGCTCGTTGGGGGCGACGATCAAAACGACGCCGTTGTTCGTACCCTTCTGGCCGATCTGCCAGAAGCGACCGAGCCGGTAGCCGAAATCCTCGATCGGGTAGCCCTGCAGCGAGCGCGTCGTATAGACGACGAGCTGGTCGGTGGACTTGCCCTCGAGTGCCGCCAGATCCTGCTCGATGGCGCGCCTGTCCTCGACCGAAAGTAATCCCGCCTCGTCGACGATGCGGCCGGTGAGCGGGGGGAATTTTGGATCCGCGCCGGCCGGCATGAGCGCCACCAGCACGGCGGCGAGCCACACGGCGAGCAAAAGCGCTACGCGGCCCGGACGTCGGCGGCTCCAATTCCGCTGCACGCGCATTCGCTCCGATCCACTGTCGCCGCACGGGCTCCGGACATTTGCGCCCGTGTGCGCCCGCCTGCAAGTGAGGCCGTCAGGCGACTTCCTCTTGGCCGCGCCAACCGGCCCGCCGGGCGAAGCCGGCATCCGGCCGTCATACCGGGCCTGGTGCCCGTATCCAACCATCTGTGCGCGCCCGCCAACCCCTGCCTCCGCCGGGACAGGCAAGCGACGGGATGGCGGAGGAGCATCGTCTCGGCCAGGTCACTGGTTGGCCCCCTGCGCCTCCCTTTTTCGCCCTACGGCGATTTCGCGCTCATTCGGTCGCCGGCGATGGAAGCGCATGCCGCTGCGCCGTCCTATGCTGCATCGCACCTGCGATTCTTGTCAGCCACGGTCTTGCATGGGGACATCGCCGTACTATATGACTGACTAGTCAGTCATAATGTGAGACGGCCGATGCGGAAAGTCGAGTCATCCCCGGGATCAGCACGGCCGCGGCATGCCGACGACAGTGCCCTCGCCCCTGCCGAGAAGCCCGGCACCCGGAAGACGGGAGCGGCAGCTGCCAAGCCGCCGCGGGCCCGCAAGGTCACCGCGGAGGCACGTCGGCAGGCCATCCTCAAAGCCGCGCTGTCGGTCTTTGCGGAGCACGGTTTCGCCGCCGCGCGGCTCGATGACGTCGCCGCCCGGGCCGGCGTCGCGAAGGGTACGCTCTACCTCTACTTCAAGGACAAGGTCGACCTGTTCGAAGCGCTTGTGCGCAACGCCGCCTCGCCGGTGCTAGCGCAAGTGGGGCAGTTGGTCGCGTCGCCAGACATCAAGCCGGAACAGGCAATCGAAGCCTTGTATGCGGTCTTCGAGAGGGAGGTGCTGGGCACCGAGCGCAAGCTGCTGCTGCGCCTCATCATGGCCGAGGGACCGCGCTTTCCGGCCATTGCCGAATTCTACTATCGGGAGGTCGTCTCGAAGGGACTTGCGGCGATGCGGGTGCTGGCCGACCGCGCTGCGCGCGGCGGCAACCTCGCCACCGATGCGCCGGCCCGCTACCCCCAGCTCATTGTCGCGCCGCTGCTGATGGCGGTCATCTGGGACGGCCTCTTCGCCAAGATCGACCCGCTCGACGTGCACGGCCTGCTCGGGGCCTACCGCGACCTGCTCAGGGGCAAGACCGGAAAGGAAACGCCATGAAGTCGGCACGCACCCGCCTGCTGGCCATCGGCGCCATCGCGGCCATCGGTCTCGCCAGCGCCGTCTATGCCTACTCGCGCAAGGGCGCCGCGCCGCTCGAGTTCCAGGGCTGGATCGAGGCCTATTTCATCTTCGTGGCCCCCGACGAGAGCGGGCGCGTAGAGACACTGTCCGTGCGCGAGGGCGACGCCGTCACACCCGGCTCGGCGCTCTTCACGCTGGACTCCGATTTGCAGAAGGCGACCGTCGCCGAGAACGAAGCCGCGGTCGCCAACGCGCGCGTCGCCTTCGACCGCGCCAGCGAGCTGCTCAAGAAGGCGGTCGGCTCGCAGAAAGCCTACGACGATGCGGAGGCTGCACTGCGAACCGCCGAGGCCCGGCTCAACTCGGCGCGCACCCGCCTCGTACGGCGCAGCATGGCGAGCCCCACGGCGGGGACGGTGCAGGAGGTCTACTTCCGCGGCGGCGAGATGGTGCCGGCGGGCCGGCCGATCGTGTCGCTGCTCCCGCCCGACAACGTGCGCGTGCGCTTTTTCGTGCCGCAGGCGACGCTGCCGCAGGTGCATATCGGCGACCGGATCGCCATCAACTGCGACGGCTGCGCCAAGGGGCTCACCGCACGCGTCAACTTCATCTCGGCCCAGGCCGAGTTCACGCCTCCGGTCATTTACAGCCTGGAGGAGCGCGCGCGGCTGGTGTTCCGCATCGAGGCGACGCCGGAGCATCCGGAGAAGCTGCGTGTAGGCCAGCCCGTCTCCGTCACGTTGCAACCGCCCCTCGGTGTCAGCCATGCCCAGCGTTGACGCCTCGGCAGGCGAAACGGTCGTCGAGGTCGAAGGCCTCACCAAGTCGTTCGGCGACAAGGTCGTGGTGCGCAACCTTTCGATGCGAGTGAAGAAGGGCCAGATCTATGGCTTCCTCGGCCCCAACGGCTCGGGCAAGACCACGACGCTGCGCATGCTCTGCGGCCTGCTCACCCCCGACAGCGGCCGGGGCACCGCGCTCGGTTACGACATCCGGACTGAGAACGAGGCGATCAAGCGACACGTCGGCTACATGACGCAGCGCTTCAGCCTCTACCAGGACCTGTCGATCCTGGAGAACCTGGAGTTCGTGGGGCGGGTGTACGGCCTCGCCGACCCGAGCCGGGAGGCCCGGGCTGCTGTAGACCGCCTGGGGCTGGGGGGACGCGAGGCGCAGCTTGCGAGCGAGCTGTCGGGGGGCTGGAAGCAGCGCCTGGCGCTCGGCGCCTGCATCCTGCCGAAGCCGCAATTGCTGCTGCTCGATGAGCCGACCGCCGGCGTCGATCCCAAGGCCCGCCGCGAGTTCTGGGGCGAAATCCACAAGCTCGCCTCCGAGGGCATGACCGTGCTGGTCTCCACGCACTACATGGACGAGGCCGAGCGCTGTCACGAGATCGCCTACATCGCCTACGGCGAGCTGCTGGCGCAGGGGACGATTCCCGAGGTCATCGCCCAGTCGCACCTGCATACCTACACCGTGAGCGGGCCCGACCTGCAAGCGCTGTCGGAGAAGCTGCTCGGCATCCCCGGCATCGACATGGTGGCGCCCTTCGGAACCAGCCTCCACGTCGCCGGCAGCGACGCGGACGCACTCGACAAGGCCGTGGCCGGGTTCCGCGACCGGCCGGAGCTGACGTGGAGCCTGTCGCAGCCCTCGCTGGAGGACGTGTTCATCAGCCTGATGATGCGCTCACAGGACAACTTCAAATGACCGATCTCAAGCGCACGCTCGCCATGATGATCAAGGAGTTCGTGCAGCTCCGCCGCGACCGGCTGACGTTCGCCACCATGATCTTCATTCCCGTGGTGCAACTCCTCCTGTTCGGCTACGCCATCGACACCACGCCGCGGCACCTGCCGACCGCCGTGCTGGTGCACGAGGAGAACGATCTGACGCGCTCCGTGCTGGCCGCGCTCAGCAACACGTCCTACTTCTCCGTCACCCGCATCGCGCGCTCGGAAGCGGAGATGGACCACTGGATGCGCTCGGGCAGCGTCCTGTTCGGCGTCGAGATTCCCGCGGGCTTCGAGCGGAGCGTGCGGCGCGGCGATCGGCCGGCATTGCTGGTCGCCGCCGACGCCAGCGATCCCGTCGCAGCCAGCACGGCCCTCGGCACTCTCGAGCGCGTCGTGCAGACGGCGCTCGCCCGCGACCGCGGGCTGCCCGAGACCATCCAGTCGGTGCCGGCTTTCGAGATCCGCCAGCACCGGCGCTACAATCCCGCCGCCGCCACCAGCCTCAACATCGTGCCCGGCCTGCTCGGCACCATCCTCACCATGACCATGCTGATCTTCACCGCGCTCTCCGTCACGCGCGAGATCGAGCGCGGCACCATGGAGAGTCTGCTGTCGATGCCGATCCGCCCGCTCGAGATCATGCTGGGCAAGATCGCGCCTTATATTCTCATCGGCTTCCTGCAGGCGGCGCTGATCCTGCTGTTTGCCATCTTCCTGTTCCGCGTCCCCATCGAAGGCAGCATTGTACTGCTCGCCGCGCTCAGCACGCTCTTCATCGCCACCAACCTGGCGGTCGGCTACACCTTCTCCACGATCGCCCAGAACCAGCTGCAGGCGATCCAGATGTCCTTTATGTTCTTCCTTCCCAACATTCTGCTGTCGGGCTTCATGTTCCCGTTCGCGGGCATGCCGGGCTGGGCGCAGGTGGTGGGGGAGATGCTGCCGCTCACGCACTACATCCGCATCGTGCGCGGCATCATGCTCAAGGGTGCGACCCTCTACGACCTGCACACTGAGGCTTTGGCGCTCGCTGGCCTTATGCTGTTGGCCATGACGCTTGCTGTCCGCCGCTTCCGCACCACGCTGGATTGACGCCCAAGGGCAAGCGCACCGGCACGCCCTGGTGGCGCAGCCCGTGACAGGGGTCAAAGTGGCGTGTCGTGCCGGCCGAGGGCGATCCGTCCGCGCTGTCCGGGCTCGGCCATGTGGTCCCGGATATTCGCCTGCGGCGAATTCCGGGATGACAGGGCGGACGTATTCGGAAACGCCCTTAAGAAACGACAACTTCCTCGGTCGATATGAGGTCCCTGTTGTTGGGATGATCGATGTGGAACGTAGGCAGCGGCACAACCGGCCCTACGCCGAACACGCCCTTCATATGATCGACCAGTTGCTTGGATACGGCCGGATCGGGATTGGTCGTCTCATCGCCAAACCGGTACGTGCCGCCGATGATGACGCCGTCCTGCCGCGGAAACAAATAGCCGTCCCGGCTAAACAGGTAGGTCAAGTTCGGTTGCGCCGTCAGCACCGCCAGGTGCCCTTTGATCCCCTTGACGTCCCAGTCGCGCCAGATGTCCCTGGCTCCAAGTCCGGTGCAATTGACGATGATGTTCTCCTGAAGGTCGAGAACGTCGTCGACATCCTCGAACGTCGTCTGCTCGAATGAAACATTCTTGGCGCGCAGGTCACCATCCAGCTTGTTCAGAAATATGGACGTCTCGATCAGCAGCGTCTCGTACTTGAACCCCGGCTTCGTCAAATGCTGGAACGGAAGATTGATCGGTTGGGGAGCCGGGATGAGGCCCGGCACGAGACTAACGACCAGGTCCAGATAGGGGTCGCGCTCCGGCGTGTAGTTGATCTTCTTCGAGACTCCGAAGCCCTTGCCGATATCGCTCTCGAACCGCCGGTAGGCTGACTTGAGCACCGCCTTGAACTTGCTGGTGCTGTTGTATTTGACCGACGACGGCGACCACTGCCCCCCGGCCACGTGCGATGTCGTGTCCTGCCAGAACTCCTTGGTGTAGACCGTCACGTTCAACCCGAGGTCGCGGATGAGGGTTGCCGCCGTCAGCCCAATGGCGCCCGAGCCGAGCACGGCCACCTTCGTATCGCCCGTGACGCTCGCGCGGTCGCGGACCAGATCGCGCGCCTGGCTCGCAACGCCCCAGCTCAGCGTAATACCGGCGCCACCGTGACCGTAGTTGTGCACGATGTACTTGCTCGGGTTCGTGGCACTCGAACTGCCCTCGAGACGATAGCCGTGCTCGCGCCACGGCCTCACGCCGGCCTTGGGCACCATAGCGACCGAGAAATCGGGAGTTGGTTCCGTCATGACAGCAATACCTCCAAGCAATACGCCGACCGCAGCCGATGACCCAGTCAAATCGGCTTATAAAAATGCAATCCTACACCCGCACGGCCGGGGTTTCAATTTCGCAGCGGAGCAGGTGCGAGACGGACGCGCGGCCGGACACGCAAGTGACACCATTGCATCGCGAATATGATGCCGGCGTCGCCGCAGCCGCACCGCGTCGGTCGGGTACCGCGATGCTCGCACGCGCGGCGCCGGTGGCGGAAGAAACCGCCACTCGGCGGCTCGTGTGGGCAATCCTCGGCTATTCCAGCAGCGACACCATGTCGGGCCGGCTGACCGTGACCTCCAGGTCGTTGACCAGGCCGTCGGAGAGCGAGTAGACCCAACCGTGCACGGAGAGCGGCTGCCCGCGCGCCCACGCATCCTGCACAAAGACATCGGATGCGACGTTGCGTACCTGCCTGATGACGTTGAACTCGCACAACCGGTCCATGCGCGTCCGCAGATCCGAAATCTTCTCCAGCGTGCGGCAATGCTCCTGGTAGAGCTCACGGATCGGATGCAGCCAGTGATCCACGAGGCCGCGGCGCTTGCCGTCGACCGCAGCGCTCACACCGCCGCAGCCGTAGTGCCCCACCACCAGGATGTGCTTGACCTTCAAGACGTCGACAGCGAACTGCAGCACTGAGAGATAATTGGCGTCCTGTGGCGGCGCGAGGTTGGCGACATTGCGGTGCACGAACAGCTCGCCCGGATCGAGATCGACGATCTCGTTGGCGGGCACACGGCTGTCCGAGCAGCCGATCCAGAGATACTCGGGCGCCTGCTGGCGCTCGAGTCGCTTGAAGAAGTCCGAGTCGGTCGCGACCTTGCGTCGGGCCCAGGCGCGGTTGTTAGCCTTGAGATGATCGAGCATGGGCGCTCTTAGCTCCAACCGCCGCGCGCAACAAGCCATCATGTGAAGAACGATGGACGACGGCCTGCTCAGGCGGCATCCCGCGCCTGCTCGAACGTATCGGCCAGAAGCCGCTCTACCTCGCTGCCGGCGACAGCGGGACTGAAGAAATAGCCCTGCGCCTCGCTGCAACCGAAGCCGCGGACGGCCTGGAGCTGGGCGAAATTCTCGATGCCCTCGGCCACCGTCGACATGCGCAGGCCGTTGCCCATGCCGACGATGCCGGCAATCACGGCACGTGTCGGCGCGCTGCGGTCCATGCCGGCAATCAGCGCGCGATCGACCTTGACCTTGTCGAAGGGGAAGCTGCGCAGGTAGCTCACCGAGCAGTAGCCGCGTCCGAAATTGTCCATGACGATGCGCACCCCAAGCTGGCGCAGCTGATGCAGCATGGCCAGCGTGTTGTGGCTGTCCTGCATCAGCACCGCCTCCGTGATCTGGAGCTCGAGCCGGCTCGGCGCGAGACCCGAATCCGCCAGGGCCTGTAGCACCACCTCGGTCAGGTTGCGCTTGATCTGCAAGGGCGAGAGATTGATCGCCACCCTCGCCGGCGAGGACCAGCGTGCCGCCTCCATGCAGGCGCGGCGCAGGGCCCAGTCGCCGACCTCTCCCATCAGGCCGCTCTCCTCGGCGAGGGCGATGAACTCCGCCGGCGCGATCGTGCCGCGCGCTGGATGGGTCCAGCGCAGCAGCGCTTCAAGGCCCGTCACCGTCCCCCGTTTCAGGCAGACCGCCGGCTGGTACCACAGGCTCAGGCCGTCTTCCTCCAGCGCCCGGCGCAGATCGGCCTCGAGCGACCGGCGCACGAGGACATGCTCGTTCATCTCGGACTTGAAAAAGGAGTAGCCGTTGCGGCCGTCGGCCTTGGTGCGGTAAAGCGCGAGATCGGCGTTGTTCATGAGCAGGTCGGCATCCGACCCGTCGCGGGGGGCCAGGACTATCCCCATGCTCGTACTGATCTCGATGTGATGGCCGTTGATGACGTAGGGCTTGCCAACGGTCTCCACCACGCGGGCGGCAAGCTTCTCGCTGCTGTCGCTGTCGCGCACGTTGGCCTGGATGATGGCGAACTCGTCGCCGCCGAGCCGGGCAACGAGATCGCCCTGGCGCACGCAGCTGAGCAGCCGTTCGCTCACCTGCCGCAGGAGCGCATCGCCGACCGGATGGCCGAGCGTGTCATTGACGGGCTTGAAGCGATCGAGATCGAGGCACAGCACGGCAAAGCCCTGTCCGCGGCCGAGCCGCAGCAGCGCCTGCTGCAGCTGCTCGCGGAACAACGACCGGTTGGCGAGGTTGGTCAGCGGATCGTGGCGCGCAAGGTGCGTGATCTCCTGCTCCTGGCGCCGGCGCAATGTGATGTCCTCGTGCAGGGCCACCCAACCGCCGCCCTTGAGCGGCTGGCGCGCCACGGAATAGGTCTTCTCGCTGCCGAACTCGATGGTCATCGAGCCCGGCCGGTTGAAATCCGGCTCCCGGCTGCCCTCGGCTGGATAGTGCAGCGCTCCCTTCTTCTCCCTGTGCTCCCAGAGTGCGCAATAGGGCGTGCCCCGCAGGGTGAGCTCCGCGGGCAGATCGTACATCTCGACATAGCGCCGGTTGCACACGAGGAGGCGATGCTGCGCGTCGAACATGCTCAGCCCGAGCGGCATGTTGTTGACGGCGGCCTCGAGCTGCAGGTTGACGCGCTCCAGCTCCGCCTTCTTCTGCAGGAGCTCGATCGACTTGGCCTTGAACACCGCCACCGAACGGGCGAGTTGGCCCACCTCGTCGTGATGCTCCACGCCCGGCACGTCGACCGAGGTATCGTTGCGGGCGAGCCTCACCAGCGCCCCGCCGATGCCATGCAGCCGGGCCATTACGCGGCGCAGGGAAAACAGGCCCAGCGGAACGATCAGCAACCCGCTCGCGAGCGTGCCGGCCAGCACCCATGCCACGACCGAGCGCGAGCTGGCGCGGATACCCTCGAGCTCGGCCTGCGTAGCGCGGGCGCGCTGCCGCTCGTCCGCTTGCAGCCCGTGCTGGACTTCATCCATCGCGGTCGCGAAGTCCGCCGCCATCGCTCCCGCCTGGTAGCGGCGCTCGTCCCGGGCGTAGGCAAGAGCGAATGCCCCGAGCTGGGCAACGTCGGCATGGCGCTCGGGCAGCTTGTCGGCGGGTCCATACCCCATGCGCTGCATCAGCGAGGCCGACGAGTCGGTGAGTTTCCGGAATGCGCGCTCGTCCTGCTCCCGCTTGCTCTGTTCGGCATCGAGTGCCGCACCCGCCACGAGGCGGCGCTGCTGCTCG
Organism: Hyphomicrobiaceae bacterium; assembly: GCA_050248715.1. Lineage (GTDB taxonomy): Bacteria > Pseudomonadota > Alphaproteobacteria > Rhizobiales > Hyphomicrobiaceae > AWTP1-13. The sequence continues at coordinate 3,822 of JBFWRV010000073.1, read as the reverse complement.
AACATCAGCTCGAGGCTAGCGGCGTTGCGGACGAAAGCGAGCCCGCTCAGCTGGGCATCCCGTGCAGCTTCCTCGGTGCGGCTCGCGAAGCCAATGGTGACGCCGGCCAGCACGCCGGCCAGGACCAGCGTAAGGGCGATCACGCCGTAGAGCTTGGCCGCAATTCGCGAACGCGGCAGGCCTACGCGATGGTTCATTGCACGCTCACGGTTGCCCCGATCCGCCCCGCCCGTTGCGCGCAAGGCAACGGCGGGGATCGAACTTGCCAATGCGATGGACGCTGCACGACGCACGCGTGCAGCCCGCTCGAGATCGGGCGCGCCTGGTCATACTCCCCATACGCGCGGAGCCAACCGACGGCTCGGTGCGCGCCCGTGCAAAATCATCCGCACACAGGCTACCGAGCGAGGCTTAAGGACCCGATTTCCGGGACATCAGATTTTTAGCAAATTCAGCTGCATCCGCCGGCCGCGGGCGTCGTCACCACTTGCCGGTGTTGGGCATCGAGGCCCAGGGCTCCTGCTTGGGCTTTGCCTGGCCCTTCTGCAGCAGCTCTATGGAGATGTTGTCGGGCGACCGCACGAACGCCATGCGGCCCTCCCGCGGCGGGCGGTTGATGGTGACGCCGGCCTTCATCAGGCGGTCGCAGAGGGCATAGATGTCGTCAACCTCGAAGGCCAGATGGCCGAAATTGCGCCCTTCCCCGTACTTCTCGGGGTCCCAGTTGTACGTCAGCTCCAGCAGCGGGGCATTGGCGCCGGCGGCGCTCGACTTGTCCTCGGCGGCAGCCAGGAAGACCAGGGTATAGCGGCCGGCCTCGTCCTCGCGGCGGCGGACCTCCTGCATGCCGAGCTTGTTGCAGTAAAAATCCAGGCTTCGCTCGATGTCGGTGACGCGCACCATGGTATGCAGATAACGCAGAGACACCTCGGACCTCCTGTCTTGCCCCTCGCTGCACCCGCCAGATTGCGCTCGTGCGCCCCAGTGCGCAAGCAGGGGTTGGCAAGCGGCGCCTGCGCCACAGCTTAGGGGAGTTGGACCCGCCCCGAGAATCGCCCCCCCTCGGCCAAGATTCTGCCATCCAGACCAGCGAGCTTGCGTGCCGATCCCAAGACGAATCGCTGGTCAAAGCCGCGCGTTTGTCGTGTTGCATCAAGCTCTTTTGTCGCGCGATTCAAGTTATCCACTTGAAATTGACAGCTTAGCATAGTCCACAAGTCAGTGGTGGTCGTGGATTCGCCAACCCCGAGCAAGAACGCAAAGCGCTTTCAGCCGGTTGTGCGAGTATTGCCAGTCATCGCGAGCAGCTTCTTCAGTGAATTTTCCATTCGGATGACAGAATCTACTGGCTTCACCCACGGGGGTTGGATATAGCTCGGTCGTGCTGTCGGGGGCGGCACGATTCCGAGAGGGCAATCGGAACGGCCTGGAAACCGGCAGATTCAGGAGTGGTTCACACGTAACGCGGGGGGTTCCGGTATGGTACAGGAGAAAGACAGCAAGTTTTCTCCGAACTATGCGGATGAACAGTTGCAGCATGCGGATGTGCAGGCGGAGGGAAATGTTGAAGTATTCGAGATCGCCGGGTCAATAAAGTGGTTCGATGTTTCGAAGGGGTATGGGTTCATCGTTCCCGATAACGGTCTTGCCGACGTGCTGCTGCACGTCACCTGCCTCAGGGCCGGCGGCTACCAGACCGCCTACGAGGGCGCCCGCGTCCACTGCCAGGTGCTCAAGCGACCCAGGGGGCTGCAGGCCTTCCGCGTTCTCAGCATGGACGAGAGCACGGCCATCCATCCCTCCCAGCTGCCGCAGCGCACACATGTACAGGTCACCGCGGAAAGTGATTGGGAGCGCGCCCGCGTAAAATGGTTTAATCGGGTCCGAGGCTTCGGATTCCTTACCCGCGGGGAGGGCACTCCTGACATTTTCGTTCACATGGAAACGCTGCGCCGCTTCGGCTTCACCGAGCTGCGGCCTGACCAGACCGTCCAAGTCCGCTGGGGCATGGGGATCAAGGGCTGCATGGCCGCCGAGCTGCGGCCCGATGGCGCGCCTCCGGGCCTGCCACCCAAGCACTGATCGAGCCTCTCCCCCAGGGAGAGCATCGCGTGGCCGGGCTGCCTTCAGGGCGGCCTGGTTTTTTTTCGTCCTGGCCGCGACGGTCAGTCTCCTTCATCCGGCCCTCGCCATGCGCCGTGAAACGCTGAAGCTCCACACCGCCGCCACGGTGCACGTCATCAACGTTGAGATCGCGGATACGCCGCAAGAGAAGGCCCAGGGGCTGATGTTCCGCACCAGCCTGGCCGACGACCAGGGGATGCTGTTCTTCTACAATACGCCCCAGGAAATCACGATGTGGATGCGCAACACCTATATCCCACTCGATATGGTGTTCATTCGCGCGGACGGCGTCGTGCATCGCATCGAGGCACGCACGGAGCCCTTGTCGGAGGCTATCATCGGCTCCCGCGGCGACGTCTCGGCGTGCCTCGAGCTCGCCGGCGGGGCAGCCGCGCGCCTGGGCCTCAAGCCCGGCGACAAGGTGGAGCACCGTTTCTTCGGTCGAAACAAATCGTCCAGGCAGTAGCCTCCCACAGCGTGTTGCAGGGCCTCCCGCCGCGGGCGCCTCCGGTTGACGCCAGGGCTGAAACGGAACAGAAAGGCGTCAACTTCAGCGCACGGTACTGCGTCCGGCCACTGAGCCGGCACTGCGCCGGTGCTGTCGAACATCGCGATGTCGGGGCATAGCTCAGCCTGGTAGAGCACCTGCTTTGGGAGCAGGGGGCCGGGGGTTCGAATCCCTCTGCCCCGACCAATAAAATCAAGCCGTAAGGTCGATTGTGAATATGTCAGCCGGGTTGCGCACACACGGTGCGCGCACGCCCAGCAGACTTGGCAGTGCACGGTATCTGCCCGTGCCCGGACAGTAGGCGACACATTTCCGAGGCTCAGAAAGGGTCACCGCCGGGCCAAAAGATCACTAGGATTGCCTGGAACCTCCCTAGCTATTGTGTCCGTCATCGCGCTCCCCTGGAATGCCGCCAGTACCAATACGCGCCCAGGACGATCAACGAGCCGACGCGTGGGGTCGACGTTGCGGCGAAGAAGGAAATCTACGCCACGATCGCGGGCCTTGCGGCGCGCGGCATGGGCATCCTGTTGATATCCTCGGAGCTGCCCGAGATCCTCGGCATGTGCGACCGCACCCTGGTCATGCGCGGAGGCTGCCTAGTCGACGAGTTTACACGCGAGGAGGCGACCGAGGAGAAAATCTTGGCCGGCGCCGCGGGCGGGGCGGAGGCATCGTATGCAGGGTGAGGGCATCGAGGCGCGTCTCAAGAGATGGTGGTTTGTCGGCGGCGAGCCGCGCCTGGGCGCATTCGATCTGGGGCTTATCGCCGGCTTCGTCGCGCTGCTGCTGGCGGGCGCCTGGTTCGCCGAGGCCTTCTTCACTGAGCGCAACATGAGCAATCTGATGCGCCAGGTGGTCGCGAACGGCCTGATCAGCCTCGGCATGCTCCTCGTGATCCCTACCGGGGGCATCGACCTTAGTGTCGGCTCGGTGGTGGCACTCGGCGGAGTGCTGTTCGCAGGCATCGCCGATCGGCTCGGCGTCGCGCTCGCCGTCGCGAATGGTGCGGCCGCCGGCCTGATCAACGGCTTCGTCGTCGCGCGCTTCAAACTGCAGTCCTTCATCGTCACCCTCGCGACGATGGGCGTCGTGCGCGGCTGCGTTTACCTCTATACGGAGATCCCCCTTTCGCCGTCGCATCCCGGCTTTCGCGACCTCGGCGCCACCCTGGTCGGGCCTGTGCCACT
>JBFWRV010000072.1:0-29438 GCA_050248715.1 Hyphomicrobiaceae bacterium | reverse complement strand
CGGCCCTGCAGCAACCGATGAGAATCGAAAGCAGGATGAAGAAAGAAGGGCGCGAGAGCGATCGCCGCGCCAAGACCCGGCACCGGACGTGGGTCAGATCCGCGGCAGCATGCAGGAGAGGACCTTGAGGCGTAGATACTCCTCGTCGCGCAGGCCATAGGCGCGCCGCTGGAAGACACGGATCTTGTTGTTGAGGCCTTCGACGAAGCCGAGCGAGACCTTGTTCTCGGGCTTGCAGTAGGCGGCGATGCCGTCCCAGTGTCGCTCGATCATGTCGGCGAAGCGCTGGTAGGGCTCGAGCCGCTGCCACTTGAGCTTGGCACGCCAATTGTCGAAGAAGCGGCGCGCCCAGGCCTCGCGCGCATAGTCCCAGAGCTGGCCGAACTCCTCCTTCAGGAGGTAGGCGGTGTTGAGCCGCTTGTTGGCGGCCAGCAGCAGCGCCAGCGAGCGCTTGCCCTCCAGCTCGAGATTGTCGTGGCGCGACAGCAGAGTGTACTTCTGACCCTTGATGAAGCGTCGATCCTTGCCGCTGACGCGGGCGTATTCGGCCTTGCGCACCTTGTCGAGCGCCTCGCCGAGATGGCGCATGATGTGGAACTTGTCGAACAGGATCGCCGCCTGCGGTGCACGCTGGTTGGCGACCGTGCGGAACGGCTTCCACATGTCCATCACGGCGAGCTCGACCTTGGCGCTCTTCCGGGGGCCCAGCCAATCGTAGAACTGCGTCATGCTGGCCACGGACCGATCCGTGCCACCGAACCAGATCGCCCGCCGGCGATCGAGGTCGCTGACCACGATGCGATAGCTGTGGCCCTTGCGGATCGAGATCTCGTCGATCCCGATCGCGCGCGGCCCCGGCGTGCCGGCGCGCGCCAGCTGGGCTCGCATGTACTGCTTGTCCAACGTCTTGACCGTGTCCCAGTCGAGCCGGAAGTCCCTGGCGACATCGCTGATCGACGCCTCCCGGCAGCGCCGCCCGACCTCGTACGCGAAACGTCTGGTGAAGTGCGGATTGTCGGCCAGAAAGTCCAACCGCTCGCGCTTCACGCTGCCACAGTTGCGACAATCGAGACGTCGCACCTCCAGCTCCAGCCGTATCCGATAACCTCCGCTCGACAGGTCGCGGACCTGGCGCACCCGCCGGTCGTACCAGCCCTTCTGCGCCCGCCCGCAGCAGCCGCAGATCGTTTTTTTGAGCGCCGATGCAGGACAACGATGCGCACGTCCGGCTCGCCGAACACGCCGCGCACGAACGCGTCCGGACGAAAGCCAGGAAACCGATATCCATCCGACAGGCGCCGCCGCCGCTTCCGATCCTTGCCCATCCCTCAGCGTGACAAGAACCCGCGTCGATCAAAGGCCAGAAAACTCACTATCCACAGCCTTCTTGCCGTGTTCCCCTTCCGAAATCACCCACTCGATTCCCGGAAGAGGCTCTCTTCTTATGCCGCGTCGGCATTATCGGCCAGAGGATTTGTGTATTGGACGCCCATCAAGCGGGGCGGCACACAGGAGCAGGCCTAGTTGAGGCTGCGCTCGATCGGAGGACGCCGTGATGCCGAAGCGCTCAACCCTAGTGCTCGCCCTAAGTCTTGCCATCGCAACGACCAGTTCGCATGCTGAGAACTGGCCGGCGCGGCCGGTGAAGGCTATCGTGCCATTTCCACCCGGCAGTCTCGCCGATGTTGTCCCGCGCGTCGTGTTCGAGCAGCTGTCGACGCAGATCGGCCAACCGATCATCGTCGAGAATCGCGGCGGCGCAGGCGGGACGATCGCCGCTCAACAAGTCGCGATCTCGCAGCCGAACGGGTACACTCTACTTATCAACTCGTCGGCCCATACAATCGCGCCGGCGCTCTATGCCAAACTCAACTACCAGCCCGCGCGGGATTTCGCTGCCGTGATTCCGTTCGGCGTTACTCCCAACGTGTTGGTTGTTCCGGCCCAGCGGAATTTCAGAACGGCAGGCGAGCTCGTTGCCGCGGCAAAATCGCATCCGGGAAAGCTGACGTATGGTTCCGCAGGGGTGGGCAGTGCCACTCATCTCAGCGCAGAACGCTTCCTGGCGACCACAGCTGCGCAGGCCCTGCACATACCCTTCAAAGGCGGTCCTGAGATTGTGACTGCGCTGTTGGCAGGGCATATCGATTTCTTTTTCGGACCCATCGGGATCGTGAGACCGCATGTCCTCAGTGGCAAGCTCAACGCGCTCGCGGTCAATACGACAAAACGATCGGCGCTGCTGCCCGATGTGCCAACGCTGGGCGAAGCGGGCGTGGCGAACGCCGAGTACCCGTTCTGGATTGGCCTGCTGGCTCCGGCCGGAACACCGCGAGAATCGTCGACAAGTTACACCGCGAGACGCTCGTCGCGCTTCAAGTGCCTGCCGTGTGGAACAAGCTTGCGGCGCTTGGTGTGGATCCCATGCCGATGACACCTGCCGAATTCGACGCGCTGATCCAGGAAGAGATCGCTCTCAACATGGCATTGGCAAAGGCAGCCGGCATCGAGAAGCAGTGACCCTCCTCAACGGCGGCTCACGTCTGGATGTTAGGCATGAAATCACCATTGTGCATCTCGTCCACGTTCATCGCGGACCACGCTGCAGGCTACGAGCTGCAGATGGGTCGCTGGAGCCGACGTCTTGCGGCCGAGTTCATCGATTTTGTCGGCATCGACGATGGCGAGCACGTGTTGGACGTTGGCTGCGGCACCGGCAGTCTTGGAGGGGCCGTCGCAATGCGGACCAGCACGGCACAGATAGATGGAGTTGATCTAGCCGCCCCATACATCGAGCATGCATCGCGGATCAATCGCGATCCCAGGCTCAGGTTCAGCTTGGGCGATGCGTGCGCGCTCACCTTCCCGGACCATTCTTTCGACCGCGTGCTCTCCTTGCTCGTTCTGCATTTCGTGCCACGTCCTCTAGACGCGATAACAGAAATGCGTCGGGTGGCCCGACCTGGAGCGGTCGTCGGTGCTGCGGTGTGGGACCTGCGGGGCGGCGTGGTTGCCGGCAGGCTGTTCTTCGATACGGCAGCCGCCCTTGATCCCGACGCCGACGCCTACCGGGCGCGGCACCTGACCCGACCACTGACGCGACCGGGCGAGCTCGCAACGGCGTGGCGGTCTACAGGCTTGACCGATGTGGTTGAGACGACATTGGCCATTCGCATGGAGTACTCGGGCTTCGAGGACTACTGGGCCCCGTATGAAGGACTGGATGGCCCGGCCGCCGAGTATGTGGCAACGCTCACGCCGGAAAGGCGGGCGGTCCTCAGGGATGCGGTCTGCCGTGCCTACCTCGACGGAGAGCGAGACGGGCCGCGCTCATTCGCGACAGTCGCCTGGGCCGTGAAGGGGCGGGTTCCTGCGTAGGCCGGTGCTTCTGACGGAGCATTCTTGTGTCGTGGCAAGCAGCGAATGACCAATCTCTGCCGAAGCGCTAGGACGTCCTTGACGTCTGGAATCAGGCCGGAACCAGACACGGCGCACGGCTTTATGGGTTTTGACCCTAATCTAGCTCTGCCAAGGCAGTGGCCGCTTGGCCGGATGGCTGCCGAGAACGATCATCTTGCGCCATTGTGCAGAAGGAGCGTTGTCGTCGAGAACGATGCGGCCGGCGACCAGCGAGATACCGAGCTCCTTCCAAAGCGCGTCAAGGTCGAGCGGCTCGCCCCGGGTGAAATGACGATCGATCAGCGTGCTCATGGCCTTCGTGCCGGTCGCGCGGCTGCAGGCGGCGCCGTAGTCGGGGACGCTCATGCGCTGGGTGCCGTCGACGCCACTCCACAGCACGCCACCCAGGCAATCGTCGAGGCCTTTCGAGCCGTTGCTCTCGCGGCGGATGGCCAGATCGGCAAGCAACATGAAGATGGCGCCAGCCCAATAGTTCTGCTGCCCGGCGGCATTGGCCAGTCCGGTCGAGAAGGCTTGCACGCCGCGTGGCATATTCTCGACCCACTCTCGCCAGACCTCTTCTTCGGTCTTCCAGCCGGCGCGGGCGCGAATGATGGGTTCGACGTAGGTCGCCGCCCCTTCCATGAACCAAGTGCCGCGCGGACGGAGATAAGGCATGGCGGTGTGGATCAGCTCATGCACCAGGACCCAGCCATCGAACAGGCGGCGCCGATCGACGTCGGTCCCGACCTCGACCATCACCGTCACGCCACCACCCGATTCGGCACGGCCATAGCCCATGCCTCGACGCCCGGCACTGGGAATCAGGCCCACAAGCCCCTGCTTCGCCGTAAAGCCCTTCCAGTAGTTCGATTCGACTTCGGCCGTGCGCGCCACCCAATCGAGGATCTCGACGCGGCCAGGCTCGTCGATGCCGTCCAGGATCGCCACGCGCAGGGTGCCCGCAGCGCTCGGCTGGCCGGGCCGCAGACTGCCGGGCGCCGGAACGGCAAGCTCGCGGTAGGTGAAATGCCCGAGCGCACTGTAGCCTGCGAAGCGCACTGTCGTGCCGGCGAGCCGCCAGGCATCGCCGACCTTGGGCAGTCCGGTCGCGAAGCTGAGGCCCGGCCCCGTCGTCATGCGAATGTGAATTACGGGCGTACGATCGAAACCGCGCGGCTCCAGCAGCCAGGAGCCCAGGACAGCCATCACGCCGTTGCCGCGCGCAACCGCGACCGACGTGGAATTGACGGCCCGCCCAAATCCGGCGACGTCCATGCGGTAGTGCGCCTCGGCCACGCCGCTGGACTGATTGACCTTAAGATCGGAGATGTAGGCGCCGGTGCGATCTTCGGCCGGCTGGAATGAAATCGGGCTCGTCGCTCGGCAGCGATAGGTCACCTCGAGCTTGAGCCCGTTGGCGTCCGAGAGCGTTCCGTCCACTGTGCAGTCGGGCGCGGCAACAGGTTGAGCAAATGCAGGCCCTGCCGAGAGCAGGAGAGCGATCAGGATTCGCTGGAGCATGGTTGACGTGCACGGGCGAGGCTCGCCTCAACGACCCTCGGCGTTCACGTTTTGCGGCGCCGTCAGCGGGAAAGGGGGGTCATTTCCTTTGCGGCCCCTAGCCGCCTCGTATCAGAGCGCGATCTTGAGCACGCCAAGGTATTGCGTCGTTTCTGGATGGCGACCCGGCACCGGCCTTCCCACCACCAGGCTGGGTGGAGGCGATCGCTATCCTTATCTGGGCGGGGCACACGCCCTGTCGCATAAGACCTCTCCCGCGGCGCGCCCTTCGCAGCGGTCCCATGGACGCTCGCCGTGGCCTATTCATGGCGCGGCAGATGTTCAGCTGTCGCCAACGTCCCGCTGATTGGCAACTCGGTATCGGCGTCCTGACGTCGTGCAATCCATGGGCGCTCGCGACCCTGTCCGTCGCCACAGGTTGGAAAGTGACCCATTAGGCTGAATCGTCCCCGGCGTGAAACCTTTCTGCGCCGTCCAACGAATGACTGCTTAGTACCGTTTGTCGGAGTGTCGATGATCATGCACGGTGATTTCTGGCGCGAAGGGAAGCCAAGAACCGCGACGATCAATGTTGCCGACGGGGCATTTTCGATGCTGGCCGCCGCGGGCCCCGTGCTCGTGTTTGGCGGCTCCTACAGCAATCTCGAGGCCACGCGGGCCCTGCGCGCTGAGGCCGATCGATTGGGCATTCGGCCCGAACACACGATCTGCACGGGCGACGTGGTCGCTTACTGTGCGGACGCTCGGGAAACCGTGAACCTGATCCGCGATTGGGGTGTTCATGTGGTCATGGGGAACTGCGAGGAGTCGCTTGGCTGGAACAAGCGTGATTGTGGCTGCGGCTTTGCTGAGGGGACGGCTTGCGATCGGCTATCTGCGGCCTGGTACGCCCACGCCGTCGCGGAGATAACCGACGAACAACGCGAATGGATGCGATCGCTTCCACGGCGAATCGACGTGCTGCTGGGTGGCCGTCGCCTTGGCGTTGTGCACGGCTCGGTCGACAGCATCAATTGCTTCGTCTTCAACTCTACGCCCTGGTCGGACAAGGAACGGCAAATCGCACTCTCAGGCTGTGACGGCATCATCGGCGGCCATTCCGGCATTCCCTTCACGCAGGCTGTCGCCAGCAAGCTTTGGCACAATGCGGGTGCGATCGGCATGCCGGCCAACGACGGCACGCGGAGGGGCTGGTACAGCCTCCTTATCCCAACCGAAAGCGGCATCGAAATCCACGCCGAGGCGCTCGACTATGATGCTGCGTCAGCCGCGGGAAAGGTCCGCGCACGCGGCATGCCCGAGGGATACGCCGCGGCACTGGAAACGGGATTGTGGCCGAGCTGCGATGTGTTGCCGCGCGCAGAGTTGGGACTCAGGGGGCAGGCGATCGCGCCAGGTTCCGTGCTTTGGAACCATGCATCCGGCTCTTGGCCGGCAGTGGTCCCTGGCGCCAGTCAAGTGCTCGCAAAATTCACAGAGCCCGATGTGACGGCCAGTGGCGAACGACGCGCGAGCGTTCAATTCAAAGCGCTCGAGACCCTATGGTTCAACACCGGCACCCTCTGCAATCTCGCGTGCGAGAATTGCTACATCGAATCGAGTCCCAAGAACGATAGGCTCTTGTACCTGACCCGGGCGGAGGTGCGGCGATTTCTTTCGGAGGCCGAGAGCATGAAGCCGCGTCCTTCCGAGATCGGCTTCACCGGCGGGCGAGCCGTTCATGAATCCCGACATCCTTGGCATGATCGAAGACAGTCTCTCTGCCCCATTCAGGGTGCTCGTCCTGACGAATTCCATGAGGCCCATGCAGCGGCTTCTGGAACCGCTGCGTGATCTCAACCGACGGTTTCCCGGTCAGCTCTCGCTTCGGGTGTCTTTGGATCACTATGAGCAGGAGGGGCATGAGAGACTGAGGGGGCCGCGCACCTGGACGAGGACGATCGAAGGTCTGCTGTGGCTGGCAAGAAACGGCTTTGACGTGTCCATTGCCGGCCGGACGGTGTGGCAGGAAGACGAGGCTACGACCCGCACCGGCTACCGCGCCTTGTTCTCGGATCTCGGGCTTGCGATCGACGCCGAGGATCCCCTTCGTCTGGTGCTCTTTCCCGAGATGACGGCGAACGATGACGTTCCCGAGATTACAGAGCAATGCTGGGGCATTCTGGGGAAGAGGCCGGACGCTGTCATGTGTGCCACCTCCCGCATGGTCGTGAAGCGCAAAGGCGCGGATGAGCCGTGCGTCGTTTCTTGCACGCTGCTGCCATATGACAGTGCCTTCGAACTCGGGGCGACTCTCGCCGAGGCCAGCCGCCCGGTGAGACTCAATCATCGCTATTGCGCCCAGTTTTGCGTGCTCGGCAGCGCGTCGTGCAATGCGCACCGCTAGCATTCGAAGCACCCGGCCTCTGGGTGCTGACAACTCACGCCAGCGGCACGCTGGGGCCGGCGACAACTAGCGAGGAGCGCTGAGCAGATGGCCGACCAGGTCCTTAAAGCCGATTTATGCGTGGTTGGCGGAGGGTCTGCAGGCTTATCCGTGGCGGCCGGTGCAGCGCAGATGGGAGCGCGAACCGTCCTGATCGAAGCCAGTCGCATGGGGGGAGAATGTCTCAACACCGGCTGCGTCCCTTCCAAGTCATTGCTTGCCTGCGCCAAGGCGGCTCACGGCGTGCGGGGGGCGGCCCGATACGGACTGAGCACGTCGGCACTGCGCGTCGATTTCTCGCTTGTTCACGACTATGTTCATCGAGTCATTGGCGCGATCACGCCGCATGATTCAGTTGAACGCTTCACCGCGCTCGGCTGCACCGTCGTAAAGGGACACGCCCGCTTTATCGACGAGCGGACGGTCGAAGCCGCCGGCCAGCGTATTCGTGCCCGGCGTTTCGTTATTGCCACCGGCAGCCGGCCCGCGATCCCACAAATTCCAGGCCTGGACGCCGTCCCTTATTTCACGAATGAGACGATATTCGACAATGCTCTTCTACCGGACCACCTGATCATAATTGGCGCCGGTCCGATCGGTTGCGAAATGGCACAGGCGCACAGACGACTGGGGTCCAAGGTAACGGTCCTCGGCCGTGGGCCTATGCTTCCCAAGGACGATCCCGAAGCGGCAGAGGTGGTGCGGCAAGCACTTACGGCCGAAGGTGTCGCCTTGATCGAGAAGGTGAACATCTCGCGGATTGAGCTATCCAATCAAGGTGTAAGGGTGATCGTCCGCAACGGCGAAAGTGAAAGACCTATCGACGGCTCGCATCTATTGGTCGCAGCCGGTCGCAAACCTGATCTCGACGGTCTTGGCCTCGAGGCTGCAGGGGTTCGCCATGGTGCCAAAGGCATCGAAGTTGACCGCCGGCTCAGAACGAGCAATCGACGGATCTACGCAGCAGGCGATGTCATTGGCGGATACCAGTTCACCCATGTCGCGGGATATCACGCCGGGATCATTTTGCGGAACGCACTGTTCCGATTGCCGGCCAAGGCCGATTATCGCGCGCTTCCCTGGGTGACCTATACCGACCCGGAGCTTGCTCAAGTGGGCGTCACAGCGGCCCAGGCCAGAGAGGCTCATGCAGGACGCATGCGGGTGCTGCGCATCGATTTCACTGAAAATGACCGCGCACAGACCGAGGGGACGACCGCCGGCTTCCTCAAGGTGATGGTCTCGCCACGAGGTCACATCCTCGGAGCAACAATCGTCGGTTATCATGCCGGCGAACTGGCACTGCTATGGGGGCTGATGATAACGCAGAGAGTGCGGATCGGCCGCCTGGCCGGCGTGATTGCGCCCTATCCGACTCTCAGCGAGCTCAGCAAGGGCGCGGCAGGCAGCTTCTACTCTCCCATGCTCTTCAGCCGCCGAACCCGAGCTGTCGTGCGCTTCCTGGGACTATTCGGTTGAGCAATTCGGTCTCCTCGAAACGCCTTCTGCCCTTGCTCGTCGTTGCAGGCGTCTTCGCCGTGCTCCTTGTTCTGGGCTTTCACCACTACCTGACCTTGGAGAGCCTTCACAACAACGAAGCTGAACTTCGCGCCCTTGTCGAACACCATCCCACCCTGTCTGCAGTGGCATTCGTCTTGACCTACGCGGTCGTCGTCGGCCTGTCATTGCCAGGTGGGGCCATCATGACGATGGCCGGGGGCTTCCTCTTCGGGCTTTGGATCGGGGCAGGGCTCAGCGTGGTGGGTGCCACGGCCGGTGCGGTGTTGATCTTCTCGATTGCGCGACTGGCCGTTGGCGACCTTCTCCGGGCGAAGGCCGGCCCTTTCATGGCGCGTATGGCTAAGGGATTCGAGCGAAACGCCTTCAACTACCTCCTGTTCCTGCGCCTGGTGCCCGCATTCCCGTTCTGGGTCGTCAACCTTGTGCCCGCCTTGCTGGGGATGAACACCCTGTCCTATGTCGTCGCGACGGCGATCGGGATTATCCCGGGTACGCTGGCCTATACGGCCGTTGGAGATGGATTGGGGTTGTACTTCAGGGCTGGATCGGACGAGCCTCTCGGCCAGGTCTTGAGTCCGGAAGCGATCGCCGTGCGGGTCGGCCTGGCTCTTCTCGCGTTACTGCCTATCGCCATCCGATGGGCGATAAGTCGGTGGCGCCGATGAGCCCGTCCGTGATCATCCCGACGCTCAATGCCGCCAGTCCGCTGATTGGAACATTGCTGAGCCTCGGCGCCGTCGACGAGCTTGTCGTGGTCGATGGCGGCTCCACAGACCGCACCGTCGAGGTGGCAAATGCGTTCGGAGCTCGCGTTGTCACCGCTCCTGCAGGCCGCGGCAACCAGCTCATGGCAGGAGCGGCAGCGGCACGTGGGCCGTGGCTCCTGTTCCTCCACGCTGACACTCTGTTGACGACCGGCTGGCGCGCCGAGGTCGAGCAATTCGTGGCCGATCCCGGCAACCTGACAAGGGCCGCAGTCTTTCACTTCGTACTCGACGATCGATCATGGCAGGCGAGGCTCCTCGAGAGAATGGTTTCCTGGCGCGTCAGGACGCTCGGTTTGCCCTACGGCGATCAGGGATTGCTCATTCATTGCGACCTCTATCGGTCGATAGGAGGCTTTCCTGCATGGTCGTTGATGGAGGACGTTCACTTGGTCCGCCGAATCGGCCGCGGCCGATTGACCTTTCTCCAGGCGACCGCCCGCACATCTGCCGAACGGTGGCGCCGAGGTGGCTGGATCCGCCGCAGCCTCCGAAACCTGACTTGTCTGTCGCTCTACTTCCTGGGTGTTCCACCGCGGATCATCCTCAAGCTCTACGGGTGACGATGCGACAGACGCAACATCTCGTGATCTTTTCCAGGTACCCGCGCCTCGGCGCGGGAAAGCGACGCCTGGCCAGGGATATCGGGGCCGTTGATGCGCTGCGGTTCCAACGAGCCATGCTCGCACTGATCCTGCGTCGCCTGGGTCGCGACGGACGCTGGACGACCTGGCTCGGGATCACGCCGGACCGATCTGGACCTTGGCCATGCGGCTTTCCCACGGTACCGCAAGGGCGCGGCGATCTCGGACACCGCATGGCATCTGTTGCGAGAAGATTGCCGCCGGGGCCGGTCGTAATCGTGGGCAGCGACATTCCGGGTATCTCGGCTGCAGACGTTGCCGACGCTTTCCACGCCTTGGGCTCAAAGGACGCGGTGTTCGGGCCCGCCACGGATGGTGGATACTGGCTTGTCGGGCTGCGCCGTCGCCCGCACTTTGTCGATCCCTTTGCAAACGTTCGCTGGTCGAGCGAGCACGCTCTTGCTGACACCCTAGTCAATCTTGCCGACAAGGAGGTTGCGATGCTGCGACCACTCTCCGATATTGACGACGGCGCATCCTGGCGCCGCCACGTGCTCCAGGAGATTTCACCATGACCGCGGTCGCTGCAAAGCCGCTCGGGAGGTATCCTTGGTTCATCCGCCTGTTCTTCTGGAAGCAGCGGCATACCTATGGACGCGTTCTTGACCCGGGGCTCCTTTGGGGTCGCTCGCCGTTGGTCTTCGCAAGCGTCGCGCTGCTCTATGGCGCCCTCGACCGACGCGCGTCGCCGCTCGCGCCGGCACTGCGCTCGCTGGTCACGGTGCGCGTCTCGCAGATCAATCACTGCGCGTTCTGTGTCGATATCAACTCGGCGACGCTCGCCAAACGCGGTGTGCCCCTGGAGAAGATCGATGCCTTGTCCGACTGGCGGCACAGCTCCTGGTTCGACGATGAGGAGCGGCTGGCTCTTGAGTACGCGGAAGCCATGACCCTCAATCGTGTCGACGACGATCTGCGGAATCGGCTGAAAGACCGCTGGAACGAAGACGCGATGGTGGAGCTGACCGGTCTTATCGCCTTCCAGAACCTGTCCTCGAAATTCAATGCGGCGCTTGACGTTCCGGCTCAAGGATTTTGCCGCCTGCCACGGGCAACATCCGCTCCACGATAGAGCGAAGCGCCACCTTGCGGTCAGCATCGGAACGCAGTTCTGTCACGCGCGCCGCCGATCGCTGAGATCGAACATCCGCAGCAGGCTGCGGGCGGCTGCGACGGACCCCTCGACGCGCGCCAGCTTTTCCGACACCGCCTGCTCGAGCGGCAGCTGGGTCGAGAGAATGCGCAACAGCGTGTCGAAGCGGCTCTCGATCGTCGCGTTGGCTGGGCCGTCGCCGCAGCTGAGGGTCGTGCCATGCGGGCCACCCCGCACAAGGAAGCTGGCGGACTTGCCGCCGTTGGTGACACGCAGCGCGATCGTGCGTGCCGGCGTCGGCGTCTGGCGGGCGATCGCGTCGAGGCCGAGCAGCACCCAGTCGGGCTCGAAGGTGTCGTCGGGGCGTGGCGGGAAGAGAAAGTGCCCGCCCCACCGGATCAGCTCGCGGATCGCCGGTTTCAGCGCCAGTCCGACCGGCGTCAGCTCGTAGGTCTGGGCGTTGAAGGGCGCGGGCAGGGTGGCGCGCCGCACGAGACCGCTCTCGATCAGGGCGTTGAGGCGGCCGGTCAGCACGGTCGGGCTGACCCCGCTCAGTCGATCGACGAGGTCGCCGAAGCGCTTGGGGCCGAGCAGCAGCTCGCGCACGATGAGCAGCGTCCAGCGCTCGCCGACGATCTCGGCGGCGCGGGCGAGGGCACAGAATTGAGGATAGTGCGTCTGCGTCAACTGTGGTGGGCCAGGGCGATCAAAGGACCGACGACGACGAACTGAAGGAGCGTGAAGCCGGTCTCGAGCGCGAGATAGGTCGGTACCGATGTCATCACGTTCTTGGCGGCGACCGCAAGGGTCGTGAACGTCCATGAGAACAGCCCGATCATCAGGCCGTAGATCAGGCCGTTCCTGAACACCGCATGGCGATGGGGAAGATGCGCGGATAGGCAAAGGAGAAGGCCACGCCCTGGATCAGTATGGACAGCAGGCCGAACGGGATGATGACGTCGTCGCGGAAGACGCCGAGCTGTTGATAGATCGGCGCGAAGACGACGAGGTGCCAAGGATAGGCGATGATGAAGCTCGGCACGACATAGGCAACGACCCCGAGCCAGAACCCGCGTGAGGTGGAGGACACGGGTTGCACCTCACATGCCGGTCGGGCGTTCGGCAAAGGCCGGCACGTCCGGGTTGACTGGATCCCAGGCAGGCGCGCGGGCGGCCCACACGATCATCTGCGGCGAGAAGAGGCCGGGGTCGTCGAGCGTCGAGGCGCGCAGGAAGACGAGGCTCGGCATCCTCGAATTGGACGAGCAAATGCCGGTGCCGCAGGTCGGGCAGAAGGCGCGGGTGACGTCGGCGCCGCTGTCGGCGTTGGAGTGGAACTCCTTCAGTTCGCCGGTGATGTGGATGGCGGCGGCGGCGACGCCCATCATCGCGGCATGGCCCGCGGCGCTCGTCTTGCGGCAGTCGGTGCAGTAGCACTTGCCCTGGAACTGCGGCTCGGTTTCGCCTCGATAGCGCACGGCGCCGCATAGGCATTGACCGGAAATCTTCATCGTTCGCTCCCTCTTCAGTCAGATCGCAACCTTGCGCTTTGCGTAGTACGCCTTGACGGCCGGATGCTGCTTGACGCGGTCGTAGTGTTCGACTAACCGCGGCGCGACGCGATCGGGCAGGTCGACCGCCACGTGATCGAGCTGCCCGGACCTCACGTGGCGGATCCACACGAATACCTTGAGGTCCGCGACAGTGAGCCGGCTGTCGGCGAAGTAGTGGCCGCCATGTGCGAGGAGGCGCCGCTGCAGATGGTCGAGGGAGGAGGAGAGCGGCCCCGCCGCCAAGCTTTCGCGCTGCGACTTCTTCTCGGCGGCCGGCAGGAACATCGTGGCCCATACCTTGGTGGCGATCTCCTCGACGGCGTCCATGACTTCGTCGCAGAGCGCCGCCTGCCAGGCGTCGCTCGGATAGAGTCCGGCAAGCTTGCCGACGTAGCGGTTGATGGCGTTGGACTGCGCCACCGTTTGCCCATCCATCTCGAGCACCGGGAGGGCGCCAAAGGGCGTGCCGGGCTTGCGGCTCTCCCAGTCGGTGAACTTCACCCGATCGTCCTCGAACGGCACGCCGCCGATGACCATGGCCAGCCGCGCCGCCTCACCTCGTGCGCCGTCGATGTCGAAGTAGGCGAGCTTCAGCTTGCTCATATGTTTTTTCCTCCTAAAAAAGGAGTATATATTCCTGAAAACGGAGTCAAGAGACCTGCGAACTGGAGGGAGCCATCCATGCCGTACGACCGACACTTGGCTGACCGTATGCGCATTGCCCTCGCGCGCCGTCCCGGCATCAGCGAGCGGGCGATGTTCGGCGGCTTCTGCTGGATGCTGAACGGCAACCTGCTGTGCGGCGTCGAGGTCAGCCGCTTCATGTTCCGGGTCGGCAAGGAGCCGGAGGCCAAGGCGCTGGCAAGGCCCGGCACCGAGCCCATCGTGTTCAGCGGGCGTCGGATGGGCGGCCTCGTCTGGGTCGACGAGGCGGCCTGCCGAGGCCGCGCGCTGGCAAGCTGGATCGAGTTGGCCAGTCGTTTCGTGCGGACGCTACCGGCGAAGTAAACGAACGGCGCTGCCGGAGGACGCTCGGACGGATCCGTCGTGCCAATTCACCTCGTGGTCAATGACCCGATGCCATTGATTACCAGATGCCGGAGCATGACGTCTGCCTCCTATAGGGAAGCCTTGGTTTCCGCTCGGGCAACCAAGTCAGCACCGTCAGGAACGTGTCCACGACGACGTTCACGGCAAGCTCGCGGGACACCTTCGCGCCACGAATGGCTGGCAGCTCTTCCTCGACCAGGTACGCCGGAACGCGACGAATTTCCTTCGTCACAATGCAACGAGCGCTCGGTAGACAAGCTTGTACCGGCATGTGTGATCGAACATCGCCTTGCTGAACGCCAGCGCCTGTCCGTCCCGGTCGGCGGGCTGGCCCAAAGCCTGGCGCCGAGCGGCCGTCGGTTCGGCCCGAAGCTCCTCGAACCGCCGCGAAGCAGCCTCCTCCTTTCCGGCATGGTGGGCATAGATAGAAGGTCGAACGGGCCCACATCGGCCTCATCGATGAGGTCCTGGACCGTTATGGCCTCGTAGCCCTTGCGCAGGATGAGGGCGATCGATGCCTCGTGAGGTGCCCGGCACGTCCGCGCCGCACGGCGGTCCATCGTCTTGCTCATGTCGCCACTCTACTTATGCCCGGAGGAACGAGGTTCATTGTTCCGTAGTGAACGTCTCCGGCCAGTCGTCCGTTGAACACTCTGTTCAGTATCAGACATCTAATTCCGAATTTGCGCGCTGGCGAGAGCCCCCGAAACGGCGGCAGCGCGGCAGGAGGGCATCATGCTTGACGTCGTCGAAGCGATCTTCGGCACGACCTACTTCACGACCCAGGTTGGCCTGCTGGTCGGCCTCGCGGCCCTCCGCCCCGCCGCGAAGCTCGCCGCGTTCGCCGCCGCTGCGCCGTGGCTCGCGGTCATCGTCGGCTTAAGCGCATCGGGTGCGCTCGTCCTCATAGCCCTGGGGCCCATGCCGCCGGGCCTGCTGCCCTTCGTTTCGTTGCTCGCATTGGTCTTCGACGGCCGGTACTGCGTGCCGCAGTTCCGGTTCGCCCGCCTATCAGTGTCGCTGCCGGCCTTGATTGCCGTTCACGTCGGTCGGATCGGCGGCCCGTTCTTCCTGCTGCGCTACTTCGATGGGTGCTTGTCGGCGCGCTTTGCTCCCGTAGCGGCAATCGGCGATATGATCACCGATGCGGTCGCGCTTGTCCTGGTGGCGATGTGTTTGCGGGGCCTGCCGGTCGGCCGTGCATGGCTCGGCCTGTGAAATGCATTCGATGAGCTGGACCTCGTCGTGGCGGTATCGCTCGGTCTGCTGTCCGCACCGGGTACGCCGTTCCGTGTCTTCACGGACGAGCCGGGCATGCAGGCCATGACAATGCTGCCCTGGATCTTCGTGCCCTTGCTCCTCGTCCCGATCCCGTCCTGCTCACCCGTCAGCGGCAGGTTGAGAGACGATCGGGTAACATGATCGTCGGCCTGGCGATCCACATCGTTTCGGCCATCCTATGGGTAGGAGGTCTGTCCATTGCTCTCGTCATCCTGAACCGGGAGTGCTTGCGGTCGATCGGCAAACGCGACTGGCAATCTGGCACCACGGATTAACGTTCGTTCTGCCGTGAAGCTCGATCTGGATGGGAGCCCTCGTCCTGAGCGGATTCGTCATGGTCCTCATCGGCTTTGGCAACTCCGCGACGCTGCCTCTGCATATTCGTTGGATGATGGGGCTGCGGCTTTTTGCGGTCGGCGTCTACGCCTACTTTCAGTTCCGGCTATGGCGGCGCTTTCGTCGCTCAGTGCTAGGCTCCGACTGGGCGGCCGCCGAGCGCGTGATCACGAGGAGTTCCTGGAATTTCGATTCGGCGCTAGTTCTTGGTCTCGCTACTGCGATCGCCGGCTCCGCTGGCCGCTACTACGGTTAGCTTCGTAAACGGTGGCATCTGGCCGATACATCGAGGCAGCATATTCAAGGCGCAGGGAAGGCGAGCACGTCGATGTGGCGGATTTGTTCGGCAGCGGCAGTACTGCAGTCCCTACTTGCCAGCGCGCCTGCCTATTCTCAGTTGTTCGGGCGTACATGGAACTGATGGCACGACTCTCGCGCGATGCACCATGCTGACGTTCAGCCGCCAGCAACTGCTTTCAATTGGAAGTGCGACGCGAACTAAATTCATGGAGTTGAGGTTGATGTTGAAGCGAGGAGGCTTCACGATCGACCCGCATGGCGCGGAAATGCATCCACTGGTAGAGCGATCATCCAGCGAGCGGCGCGGGTGGATTTGATGCAGCCGTCTCCTGCGCCGTCACGGGCGTTGCCCTCAGGTTCCAGCCTTTCACCAGGCCATAGATCGCCGGGATCACCAGCAGGGTCAGCACGGTCGAGCTCACCATGCCGCCGATCATGGGCACGGCGATGCGCTGCATGACCTCCGAGCCGGTGCCGGTGCTCCACAGGATGGGCAGCAGGCCTGCCATGATCGCCGTCACCGTCATCATCTTGGGGCGCACGCGCTCGACGGCGCCCTCGATGATGGCGGCGCGCAGGTCGTGGGCGGTGAATTGGCGGCCCTCGGTGTCGCAGCGGGCACGCCGCTCCTTCAATGCGGAGTCGAGGTAGATCAGCATCACCACGCCCGTTTCCGCCGCGACGCCCGCCAGGGCGATGAAGCCCACGGCGACGGCCACGCTGAGGTTGAAGCCCATCCACCAGACCAGCCACAGCCCGCCGACCAGCGCGAAGGGCAGCGACAGCATCACGATCAAGGTCTCGGCGATGCGCACGAAGTTGAGATAGAGCAGCACGAAGATCAGCAGCAGGGTCGCCGGCACCACGACCGCGAGCTTGGCCTTGGCGCGCTCGAGATACTCGAACTGGCCGCTCCACACCGCATAGCTGCCAGACGGGAACTTGACCTTCTCCCGCACGGCGCGCTGGGCGTCGGCGACGAAGCCGCCGAGGTCGCGATCGCGGAAATCGACGAACACATAGACCGCAAGCCGGGCATCCTCGGTGCGGATGGTCGTCGGGCCCTGCGTCAGGCCCACGTCGGCCAGCTGCCCCAGCGGCAACGGCATGCCGCGCATGTCGGGGACAAGGATGTCCTGGGCGATCGCCCGCGGATCCGAACGGTAGTCGCGCGGATACCGGACGTTGATCGAGTAGCGTTCGCGGCCCTCGACCGTGTTGCTGACCGCCTCGCCGCCCAACGCGCTGGCCACGGCCTGCTGCAGGTCCTCGACCAGCACGCCGTATTGCGCCAGCCGCGTGCGATCCGGCACGATGTCGAGGAAGTAGCCGCCGTTCACGCGCTCGGCGTAGGCCGACGTCGCGCCCGGCACTTGGCGGATCGCCGCCTCGACCTCGCGGGCGACCTTTTCCAGCTCCTCGTAGTCGCGGCCCAGCAGCTTGACGCCGACCGGCGTGCGGATGCCGGTCGACAGCATGTCGATGCGCGCCTTGATCGGCATGGTCCAGGCGTTGCTGACGCCGGGGAACTGCAGCGCGCGGTCCATCTCGGCGATCAGCGTGTCGGTGCTCATGCCCGCCCGCCACTCGCGCTTGGGCTTGAGGTTGATCACCGTCTCGAACATCTCGAGCGGCGCCGGGTCGGTCGCCGTCGCCGCACGGCCGGCCTTGCCGAACACCGAGGCGACCTCGGGGAACGACTTTATGATCTTGTCCTGGGTCTGCAGCAGTTCCGCGGCCTTGGTCACCGA
This sequence comes from Hyphomicrobiaceae bacterium, assembly GCA_050248715.1. Taxonomy (GTDB): domain Bacteria; phylum Pseudomonadota; class Alphaproteobacteria; order Rhizobiales; family Hyphomicrobiaceae; genus AWTP1-13. The sequence goes on along the minus strand of JBFWRV010000072.1, from coordinate 11,797 downwards.
CAGGCCGGGCAGCGTGGTCGGCATGTAGAGCAGGGTGCCCTCGTCGAGATTGGGCATGAACTCGCTGCCCAATTGCCGCGCCGGCCAGACGCTGGCGCCCAGCACGACGAGCGCCAGCGCGACCGTGAGCAGTCTTGCGCGCAACACAACGTTGATCAGCGGGCGATAGAGCCAGATCAGCGCGCGGTTCACCGGATTGCGGTGCTCGGGCAGGATGCGGCCGCGCACGAACAGCATCATCAGCGCCGGCACCAGCGTCACCGACAGGAGCGCCGAGGCGGCCATGGCCAGGCTCTTGGTCCAGGCCAGCGGCTTGAACAGCCGGCCTTCCTGGTCCTCCAGCGCGAAGATCGGCAGGAACGACACGGTGATGACCAGCAGGCTGAAGAACAGCGCCGGCCCGACCTCGATCGCCGCCTGGATGACCGCCTCGCTGCGGCTCTCGCCCGGCTTCAGCCGCTCGATGTGCTTGTGCGCGTTCTCGATCATGACGATGGCGGCGTCGACCATGGCGCCGATGGCGATGGCGATGCCGCCCAGGCTCATGATGTTGGAGCCGAGCCCCAGCATATCCATGGCGATGAAGGCCATCAGCACGCCGACCGGCAGCGTGACGATGGCGACCAGCGCCGAGCGCACGTGCAGCAGGAACACGATGCAGACCGCGGCCACGACCAGGCTCTCCTCGATCAGGGTCGCCTTCAGCGTGTCGATGGCGCGATGGATCAGCTCGGAGCGGTCGTAGACGGTCTCGACCCGCACGTCCTCCGGCAGGGCGGCGGCGACCTCCGTGAGCTTCGCCTTGGCGTTGTTGATCACGCTGAGCGCATTCTGCCCGAAGCGCTGCAGCGCGATCCCGCCCACGACCTCGCCTTCGCCGTCGAGCTCGGTGACGCCGCGCCGCTCGTCCGGTCCCAGCTCGATCCGCCCGACGTCGCGCAGCAGGACGGGCGCCGGGCCGTCGGTCCTGAGCACGATCTGCTCGAGGTCGGCGGCGCTTTTGACGTAGCCGCGGCCGCGCACCATGAACTCGGCCTCGGCCATCTCGACGACACGGCCGCCGACCTCGCGGTTGGAGGCGCGGATCGATTCGATGACGCGGCTGAGCGGCACGCCGAAGGCCCTGAGCTTCGCCGGGTCGACGACGACGTTGTATTGCCGCACGAAGCCGCCGACGCTCGCCACCTCGGCGACGCCGCCGGCCTTGGCGAGGCCGAAGCGCACGGTCCAGTCCTGCAGCGAGCGCAGCTCGGCCAGGGTGCGGTTGGCGCCGACCACGACGTATTGGTAGACCCAGCCCACGCCGGTGGCGTCGGGACCGAGCGACGGCTTCACGTTGGATGGCAGCTTGAGCGTGCCGGAGCTCAGGTATTCGAGCACCCGGCTGCGCGCCCAATAGATGTCGGTGCCGTCCTCGAAGACAATGTAGACGAAGGACACGCCGAAGAAGGAGAAGCCGCGCACGGCCCGGCTGCGCGGCACGGCGAGCATGGCCGTTGTCAGGGGATAAGTGACCTGGTCCTCGACCACCTGCGGCGCCTGGCCCGGCATCTCGGTGTAGACGATCACCTGGGTGTCGGAGAGGTCGGGGATGGCGTCGAGCGAGACGCGGCCGACGGCGTAGAAGCCGCCGGCGACCACGGCGGCGGTGCAGACCAGGATCAGCAGCAGGTTGCGCGCCGACCAGCGGATGACGCCGGCGATCACTTGCCTTCTCCGGCGGCAAAGCTCGCCAGGGCGGCGCGCAGGTTGCTTTCGGCGTCGATCAGGAAGGTGGCGGAGGTCACCACGCGGTCAGCCGGCGCCAGGCCCTCGAGCACCTGGACGTAGCCCGGCACGCGCGCGCCGAGCTTGACCGCGACCGGCTGATAGCGGCCCTCGCCGCGCTCGACCAGGACGACCTGGCGTCGCCCGCTGTCGATGACCGCCGACTCTGGGACGGCCAGCGCGCGTCCCAGCGGCGCCTCGATCTCGACCGTGGCCGCCATGTCGGCGCGCAGCAGCCCGTCCGGATTGGCGACCTCGATGCGCAGCCGGGCGGTGCGGCTGTCCTTGCCGACGTTGGGATAGATGAAGGCGACCTTGCCCTCGAACGGCCGGTCGGGCCAGGCGTTGACGGCGACGCGCGCCGTGTCGCCCACTTTCACGAAGCCCAGGTCCTGCTCGTAGACTTCGGCCAGCACCCACATGGTGCGCGTGTCGACGATGCGGAACAAAGTCTCGCCGGGCCGGAAGCGCATCCCCTCGACCGCCATCTTCTCGACCACGGTTCCGGCGGCCGGCGAGGGGATCGACACGGTGCGCGGGCGCTCGCCGCGCCGCAGCCTCTCCATCTCGCGTTCGGGATAGTCGAGGTTGCGCAGCTTGTCCGACGCGTAACCGCTGCGTCCGGCCAGCGCCCACTCCTGCTGCAGCACGTTCAGTTCCTGGCTGTAGACCTCGAACAGCGGCTGGCCCGCCGTCACGACGTCGCCCGTGGCGTTGACGAACAGCTTCTCGATCCAGCCGCCGAACTTGGGCGCGACCACGACCTGGCGGCGTTCGTCGTATTGCACCGAGGCGAAGCTGCGCACGACGCGGGCCAGCGGCCGTTCCTCGACGGCGGCGCTGCGCACGCCGAGGCGCTGCACGCGGTCGAGGCTCACCTTGACGATGCTGCTGTCCTGCGGCGCGTCCGCGTCCTCGCAGACCGCGATGTAGTCCATGCCCATCGAATCCTTCTTGGGCACCGGCGAGGTGTCGGGCGCGCCCATGGGATTGCGATAGAACTTGGCCGGCTTGCCGTTGCAGGGGCCGGTCGATGCGTCGGCGGCTTCGGCTGTCGACATCGGGCCCATGATCAGGCTCGTGATCGAGCTCGCGGAGGGACCGCCCTTCCACAGCCACAGGACGGCGCCGGCGCCGGCGGTTGTGCCCAGCAACAGCGCGAACGCCACGAGCGCGAGAGCATGGCTCCGCTTCGAAGCGGGTATGTTCGACATGAGACTCTCCATCCAACAGCGACGCGCCAACGGCGACGCATACGAACGCGCAGCGGAGCGCCCGAAGCGGCGCGCCGCGCTACAACCGAGATCGGAGAGCTAGGATCTGGGTGGGAAAGGATCAGGCAGCCGCGACAGGCCGTTCAGCGCGGCCGGCCGGCTCGGCACGCCGGCATCGCCGCGCTCGATGGCCGCCAGGGCAGGGCCGTGGCCTACCAGGGTCGGCAGCGGGCTCACGCAGACCTGCGAGCAGCCCGTATTGGCGGCCTGGCACGGATCGCAGTCGTGGCAGTTGGGACAGAAGTCCGAAATCGACGTGCGTTGCGCGGCGTCGGCGGCCTTGCTCGAGCCAAACGCCGTCACGGGCAGGATCGCCGAGATCACGGCGAGGCAACCCAGGAACAAGGCGAGGCGGCGGAAGGCCTTCATCGACATGCATATTGCCTCTGGCCGCCTCGCCAGCCAATCACGTTGGCGTAACCGCGGCGCATAGGTCGCAGCCCATCATCCGGACCGCGAGCTTCCAGCTCGCTCATGATTCATGAGCGCGCGGTCCGGAAGAGTATGAGAAGATGACGGGACTATGGCGGCGGGCCGGCAAGCGATCACTGCTTCTTGTCGCTCGTGCCCTTCGGTTCGGGAACGCCGCCTTTCCTCCATTGCTCGTTCGGTCTTGCCGACGACCCCTGCATCATCTCGGCGCACCCCTCCATCATGCCCGGCCCCATCATCATGTCCTTCGAGCGCGGGCCGTCCTTGCCTTCGGCGCGAAGCGCAGAAGCCATTGCGAGCGCGGCGACCAGGATGGTCGCTGCCGCGACATAGTTGAACTTAGGCATCGGTCGGTCTCCTTGCTTGGGTTGTCATTCGGTGGCGTAGCCGCTCGGGGCGTCGCCGTCCTTTGGGATCGCGTAGATGACAAAGGGGTCGGTCTTGGTTCCGCTCATGCCGGGTGAGCCGGTGGGCATGCCCGGGAGCGTGATGCCGGCGACCGTCGGACGATCGGCCAGCAGCTTGCGGATGACGGCGGCCGGCACGTGGCCGTCGACCACGTAGCCTCCGACGAACATCGTGTGGCAGCCCTCAAGCGCCTCGGGCACGCCGGCTCGGCGGCTGATATTGGCGAGCTGGTGCGTGGGCTTGACGGCGACGTCGAAGCCGTTCTCGCGCAGATAGCCGGCGTAGGTTTCGCAGCAACCGCATTGCGGGGCCTTGTACAGGATCGCCCTGGTGAGCTCCCCGGCGTGGGCTGCGGTCGCGCCCGCCATCAGCAGCAAGGCAAGAAGAATTCGATGCATGTTCAATCTCCTTTCGCTTTCATTCGATCCGGAGGATGGCCATCAGGCCTGCCGCCTGATGGTCCGTGACGTGGCAATGCAGCATCCAGTCGCCTGGGTTGTCGGCGACGAAGCCGACATCGACCACGTCTTTGGGCGGCAGCAACACGGTGTCGCACCAGATGCTGTTCGGAACGCGTGTCCCGTTGCGGCTGAGGACGCGGAAGCTGTGGCCATGGAGGTGCATGGGGTGCCACCAGACGGTGTCATTGCGGATCCTGAGGACGTGGCTGCGTCCGGCGCGCAGCGTCGCGAGCGGCGGCATGTCGGCATGGCCGTCACCCGCCATGGACATGCCGTTGATCGCCCAGGCGGCGCGGCCCATGCCGCGCACGCCCCCTATGCCTCCCATCATGCCACCCTCAAGCACAAGCTCGAGGTGCTCCGCGGACCGCAGGTCGGGTTCGGGCAGGGGGTTGCGGGACAGGTGAACCTGCAGGCCGGCGTAGGGCGAGCGCGAAGGGGCCGCCTTGTCGTAGGCTAGGTGGGTCAGGGTGTAGTCGAGGTCGTCATAGAAATCGTCGATGACGGCGTAGCGGCGGCCGGGCTCGCCCTGCATGTCGACGACGATGTCGATGCGCATGGCAGGTCCCAGCAGCAGCCCCCGGTCGGACGGCTGGTGCGGCTCGCAGGGTTGGCCGTCGACGGCGACGACCGTGGGACGATGTCCCTGGAAGCGCAGCGCCATGATGCGCGCCAGCGTTGCGTTGATGAGCCGGATGCGAACGCGCTCGCCAGCGCGAACCGGCTCGTCGCCGGGCACCGCACCGTTGATCGTGACGGTGTTGCCAATGCGGCCGGCCATCGCCGCTTCCATCCTGTTGCCGAAGCCGGCCTCGAGCTGGGCATCGCGGCGAAGGCGCCAGTCCATGATCGTCCACACCAGCTCGCGGTCGACCGGCGCCGGTTCCGGTTCCTCGACGATCAAGGCGCCCGCGAGGCCGCGGCCCAATTGCTCGAGGCTGTTGGCGTGGGGGTGGTACCAGAAGGCGCCGGCATCGGGCGGCGTGAAGGCATAGGTGAAGGAGGCTCCAGGCCGAATCGGCGGCTGGGAGATACCCGGCACGCCGTCCATGGCGATCGGCAGTCGAATGCCATGCCAATGGACCGTCGTGTCCTGGCTGAGCTCGTTGTGGACCACGATGCGCAGCGGCTCGCCCTGCCGCACCCTGAGCAGCGGACCCGGCACGCCGCCGTCGTAGGTCCAGACCGCCGTTTGCGGCCAGTTCTTGCCGACCAGCGCGGCACTGCCGGCGCGGACGGTCAGCTCACGCTCTTGCGCAGGCGACGTGCCGGTAATCGCCGACCGGGTGATGCCCGCGACGGCGAGGCCGGCTGCGGTCGACAGCAAGGTTCGACGCAGCACAACGGGTTTGGCACGAATACCCAAGAGACGACTCCTCCAATGGACGCGCTGGACGACCTCGAAGCCGCTGAAAGGCTTCGAGGCCGCTGACAAATGTCATGTCAAGTGAAGTCGCGTGCTCTCGGAGGACGAGGGTCGGGTGATGATGGCCAGCCGATCAGGACCGGCCGGTTGGGAGACGGCGGCGCCTGCAGGTCAAGTGCCGCTGCCGGCTCCGCCTGCGGCTCCATCGCCGTCATTGGTGCGCACATCGTCGCCGCGCAGTCCATCGCCGTCATGCCACAGCCCTTGTCGCTGCTCGCGCAACCGTCGCACTCGTTGCCCGCAGTGACGCCTGTATCGCTGGCCGCGGCCATCTTCATGGTCATGCCGGTCGCCGAAATGGCAGCCATGCTTGTCGCCAGGGCAAAGACCAGCCCCAGCAGCGAAGCCGCGATTTGGCGAAAACGCCGATGCATGTCTGTAAGCATGCGGCTAGTGTAGTGTCACGTAAAAGTCTATCCAGTATATTGAGCGATGCCGAGGGCGGCCCGCGCCCTGTTGATCTTGGCGAGGACGTCGTGACCATCGGCCTTCCAGACATAGCGCTTGGGCGAAAGGTTGCGCTGGGCGAGGTAGGCTTGGATAGCAGCGACCAACTCAGCGACGCTTGCGAAGCTGCCCTCGCGCACGGCGTCTTCGGTGAGGTCGCGAAAGAAGCGCTCGATCAAGTTCATCCAGGAGCTGGAGGTCGGAGTGAAGTGCAGCACGATGCGGTCTGCGCCATGAGCGCGGCGCTGGCGAGCATTGCGCCAGGCAATCCAGCTTCGCACCTTGGGATGCTTGTGGGTGGCGTAGTTGTCGACGATGAGATGGAGGACCAGCTCGGCAGGCGCCTGGGTGTCGAGATGCTTGAGAAACGCCAGCCATTGTTGATGGGTATGACGCGGCGCGGTCTGGGCGAAGACCTTGCCGTCGAGATAGGACAGGGCGGCGAACAGGGTGACGGTGCCGTGGCGGGTATAGTCGTGGGTCTTGGTACGGATATGGCCGACGCCCAGCGGCAGGCCGGGCTGGGTCCGCTCCAAGGCTTGGCACTGGCTCTTCTCGTCGCAGCACAGCACCAGCGCCCGGTCGGGCGGGTCCAAATACAGGCCGATGACGTCCCAGAACTTGGCTTCGAACTGTGGATCGTTCGACAGCTTGTAGGTCCGCACGAGATGCGGCTTGATGGCGTTGGCGCTCCACAGCCGCTGCACCGTGTCCTTCGACACGCCCATCTCCTGGGCCATGCTGCGCACGCTCCAACGCCGCCGCGGCGAGGGCGGCCGCGTGGCACGGCTGATGATCTCGCCCTTGATCACCAGGTCGATCGAAGGCTTGCGGCCTCGCCCTTTAGCGTCGGCCAGACCAGCCAGCCCAGCCCGCGCGAAGCGTTTCTCCCACAGCGCCACCACCGGACGATTGACGCCGACCTGCCGCGCCGTCTCTTCCTGGCTCAGCCCATCGGCTCGGTGCAGAATGATCTGCGCTCGCCACACCTGCCGTTGTGGCGTCGTCGGCCGCCGCGCCAACGTCTGCAACTCGCCGCGCTGTTCCGGGCTAATCACCAAGGCTCGAGCGGGACGACCCATGCTCCGCACTATACACTGAACTCGCTTTTCCGTATAGTGTTTTACGAGACACTACACTAGATCCGCGGACGGCAAGCCCATCGCATCACGCCTGCGTGACCTTTTGACGCCGCCCGGCGTCACTTCGATCGGAGATATTTGACGAGCGCGGCGGCACCGAGACCCAGCACGAGCAGCGCCAACAGGGCAATCACCCAGCCAGTCCACATCATGCCGCCGCAGGCCATCCCTTCGCACATCTTTCGCCTTCCCGAACCTGATGCCGACCTGGAAGCGGAAGCGCGTCCTGCGGGGTTGCTCCATTGAATCGAGGCGCAGCCGGAGATGGAGCCTGAAGACCTGTCGCGATCGACCGTTCTATCGCCGGCTGCGAGATGATCTGGCGGCACTGCAGGTCAGTGCATCGTGACCTTGATCGTCCCCGCTGCCCGCCGGCACGCCTGCTCGCATTGGCGGCACGCATCGGTGCCGGTGCGGCAATTCCGGATCTGCTCTCGGGCAACTTTCTTGCGGCGCTAGTACCCTCCGATATCGCGTCCTCGGAAGGCGTAATGTCGGTCAGAGCCGGATGGTGCTCGACGTCCAAGGACAGTTTGGCGCTAAATCTCAGAGTGCTCCAGGCAGTATGTAGTCACGATGGTCAGGCCGCCGCCATAATCGTGCTCCTCGCGCAGGCGCTCGAAGATCCGCTTCGAGGTATGGCGCTGCTTGGCTGGCCGGGCCTTATCTTCTTCCAGGATCTGATCGATGATCTCAACGAACCGGTCCAGCTTCGGGCGGGCCGGCGGACGGCTCCGCCGGTACCCAGACGGTACAGAGAAAGCCAGCATCTTCGACACTGTCCGCGGATCCAGGCCAAACCGACGGGCCGCCTCGCGACGACTCAATCCTTCAATCTGAACCGCGTATCGAACAAGACCATAAAGCTCCACGCCCTTCATCCCCCCGCCCTCTGCACTCCGCGCAAAGAGCTATCTGCCGATGCATTTTTGCTCCGGCGTTGACACGTGCTGCGGCACGACTGGCTGGAGGCCTACAGCTTCGTCACCGATCGCGGCGCGCTGGCCCTTAATGACTACGCCAGGACGAGCGACCCCTTCAGCAAGGTCGGAAAGACCCAGATTGCGGTCGACGTCGCAAGCGTCGTCCGCGCGTCCGACACCAGCTTCCGGGTCGCCTGGGTGGAACGCCACTATGTCGACAACGCTCTGGCAGCGACCGAGCGTTGGAGCGCCATCCTCACGATCGTCGTGCAGCCGCCTACCGACGCCGATCGGCTGCGCAAGAACCCGCTCGGCATCTACGTCCACGCCTTCAACTGGTCCAAGGAGCTCGGCTGATGCGCATTCAGTCCCTTGCACTCCCCTTGCTCGCCTCGGTCTCGCTCGGCGCCTGCTCGAGCGCCTGGAAGCCGCCGGAGATCAAGTACGACGACACGCCACGCCAGGCGGTCCTCCAGCCCGATCCGCCCAAGCCCGTGCAGATCGTCGAGCTGCCCCAGCCGCTGCCCTTGCCGGGCCAGCTGAAACCGCTTCCGGGGGCCAAGACGGCGCCTGCCGATCCGGCCGATCCGCATGCGCGCGTCGAACAGGCCAATGGCGCCGCGCGCGTGCAGCCGACACGGGCGGGCTAATGCCATGCAGGTCTATCCGTTCTCCGAAGGGGCGCTCTACCAGGTGTACGCAGCGCCCGGACAGATCACCGATATCGCGCTCGCCCCCGGCGAACAGCTGGTCGGTTCCGGCCCGGTTGCCGCCGGCGACACCGTGCGTTGGGTTATTGGCGACACCGAGAGCGGCACCGGGTCAACCAAGCGCATCCACATCCTTGTCAAGCCGACGCGGCCGGACCTTTTAACCAATCTCGTCATCAACACCGACCGCCGCACCTACCATCTCGAGCTCCGCTCCACTGAGAGGACCTACATGGCCTCGGTGTCGTGGGCCTACGCGCAGGATCAGCTGATCGCGCTGCGCCGGCAGAATGCGGCGGCCGATGCTGGCACTCCCGCTGCCACGGGGGTCGACATCAACGCGCTTAATTTCCGCTATCGGATCGAGGGCGACAATCCGCCCTGGCGCCCGCTGCGCGTGTTCGACGATGGACGGCAGGTGTTCATCGCCTTTCCCACCGGCATCGGCCAGGGCGAAATGCCGCCCCTTTGGGTTATCGGTCCCGCCGGCGGGGCCGAGCTGGTCAACTACCGGATTCAAGGCAATCGCATGATTGTCGATCGGCTGTTCGCCGCGGCCGAGCTTCGGCTCGGGGGTGAGCAGCAGAAGAAGGTCCGCATCGTCCGCACCGACGGGAGGCCGCAGTCTTGATGAACGCCGCGGATGATCCGTCCGACGGACCTGCGGGAGACGCCCAAAGGCTGGAAATGCGCCTTCGGCCCAATCGGGCGCCGGTCATGCGGCTCTCGCGCAAGGTGCTTATCGCCCTTGGGCTCTTGGCGGCCGTCGCAATTGCCAGCGCACTGTTCTTCGCTTTGCTGCCCCGGCGGCAGGTTGCTGGCTCCGAGCTCTACAGCACCGACAACCGCACGACGCCGGACGGCCTCTCCAATCTGCCCCGCGATTACGCCAGCCTGCCAAAGCCCGTCCCTAGCTCGGGCCGCCGCTGCCCGGCGATCTCGGGCGGCCGATCCTCAACGCGGGTGCTGGCAACGCCAGCGCGCCATCGCCGTCCGATGCCGAGAAGCAGCGCATTGCCCAGGAGCAGGAGGCGGCGCGGGTCAGCCGTCTGTTCGCCACAACGAACGTCAGGCAGACTCCGGTTAGCATGCCGAACGCGGTCGGCCCGCTTGCAGCAGCGGCCACGCCGGGCGCCGGTGCCAAGGAGCTCACGTCACAAGACCACAAGCTCGCGTTTCTCAACGGCAACGTCGATCGCCGCACGGTCAGCGCAGACCACATCGCCGCGCCGGCGAGCCCGTATGTGCTCCAGGCCGGCGCCGTCATTCCTGCGGCGCTGCTCAAGGGCCTGCGTTCGGACCTGCCAGGCCAGGTCACCGCCCAGGTGACCGAGGACGTCTATGACACTCCCACCGGCGAGTTCCGCCTGATTCCGCAAGGCACTCGCCTAATCGGCCAATATGACGCGCAGATCGCGTTTGGCCAGACCAGAGCGCTCTTGGTTTGGACCAGGCTCATCATGCCCAACGGACGGTCAATCGTGTTGGAACGCCAGCCCGGCGCCGATGCGGAGGGATACGCCGGCCTCGAGGACGAGGTCGACAATCACTGGGGCACATTGTTCAAGGCGGCCATCCTTTCCACGCTTCTGAGAATCGGTGCTGAGGCTGGAACAAGTGGCGACGAGCATGAGCTGATCCGGGCTATTCGGCGCGGCAGTTCAGAGAGTATCGACCAGGTTGGTCAGCGTGTCGTTGGGCGGGCGCTCAACGTCCAACCCACCATCACCATCCGACCGGGCTTTCCCGTCCGCGTCATGGTCACGCGCGATCTCGTGCTCGAGCCCTATCGCTGAGGAAGATGCGATGTCGAAATTGAAGCTGAGCGCGATTGAGAATGACAAGCCTGTGAGGCTCACGATCGAACTGCCCATCACCGTGCACCGCGATCTTGCTCTCTATGCTGAGGTGCTCGGACAAGGCACAGGCAAAGCCGCCTTCGAGCCCGCAAAGCTCATTCCGCCGATGCTGGCGCGATTCATGGCGACGGACCGCGCTTTCGCGAAGCTTCGGCGCACCAGGTCAAAGCAATCCTCGTGAACGTGCCTCGTCGCGCATGAACGCCACGAAACGGCCGACCGCAGCGTCCTCGCTCGTTGGCAGCCACGCCAGCTCGACCTGCAGCCAGGCGTCGTCTTCGGCAATCGACTTGTAGACCACGCCCGGGAACGTGACCTCGTACTGGCTCTTCGTAGCCAAAGTGATGCCAAACCCGGCGCCAACTAGAGCCATGATCGATTGCTTCCCGGCGGGATGAGCAGAGAATCTGACTCTGTCTCCCAGAAACGAGGCATAGAAGTCGCGAGCCGCGTGGCTGCCATCCCACTCCTGGGTGAGAAATGTCTCGGTGCGCAACTGACCCCAAGTCACGGAGTCATGTGAGGCGAGGCCGTGCATAACCGGGAGTGCCGCAACCAATCTCTCGCGATAGAGAGGCACGGTGCTGGCGCCGGACCTGACCGTGTGAGTTGGGACGAACGCGGCGTCCAACGCGCGTTCCACCAAGGCAGTGAAAATCTCGTTGTCATTCAGTTCGTGAAGCGTGAGGACGACGCCCGGATGGCGGGTGCGCCAGCTGGCCAGCAAAGGCTGCAGCGGTTGTCCGATGGGCGGCATCCGGACACCCAGTCGAAGGCGGCCCTTCTTTGCTGCACCGGTACTCTTGCCTGATCGAACGGCGTTGTCGATTGCGTCGAGACCTCTCCGGACTTGGACCATTAGGTCACGGCCAGCCGCAGTGAGGCGAACTCCAAAGGCGCCTCGCTCGAAGATCGTGACGCCAAGTTCGTCTTCCAGCCTGGCAATGC
>JBFWRV010000071.1:0-30196 GCA_050248715.1 Hyphomicrobiaceae bacterium | reverse complement strand
ATCTACAACAACGATTGGGGTCCCGTGAAAGTGGCGAAGCGGGCCATGGGGCTCGGGGCATGGACGCGCCCATGGCTGGGCGATCCCAAGACCGCGTTGCCCGCCCTCATCTTCGTGACGAGCTGGATGTGGGTCGGCTTCAACATGGTGGTGCTGCTGGCCGCGCTGCATTCCCTGCCCAAGGAGGTCTTGGAGGCGGCCGAACTCGACAATTGCGGTTGGGGCGCAAAGCTCGTTTTCGTCATCCTGCCGCTCGTCCGGGCCACGCTGCTGAATCTCATCGTGCTCTCCTTCATCGGCAAGATGAAGATCTTCGATCTCGTATGGATCACGACCAAGGGTAACCCGCTCTGGGCGACCGAGACGGTCTCGACCTACGTCTACAAGCGCGCCTTCGAGTGGACGACATTCGATCTCGGCTATGCCTCGACCGTTGCCGCAGTCTGGTTCGTGATCGTGCTTGCAACCGTCCTCACCCTCACCTGGGCGTTCCGCCAGCGAGAGAAGCTCGAATACTGAAGGCTCCGATGGCCATCCTCCGCCGCTCGCTGCTGCTTCTCGTGCTGACGCTCTACACCTCGTTTGCGGCCGGGCCATTCGTCTGGGCGGCCATGATGTCGTTGCGCACCACGACGGAGATTCACCGCAATCATTTCGCGTTCCCGAACCCGGCTCATTGGGAGAAATTTCCGGACGCGTGGTTCAACTCGAACTATGGAATCTATTTCGTCAATTCGCTGCAGGTGGTCGTCGCCGCCGTGGTGATTCTGACCCTGATCGGCGCAATGGCCGCGCACTGCCTTGCGCGCTATCGGTTCCGCCTCAACCGGGTCATCTACTTCATCCTGTTCTCGACGATCATCTTCCCACCGCAGATCACCATCATCTCGCTCTTCCAGATCCTGGTGCAGTATGGGCTCTACAACAGCAAGGTCGGGTTGACGCTCGTCTATGTGGCGATCCAGCTTCCGCTGACAATCTACATCCTCGAGAGCTTCTTCGCGCGCATTCCGGCCGACCTGTTCGATGCGGCGCGGATGGACGGCTACTCCGACTGGGAGATCTTCTGGCGCGTGGCCCTTCCGATCGCATTGCCTGCGGTGGCGACGACCGTGATCTTGAATTTCATCCTGCTCTGGAACGAGTTCCTGTACGCGGTCGTGCTCATCACCGATGAATCCAATCGCACCCTGCCGCTCGGCATCCAACGCTTCATCGGTGACACGCAGGAGGACGTCGGGATGATTGCAACAGGCCTGATGATCGCGATCATCCCCGTCATCGTCGTCTATGCGTTCTTCTCGGAGAAGCTCATCCAGGGCATGACAGCCGGTGCCGTGAAATGAGCGGGAGTTGCTGATGGCCATCGTCACCATCGACAAGCTCACAAAGGTCTACGACCGTGGGCTTGCTCCCGCAGCCGACAATGTGTCGCTCGACATCGCCCATGGCGAGTTCATGGTCCTGCTGGGGCCGTCGGGCTGCGGCAAGACCACGACGTTGCGCATGATCGCGGGACTTGAATCGATCTCCTCGGGCACGGTCTCGATCGATGGACGGGTGGTCAACCAAGTGGCCGCCAAGGACCGGGATATCGCCATGGTTTTCCAGTCCTACGCGCTCTACCCGCACATGAGCGTGAAGGACAACTTGGCCTTCGGGCTCAGACGCCGCTCGGTCGATCGCGCCGAGATCGAGCGGCGCGTCGCCAACGTCGCGAGCATTCTGGGTCTTGCGGAGCTTCTCGGCCGCAAGCCGCACGCGCTCTCGGGCGGGCAGCGCCAGCGCGTGGCGCTCGGACGAGCGATCGTGCGCGACCCCAAGGTATTCCTGTTCGACGAGCCGCTTTCCAACCTCGATGCGGCCTTGCGCGTCTCGACGCGGGGTGAGATCTCGGCCCTGCACCGGCGCCTGGGAGCAACCATGATCTACGTCACGCACGACCAGGTCGAGGCCATGACCATGGGCACGCGGATCTGCATCATGAACGGTGGACGCGTCGCCCAGGTCGGACCGCCGCTCGAGGTCTACCGCAATCCGGCCAACACGTTCGTTGCAAGCTTCTTGGGCAACCCGCCGATGACCTTGCTGCCCGCGATCGCCACCGACAAGGCGGGCGGGCGATGCGTAAGGGTCGGAAGCTGCGAGATCGAGCTGCCGCCGGGCCGCTGTCCTCCCCTACAGCCCGGCGCGACGGTCACCTTCGGGCTCAGGCCGGAGCATCTCGCCCAAGAGTCTGCCTCAAATGGCGCGGCAATCCCGGTCGACGCAGAGATCGTTCGCGTGGAGCCCCTCGGCGCCGAGACGATCGTGATTGCGCGGCTGCCAGGTGTCGAGAAGCTCGTCTTCGCCAGGTTCGCGGGCGAAGCCACCATGCGGATTGGCGAGCGGCGGCAACTCTTTCTCGACGCGGGGAAAGCCCACGTGTTCGATGGCGACGGTCTTGCGCTGCGGCCTGCCTGATCGCTTCGCGCAACGCGATCACGGGACAGCACTGGATTTCCTGCCATAGAGCTGCGCGCCAGCGCTCGCACTGACGTAGCCCTGTGCGATATCCTGGTCGATCAGTCGGGGGTCCCGGTCCGCCGGCGGGCCATACCCTCCGCCGCCTGAGGAATAGAGTGTCAGGACGTCGCCGGCTCGCAGATCGACGCGATCCTTGCTCTTGAGCTTGATCACCCTGCCGTCACGCTCGATTTCAATCCGCGTGCGACTTCCTTGATCGCCACCGAACAGACCATAGGGCGCGAGCCGCACACGATCCGTATAAGTGGCAAAATTGGTGCCATCCTTGAGAATGAGGAAGCGGCGGAACAGGCCAAGGCCCCCCCTCTGCTTCCCGGGTCCGCCGGTGTCCGGCAGCAGGCCGTAGCCAATGACGCGGAAATGCTCGAAGTCCATATCCGTAGCCTCTACCGGCGTATTGGTGCAATTGGACAGAGGGCTGTCGACAGCGTCGCACCCGTCCCGCCGTGGCCCGGCGCCAAAGCCGCCGCCGTAGATCTCGAGGTACACGCGATACCCTTGCGGCCCTAGGTGGGAGATGGCGAGCGCATGCGTGGAGTCGTTCCCCCCGGCAATCACCTGATCGGGCACGACCTGCGCCAGTGCCTTGAGCACAGCATTGAAGCAGCGATAGGCGGGGAGCAGGCGGGCACGCACGGGCGCGGGGTAGTGGGGGTTGACGAGCGTGCCCTTGGGCGCGCCGATCGAGATCGGCCGCTTGAAGCCTTCGTTGAAGGGAATGTCGGGGCTCGTCAGGGCCGACTTTATCGCAGCGAGTGTTGCTGACACGGTCGAGGCCCACGGACAGTTGAGGTTGCGCTTCACCTGGCCGCAAGTGCCGGCATAGTCGACGGACACTTGATCATGCTCGATCGTGACGGCCGCTTTGACCACAAGCGGTTGGTCGTCCAGCCCGTCGTCATCGACAGCATCCTCGCCGTGGTATGTGCCGTCAGGAATGGCCCGCAGGGCGGCCCGAAAGCAGCGCTCCGAGTAGTGCATCAGCTCGCTCATGGCGGCCAATACGCTCGGAATGCCGTAACGGACGCACAGCTCGGTCGTGCGCGCTGTGCCGATCGCATTGGCGGCGAACTGGGCATAGAAATCGCCGATCGTCTGAGACGGCACGCGTACATTGGCGGCGATCAGCCGCTCGAGCGGCCCGCCGTTCCAGTCGCGATCATAGGTGTATCGCGACGGCGGGATGATGAGGCCTTCGGCATGCACGTCGACGGCGTCCGGCGTCATTCCGGGATTGCCGCCCCCAAGATCGAGGTGATGGGCGACCGTGCCTGCGAAGGCGACGATTCGGTTACCGGCAAAGATAGGGGTGAAGATAAATACGTCCTGGAGATGCTGACCGCCGCCGTAGGGATCGTTGTTGATGTAGAAGTCGCCGGGCCGCAGGTCGGTGATCGGGCACTGCGCCACGCAGGCCTGAAAGATCTCGGACATGGATCCGAGATGCATCGGAATGAGCTCCGCCTGCGCGACCACGTTCCCTTCCGCGTCGAACAGTGCAGCGGATGCGTCCTGAGCCTCACGCACGATGTTGGAATATGAGGAGCGGATAAGCTTGGTTCCCATCTCGCGGGCGATCGCGATGAGCGCCTGTGAGATGACGGCGTAGTCGAGGGGGTCGAGCGCAAATCTGGTCTCGATTTCGCTGTGGCGTTCCTCGCTTGCCCGCTCCTGCATGCTTAGCGTCTCTCCAGAATGGTGCTGTGGTTCGCGTCGAGTTGCGCCATCCAGCCTGCGGGAACATACAGGGTCGAGGTCGAATCCTCGATCAGGGCGGGGCCTGCCGTGAACGCCTGCCCACTCATCGCCGCGCGATGCAGAAGATGAGCGTCCCTCCAGGCCTTGCTATCGAACAGGCTTATGGGACGGGGCTGCGACCCGGCCTCATCGGCGTCGGCCAGCAAAGGCAGGCTTTCAAGCGGCGCGACGACACCAAGCCGGAACGAGACGAATTCTATCGGCTTGGCCGCTTCACCACCGAAGAAATAGACGCGCTGGTGCGCGTCTCCAAAGCGTTGGCGAACTTCCGAGGCGTCGAGCGACTCCAACTCGGCCTCGCTGAAGGGCACCGGCACCTCGAAGGCCTGGCCGACAAACCGCATCTCCGCCGTCAGCGTGAAGACGAGGTCGCTTCGAAGCCCACTTGCGGCGGCCCGCTCGAGCGCTCGGCTTCGCATCACAGCAAAGACGTCGCGCAGCACCTGGGCAGCACTGTCATCGGCCACGACCCGGTGCGTCATGCTTTCGAAGAGCACGAAATCCGAGGCAATGAGGCCATAGGCCGAGATGATTCCTGCAGCGGG
Organism: Hyphomicrobiaceae bacterium; assembly: GCA_050248715.1. Taxonomy (GTDB): domain Bacteria; phylum Pseudomonadota; class Alphaproteobacteria; order Rhizobiales; family Hyphomicrobiaceae; genus AWTP1-13. The sequence continues at coordinate 25,367 of JBFWRV010000071.1, read as the reverse complement.
CGGCACGACGATTGTCGAAATTCCCAGCTCTTCGGCGACTTTCGCCGCATGGAGCGGCCCGGCGCCGCCGTAAGGTACGAGCACGTAGTCGCGCGGGTCGCGCCCGCGCTCGGTGGAGATGAGCTGGATGGCGCGCACGATGTTGGCGTTGGCGAGCGCAATGGCGCTGTCGGCGGCAGCTTCCAGCGTTAGCCCGAAATGCTTTGCGATCGGCTCCAGTGCGCGGGCAGCCGCCTCCGCGTCGATGCGCATGCGCCCGCCGAGGAATGCCTCCGGCCGAACCGTGCCGCGCACCACGTGCGCATCCGTAAGCGTGGGTTCGATGCCGCCACGGACATAGCATGCAGGACCGGGATCCGCCCCAGCTGAGCGTGGACCCACACGAAGCATGCCGCCTTCGTCCACCCATACGATGGATCCGCCGCCGGCGCCGATCGTGTTGATGTCGAGGAGGGGAATGCGGATTGGAAGCCCGTCGAGTTGAAACTCCTGCGTCAGTTGCGGTGTCCCGTCCGTGACGACACACACGTCCGTCGAAGTTCCACCGATGTCGAGAGTGACAAGATTCTTGAATCCTGAGCGGCCGGCCTGGCGCATCGCTCCCACGACACCGGCCGCGGGGCCCGATAGAAGAGCGCTGATGGCGTTCGCCCGCATGGCCTCGGCCGGCAGGCGGCCTCCGTTTGATTGCATCACCGAGAAGCGGCCCCGAAAGCCCTCGGCATCGAGCCGCCTGCGAAAACGCGAGATGTACCGATCGATCACCGGTTGAATGTAGGCCGACAGCGTCGTTGTCGAGGCACGCTCGAACTCTCGGAATTCGCGCGTTATGTCCGAAGAAATCGTGACGTGCAGATTGGGCAGGGATCGGATCAGCAGGTCGCGCAGGGACTTCTCGTGCGCGGGATTGACGAAAGAGTTGAGGAGGCAAATTGCGACCGCCTCGAAGGAGCCGTGAGCCAGTGCCGGCACCAGGCGCGCTAGGACGTCGGCGACATCGAGCGGCGTTTCAATCGCGCCGTCTGCGAGTATCCGCTCGCAGACCTCGAAGCTCGCCGACCGCGCGACAACGGGTGCGGGCTTTTGGTACTCCAGATCATAGATGCGCGAGCGACCGTGGCGCTGCAGGGCGAGGATGTCGCGGAAGCCCTTGGTGGTCACGAACGCGGTAGGGAATCCCTTGCGCTCGAGTACCGCGTTGGTCGCGACCGTTGAACCGTGTGCAAGATCCTCGATGGACGCGATGGGAATTCCGCTCGCGACCAGGGCATTGAAGGCGCCTTCGTCCGGGGCGCTGGGCACGCTGGGCACTTTGGTGACATGAATACCCTGGGGTCCGATAGCGACCAGATCGGTGAACGTACCGCCGACCTCGATGCCGACACGCATTCAGAGCGCCCCTTCCCGAGCCAGGCCGTGCGCCATCACAACGCGTGATCGGGCGGCGGCTAGCGCATCTTCGCATACCGTTGGCCGCTCCCGACACTCCAATTTTGGTGGCACACCGCAATCAGGAAAGCACCAGCCATGCTGGCCTCTCCCCCTCGCGATCCACGTGACCGTCGCGGCGGCACCTATGCTGTCGCCGTGATTTCCTCCGGCAGTGCGAAGCTCCACCGCCGCGCGGTAGATCGATGGAGGACGCGTACGACAAGGCCAATGCGGGCGCATGGTCCCGTCCGGTCGAGGCGCAGAAGGCCACCGCCTCACTCCTGCGTCTTCTCCCAGAAGACGCGGGTAACACCCTGGCTTGCCTCCCGCTCGACAATTAGAGAGCAACCGATGCCGCGCCATTTCCCTCTGGCAGCACTTCTGATGATTGGCACCCTCGTGCCCGCTCCCGCCGATCACAAAAGCGACTGCATTGGCCACAAGGATCAGAAAGTCAGGATCAAGGGTTGTTCAGAGACCATAAGCGCCAACCCTGCCGACGCTGCGGCCTACTACAACCGCGCTGCCGCTCACAGTGCTAGCGGCAAGTCTGATCGCTCCATCGCAGACTACACCAAGGCCATTGAGCTCTATCCCGCCTACGCGTCTGCCTACGAGGGGCGGGCTATGGTCTACGCTGGCAAGGGTGATTACGCTCGCGCCGTTGCCGACGCCACCCGTGCCGCCGAAATGCAGAAGGAGGCAATAGCGAAACCGCCTGTGTCGCAAGCGAGACTCTCAAACAGCAATATGAATGTCAGAGCAACAGGTCCTGCCAAGCCTGTCACGTCGCCGTTGCAGTCGAAGTCCCTATCCACGGCGTCCAAATCCGAGGAACTTCCTATTGGGCTCTAACAATCGGCGGGCAACTCTAGGCGCGGCCGGTAAGCCGATGCGGCCCCGGCGATAGCCAGGGCCGCGCACTGCCCAATGTTTGTGTCGCCGGGTCGAGCGCCCATTCATGTGCACGCGGCGGCGCCCTGACTGCGCCACCTGATGGATGTCAGCCTGAACGATGTGGCCAGCACGCGGATCGGCCTGCGTGGTCCGTCTGTCAGCTTCCCAACAAGGAAGAACAGCCGCTGTCGGACGGTTTTGCGAGTCGGCCAGGCCGGTGGCGACTGGATCGCCCGCGCTGAACACCACCACCGGAAGCGTCGTTCCATTCTTAGCGGCCAGCGCCGCGCGATAACTGACGGCATAGATTGCATCGACTTTGCTGGCGATTAGCTCTTCCAACAGACGCGGCAAGAGCTCTGGGCGACCCCCGGCTCCCCGGCGTTCTAAAATAAGGCTTCGACCGACTGCGTACCCTCGCCTTTCCAGGCCCCGGATCATTGCGAGCCAGCCGTCGCCGGCGGCAAGGAGGCCGTGGCAGGCTATTCCGCCCGCAATGGTGGGCCACACCGCACCAAGAGCACGGATCGGGCGCGTCCCACGTGAGCTATCGGCGCTGCGCCCATCGAATGGCCAGCGCCTCGCCCCGCGACCTCCAAGCTGGCCGGCTCACGACGATGCTGCGGCCGGTTTGCAACACATCAGCCTGCTTCGTGGCTCGGGCGCACTTCGACGTTCCACTACACACATCGTCGATGGTAGCTTCGTCCGCATTGAATTGGGGGGCTGGGGATATGCGCACAGCGTCGCTATTGGGCTTGTCATTCGCGGCCTTGATGGTTTCAAACGCATCATGGGCGGATGCTCCGCCTCCTTCGCGACGGGTTGCGGAGCCAGTGAGGTCTTGGGGTTGGGAGGTAGGCGGGCGCTACTGGTACAGCACCGGAGAGACCAATTGGAACCACAATGGCAACGCGGTGGCTCCCGCCCTTGGGAACCCGGCCTCGGTTCTCACCTATGACGGGCTCGATGCCCATTCCGGCGAAGTCTTCTTCCGCGGCGACCACCTGACTGGGTTCTTCGTGAAGGGTTACGCCGGAATTGGCAAAGTCGTGGATGGAAGCCTCGATGACGAGGATTACTTCGTCGGCCAAGTCAAGTTCTCCGATACATACAGTGAGCAACGGGATGGGCGGCTGGGCTATCTGAGCGCGGACATCGGCTTCACATTTTATGACTCCACGCGCGTGTACCGACGCGCAGGGCTGAAAGATGCGCCGAGAGAGGTTCATGGGTTTCGGCTCGGCGCTTTTGTCGGCTATCACCACTGGAACGAAAAGGTTCACGCGTTCGGAGTCCGTTGCAATCCCGATGACGTAGGTGGTGCCTTTTGTGGCCCTCCGGGCGCAGTCGTAGTACCTTTCACGACTAATGTTATCTCCAATGAAGTCGAGTGGAATTCGCTTCGCATAGGCCTCTCCGGTGAAGCCCGGGTAACGCGCCAACTCAAAATTGCCGGCGAAGCCGCCTGGGTGCCTTACGCGCGTATGAAGAATGAGGATAGTCATCATCTCCGCGCAGACCTGGGACCGGTGCCAAACATCCTTCATGATGGAAGCGGCAGCGGCGTCATGCTGGAAGGAGTGATCACCTACGATCTCACCCGGCAATTCAGCATCGGTGTGGGTGGCAGGTATTGGCATCTTGAGAGCGATGGAAGCGTCGTGTTCGGGCCGACCACTATCAACACCACGGCGCCGCTAAATAAGTTGGAGAGCGACCGATACGGTGCGTTTGTACAGGGCAGCCTCAAGTTCTAAGCTGCTGCTACATGGCTGGTCGCCGGAGCAAATCTAATGTGCCCCGGCGCTAGCGGTAAGGCCCGATGGGTATCCATTTGCCCGCAACGCACCGCAGAGCAGGAACGTAGGCCGTGCCTGTCGGCGCGCCCCAGAAAGCTGGACGGACTGCTCCCTCAGGGTACCATCTGCCAGCGGCATAGCATCTTCCGTGTTTGTCTCTGCCCGTAGCTCCGGCGACAGGCTCGGGTGCCTCCACGCGGTCGGACCCACTAAGGCGCCCAACGTTGAAAGTTTGCATCGCGAGGGTCAGGCTAAGAAGTAGTACATTTGTAATGTTCTGCCATGGCGGCGCAGGACGTCGTCGCTCCGAATTGGTGGCGATGGCTTGCTCCCGTAGTGAGGCAACGGCGTGCTCGGGCATTGGACCAGTTTCGTGCCTATCCGTGTTCTTTCGATGACCTCATGGCCCTACTCCCGAGCGGCTGCATTGGGGTCCAGAGCAAAGCCAGCGCGGACAGGCTAAGGGATAAGGCCCGAGATAGTCCTAGTTGATGGCAACCGCGCCTGAGCGTCACTCCCCTGAGGTGCCTACGGCGAAGTGGTCTGAGTTGAGGTATGGCCTGAGCGGCCAACGGGAGGACCACGATGGGGAAGCGGGACAAGCCTGAAGAGATCATTGGGAAGCTGCGGCAGGTCGATGTTATGACCGGCCAGGCATGTCGATGGCGGACGCGATCCGTTCGATTGGGGTGACGGAGGTGACCTACTACCGCTGGCGCAGCGAATACGGCGGCATGAAGCTCGACCAGGTGAAGCGACTGAAGGAGCTGGAGGTTGAGAATTCCCGGCTTCGCAAGGCAGTGTCGGACCTGACGCTGGACAAGCTGATCCTGAAGGAAGCAGCGCGGGGAAGCTTCTAAGCCCCTCGCGCCGGCGTCAATGCGTCGAGCACGTTCAACGTGAGCTGCAGGTATCCGAGCGCCGTGCCTGTGCGGCGCTCGGTCAGCACCGCTCGACGCAGCGCCAGGTGCCTCGGGGGCGGACCGACGAGGGCCGGTTGACGGCCGACATCATCGCTCTGGCCCACGCCACGTGTGGGCCTACGATTTCGTGGAGGACCGCACGTCAGAGGGGAGGAACTTGTAGAACGTGCCGCTCGAAATCCCATGCTTGCGGCTTACGTCCGCCGTCGGGCTCCCCGCCTCCTGCTCCCGCAGGATCGCAATGATCTGCTCTTCCTTGTACCGGCTTCGCTTCATCGTCCGTCTCCTCTCGAGTGACGGACTCTACCCAAAGCTGGAGGAGTTCTCGGAGCTCAGGTCAGAGGCTGTATGGAAAGCCCGCCCTAGCAAAGGACCTGGACGTCATGGTGGTAATGCTTCGGCGCCACTCCCAAGTCGGGATGCGAAGCTTCGTGGAAGTGACAATTGCCGCACTGAATCAGCCCGCAACAAGACCGAAGCCAGCGCCAAAGGAGGATGTGGTGCGACGCCACCTTTGGCAACTTGAGCAAACCCTTGGCGATGATCCGGCGTTTAAGATCGCGTACAACGCGCTCGATCATGACCCTGAAGTTGGAGCGCTTGAGATTGCCGAGTTAGCAAAGCGCTTCACCGAACAGGCCACCAAGTCACGTCCAGCCGCGCTCAAGAAAATCTGGGCACGGCACCACAAGCTCATGACTTTCAAAGCAAAGCCTCAGTCCCGCGACGGACGGTCGGCGGCATAGATCGCCGTCTGTTGCGTGTTCACGCCCGCTTCAGCTCGACGACGCGCCGGGTAGCGGCACGCCCAAAACGCGCACTCCAGAACGAACCGTCTTCCTGGGATATCCCTGGGAAATGACGCTGGTCTTCCCTGCTACTTTCTCAATGCCTGTCGTTTGCAGTCTACAAGCGAACAGGCATGGGTTGCACAGGCAAACAGACAGTTCGCGCCGAAGAAGCGATAAGATGGAGCGCAGTAAAACTCAAGGCCGCCATTTCAGGAAGTTGGCAATGAGCCGGAGGCCAAGCGTCTGGCTCTTCTCCGGATGGAACTGGGTGCCCGCGATGTTGTCGACCCCGACTATCGCGGTCACCGGTCCACCATAATCGGTTTGCGCGACGAGAGTTTTGCGGTCCGTCACCGCGAGGTGGAACGAGTGCACAAAATAGGCGTGCAGCCCGTTTTCGCCGGTCGCGATGCCATCGAGCAGCGGGTGCGCGTTGACGACTTCGAGCGTGTTCCAGCCCATGTGCGGGATCTTGAGGTCGGGGTCGTCGGGCTCGATGACTTTCACATCGCCCTTGATCCAGCCGAAGCCCGGCGTCGTGCGGAACTCGAGGCCCCGCTCTGCCGTCAGCTGCGCGCCGACGCAGATGCCAAGGAACGGCCGGCCATGCCGCCGCACGCTCGTCTCGAGCGCCTCGAGCATGCCGGGGACGGCGTCAACGCCCCGCTTGCAGTCGGCAAAGGCGCCGACGCCCGGCAGCACGATGCGATCGGCGGATGCCACGGCCGCCGGACTCTCCGTCACCTCGATGCTGACGTCGGTCTCGGACTCGCGCGCGGCCCGCTCGAAGGCTTTTGCGGCCGAGTGCAGGTTTCCGGATCCGTAGTTGATGATGACCAGCCGCTGCATGGTCAGCCCCTGCTAGCGCGCTCCGGCGAGGCTGCCGAGACGCTGCCAGCCGCCCGCGGATGCCTGGGTCTGGCCGCCGCTTGCCAGAATTGGCTGCATCGGCAGCCAAGCGTCGAAGAAGCGCCGCTCGCACTCGGAGGCGGTCGTGCCCGTGACCGTGCCGAGGGCAGTCCAGCCGCGTCGCCGCAGGCCCCAGCGACGCAACGTATCTGCCTCGAAGCCGATCAGGAGGCTGAGCGCGAGGCCGGCAAGCCCGATCCAGCCCGGATCGAGGACCGGGACGTAGGTCAGCAACCGGAACGCCGCGCTCAGCAGGACATAGCCGAGCAAGGGCCACCACAGGCGCTGTGCCAGGAGCCAGACCGGGCCGAACACCGCGGCCAGCCACGAAAAGCCGTCCTTGACGAATACGAGCCGCTCGGCCCGGTCGATCCGGTCCGCAGGCGGGTTCGGCGGCTCGTGAACGGTGAACGTGGGCATCCTGGCGACCTCGGCGGGCGCCACACCGGCTCCCGAGCGCAGCATATGCGTCAGTGTCCCCGTGCAATGCAAGGGGCGGCATGTGGGGCGCAGCAGATCGGGCATCGCATGCAATGGCGTCGGCCTGCCATGGGCACGATGGCGACGGCCGGGCTGGCTGGGCCGCAGCGTCGGATATGGCCCCGACTTGCGGCCAGGCCAGTGCGCTCGACCGGCCTTGCTCCGCGTGGCCTCGCCGATCCGGCCATGAGGGTGCCTCCGGTTCCCGGTTGGCATTCCTTGACAACCACGAGGGGCACAACCTAAATGCCCCCACCCTTGCGGGGCCGTAGCTCAGATGGGAGAGCGCTGCAATCGCACTGCAGAGGTCAGGGGTTCGATTCCCCTCGGCTCCACCAATCCGGTCTGGCGCATATTTTCTTCGCCTAACAGCTTGAATGGCATAGATACTTTGGCGGTTCGATAGCCCTCGCCGCGGGCATAGACCAGACGTTCAACGAACACAAGGCGCAGAAGCGCTCGGCGGTCCTCGACGCGCTCCGAATGCCAGAGTTTCCAAGGGTTTCCCAGAAAGCTCAGGGCGGTTCGATAAGTCTCTTCAAACGAAGCTTGTGGCTTACCGCAAGCAGCGATGCGATCGCCGATCACCGCCTTCTGCGACTCGAGTTCGCGCACACGGCGCTCATAAGCGCTGATCACGGACGCGCCACTCGCCTTCATCAGCCGATCAAGCAATTGCTCGACCTTGCGCTCGATGTCCCGCAAGCTCTCCTGAAGCGACGCGAGCTGCTGACGCCCCTTGGCGACGCGCGCGTTCCAACAATCCCGCAGCATCACAAGAGCCAGATCGAGCAACCCTTGGGTGGGTACGAGCGCTGTGAGCAGGGCCTCGAACTGGTCCTCGACGGCCTCCTTACGAAACGACTTCCGGGACTCAGGACAGCGCTTCGTATCGCACAGGTAGTATCCGTAGCTGCGGTTGCGTCCCTTGGACCAGCAAGCCGTCATCGCCTCGCCGCAGCAGGCGCAGGCAACAAACCCGCGCAGAGGAAAGTCGTCGCTGAGGTCCTTGCGCGCCGGTGCCCTGGCCGCGCCACGCCGTCGATCCTGAATGGCCTGCCATGTCTCAAATGAGATCAGCGGCTCGTGGTGCGCAGGGACATAGTTCAAACCCCATTTCGGATAGTCGATGCAGCCGGCATAGACCGGGCGCGCGAGCAATTCAGCGACGCGCTCGGGATGCACGCCGCCGTGCCGATCCTTAGGCCATTCCGGCTGATCCGCGAGAAACCGCTGCACCTCTGACTGAGTCTCAAACCTGCCGCTGGCATAGGCTTCAAGCGCCTCCTTGACGATCGTTGCCAATGGCTCGACGCGTACCAGCAGCTTGCCGTGACCGGAAACCCTTTCGTAACGATAGCCGATCGGTGGATAGAACACCCAATAGCCGCGAGCGGCACGCGCCTGCATCTTCTGGATCACCTGGCGGCGGTTCTGCTCACGCTCGAGCTCGCCCTGTGCGGCGAAGATCGTTTCGACGAACTTGCCCTCAGGCGTGTCGTCGAAGCGGAAGTTCAGGCACTCGACACGCGCGCGGCGCTTCTGGAATGCGCGCCGCAGCTGGATATGGAACTCGGTATCGCGAGCAAACCGCTTCAGGTCGTCGAAGATGACGACGTAGTCCTTGCGCTCACGTTGCGCGTCGAGATAGCTGAGCAAGGCCACCATGCCGGGCCGCTTCATGAAATCGCCGCCGCCAGAGACATCGTCTGGAAAGACCGCTTCGACCTCATACCCAGACCGCTCGGCATATTGCCGGCAGCGCATCTCCTGTGAATCCAATCCGTGCCCTTCACTCGCCTGTTTCGAGCTCGATACGCGGCAATAGATCAGGGCGTTTATCGCGACTGATGCGTTCTTCATGACTCTATCATGCTCTGCTCCGGCGCTTTGCATCATGCCGGAAGTTGCCAGTGAGCAGGTTCGATTTGTGGGAGTTCCTCGTGATTCAATTATAGCACGTCAGAGCCCGAACGCACATTGGCTTTGTTCGGATCACCTTTGACTTCGCACGCAAGCTGCGCTGGGTCGTCGCCGAAGGCGCGGTCGACGAAGCTCTGCATGATTTGCTGCAAAGTGCGGATCAACTCGATCTTCACGGGAAGCGGAATATCGAGATCCACCAGGTGGGCGAGATAGGCTTCGAGCTCCGCTGTGCCGATTTCTCCCGCAACATTCGCATCAGCCGGCACAGCCGGCGGTGTGGTGCTCTCTTCGTGGTTGGCGTTTTTGCGCATGCTGCTCCGACGCGCCCAGTCGCACGCCGCCATCGGCGCGGGACTCGGGCCAGCATCTCGGCGGCTCGCGCTCGCCACAACGGGGAAAGCAAGGGAAATGCGGGAGCTGGGGGGAAGAACGAGGAGAGCGGAGGAAGCTCCTCGCGGCGCGCCGGAGGGGAGCAAGCTATGTCATGAAGCTTCGATCTCGTAATATTCAGCAATGTCGGCGAGAGATCCAAGGACCGGAAACAGCGTCGTCGAGGCCTTCGCTCCATCTGGCGACGACCGCGCAAAGCGGTATTCGTTCTGATGCAGATACCGAAAGTTCTTGGAGAAGATCGGAGTCAGTTGCTCGTCGTCTCTCTGTGCGCTGTTGAGCGACGGATCGCTGAAGCTGCTTGCCGGCGCGACACGCAGGACACCTTCGCCGAACGCGCGTAGGATGTGCAGAGGCTCTCACTGCAGCTTGATGCCCACCTCTCGGATGATGCGCCCCCATTGCTCGGTGTCGGCAGCCATGAAATCCGAGAGTTCCTTCGGGGACGATGCGATGGCGTCGGCGCCGGCAGCGGCGAGGCGTCCCGCGGCATCCTTGTCCTGATAGATTGAGCGCACCTCGTGGCTTAAGCGGTCGACGATAGTGTCGGGAGTATCGAAAGGAGCAAGCAGCGCACCCCAGGCGAATGCCGAGAAATCCCCTCCTCGCTGGTCGGTGACGCGCGCCTCGCACTGGAGGATCTTTCGGCCGCACTCGCAGGTGGCAAGCCGCGCGTCGCCAATCGGGCCGCTTGGATCGCTGAAGTGCTAAAGCGCATGACCGCATGGCGCGAGGCGGCCCGCGAGCGGATGGACTCGTCAGAAAGGCCGATCAACATCGGTCGGCTGATGCGCGAGCTCAATGCCACCATGCCGGCCGACGGCATCGTGGTGGCGGATGGCGGATTCGCCGCCCACTGGGGTGGACTATTTCTCGACACCAAATCAGCCGGCCGCCACTTTCTGCCCGATCGCGGCTTCGCATCGATCGGCTACGGCGTGCCTGGGGAATCGGCGCGCAGATTGGCGCCGGACCGAAACGCCGGGTCGTATCCCTGACAGGCGACGGCGGCTTCAATATGAGCCTCGGAGACCTGGAGACCGCGCGGCGGTCAGGCGCCAACTTCGTCGCTATTGTGTTCAACAACGCGGCATCCGGCTACGTGAAAGCGCTGGAGCACGCGGTCTACGGCTCCGGCAATTATCAGTCGTCCGATTTGGTCGAGCTGAACTACGCGGAAATTGGAAGGGCCTTCGGGTGTCTGGGGATTCGCGTCGACGATCCGGACAATCTCGCAGCCGCCCTGACGGAAGGTTTAGCCAACACCACTACGCCGACCATCATTGACTGCACCGTGACCCGCGATCCGGCCCGGATGTTGCCTGCTACCGACAATCGTACGCTGCGGGTTCAGAAGGGCGATAGACCAGTGTGAGGTACCCGCCGCGGGCAGAAGGGGCGACATGCAGAGGCCTACGTGGCTGGAATGTCGAGAGGAGGCGCTCAAGAAGTTCCCTTTCATCCTCGTCATCAAGCCCGGCGAAGGCGGTCGAACGAAAGCACGCGCCGATCGAGTTCTTGATGGTCAATCAGTGCCGAGGGGAATCAATCCTGCTTCCGGCACACCCGCAACCGATTGATTTTGCTTACAATATTCACGCGATCTACCTCGTTTGTTGGATGGATTGTTGGATGTAAGTTAGGCGTCGGCGTCAACGGCGAGTGCGCCGATATGCGCGCAGACCTGGGCACTGCGCGCCCACCCTCCAGAATCCATAACGATCACAGTCAGTGACTTGTGAAAGTAGGCACGTATGTCAGCCTCCACCGCAATCAGCACGGCGACCGGGACTGGTCGACAATCCCAAGTGGGGCGTTCGATGACCTGGATTTGCTTCTCGGCATGATGTTGGTCAAGCCAGTCTTGGAACGACCGGCCCTCCTTATGGAAGGAGTAAAATGACCACTCGCTCCGACCATCAGGCTTTTGGCCGAGAAGGGACACGACAGTGAGGCCCTTTTGCGAGGGCAAGCCTCGAGTCCAGTCGTGAACCAGCTTTTCGGGGACCGATCCCTTGCTGCCTCTTGACCGCCCCGGCCTGGCACAGGTGTACAGGTCCAGATGCGCCCAAGTGGCTGGCAATCTCCAACGCCGCAATCTGAACGGTTCCATTGCCCTCCTGTTACACTCCGGGAAATTGATTCGCCACGCTAGCGTGGACGGAATGACAGACAACGGCCAACCGCAGTGAGCGCCACATGGAACTTGCTCTCGCGATCTACGCCGCCTCGGTTTCGACTTTTGTCGCCGCGCTACAGTGGAGGCGGTGGCGTACTGAACGCGTTGGTATTCTTCTGAACATCTGGCCGCGGGTACATGAAGTAAAGCCCGATCGGTTCAGTCATATCGAGGTCGACATCCAGGCCACGAACAACAAGACCGAAATTCGCGGAGTGTACTTGGCGGCATATCGGAGTTGGTGGCACTGGCTGCTCGGCAAGGACCCTGCCGAAGCGCTGGGGAATGATTGGATGAAGATTTTCCCGCAACCGATCGAACCGGGACATGGATGGGAAGGCCTCATGGCCATCAATGATGGGGAACGCGCCCTCGCCGCTAGGCCCTCTCACGTGCGCGTAATGGTCCGACACGCCGGGCACGGGAGAGTAGTTAGCAAGCCAGTCACGAAGATCCTGCGACGGTGACCGGAGTCCAATCACATTACATGGTTGGCAGTCAGGTGAGAAAGCGATGGATCACGTACCAAAGCCATCGACGAGGAAGTCGGCATTAGAGCGATGACTGGCGCCAAAAAACCAAGCTTGGTCGGTCACACTAGCGACCAACGCACAAGGCAGACGGAAGCCTCAGCCATGGCCTGTTGTCTAGACGTGGCGAGCTGGCGAGTCAGCACATCTGCGGAGGTTGCCGCATACCTGGATAGCAAGAAACAACAAGGAAGAGGTGACGTTCTCGTCATACGGAAGCATCTGAAGCCGGTCGATGTGTATAGCTATCTGGTTGCACGCTTTGGGCAGCCTAATGGCATGCAGAATATGCTCAGGCGAGATAGTAGTGACAATTGGATCCACTGGGATTTCAACCTCAAGGCGCAAGAAGCTGACGTGTATCTCGCCGGTGCGTCGAGAGAGATACACATAATGACCTCTGAACGGTTGTTGGATGAGGAATGGAAATGCTTGATCCTTGCCATAAAGGCCGATTTCAGGCGCGTCGGTAAAGAAAAGTCAGCGGTTATTCATTCCTTTGAGAAATTTGCCGTATTTCAAAACAAATTCGTCAGCATAGCCAATCTTTGCGCAGACCTTCATGCCGCCATCGTGGACGCTCCCCCTGCTGCGCCAGTGCCCCGTGCACCGGAAGCCAAAGAAGATATCGAGAAGATTGAAGCGGCGCTCAGACAAATTGGAGAGCGCGGGGAAAAACTGTTCGGGGACAGCTTGAAACTTCAGCTTCTGACTCCCGTCATGGCTGAAGCTTTCATCAATATGGTCATCCTTACGTTCTGCAAAGATGAGATCAGAAAGGATCGACAGAAGTATGAGGCGTTTGTACGAGAGACCATTCCAACGCGCATAGATCTTTTGACTAAGAACTGCGATGGATTTATTCGTTCCATTGACACTGGCACTGAAGCGTATGCCAATTTTATGCGTGTCGTGGCAAGACGCAATTTTGCTCTGCACGGCAATATTGATCCTGTGCGGGAGACTTTGGAGATTGTATATTTTGACGGGCGTCGACCGTTGTTCGTTGAGCCAGGGCACCACATCGAGAAACTCTTTGAGCATCTTGAGGCAATTCACCGACCCGGCGAGGCTGCGGCCGAGTACGAGCATGTGCATATATTTCTCGCAGAAATAGTAGAGTGCTTGGACAAACGGCGACGTGTCTTCTTTGAGCAAGTCATCTCAGACGGCTATCCGGGCTATGAACTTAGGAAAAGCCGAGTCACGCGCATCTTGCTAGATCAAGTGATGATGTGTCTCCTGCCCGGCATGCGGTATGACGATCAACTCAAGGTCACTTGGTAAGGCCTGTGTGCGCAGCGACGCATCGACCAACCGCTCGACTGACCTCAGACCCGACCTCAATCCAATCAGGAGTGGAGGCCTGGTTTGGTTATGCGCTTACGCTCGGCATCCACTCACGCATCGATAGGGTCACCCAACGCATTTCGGCCCAACTCGCTAACGGTAACGTCTATGTCAACCGGAACATGATCGGAGCCGTCGTTGGCACGCAACCCTTTGGGGGCTCTGGGCTATCGGGTACCGGGCCGAAGGCGGGTGGGCCGAATTACTTGCGACGTTTTGCCAGAGAGCAAGTCGTAACCAACAACATCGCAGCAGCAGGCGGAAACGCGAGCTTGTTGGTGGAGAGTGCTTGAATCTGCAATTGAGTTTCGGCTGCGTGGGAAAGAGAACGGCAGGCCATCTACGCCTGCGCACGCGGCTACATGATGCAGCTGCGATCTGGGTTCTGAGCGACTTGCGAAAACGGGATTGGCAATGGCCCCTGGCTGAAAATTGAGAATTCAAGGAATCCGTCCAGCGTCGGCACATCTCGTCACGCACTTGACGAACAGGAGTATGCGATCGTGAGCGCTGACAACGCTGAAGGCAGATGCCTATGTAACTCCATCACGTTCCGCTACGAGGGAACCCCGAACTGGATTGTGCACTGTCATTGTGAAAGCTGCCGGCGCGCGACCTCCTCTCCAATGACGACTTGGATTTCCGTGCCGCGTAGCGCCTTATCCTTTACGAAGGGGGCACCGCGCTATTTCAGCTCGTCTCATGGAGTCAGGCGCGGGTTCTGTGAAAATTGCGGTTCGCCGCTCACCTACGAGAGCGAGCGCGTGCCGGACGAAGTGCATCTGTGTGCAGCGTCGCTGACTGATCCCAGCACTGTCTCGCCCAGTCGGCATGCGTTTGTGGCAGAGCAGCTACCGTGGCTTGAGGTTTTTGATGACCTCCCTCGGTACGCTGCGACCAGTCTTGGGCAGGTGTCTCCAGTGGGCGTCGGACCGCTCGCCAAGGAGCGCGCCGCTCGATGAGACTGCAGGTGCCAATTTCTGCGACGAGAACGCTCACCGAGGTCGCAGACGCGTTGGCGGAGGGCGCCAGGTGCTGGTGCAGGCCAAGCGATGCCGAGCGGCGGCTTTGCAAGCGTCATGGGCCGACGTAGTGGCGCGCGCGTTCCATGGGGCCTAGCTACAGCGGTTTCGCTTAATGCCGCGTATTCCGTTTCACATCGGCCTGCGAGCTCCGCGACCAACCGCTCTACGGTGGTGGAGGATATCCACGCGGTTGGCCTCCTTGAGCGCTACGCGATCGAGCGCCTTGAACCCCGCAAGGGAGGCGAGGTGGGCATCGACGAACCTCGTAGATGCCCTGCTTGCTTGCATGCGGCCGTACCATCAGGCTCTGCAGCAAGGATCGCTGCGAGATGCTGTGGGCGAGGCCCGCGATGGCGTCGGCATCATCGGCGCCGGTGCTGCGGACGTTGGCCTCGGACACCACAAGCCTATCGAGCGGGATGCTGGTCGCCTTGTGCACGACGACGGGATCGTGCCGGATGGGTTGACGTTGGGTTTGGGCGCCATGGAAGGGTCTCCTCATTGGTTTTCGGAGACCGTGGGAAACTTCTCTCCCGACACCGCACCTCCTCACCAAGCCCCCTTCCCTTCTCTCACTCTCAGCATCTACACGATGCCGAATCCATCACCGAGACACGGCCCGAAGTAGAGATTTTGGGGGCGCATCAAGTGGCCGCTGGGCCGTTGACCCACATGGTATGCTCTGATGCGGCAGAGCATCGTGCGGCGAAGTCACCAGTTGCTGCACAATCGCTTCAAGCTGGAGGAGACCTGTATGGCAACGGAGCGAGTGTCCCTGAACGGATTGTTGATCGCCGCTGGATCGAGGATCGTGTATCCGATGGATCGAGCGGTCCTCTTGGGCAAGCCGTAGAATTGCTTGAGCTCCGCGGGAACGTTGCAGATTTCGCTGTTGTAGCCCGCCATTCGTTCCCGGATTTGCCGCTCGGTTTTGATCTCGATGCTCATGAGGTCTGCGGAGGGACTAGGTACCCTGTTCAAGAAGATGGGTATCGAAACGGGATGAATGTCGGCTGTGCTCAAGCCCATCAGGATGCCACACATGATATCCGTGCGATCGTTAGCGTCGCGGGCAATCATCAGGCTGGCAATCCGTCGGCGACGGGTCTCGCGTTCTGTGCCCATCGTGGGGCAGTAGAGCGCACCCTGAACCAAATACCCAAACCCACGGCAGATCACAGGCTGTGCCAAGAGCGTGACCAAGAGCTTGGTTCGGTCTGTCCTCTTGAGCACAAGGATATCTTGGTAGAAGCGAAGGTTGTCCGTTTGCAACCGGGTTAACGCATACACACCTTCGTACCCAGCAAGCTGGTCCCCAATGCCGTGGCTTTCGCTGGCCAGCGAGCTGCCATAGTTGATCTGAATCCTCCGTCGCGCCGCTTTGTCAGGGCCTCCGACACCGATCGTTTGCGCGCATCGTCCGAGCGCGCGTCGATAGGCGCGCTGGGCTGGAACGGCAGACGGCTCAGATTGTGCCTCCAGAAGTTCTTGAAGCCGCGTTGCGTGATAGGCCGTAATCCTTTCAGGCGCTTTGGACACATAGCCCCTGATAGCCTTGGCCGTTGGCCGTACGTCGGCGTGGTCTTCGGCAAGAACGGCCCACTGCTCGATCACTACTTCGCGGGATAGAGAGAGGCCTCTGGCGCAATCGTCGAGGAGGTTGTTCAATGCGTACGGCATCATCAATGCTCTATCCGGGGGCGTTGCCACCCAGCAACGCCAGCGCTGCAATCGTCCGCTTTCAACAGATAAATCTGTGCTTTGCAATGCGAATCTGCTTTTTGTTGCAGAAGAGCCAACTCCCGAATAGTGTGCTCACACGCGGCCTTCGGGTGGGCGGCGCCATCGAGCAACGTAAGAGACAGCGGTGAAGCTGACGAGATTGCCTGCAAGTTTTTTGGTAATTGACACTTCGGCCCTTGTCCGGGGGCCGCGTTCTCCCGACGCCGCAACGCTTCTGGCCGCCGTAAAGAAGGCGGGGCGTGGGTCTAGCAGTTTGCGCGACGTGGTGGTTCAGGTTCTGAAGGCGGAAGACGCAATCCTTGAGGATGCGAAGTACGTCATCATCGACGACCAACCACCAAAGGAGCTACCGGTCGATAGGGTCAGGTACCGGGACAGAGGTCAACATCCTGAGCTAAGCGGATTAGGTCCTCTTGATTTTCTGAAAAGTCAGTATGGAGACTTTGTCGATCAGGGAAAGCTATACCAACACCAACTGGCTATCGTGGACCCACAACTTCTGAAGGCCATACGAAACTACGCCGCTCGTCACCCGGAGAAGAGAGCGGTGGTGGCAACCACAATTAAGACACGGTACGAATTTGCGCGTGAACGCGTTGAGATTGATGACGCAGCAAAGGCCGACGCAGAGCTGCAGCGCGACATCAAGTCCATGGCGTACAACTTGAACAAGAATCCACCCCGAGAGCGCGGCTAGGCGGGGGCCCTTGGTCGGCGCTTCAGTCGAATCGCTCGGGCTACGGGCGCGGTGAGCTTGGCTCCCGGGACCATCCCTCAAGGGGCCACTTCCCACCAGGAAGAGCGTGCTCGCCGATGGGGGATCCGTCCCACGTGAACCTCCCGACTTGAAATCGAAAGCCTGCAAATAGGGCTTCTCGGCGCTCGTGATGAGCAAACCGCCAGATACTTGCCTCTTGAAGCAGAGCACGTTATATAATTCTGTGCTCACTCTAAGCTGACGGGGCTCTTAGCGATGTGGTCTCTGTGGGGAAGGTCCAAGGGCGATCCTGAGCGCGTCGTGGCCGTCGAATCAAAGCCGGCCGCCGACCAGGCTTCCGTCCTAACCAATGGAGCGGCGGCTGAGCATCCTGGAGCCGCGGAGCCCGCTGGGAAGAGCAACGGCACGCGTCAGCCTGAGGTCGTGAGGGTTGCACAAGCAGGTGAGGTGCAGGGTACGGAATTGGCGTTGCGCTGCCACGAACTGGTGAAGATCGCGGAGGCGGCGAGCGAGAAGGTGATGCCGCATCTGGCTGAGGTGGCGGCGATCAGCTCCAAGGAGAAGCGGCTCTATATCATCAAGGACAGGCATAAGGGGGCGGACAAGATCCTCGACAAGGTCCTGCGCAAGAGGCGGGACATCAGCCAGAACGCCAACGGGGCGATCAAGACCTACAACCCCAACGACGTGACTGACGTATGGGGCGTTCGCTGCGTGACGCTCTTCCCGCAGAACATCGGGGAGGTCGCCAAAGGCATCCTGGATTTCATAAAGGGGTCGGCAAACACCGAGCTTCGCGTCTGTCTGCGTGACGCGGAAATCTACACCAACCGACCCGACGCCGACCCCCTATCGATCGTCGCCGATGTGCAAAGGATTCTTGATGAATCCGGGCTGTTGCCGGGAGGCCAGCGTCGCGATGCCAATCGCGAGAGTGGCTACTCGTCCCTGCACCTCATCTTGTCCGTCCCCATCAAACTGCGCCTCGCGAACAAGGGCCTGGTGAATGAGACCTGCTACTTCGAGGTTCAAATCAGGGACATGTTTGAGGAAACGTGGGGGGAAATCGCTCACACGCTCTATTACAACGAGAAGGACCTGATGGTGACGGGTCATGCCGCGGCTGACGGAGCGAGCAATGAACTCTGGAAGCCCCAGCTCAACGCGCTGAAGGCGATGCTTGATGCATGCAGTCAGCATGCGGGCCTGATTGAGCAAAGCAAACGGAAGGTTCGGCAGCTGATCAGGAACCGCGATCGCTATGACTCGGTGACCGACCTGAAAGGAGAGTTGGAGGCGATTCTCGCGGTCATCTTGAACGATACCAACACGGAAGAGCTGCGCGGGACCGTTGAACAGGCCTTCGCGCTGCTCGAAGAAGGTAACGAAACGACTGACCGCGAACTGGATCCTCAAAGCGCAAAGGTGTTCTACCGGGCCGCGGCCGAGAGGTTCGAGCGGGGTAAAGCCATTCTAGGCGAATACGCCAGCCGGCGTCTGCGGAACGCTGCACAGATGCCGACGCTGTACTACCTCAACATGGAACATGCCAACGCGCTAACCTTCTCGCTGCCCTCGACGACGGCTGAACTGAGCGATGACGACTTGCGGTCGTGGCAGAAGGCCCACAAGATCTATCTCGAGGTCAAGCAGACCCATCCTGACAACGCCGCAGTCTATTTGCGGCTCGGCCAATTTCTTTCGAGATCGCGGCCGTCGCGGCATTTCTCGAAGGAGTCGGCGCGCAAAGCGCTGCTTGAGGCGAAAGAGAACCTTGAGCAGGTGCTCGACAAGGCGCCGCATGACCGTGTCGTCGAGGGCGACGACAACTCCATCTATTACGACGCCCCCGTCGCCCTCGCGGGCGCTCTAGACGCTTTGGCGGACATCTCGGAGAGCACGGACGAAAAGTGCTCCTACTACAGGCAGGCAATTGTCCAGATCACGTCCATCATCGATCCGGAGCGCATCCGCCACGAGACCAATCGCGACAAGCTGCGCATCTTCCACCGGTCTGTGAGCAATACGATCTACTTCATCTATGAACTGAGCCAATTGGACCCGTCGATCAAGGATACAGAAAGGGCGCGGTTGCGCGAGTGCCTGACGCTGCTCACGACACCACCTCTGAATGCATACGCTGAGCGGTACGTCGAGTCGATCGACAACATCGTCATTGCGGCTGACCTGGTCGGCGACGTGCTTGCGGCGCGTGAGAAGGCGCATCTGAACATGCAGCATTTGGAACGCATAGGGTTTGAAAGGCTGGGCCGTGACGCACATCAGGTAGCCATCCAGAGCCTGTCAAAGCCGCAGCGGGAGATGTACGACCGCGCGGCCGAGATTGTGCGCAGGCTTGCATCGAATAAACCGAAAGCGAGGCGTAGCTGAACCGGTGCCAGGCGAGTCGGTAGACGAGCAACACCGTCGAGGCGAGCAGAGGAACAACACCATGGTCAGCATACCTGGGCCGTCACACGATATCGGGTCGATATGGGAGCGAGTGACCGTCGGCTTCCGTGGCATATTCCGGCGGCGGAAGCGGCCGGGCACCGCCTTGGTGCCGTTCACCCCCAGCAGGGAAGCGACGGAGCTACGCATCCGTGCTGCCCTTGATGAGCGTAGCCGGATCGCGACCGGGTTCGTCGAGCGCGCCCGGCTCGGGTACCGAAGGCTGAAGCCCGCGCCAAGGATCGCAACAGTCACGGACGGGATCGGGGACACGAACCTCGTTGACGACCCCAAGCCGGAGACTCAGGCCCTGCTGCAGGAGCTCGGCGAACAGTCCAAGCACTACTTCGACTACAAGGTCGAGCTCTTCAAGTTCCACCGGAGGTTTGACCGCGGCGTATGGAGCCTTTTCAAGAGGCCGCAGACCTATGCAGATGTCGAAGAGGAGAACATCGAGGAAAAGTTCCCTGGCGACATCAGATCGCGCGCACTGATGTGCGGTCTCAACATGGTGATCAAGTACAACCAGTGGAAGCACATCGCAAAGAAGCGATTGCTGCAGGTGGGCTTCACCATGCCGGTGGCGTTGCTCTACGTGTGGTGGACGTCGGTAATTAGCTACGTAGCCGGCCATCTGCCAGCTGGTGAAGCCGGGGTTGTGTATTGGTGGGCGGACAAGGTCGACCCGGCAACAGCGATCGTCTTGGCGCTGGGTGGTGGCTATATCTTCGGCGCGACGCTGCTGATGCGGTACTTCCTCAGCCACATGATGCACATGTTCGAGGAGGTAAACGCGAACAGCTGCCAAGTGCTGTCAAATCACATGAACAAGGTCAGCGCCAAGATCAAGGGAATCTACATAAAGCTGCTGATCACGGACATTACCCTGTCCCAGAACACACTGGAGAGCATCAAGAGCGAGGACTGGCCATGGAAGGTGGAGCGGGTGTTTAGGCTCGCTCTGTGGGTCGCGAAACGCGTGGAGTACCTTGAGCAATTCTGGCAGCTCCAACTTGAGCGGCTGCGACTGTTCGAGACCGTGTCGGACTTCATCGGAAACTTCGTTTCGTGGTTCCTGACATTCTTGCTGATCGGCGGCGCCATAGGGGCGAGTTACCTGCTGTATGGTAGCTCGGATCTCGCCCACTCGGGCATCCTCCTCCTGGTTGTCGCTGCCTGGTACTTCGGCCGCGTGACCCGGAAGCCAGAGTACTCCTTCGGGATGGACGATATCGTCCGGCAAGGCTTCGAGGGTGATTGGAGTCCTTTCAGCACCGTGAAGTTCTACGACAACATTGCGCAGCAGTTTCGGAGCAGTAAGGGCGATATCAGGATCAACAAGCTGCGGGACGTGTTGTTTACGCAAAGCTCGCCGGCTAATCCGCCAAAGCGTGGGTAGGTTGCGAGCCGGCGTCGCGTCAAACCACGCCGCCGGCAACGCAGCCGCTCAGTGGCCGCGGTGATCGCACACGCTGATGCCCATGCGCTTCGCCTTGTCGGCGAGGTTGTCGGTGATGCCGGAGCCCGGAAACACCACGATGCCGATGGGCATGACCTCCAGCATGCGGTCGTTGCGCTTGAACGGTGCGGCCTTCCCTTCACGCTTCCAGTCCGGCTTGAACGCGATCTGCACGACCTTGCGGTTGTCGGCCCAGCAGGCGGCGATGCGCTCGGCGCCACGGTCGGTGCCGCCATGGAGGAGCCCAGCTGCCGCTCGGCAAGTGGTTGGCGTCTAGGTCCCGTCAGGCCGTCAGCTGAAACAAGATTTTCCGGCGCGCCTCATTGCAGGAGGCGCGATAGTGATGGTTGCGGGGGTAGGATTTTGAACCGCATCACTCAACCGCGCTGGGCCGCAAGCTGAGAGGTTTCAGAACGCCAAATCACAAGGCAATTTCAATAACATAGGGGTTCGCAGTTATATTCAGTCCGGGGCCCCACTTCGGTACAAAATTGCGAACCCCGGGTCCAGCAGCGGTGGCGGTTGGACCGGTGAATGGCTCGGAACCAGCATGTTCTTCGGCCGCAACAGCGAAGCGGAAACGTTGAGGTATCTGGCCGACTCAGATTGAAAGTTCGCGCTTCTTCCGTCGAGAAGCAGCAGAACGAGAATGCTGCGTTCATGTGGATCGATGCGGTCATCCGTGCCAGCACCCGTGCGTCCTTTTCTGCCTTGCGTGAGCGACAGCGCAACGCCGAGCGCCCAATCTTGACCAGCGTGCAGGCTCACCCAGCGGATGTCGCGCCAGCGAGCGTTGACTGATTGCGGTGGCGGTCGTGTGCAGGCTCCGCCTGGCCTCACATCGCGATCGCCTCTCTTGACGCCTCGAATCATCTAGAAATTGTGCAAGTTCCATTTCGGTAAGGCGCCGCCCTATGCAGCCACTGCGCACGCTCGCGCTCGATTCTTCGCACCTCAGCACGTGGTGCGACGATTGTCTGTCGGGCAACGGGACGCGAAATGGCATTGCGCGGAACTTTGAGCGTGCGCTGGCTGAGCACGGCATGGTTCCATTGCTTTGCCTCCACCACATCGAAGAGCTGCTGGCCGTCGACGATGTTCGCCGCGCGGCTGAACGGGTGCAATTTCTGGCATCGCGTCCGGCTGTGGCCTGGATTGCCAGCGTGCACGACGCAGCAAGCATCCCTGGTTCCGTGGTCGACATTCTCTCTCACGAAGTGCGCACAGCGTTCTCAAATCCCTGCCTTGATGCCGCCCGCGTGCGCGATGCTGTGCGTCCCCGACTTGTCAGATACGGCACTGGCGAGCAGTTCGCTGCGCTGTTTACCGGCAGATGGCAGTGGCTGCGGCTGGAAGCGCGCGCACGCGCGGAACGCTCGCGCCACATCGTCGCCGTTTCCCGGTCCACCAGCTGGGACATATCGTCGATGACGATCGAGGAGCTGGCGAACAAGCCGCTGCGCACGGCGCAGGAGGCGGTTGTGCGCTTCTCACGCATGCGACAATCCCTCAGCAACGAGATCCGCGAGAGGGGAGACAAGAGGATCGCCAATCCCGAAACAGTCTCGGCGGAATTTATCGAAGAGGTCGTTCGCACAACCGGGCCGTTGCCTTTAACAGCTAGGGACCTGATACACCGGAGCCTGCTTCCCTATGATATCTCACCTTGCGAACTCACCCCCGGAATGACTGTCGGCGAGCTTGGCGAGCTCATGATCTTTCGTAAGCGCCTTCGCATGGCATCCGATGCAGTTCGGGTGCCGTGGGACGAAGCAAAGGCCCGCATAACGAAGCGGCAGCTACCGGCCATGATCATCGACCGCGCACTCCGCCTCTACGGACAGGACCAGCCGGAGCGCAAAGGAAGCGAGATGACCGATCGCGATTTGGCGACGTTGTCACCGTATGCCGACATCATCACCGTCGATAGGCGCACCAAGGAGGACTTTCGGCGCGCCCTATCGAGGGCGCCGGATATTCGATTGCTCGTGCGCCAGGTCGAAAAGGCGTCCCGATATCCTGATATCGCTCGCACCTTTTGAGACGTCCGGCGGTTAATCCCGGTTGCGCCTCGCGAGCCGTTCGCGCATCTCCGGGCGACCGGAACCCCGCGCTTGATGCCGCCCGAAGCGGGTTGGCGCCCGGAGGCTGACGATCCCTGCCGCGAACTCAGCCACTTGCGCATGTCGTGGAGGCGCCGTCCAGATTCACCAAGAAAAATGCATGCGCCCCGGCCGGGCCGTCCCTTGCACGCAGTCGCGCGAGGCCTTGCCGGTGTAAATCTGCAAAACGGCGCCGAAGGATTGACCAGGATCTGGCGTCGAAGAGTTGACCACCCTCTGGAGGGATGCTCCAGCACCGAAATAGAAGGTCGCATCTGCGATCTCGACCGTGGAAGCGCTTGCGCCTTCCTCGTCCTCCTCAGAAAGCCCCTCAACAGCAATCGCGCACAAGCCGTCATGTGGCAGGAGCAACGCGAGGGCGCGGCGCGCCAGCCAGGCCTCATGGAACTGGTGTCTATCCCTGGACGCGCGGACCTTGTCTATAGCAACAGCGGTCATGGAGAACCCGAAAATCCCAAACCACGCCCTCCGGCAGCACCGAACAGATTCCGGCGCCAGAACGCACATAGGCGCGCCCTTCAGTTCGCGCGGATCTTGCAGGAGTTGCCGGATGAGCGAATCACATGGTCAGTGTACCCTATTAAGCTCGGTCGGCTGCTGCTGGCGGACTCGGATTGCGCAGCACGCTATTGGCCGTCGCCGCCATTGCAGAGGACGCCAAGCCTATGATCGTACCCCCAGTCGAAGACAGAAAAAGGGGAGCCACCCGGGCGATTGTTGAGGCACTCGCTCAGGCAACCCCAATCACAGCCGGGCTGGCGCGCATCTACCAGTTCACTCATCCGTCCGACATGGAAAGGCAGCTGGCTGCCTGGAGAGAAGAAGTATCAAAGACAATCAATGACCATGAGCTCTTGCTCGGCAAGCTCGCCGACTTGCTGACCCCGCGCCTTGCAATTTCGGGCGAAGCAATGGCGCTAGCGAGATGGCTAGTGGAGGAGTCTGGTGACGGTCTGAGGGGGGCTTGCGAGTTTTCTGCTTTGGAAACGGCGTTTCCGAGCATCCCCAATAGGGAGCTCGAGGAAGCGTGCTCCGAACTCAAGCACTACGGCATGGTGAGCTACACCGCAGCCATGAGCCATCCGATTCGGCGTGTCAAAATTGAGTATCCGCTGTATTGGGCATTCGATCCCCTCGTGAAGGGCACCGATCCGTGCGCTGACGCATCACTCGTTGCCGAGCTAATTCTCGCCGAAGACCGGCCGACGGTTGACGTCGCCCAGATTGATGCACTCCTTGGTTGGCCGCGGCGGCGATTCAATCCTGCGCTAGCGTTCGTGATCGGTCGCCTTCCGGATGGCAGCATTTCCAAGGCAATTCAAAATACGTATCCCACCTCGCACATTATCCTGAGCAGCGATGCACGATTTCAGATGCGCGCTCTTCTCGGGCCATGACCCGGTTGCGGGGTCGGATTTGAACTGACGACTGCCGCAAGGCGCCGGCGCGATCGACGGCTCGCTTCGACGCTGACACGACGCCGCTCTCTATAATTTCCATAAGGCTGAGTGATAATATTGATTATGGGAATATATTCTCATTGGCGGAGACAATCGCGTGCGCGGCTGCTCCGTCGTCGATACGTGCGGGCCGTGCACTAGGAGCGCTTTAGTGCTTGTTGTCGTCTAGGATGCTGCGTGCGCGCGGCCAGCCGCTGGCAATCGCGGCCTCGATATGCTCGATCAATTCGGTCTTGCTTGGCTTTGAACTGAGCTGGGTGGCATCGATGTCTTTGTCTTTGATCGCGCTCTTCAGCTTCGCGGGAGTGTGCTTCGCAAGTTCTGCGCGGCGAAGGATGGCATCGGAGAGAGCAAGGATCCCCTCGATGGGCATCGGTGCCTTGCTCTTTGCGGCTTTCTCGGCGGGCTCGCGCTCCCCGCGAACAAGCGATTGAATGTGGATACGGGCGGCGTCGCCGAGGGGCTGCGGAGTGTGATGTGGATCGAGCTTCTTGGCCAACTTGGCCAAGTCGGGCTGGGTGAGCCCCGCCAGGTAGAGGCCGATCAATTCGCCTCGTCCATTTTTCGAGGCGCCGCGGAAATCCGAGAGCGTTGTCAGTTTGCCAATGCTGTCCTTGACCAGCTTGCCAAGTGCCGCGGCCAACTTCGCATCAAGGTCGGGCTTCGTGCTGGAAAGATCCGCCAACGCTCTTGCGAGCTGTGCTCCCTGCATGACTTGCCCCCTTGAGCTCGAGTACGTCAGATAGTTCCGATACAGCCTTGTCGACTGTTTTCCAAACA
>JBFWRV010000070.1:0-32984 GCA_050248715.1 Hyphomicrobiaceae bacterium | reverse complement strand
CGTCCTCATGCTCTTCTTCCTCTACCTCGGGCTGATTGCGCTGCGATCCTCGATCGAGGACGAGGCGCTCGCCGCCAAGCTCACCGCCATCCTTGCGCTCGTCGGCATCGTCATGCTGCCGATCATCAAGTTCTCGGTGGAGTGGAACAGCCTGCACCAGCCGGCAAGCGTGATGCGGCTGGGCGCGCCGACGATCCATCCCTCGCTCCTGTGGCCGCTGCTGGTGATGGCCGGGGCCATGACGCTGCTGTTCCTCGCCCTGCACCTAAAGGCCATGCGCAACGAGGTGCTGCGCCGCCGCGTCAAGGCGCTGCGCAGCTACGAGGTGGAGGCTGACGCCAGCCTCGCCGGCCAGCCCGCGGAGTGATGTGATGGATCTCGGCCCCCACGCCGCCTTCATCTGGGCAGCCTACGCTACAACCGCGCTGGTGCTTGCTAGCCTGGCCGCATGGCTGGTGCTCGACGGACGGCGCCAGCAGCGCCTCGTCGACGAGCTGGAAGCTCGCGGCGTGCGCCGCCGCTCCAGCCGCATGCCTCCATCGCGGCCGCAATAGAGATGGTGGCCGAAGCATCCCAGCCCGCCCCCGGGCCCTCCCCGCCAAGGAAGGGAAGCTTCCTCCTGTGGCCGTTGGCGATCTTTGCAATCCTTGCGGCGCTGTTTGCCTTCGCGCTGCAGAGCGGCGACCCGTCCAAGCTGCCCTCCGCCCTGATCGGCAAGCCCGTGCCGGCGATCGAGTTGGCACCGCTCGAAGGTCTCGCCGACGGTGAACGCGCCATCGGCGGCTTCAATAGCGCCGAACTGGGCAAAGGACAGGTTTCCGTCGTCAATTTCTGGGCGTCCTGGTGCGTGCCGTGTGTGCAGGAGCATCCGTTGCTGGTGGCGCTCAAGGAGCGCACGGGCGTGCCCATCTACGGGATCAACTACAAGGACCAGGCGCCGGCCGCACGCCGCTTCCTCGGCCGCTACGGCAACCCCTTCACCGCCGTGGGCGTCGATGGCAACGGCCGGGCGGCCATCGAGTGGGGAGTCTACGGGATGCCCGAGAGCTTCATCGTCAACGGCATGGGCCAGATCGTCTACAAGCACGTCGGCCCGATCACGTCCGAGGCCCTGGAGGCGCGGATCATCCCGGCGATCCGGGCGGCGCGGGCGCGCTGAGGCGCAGGACGAGATAGCCCGCCAAGGCCGAGACGAGCGAGCCCGCCAGCACGCCGAGCCGCAGCTGCGCGGCGTGCGCGGGCTCGCTGAATGCCAGCATGCCGATGAACAGGCTCATGGTGAAGCCGATTCCGGCCAGCATGCCGACGCCGAGGATCTGGGTCCAGGTGGCCCCCGTGGGCTTGACGCCAAGCCCGCTGGCAACCGCGAGCCAGGTCGCGCCGAGGACGCCGAGCGGCTTGCCGACGGCAAGGCCCAGCGCGATGCCGAGCGGCATCGGCTCGAGCAGTTTCGCAAGCGACAGCCCCGCCAGCGACACGCCCGCATTGGCGAAAGCGAACAGCGGCAGGATGCCGAACGCGACCCAGGGATGCAGCCGCTCCTCCAAGTCCTCGAGCAGCGTGGGCTCGTCCGCGCCCTTGGCCGTCAACGGGATGGCAAGCGCCACGACAACTCCCGCAAGCGTTGCATGCACGCCCGACTTCAGTACGCACACCCAAATGAAGGCGCCGGTGAGCACATAGGGCGCAAGCTGCGTTACGCCGCGCCCGTTGAGCCCCGCCAGCATCACGACGCCGGCGGCCGCCAGCAGCAGCGCCAGCCAATGCAGGTCGGCCGTGTAGAACAGGGCGATGATGAGGATGGCGCCGAGATCGTCGAGGATTGCCAGTGCCAACAGGAACACTTTGAGCGAAGTCGGCGCCCGGGCGCCAAGCAGCGCCAGCACGCCGACGGCAAAGGCGATATCGGTGGCGGAAGGGATCGCCCAGCCCTTGAGGGTCGCGGGGCTGCCGGCGTTGATGGCAACATAGATGAGCGCCGGTGCCGCCATGCCCCCGGCCGCGGCGGTCGCCGGCAGCACGGCCTGCTGAAAGCTCGACAGCTCGCCCTGCAACAGTTCTCGCTTGATCTCGAGGCCGACGAGAAAGAAGAACACGGCCATCAAGCCGTCGTTGATCCACAGCAGCAGCGGCTTGTCGAGCGCCAGGGCACCGACGCGCACGCTCACGGGCGTATAGAGCAGCCCGTCGTAGAGCCAGGCGAGCGGCGAGTTGCTGATGACCAGCGCTGCCACCGACGCCGCCAGGAGGATGATCCCGCCTGCCGCCTCGTGGTGGATGAAAGCCGCTGCACCCTTGAGCCTGTCGCGCATGTCGTCCGGCTACCGGCCATACCTGGCCGCGAACTCCCGTTCGATCTCGGCCTTCCACGCCACCATCTGCTCCTCGTGCTGCGGGCCCTCCCAAGCGCGGTGGTCGCCGCGGGCGTAGCAGAGCGCATTGCGATAGTAGAGCATCGCGTTGAGTCTGTTGGCGACGAAGCTGTTGGCGGTGCGCACGACCTTGGCCGGCGTCCCCATCACGATCGAGTTGGGCGGGACCACCGTGTCGTCGGCAACGAAGCTGTGGCCGGCGACGATAGAGTTCTCGCCGATCACAGCGCCCTCCATCACGGTGGCGCCAATACCGATCAGACAGTTGTCGCCAATGGTGCAGCCGTGCAGCACGACACGGTGCGTGATCGAGCAGAAATCGCCGACCACGGTCGGCCTGCCGTAGCCCACGTGCACCATCACGTGATCCTGCAGATTGGTATAGCGGCCGATGCGCACGTGCTGGCTCTCGGCGCGGATTACCGTATAGGGCCACAAGCTCGCATTCGCTCCGATCTCGGCGCCGCCGAAAACGCGTACCGTCGGGTCCAGGTAGGTCGCGCCGGGAAAGCGCTTGGCAAGCTCGTGGTTCATGCGCGGCAACCCTGCTTGTGTGCAACCCTGCTTAGCACGCGCCCGCCGGCTTGACATGGCCGGCAGCTTGGACACAAGCCTTGCCGGCACAACCCTGGAGGGCCCAATGACCGATGCCGACGCCGCCAAGCGCCGACTAATCGAAATCGTCAAGGTGCGCTCCTTCTCCACCGGCGGCGAGACCAAGCTGGTGTCGGGGCGCTCGACGAGCTTCTATTTCAACATGAAGCCGTCGATGCTGCATCCCGAGAGCGCGCACCTCATCGCCACGCTCACGCTCGAGGCGCTGCGCGGCACGCGGGTCGATTACATCGGCGGACTGGAGATCGGTGCCGTGCCGCTGGCAACCGCAGTCGCCGTGCTGAGCCAGGCGCAGGGCCGACCGCTCGGCGCATTCTTCGTGCGCAAGCAGGCCAAGGAGCACGGCGCGAAGAAATTGGTGGAGGGTCTGGCCCCCGGCGAAAGCCTCGAGGGCAGACGGGTGGTGATCCTGGAGGACGTGACGACCACAGGCGGCTCGGCAATGAAGGCCATCGAGGCCGCCAAGGCCGAAGGCGCCAGCATCGTGCACGTGGTCACCGTGGTCGACCGGTTGGAAGGAGCAGCGGAGGCGTTCAAGGCCGCCGGCATTCCCTTCGCCGCCCTGCTGACCGTGGCAGATTTTCGCTGACGGTCGTATGCGTTTGCGCGTCAGCGCTGCTCGCAGGCCACGCGCACACCGAAGGCGATCAGGGCGGCCCCCATGAGGCCTTCAATCACGCGCTTCGCCCGGGAGCGGCGGAAGGTCTCACCGGCCCAGGCAATCACCATGGCGTAGAGGGAGAGCCAGGCCAGCGTCATGGTCGAAAAGACCAGACCCAGCAGAACCAGCCAGGACAACATGCCCTGACCCTGGGGCGCGAACTGCGGCAGGATGCTGGCAAAGAAAGCGGCCATTTTCGGGTTCGAGAGATCGCTGAGCAGTCCCTGCCGAAATCCCACCAGCATCGACGGTGACGGCCGCAGCGCTTCAGGCCTGTCGGCAACCGATCGGCAACCGGGGCTGCGGGCGGCCCATAGGGTTTGGATGCCCAGCCATACGAGATAGGCGGCGCCCAGCAGCCGAAATGCATTGAACACGGGCTCGGAAGCGAGCAGCAGGGCCACGAGGCCGGCGCTCGTCGCCAGCGCCCAGATCATCTGTCCGGTCGACACGCCGAGAGCCGTGCCGATCCCGGCGGACCTGCCCCGCATCAGCGTGTTGCGAACGGTGAGCGCCGTGTCCGGCCCTGGCGTGACGATCACGAAGAGCGAGATCAGCACAAAGGCCAACAGCGAGCCGGTCATGCATCCTCCGACCGCGCCCGCGACTACTCCGCAGCCTGCCGCAATACCGGGGCGGCCGCCTTGACGTCGGCGTCGACATGCACCTCGAACTTGGCAAAGTTCTTGTTGAACATGTCCACGAGCGCGCGCGCCTGCGCATCGTAGGCGGCCTTGTCGGCCCAGGTCTCGCGCGGGTTCAGGATCGCGGAGTCCACACCCGGCAGCGAGATCGGAACCTGGAAGCCAAACAGCGGGTCGCTGCGCATCGGCTGCCCCTTGAGCGTGCCCGACAGGGCTGCGGCCAGCAGAGCGCGCGTCGCCTTGATCGGCATGCGCCGCCCCGTCCCATGCTTGCCGCCGGTCCACCCGGTATTGACGAGCCAGCAATCCACCTTGTGCCTGTCGATCAGGTCCCGCAGCATGTTGCCGTAGACGCTCGGATGGCGCGGCATGAACGGCGCGCCGAAGCAGGTCGAGAAGGTCGCCTGGGGCTCGCTGCCCATACCCTTCTCGGTGCCCGCGACCTTGGCGGTGTAGCCGGAGAGGAAGTGATACATGGCCTGGCTCGCCGACAGCTTGGCGATCGGCGGCATGACGCCGAAGGCGTCGGCCGTGAGCATCACGATGTTCTTCGGATGTCCAGCAGTGCCGTTCGCGCTTGCGTTGGCGATGAACTCCAGCGGATAGGCGGAGCGGGTGTTCTCGGTGAGCTTGCTGTCGTCAAAGTCGGGCACACGGCTGACCGGATGCACGATCACGTTCTCCAGCACCGCGCCGAAGCGGTTGGTGGCGGCCCAGATCTGGGGCTCGGCCTCTTTGGACAGGCGGATCGTCTTGGCGTAGCAGCCACCCTCGAAATTGTAGATGCCGTCTGCCGACCACCCGTGCTCGTCGTCCCCCAGCAGGACGCGCCCGGGATCGGCCGAGAGCGTTGTCTTGCCGGTCCCGGAGAGGCCGAAGAAAATGGCCGCATCGCCGTCGCGACCAACGTTGGCGGAGCAGTGCATCGGCATGACGTTGTTTTCGGGGCAGGCGTAGTTGAGGTAGGTGAACACCGATTTCTTGGTCTCGCCGGCATAGGATGTGCCGCCGATCAGAACCAAGCGCTTGGCAAAGTTGCACGCTATGACGGTCTGCGAGCGCACGTCATGACGTTTCGGGTCGGCTTTGAAGCTCGGCAAATTGACGACGGTGAAGGCAGGCCTGAAGGCAGCAAGTTCATCAGTATCCGGGCGGCGCAGAAGGTGCCGGATGAAGAGGGCATGCCAAGCGTACTCCACAAAGACGCGGGTGCTGACCCGGCGCGCCGGATCGGCGCCGGCATAGAGGTCCTGCACGAACAGCTCGCGCGATCGGGCGTGCGCCTGAAAGTCGGCCCACAGCACGTCGAACTGCTCGGGCGACATCGATTTGTTGTTGTCCCACCAGATCGCTTTCTCGGTGGTCGCATCGCGCACCGTGTATTTGTCCTGAGCCGAGCGCCCAGTGTGCGCGCCGGTCTCGACCACCAAGGCCCCAGACTCGGCAAATCGCGCCTCGCCTCGGCGCAGCGCCTCCTCGATCAGCTCCACCTCGCGCGTGTTATGACGCACCTTCGCCGGAGCGCTCAGTGGGAAGACTTCACCCGTCATAGTTCGACCGCCGCTTTTCTATCGCCGTCTGCCGTCCCCTGCCGCACGCCGACAGGAAACAATGTGTCCTTCCACCGCGGATGGAAGGTCACGAGCACGCCGTGCATGCCCTCAACCTTCACGTGCCCCTAAGGATGCGCCAACAGCGCATGACAGGAAACACAGGATATGCAAACGCGGAGCCAACCCCACAACTGCGCAAACGCCGCATCCGGGCTGCGTCTTGGGCACCGTTCGTCGCCTGACAAGGATACAGCGCACGGACGATCATGGGACAATATGGCGGTGGCGCGTCCGGTAATTTTTGGTTTTCTACGTTACCCGTTGGCGCCCTGCCGGGCGCGGGCCTGCTGCACCTGCGAAACGAGCATTGCGCGCACTTCCGCTGCGTTAAGAACGCGGTTCGGGAACTCCAGCCGCACAGAATTTGTGCAATGCACTAGGTCGGCCCCATCGGGATCTATGCCGCACATGCGCCACTGCCCCGGCGCCGCCCCTGCAAGCACGGTTGCATAGAGCTCGACCGCGTCTGCGTGATCAGCGTTCATGTGGACAATGATGCCGGGCTCGGCCTCGACCAGCGCTGCCGCATCCTCCGTTGCGGTGGCCAGCGCTGCCGCCGGGAGATCGACGATTCGGCCGAAACCGCCGATGAAATGCCCGCCGGCAACCTCCAGAGAGTACATGGAGAAGTCGGCAAATCCGGCATAGCCCTCGGCTGCGGGGTGGCGCGCCAGAAACCGACGCCTTGCGGTCGCGCTGGTGCTGCACCGGACGAGGCCATTCAAGGTCAGCCGACCTCCCGCCAAGGGATCGCCGAGGCCGTCGGTACCGTCGATGAGCAGGCTGGCGCGCGGGTCCTTCTCCAGGTTGCGGGTATGCAGCGCCAGGCGCGAAATCAGAAAGATGGGTGCGCCACTGGGCTCGGTTGCGACCAAAACGAGGGAGGCGTATGGATGCCCCGTCTCATGATCGAGCGTAGCCAGGGTTCCCTTGAGCGCGGTGCGCACCAGCCGCCGCGCGGAGCGGGCGACATCGTCAGGATGGGCCGGCGCGGCCGGCTCGGAGGCTTCGCTGGCAGGCATTGGGGAATCCACAGGTTCCTTGGCGTTGAGAAGTCGGGATGAGAATATGCTTGAACCTGTCGTGATTGCCACAATTTGCGCACGCCCGAGCCATAAAGCGGCAGTCCTACGGGAAGGGTGAGGGTTTCCATGAAAGAGAAAAGCTCCATCGCGTTGGTCGACGACGAACGCAATATTCTGACCTCGCTCGGAATGGCGCTCGAAGCCGAAGGCTACAAGGTGCGGACCTATAGCGACGGCGCCGCCGCGCTCGAGGCGCTGTCGGAAGACCCTGTGGACCTGGCCATCCTCGACATCAAGATGCCGCGCATGGACGGCATGGAGCTGCTGCGCCGTCTGCGCCAGCAGACCGACATGCCCGTCATTTTTCTGACGTCGAAGGATGAGGAGATCGACGAGTTGTTCGGCCTCAAGATGGGCGCTGACGACTACATCGCCAAGCCCTTCTCGCAGCGCCTGGTGGTAGAACGTGTCAAGGCCGTGCTGCGCCGGTTCGCGCCCAAGGACGGAACCGCGGCGCCCACGGAGGCGGCGCGCGTGCTGGAGCGCGGCAAGCTGCGGCTCGATCCGGAACGTCACACCTGCCACTGGGACAACCACCCCGTCATGCTGACGGTGACCGAATTCCTGATCCTGCAGGCCCTGGCGACGCGACCCGGCGTGGTCAAGACGCGCGACGCGCTGATGGACGCGGCCTACGACGACCAAGTCTACGTCGACGACCGCACCATCGACAGCCACATCAAGCGACTGCGCAAGAAGTTCAAGCAGGCCGACGACAATTTCGACGTGATCGAAACGCTTTACGGCGTCGGCTACCGCTTCAAAGAGGCATAAGCCTCGGGAGAAGTGATGGCAGTCCAGACGGATGGCTCGCGCTCCGCAGCCGGCGCCGGGAAGGAGACGGTGAGGCGAGGCTGGGCAACCGCCGGCGCCTACCTTCGTGCGGCCCGCGAGACGGCCCGCCGCCTGCAGCTCTACGAGCTCATCACCTCAGGGCCGCTGGTCCGCTTTCTGACGCGCACGCTGCAGCGGCGCATTATTTTCGCGAATACGATCGGCCTCGCCATCCTGCTCGGGGGCATCTTCTATCTAAGCCAGTACCACGCCTGGCTGATCGATGCGAAGCGCGAAAGCCTGCGCGCGCAGGGCGAGATCATCGCCGCGGCCATCGCCGCAAATGCCTCGATTGAGACGGGACGCATCGTGCTCGATCCCGACCGGCTGCCCGAGATCGAGGGTGCCAGGAGCCCCTTCCGCGACGACGGCTTCGCCGCGCTGCAGCTCTCCATTGCACCCGAGAGGGTGACGCCGATCCTGCGACGGCTCGTGCCCCCGACGGACACGCGCGCCCGCGTCTACGCCCACGACGGCACACTGATCGTCGACACGGCGCAGCTGCCCTTACGCGGTCCGGCCGCCCGGCGCGAGCCCGCTGCCGCCGAGGACGGCCGCATCAAGGTCAAGAACGCCTGGAGCCGTTTCATCAAATGGCTCACGCGCGGCGAGCTGCCCGTCTATCGCGAGATCGGCACCGCAAACGGGTCCGCCTACCCGGAAGTGCGCATGGCAATGAGCGGCTCGACCACGCCGATGCTGCTCGTCAATGAGAAGGGCGAGCAGATCGTCTCGCTCGCTGTGCCTATCCACTACCGCAAGGCCGTTCAGGGCGTTCTGCTCCTGTCCACGCGCCCCGGCGAGATCGACGAGGTGCTGACGGAAGAGCGCAATGTCATCATCGTGCTCGCGCTCACCGCGTTCGCAGCGACGCTGCTCGCCTCGTTCCTGCTGGCTCGCACCATTGCCGGCCCGATGCACCGGCTTTCCGAGGTGGCGGAGAGCGTCAGTCGCACCATCTCCGCGCGCCACGATCTGCCCGAACTCGACCGTCGCGCCGACGAGGTGGGCCAGATGGCCAAGGCATTCCGGGAGATGACGGAGTCGCTCTACCGCCGCATCGAGGCGAGCGAGCGCTTCGCCCAGGACGTGGCGCACGAGCTCAAGAACCCGCTGACCGCCGCGCGCTCGACCGCCGAATCGCTGGCATTTGCGCGGACGCCGGAGCAGCGCCAGGAGCTCGTGCGGCAGATCCAGGAGGAGCTGAAGCGCCTCAACAAGCTCATCACCGATGTCGCGAGCGCGTCGCGCCTCGATGCCGAACTGGCGCTGCAGGAAACCGAACCCGTCGATATGCGGCCGTTGCTACGCAGCGTGGTGGATGCGCAACAGGACATCCATGACGGCCGCTACCGCGTCGTGCTCGCTATCGCGGAGGCGTACAGCCCAACGGCTTACGTCGTGCAGGGCCACGATGCGCGACTTGGGCGCGTCATCACGAACCTCGTGGACAACGCCGTTTCGTTCTCGCCCGAAAGCGGCGTCGTGACGGTGAGCGCCCAGCGCCTCGGCGCAGAGATCGAAATTCTCGTCGAGGACGAAGGCCCGGGGATCCCCCCGGACAAGCTGGAGGACATCTTCAAGCGCTTCTACTCCGACCGACCGCAAACCGACCGCACCGTCGGCAAGAACTCAGGGTTGGGCTTGAGCATCTCGCGCGAGATCGTCAACGCCTACGGCGGGCGCATCTGGGCGATGAACCGCAGCGCTCCCGCCGACGATGCATCACGCTGGCCCGACGACCAAGCCGAGCTCAAGGACCGCCGTATCCCCGGCGTTGCCGGGGCCTGTTTCATCGTCCGGTTGCCGGCGGCTGATTCCGCGCCTCTCAAGGGAACACCGCTTCTTGTCCGACGCACCTGAGCTCGTCTACGGCACCTGCGTCGCGCTCGGGCGCACCGCCGCACTGCTGCGAGGGCCCTCCGGGTCCGGCAAGTCTGATCTCGCCCTGCGCTTTCTTTTCGTTGCCCGGCGCGGGCCGGCTGCGCTGGAGGCGCCGATCCTTGTTGCCGACGACCAGGTTCTGGTGCGGCGTGACGGCCGCCGCCTGCTCGCCAGGGCGCCCGAAACCATCAAGGGCAAGCTGGAAGTACGCGGGGTGGCCATCGTCGAGGTCAAGTCCCTTGTGGAAGCCGATCTGGCTCTGGTCGTGGACCTGGTGCCAGGACGCGAGGTCGAACGGCTGCCGGAAGAGGACGCCTCCGCGCGCATCCTGGGCGTGGATTTGCCGCGGGTGCGCCTATCGCCCTGGGAGACGTCTGCCCCTATCAAGCTAGTAATTGCCCTAGCGCGCGCGAAACAGAGCTAATCCGCCGCCGAAAAGACGCCGAATTCCCCTTGCCTCGGCGGCCCGGGCTCGATCATCATGCGCCGCCTCGGGCAGCGGCGCTGCCGCAGGGGCAGCCAGCCGGGCGTCCCAGCAGAAGGATGCGCGCCTCCAGATGATCGGTGTGGTCATTGTCGCTCATGGGGGCTTGGCCGGCGAATTCCGGGCCGCGCTCGAACATGTGGTCGGGCCCCAGGAGCAGATCGAATCGCTGTCCATCGGCCCGGAGGACGATGTCGAGGCTCGACGCACGGAGCTGATCGAGGCGGTGCGCCGCGTCGACAGCGGCGGCGGCGTCATCGTGCTCACCGACATGTTTGGCGGAACGCCCTCGAACCTGGCAATCTCGGTGATGGCCGAGACGGGAGCGGAAGTGCTGGCGGGCATCAACCTGCCCATGCTGATCAAGCTCGCGAGCGTACGCGGCGAGGCGAAGCTGGCAGCGGCCGTCAATGCAGCCAAGGAAGCCGGGCGCAAATACATCAGCGTGGCGAGCCAGGTCCTTTCCGGCGAGGCGTGAGTAGCGGGGCGGTCTGTCGTGTCCACTGGCGAGAAGCCGCGTGCAGAGGTGACGATCTGCAACCGCAAGGGCCTGCACGCCCGCGCTTCGGCCAAGTTCGTCAAATGTGCGGAGCGATTCCAGGCCACGGTGCGCGTGATGCGCGACGGCCAAGCCGTGGGCGGCACGTCCATCATGGGCCTCATGATGCTCGCTGCAGGCCCCGGCTCGGTGATCATCCTGGAGGCCGAGGGGCCGGAGGGACCGGAGGCCATCGAAGCGCTGGTCGCGCTCGTGGAATCCGGTTTCGGCGAGGAGAATTGACCGGCCCGGCACGAGACATAAGGACTTCTTTATACCTTTATTGCGAACGAGGCAGCCAAGAGCTATAGAGGGCCGGCGCGGCGTAGTTGCCTAAAAAATTCGAGCCCGCCAGCCATTGATCGCGGACCAATGCCGCACCGCACTGGGACAAGCCTGAACGCAAACCATTCAAGGATCACGTTCTCATGACGCGCGTCGACTACGTGGTGAAGGACATCGGCCTGGCCGGCTTCGGCCGCAAGGAAATCTCGCTGGCCGAGACCGAGATGCCGGGTCTCATGGCGACGCGAGAGGAATTCGGCAAGGCGCAGCCGCTGAAGGGCGCGCGCATCGCCGGCTCCCTGCACATGACCATCCAGACCGCCGTGTTGATCGAGACGCTGAAGGCGCTGGGCGCCGACGTACGCTGGGTCTCCTGCAACATCTACTCCACCCAGGACCACGCGGCGGCCGCCATCGCCGCCAGTGGGACGCCCGTCTTCGCCATCAAGGGCGAAAGCCTGAAGGACTACTGGGACTACACCCGACGCCTGTTCGAGTGGGGTGACGGCGGCATGCCCAACATGATCCTCGACGACGGCGGCGACGCCACCTTGTTCGTCCATCTCGGCGTCCGCGCCGAGGGCGGGGATGTCAAGTTCCTGGAGAAGGCCGACTCGGAGGAAGAGGAGATTTTGTTCGCGCTCATCAAGAAGACGCTGAAGGAAAAGCCCAAGGGCTGGTTCGGCGAGCTGGGCCGGGCCATCAAGGGCGTCTCCGAGGAGACGACCACGGGCGTGCACCGGCTGTACGAAATGCAGAAGAAGGGCACGCTGCTCTGGCCCGCGATCAACGTCAACGACAGCGTCACCAAATCCAAATTCGACAACCTCTACGGCTGCCGCGAAAGCCTCGTCGACGGCATCCGCCGCGGCACCGATGTCATGATGGCCGGCAAGATCGCTTTTGTCGCGGGCTACGGCGACGTCGGCAAGGGCTCGGCCGCATCGCTGAGGCAGGCCGGCTGCCGCGTGATGGTGTCGGAGGTCGATCCCATCTGCGCCCTGCAGGCGGCCATGGAGGGCTACGACGTGGTCACCATGGAGGATGCTGCGCCACGCGCCGACATCTTCGTCACGGCAACCGGCAACAAGGACGTTATCACGATCGACCACATGCGCGCCATGAAGGACCGCGCGATCGTCTGCAACATCGGGCACTTCGACAACGAGATCCAGGTGGCCGCGCTCAAGAACATGAAGTGGAACAACATCAAGCCGCAGGTCGACGAGATCACCTTCCCCGACGGCAAGCGGATGATCCTGCTGTCGGAGGGGCGCCTTGTGAATCTCGGCAACGCCATGGGCCATCCGAGCTTCGTAATGTCGGCGTCGTTCACCAACCAGACGCTGGCGCAGATCGAGCTGTTCACGAATCCCGGCAAGTACGAGAAGAAGGTCTACACGCTGCCCAAGCACCTTGACGAGAAAGTCGCCCGGCTGCATCTGGCCAAGATCGGCGCCAGGCTCACACAGTTACGCCCCGAGCAGGCTGACTACATCGGCGTATCCGTGAACGGACCCTACAAGTCTGATCAGTATCGCTACTAAGCGGCCGAGCGTGGGACTAAGGCCGTGCGGGTCTGCCCCCTGCTTCACCCGATCCGCTTCTCGAAGAACGTGCTGAGGGGGTCGGGCCGATAGCTGCCGAACGGCCCACGTTCGACGTAGCCGTGGCGGCGGTAGAGCCCGAGCGCCTCGGGCTGGAGCACACCGGTCTCGAGGCGGATGACGCGCGCACCTTCGCCCCTCGCGGCTGCCTCGAGGGCGTCGAGAATGCGGCTGCCGAGCTTCAGCCCGCGCGCCTCGGGTATCACGAACATGCGCTTCACCTCTGCGATCTCGCCATCGGCGCCGACCACCAGCGCGCCGCAGCCGACGACCTTGACGCCGTGGCGCGCCACAAGGAAGTGCACATTAGGCTGCGCCAGCGTGGCAACATCGACCAAGTGGTTGCTCTCGGCCGGATAAAGGGCCGTGTAATACGCGTCCGACTGGGAGAGGAGAGCGCATACATCCGACTGATCCGCCCGCTCCACTGCAATCACGGTTGCGTCGCTCACGGCCCGCTCCGATGCCTCTCGCGCCCCGGCGGCAAGCATGCGATGGTCGCAGCCGTGGCGCAATGGACCCGCGGCCCAGGGCAGAGGCAAGGATGAACTACGAGACGCTGCAGATCGTATTCGGTGACGACCGCGTGGGCATCATCACCATGAACCGCCCCGAGGTCCGCAATGCCATGAACACGCAGATGATGACAGATCTGCGCGACTGCTTCTCTGCCTTCTATGTCGACCCGGATGTCGCTTCCTGCCTCGTGATCACGGGCGCCGAGGGCGCCTTCTGCAGCGGCGGCGACCTGCGCGAGCGCAAAGGCATGAGCGATGCGACCTGGCGGCGCCAGCACGCGATCGTGGAGCAGATGGTGCGCGCGATGCATGACTGCCCCATCCCCGTGATCGCGGCGGTCAACGGCGCTGCCTATGCCGGCGGCATGGAAATCGCGCTGGCATCGGATTTCGTCTACGCCGCCCAGTCGGCCCGCTTCGCCCTGACCGAGGTGAGCCTTGGCATCATCCCGGGCGCCGCGGGCACGCAGAACCTGCCGCGCGCTGTCGGCGTGCGCCGCGCCAAGGAGCTCATTCTGACCGCGACGCCGTTTACTGCCGAACAGGCCCTGGCCTGGGGCATGGTCAACAAGATCTGCCCGGACGAGCAGCTGATGAGCGACGTCATGGCCGTGGCGCGCCGCATCGCGGGGAACGCGCCGATCTCGGTACGGCAGGCCAAGAAGGCACTCGACAAGGCGACCGAGCTCGACCGCACGACAGGCTACGCCTTCGAGATCGAGGCCTACAACCGCACCGTCGGCACCGAGGATCGCCAGGAAGGCATCAACGCCTTCAACGAGAAGCGCAAGCCCCGGTACAAGGGCCGGTAGCGGTGCGATTGCCTGGTTCCTCGCGAAGTCGGAAGCATTGCGTGCTGGGCGGTGAGGCGGACATCTCGCTTTGAACCACGCCAGCGGTGACTGGCTTGGCCAATATTCTTCAGGGCGCGAAGCTCTTTCCGCTCACCGCAGCAGTTTGGCGATCGCGACACTTGCGGGGGCGCTATTCTTGCCCCGCCGCCCCATCTCCTGTCCCATTGGAAACAGCGCCGCCGAGCGCTGACCGGTAGCGATGAGGCGCCGGCGAATCGCAACCGTCGCCGACGTCTATCGAAGCTATTGCAACCTTGCCGCCACATACATGGCCGACCGCAAGTACGAGGCGGCCGAACCCCTCTATCGACGCGGCCTCGCTGCTACGGAGAAACTCCTGGGCCGCGAGCACTATGCGGTTGCCATCAGCCTCGACTGGCTGGCGCAGGCCACCTATTTCCAGGGCCGCTACGCGGAGTCAGAAAAGCATCTGCGGGCCGGCCTCGCGATTGCGGAGCAGGCAACGGGACCCGATTCGCAGCTTGTCGTGCGTCTGCTCGATCATTTGATCTCGGCCGTAAGAGCGCAAGGCCACGACAAGGAGGTGGCCGCCCTCAGGGAACGCGCCCAGAAGATCATCGCCAAGTCGTCGGCCAAGTAGGCTTGTGCGGCAGACGTAAGCAGGCCGGCGAAACTGGGCTAGATCGCCGCGATACGGCACCCGCAGCGGAACGGATACGGTGACGCAGCATTTGCGCCCTCACGCCGAAGAATTCCCGACGCAGCCTACGGGAACCTAATTTTGATCCGCCTCGATCGATAGTAACCTTGTCATCCCGGTCGAAGGCGATAGCCCGAGAGCCGGGATCAGCGGCCCCAGGCTCCGACCGAACTTCGCGGCACTGAGTCCAGATTGCCTCGCTGGCCCGAAATTCCGGTATGATACCGGGCGAAAAAGGGCCGGAGCCTTTTTCCAGCCCCTGGCCGAGTGACACGCTCCGTCGAGAGACCTGGGTATGAGCCGATGAGAATTGTCGTCGTCGGTGCGGGCATCCTCGGCGCCAGCACGGCCTACCACCTTGCACGCGAAGGCTGTGAAGTCGTGCTCGTGGACCGCGCGGATGAGGGGCGCGCAACGGCCGCCGGTGCGGGAATCGTTTGCCCATGGGGCTCGCCGGTCGAAGACCCGGCTTACTACGCGCTGCTCGCGCACGGCGCGCGCTACTACCCGCGACTCGTCGAGATGCTCGCGGAGGACGGGGAGCACGACCTGGGCTACGCCCGTGTCGGTGGCCTCTACGTCACCTCCGATCCGGCCGATCTTGAAACTGTCGAGCGTCGCGCCCGCGAGCGCGCCGCCAACGCACCCGAGGCCGGTCAGATCCAGCGCCTTTCGCCGGCCGATGCACGTGAACTGTTTCCGCCGCTGCGCCCCGACCAACCCGCGCTCTACGTGTCCGGCGGCGCGCGGCTCGATGGCCGCAGGGTCGCCGCCGCTCTGCAGCGCGCCGCCGTCACACATGGCGCCCGCTTCGTGAACGGCTCCGCGGAGCTTGTCGTGCAGGGCAACCGGGTGAGGGGCGTGCGCGTCGACAGCGCGTTGATCGAAAGCGATCGCGTCGTGGTGGCCGCGGGCGCGTGGGCCCCGGCGATCCTAAAGCCTGTGGGCATCGCGCTGCCTGTTGAACCGCAGCGCGGCCAGATCGTGCACCTGCGCCTGCCCGGCACGGACACCTCGCGCTGGCCCGTGCTGCTGCCGCTCAACAGCTACTACCTGCTGGCGTTCGAGGATTCGCGCGTCGTCGTCGGCGCCAGCCGCGAGGCCAACTCTGGCTTCGACTATCGCCTGACGGCCGCCGGTGTCGCGGGCGTGCTGAACGCCGGACTGGCGGTCGCCCCGGGCCTCGCGTCCTGGACGCTGCACGAAATCCGCATCGGCTTCCGGCCGTTTGCCCCTGACAACCTGCCGATGCTCGGCAACGTGCCTGGCACAGACGGCCTCTTCATCGGCAACGGCCTCGGGCCGAGCGGGCTTGCCATGGGGCCGTTCAGCGGCGCCCAGATCGCGCGCCTGGCGATAGGCAAACCGAGCGAAATCCCGCTCGGGCCCTATGCCCCGATGCGCCACATGTTGTAGCCGAGAACGGCGAAGCGGCGGGCAGCGTCGGCCCCGAGGGCGAGGACATCATCGACGACCCAAGGCATCTGGTCAATCAGGCTAAGGTTCGCTATCGCTTCAGGTGGGCCAAAGCACGGATCAGACGATGAGCAAGACCGACTCCGTTTCCATCCCCCTCGATCCCGGCTGGGCCGAGATCCGCGAGGGCGTAGGCCACATCTGCAAGCAGTATCCCAACGCCTATTGGGTGAAGCTCGACCACGAGGCGACCTACCCTTTCGAGTTCGTCAATGCGCTGACAGAGGCCGGCTACCTCGGCGCGCTCATCCCCGAGGAATTTGGC
Organism: Hyphomicrobiaceae bacterium; assembly: GCA_050248715.1. Lineage (GTDB taxonomy): Bacteria > Pseudomonadota > Alphaproteobacteria > Rhizobiales > Hyphomicrobiaceae > AWTP1-13. Next base: position 16,588 of record JBFWRV010000070.1, on the reverse strand, counting down.
GGCGCCGGTCTGCCGCTTTCGGCCGGCTGCGCCATTTTGGAGACAATCCACGAGCAGGGCTGCAACGCGGCCGCCTGCCACGCGCAGATGTACACGATGGGCACCGTGCTCCGGCACGGCAACGCGACGCAGAAGCAGAAGTATCTGCCGGGCATTGCCTCGGGCAAGCTGCGGCTGCAGGCCTTCGGCGTCACCGAGCCGACGACGGGCTCCGACACCACTCAGCTCAAAACGCGCGCCGACAAGAAGGGCAACGACCGCTATGTGGTCAATGGCCAGAAGGTGTGGACGTCGCGCGTGCTGCAGTCCGACCTGATGCTGCTGCTCGCGCGCACCACGCCGCCCGACAAGGTGAGGAAGCGCTCCGAGGGACTATCCGTGTTCCTCGTCGACCTGCGCGAGGCCAAGGGCAGGGGCATCGAGATCAAGAAGATCGACGCCATGCTCAACCACAACACCTGCGAGGTGTTCTTCGACAACCTCGAGGTGCCCGCCGAGAACCTGATCGGTGTCGAGGGCCAGGGCTTCAAGTACATCGTCGACAGCATGAACGCGGAGCGCATCCTGATCGCCTCGGAGTGCCTGGGCGACGCCAAGTTCTTCATCCGCCGCGCCGCCGAATACGCCAAGGAGCGCGTCGTGTTCGGTCGGCCGATCGGTCAGAACCAGGGCGTGGCTTTCCCGATCGCACGTGCGCACGCCGAGCTGGTCGCGGCCGAACTGGTGGTAAGAAAGGCTGCCGCCCTGTTCGAGGCAGAGCAGGATTGCGGCGCGGAGGCCAACATGGGCAAGATGCTGGCGGCTGATGCAGCATGGAAAGCGGCCGAAGCCTGCCTGCAGACGTTCGGCGGGTTCGGCTACGCGCGCGAGTACGGTATCGAGCGCAAGTGGCGCGAGTCGCGCCTCTACCAGACGGCCCCGATCTCCACCAACATGGTCCTGGCCTACATCGCCCAGCACGTGCTGGGACTGCCGCGGTCCTACTGATGACCCGCCTCGCCCGCCCGCTCGATCGGCTCGAGCCACGTTATGACGTGGTCGTCGTGGGCTCGGGCTATGGCGGTGGCGTCACCGCCTCGCGTCTGGCGCGCGCGGGCAAGCGCGTCGCCGTGCTGGAGCGCGGTCGCGAGGTCGTCACCGGCGAGTTTCCCTCGCGCTTCCCTGACCTGCGCGGCGAGATGCAGGTCACGGGCAAGCGAATGCGAATGGGCTCCCCGACCGGCCTCTACGACGTGCGCTTCGGCGAGGACATGCATGTGCTCGTCGGCTGCGGGCTCGGCGGCGGCTCTCTGATAAATGCCGGCGTAGCCCTGCGGCCCGATCCGCGCGTTTTTCGCGATCCGGTCTGGCCCGACGAGATCGCACAGGATGCGCTGCTTGACGAAGGCTACGCGCGCGCCGCGCAGTGGGTGCGACCGGCACGCGACGCGTCAGCGGCAACGCGCAGCAAGTTCTCGGCGCTGCATCACGCCAGCGCAGCGCTCGGCAAGGAGCCGGTGCAGGCCCCGGTCGTCTTGAGCTTCGAGGCCAACATCAATCCCGCCGGCGTCGAGCAACCCGCCTGCAATCACTGCGGCGACTGCTGCGGTGGGTGCAACGTCGGCGCCAAGAACACCGTCGCGCTCACCTACCTCCCCGACGCCGTACGCCATGGCGCGCACCTGTTCACCCACGCGAGGGTCAGCCACATCGTCAAGACGTCGCAGGGCGGTTGGGATGTGCACTTCACGCGCCAGGACGCAGGTGCGGGCGAGAGCCCGCGCATGGTGAACGCGGCGCTCGTCGTGCTGGCCGCCGGCACGCTCGGATCGACGGAGATCCTGCTGCGCTCACGCGAGCGGGGCCTTGCGCTCTCGGACCGGCTGGGTCAAGGCTTTTCCGCCAACGGCGACATCATCGCCTTCGGCTACGGGGCGAGGCTGCCGGTGAACGCCATCGGCGTCGGGCATCCGCGCAAGGTCGAAGGCATCGACGTCGGCGCCTGCGTGTCCGGCCAGATTGAGATCGTCGACGAACACGATCTCGCCAACAGCTTGACGATCCAGGAGGGCGTGCTGCCCTCCGCGCTGGCGCCGGTGCTGCCAGCCCTGTTCATCCCCAACGGCCGCCTGTTAGGGGCGCTGAAGAGCCTCGTCGCGGGCGTCTACAAGGGGCCGTTCGCGAGCCTGCAGACGTTCTTTGCGGTCTCCCACGACAGCGCCTCGGGCCGCCTCCTGCTGGAGGACGACCGTGTCGCGCTCTCTTGGGCCAGCGCCCGGGACGAGCCCGTCTACCGCAGGCTCGATGCGGCGCTCGAAGCCTTGGTGGGCCACGCCGGCGGAAGCTACGTCAAGAACCCGCTCGCCGGGACCATCATGGGCTCGCAACCCGCGACCGCGCATCCCCTGGGAGGCTGCGGCATTGCGCGGGAACGCACAGACGGCGTCGTCAACCACAAATGCCAGGTGTTCGATGCACGCTCCGGCGCCGGGCCGGCCGACGTCCACGACGGGCTCTACGTCATCGACGGCGCGGTCATGCCGCGCTCGCTCGGCGTCAACCCGCTGCTCACCATCACCGCGCTCGCCGAGCGCGCCATGCTGCACCTGGCCAGCGACCACGGCCTCGCCTTCGACGCCGGGCCGCGGCGCTATTCCGCGCCAATACCCGTGACCGCGCCGGGCATGGAGATGGCACCCGCACCATGTGCACCGATCTCGTCCTGAGCGTATCGAAGGAGACGCCGCGGGCTGCCGACGCGCTTCGACAGGCGCAGCGCGAGGGGGGAGTGCGGCAAGCGACGAGGCCGGCTACTTGCCCTTCGCCAACGCTTGCAAATCGAGCAGGAGGTTCTCCGCCAGCGTGCCCTCCAGAGCGGAGTTGAGGCGCGCGGCCTTGACGGCCTCGGCAATGCGGGCGAGCGCCGCGGCCAGCCGGCTCAGGCTCCAGCTGCGGCATTGCTGCTCGAGCGCCTCACGCTGTTTGAAGTGCACGGGTGGCCGCATGGAGCGCACTATGTCCTCCATCGATCCCCCCGCGTCGAGCGCGCTCCGCATACGGTGGAGCCGCAGAAAATGCCGTTGCAGCGCGGCGATCACCGCCTGTGCGCTCTCGCCCGCGGCCAGGCTGCGATCCAACTCGACCAGAGACATGCCCGCCCGGCCGGACGCGGCGGCCAGCACGATGCGGTCCAAGGCCAGCTCCGCCGCGTCGCCTACCGCCGCCGCCACGTCGCTCTCGTCGATGACCGCCTTGCCATGCGCGTAGAGGGCAAGCTTCTCTATCTCGACGCGCGACAGGGCACGGTCGGCGCCAAGCCTTGCCAGCAGCAGGCGCTTGGCCTCGGGCGTGATGTCGATCTTTCGGGCAGCGAGCACCTCGCGCACAACCGCGTCCAGATCGCGCGCCTCGTCGGGAAAACAGGCGACGGCGGCCGCCTCGCGCGCCTTCTCAAACAGGGCGCGCAGCGCGTCGTCGGGGCGAAGGTTGCCCGCCTCCACGATCAGGTAACCCTGCAGATTGCCACTCTCGACCAGAGGTGCCAGCTGCGCGGCCGTCACGCGGCGCCCCGCCGTTGTCCGCACGATTTTGCGGCCTCCAAACATCGGCACGGTCTGCAGCTCGATGAAGATGCGGTCAGGAGCGCCCTCCAGGTCGGCGTCGTCCAGCCTCAGGATCTCGCCGGGCGGGCTCTCACGCTCGGCAAGCCGCTTGGCCAGCAGGCTCGCCCGCTCCCCGACCAGGCCGACGTCGGTGCCGTAGAGCAGAACGGCTGCTGGCGCGCGATCAACCGCGGCCAGGAAGGCGTTCGCCTGATGCGTCTTGATCGCGACCATTGCGAGAACCGTAGGTTGGGTCGAGCGCCAGCAATGACCCAACACTTGTCGGATGAGCTTTGCGTCGGGTCAGCGCTCCGCTCGACCCAACTATACCCTGTCGCCTCAGGCCGCGTTGGAGAGGTAGATCGCAACTCGGGTCTTCAGGTCGTCGGCGACCGTGCGCGCCGCCCGGTTCTCTGCATCGTCGCGCGCGCGCACGTTGGAGTAGATCGACTGGAACCGCTCGAACGCGGCGCGACCATGGCTCGTCCCCGTCAGCACGACACGCTTGTCCTTGATTTGGATGAGCTTGAAGTTGGCCTGCAGGGTGTAAATCTGACCGAGCGACTCGCCATCGACCTTGACGAGCGTGGTCAATATGGACTCGTTCAGCGAAATCTCGAGTCGATAGGCGGGGGGCGCCAACTCGCCGCCGCCGCTGCTGTCGAAAATCAGATCGTTGCGGATGCGCTGGCCGACCCGCCCCGGAATCGGAGCCACATCGAGCTGCGCCAGCCGCTCTTGCACGCCCACGCCCGACGGCGTCGAGCCATAGAGTGGCTGGAAGCCTCCGCTGCTGCAGGCCGCAAGCGCAGGTGCCGCGACGAGCAGCAGAGAAAGTCCTCGTACCAGACTCCGGCGGCTCGTGACGCGAGCCAAACCAGTTTCAGCCGACGACATTCACGATCCTCTGCGGCACTACTATCACCTTCCGTACCGGCCGGCCCGCCAAGGCCCGTACCACCGGCTCCAGTTCCAGCGCCGCTGCTTCGATCTCCTCACTGGTCGCGGTCCTCGCGACCGTGAGCTCATCCCGTCTCTTGCCATTTACCTGTACGGCAATGGTAATTACGTCGTCAACGAGCAAGCCCGCCTCTGCCTGCGGCCACGGCTGATCGGCGAGCAGAGTGTTGTATCCAAGCCGCTCCCAGCAGTCTTCCGCCAAATGCGGCAGCATTGGGCCGATCATCTGAACGAGCAGCTCAGCCGTCTCACGGATCGCCCACTTCATCCCCTCGCCAGGCTTCCCGAGCGCCGCGGACAATGCGTGCGTGAGCTCGTAGATCTGGGCCACGGCCACGTTGTAGCGCAGCGCCTCGATGTTCTGGCTAACGCCGTTCAGCGTCTTGTGGGCGATCCGCCGGAGCGCCAATGCCTCCGCGCCCAGCGCGGGCACCTCTCCGTTCCGTGTGACTTTCAGCTCGGCGACCTCGTCGATCAGCCGCGAGATGCGCTGGACCTGGCGGCCGGCGCCGGCCACACCCGCCTCAGTCCAGATGATGTCGCGGTCGGGCGGGCTGTCGGAGACGATGAACAGCCGTGCCGTGTCGGCGCCGTAGTGGGCAATGATGTCGTCGGGATCGACCACGTTCTTGCGCGACTTCGACATTTTCTCGACCGACCCGATCTCGACCGGACGGCCGGTGGCGATCGACGTCGCCCTACGCGCGGTGCCCTCGCCCTCGATGCGCACCTCCGACGGCGTCAGCCAGTCGCCGTTCTCGCTGCGGTAGGTCTCGTGGATGACGATGCCTTGAGTGAACATCGACGTGAACGGCTCGTCGAACGTCACGTGCTTGGTTGCTTTCATCCCGCGCGTGAAAAAGCGCGCATAGAGGAGGTGCAGCACGGCGTGCTCCTTGCCGCCGATGTATTGATCGACCGGCGCCCAGTACTGCAGGGCTTTCTTCTCGGTCGGCGTCGCAGCGTTGGGGGCCGTGAAGCGGAACTGATACCAGGAACTGTCCACGAAGGTGTCCATCGTGTCGGTTTCGCGCACCGCCGGCTGAGCGCATTTGGGGCATGCGACATGCTTCCAAGTCGGATGGTGATCCAGCGGGTTGCCGGGCTTGTCGAATGTCACGTCATTCGGGAGCTCAACCGGGAGCTGATCGTAAGGCACCGGCACAATGCCGTCCTTGGCGCAAGGGCAATGGACGACCGGGATCGGGCACCCCCAATAACGCTGACGCGAGAGCAGCCAGTCGCGCATGCGGTAGTTCACTTTGCGCTCGCCGATGTCGCGCTCTTCCAGCTGGTCGGCGATTTTCTCCTTGGCAGCCTCGATGGTGAGCCCGTCCAGAAATTCCGAGTTGATCATCGTGCCGTCGCCGACATAGGCCTCCTGGCCGATGGCGAATGTCTTGGGATCCGCGCCGGGCGGCAGCACCACGGGCACGACGGGGCGCCCATATTTGCGGGCGAAGTCGAGGTCACGCTGGTCATGGCCGGGGCAGCCGAAGATGGCCCCGGTGCCGTAGCCCATGACGATGAAGTTGGCGACGTAGACCGGCAGCTTCATGTCCGGCCTGAACGGGTGGACGGCGACGATGCCGGTGTCGAAGCCCTTCTTCTCTGCCTTCGCCAACGCCTCCTCGGTGGTGCCGATCTTGCGGCACTCCTCGATGAAAGCGGCCAACCCCTCGTTCTTCTTCGCCAGATGCGCAGCCAGCGGGTGCTCCGGCGAGACAGCCATGAAGGAGGCGCCGAAGATCGTGTCGTGGCGCGTGGTGAACACCTCCAGGGCCTGCAGCTTCCTGGGCAACTTGCTGCCTTCGAGCGCAAACTGCATGTTCGCGCCGGTAGACTTGCCGATCCAATTGCGCTGCTGCGTGCACACGAAGTCCGGCCATTGCGATTGGAGAGCGTCCAGCGCTTCCAACAGCCCATCGGCAAACGCCGTGATCCGGAAAAACCATTGCGTCAGATCGCGCTGCTCCACGACGGCGCCGGAGCGCCAGCCGCGTCCGTCTATCACCTGCTCGTTTGCCAGCACCGTGTTCTCCACCGGGTCCCAGTTGACCTTGGCGGTCTTGCGGTAGGCCAGCTTCTTCTTCAAAAAATCCAGAAACAGCCGCTGCTGGTGCTTGTAGTAGGAGGGATCGCACGTTGCGAACTCTCGGCTCCAGTCGATCGACACGCCCATGGACTTGAGCTGGGCGCGCATGGTGTCGATATTCTCTTCAGTCCACTTCCTCGGGTGCACCTTGCGCTCGATGGCCGCGTTCTCGGCGGGCAGGCCGAAGGCGTCCCAGCCCATGGGATGCAGCACGTTGAACCCCTTGGCACGCATGTAGCGGGCCATGACGTCGCCCAGGGTGTAGTTGCGCACGTGGCCCATGTGGATGCGCCCCGACGGGTAGGGGAACATCTCGAGCTGATAGCGCTTGGGCTTCTTGCTCTTGTCCGGGGCGCGGAACGAGCCGCGCTCGTCCCACACCTTCTGCCAGTGCTTCTCGCGCACGGGCGCGTTGTAGCGTTCGCTTGCCATGGGCTGTCTCTAAGGATCGAAATCGGCCGGTAAAGAGCCTGAAAGGCCCTGGCTGGTCAAGCCGTGACGACGCGCGGCCGGAAGGCGGCCATACAGCGCAAAGGCCCGGATTCTTCAGAATTTGGCGGCCCTCGCCACTCGTGCCACCATTGGCGCGCGTAAAGATGTGGCTTAAAACGAGTCCTTGTCAGCTCAATATGAACGCGCCAACCCCAACCCGCCTCGCCGACGTCCGCACCCGCATCAGCGCTGCGGCTCAGGCCGCCAAGCGCGACCCGGCTTCCGTGCACCTCGTCGCGGTGACCAAGACTTTCGACCCCGACCAGATCCTTCCCGTTCTGGACGCCGGCCACCGGCTTTACGGCGAGAACCGCGTGCAGGAGGCCAGGGCCAAGTGGCCGGCGCTGCGGGAGCGCTACCCGGATTTGGAGCTCCATCTCATCGGTCCGCTGCAGTCCAACAAGGCGCGCGAGGCGGTGGCCCTGTTCGACGCCATTCACACCATAGACCGGCCCAAGATTGCCGAGGCCGTCGCAAACGAGATGGCCAAGCAGGACAGGCGCCTCAAGCTTTTCGTCGAGGTCAATACAGGCGAGGAGGCGCAGAAGGCGGGCGTGCTGCCGGGAGACGCTGCGAACCTGGTGCGGCTCTGCCGCGAGGGACTGAAGCTCGATATCTGCGGCCTGATGTGCATCCCCCCGCACGAGGAGCCGCCGGGCGTGCACTTCGCGTTCCTCGCCAAGCTCGCTGCGGAGATGGGCCTCGCCGAACTCAGCATGGGCATGAGCGCCGACTTCGAGACGGCGGTTACCTTCGGCGCGACCTACGTGCGGGTCGGCTCCCAGATCTTCGGGCAGCGCCCGTCTGCACCCTAAGCCGCAAGCTCACGTCGCGCGGAGCCCATCGAAGCGCGTTGGATCGCGCGGGCCGTCCTTCGACAGGCTTGGGACTGCCGGCGCAGGCGCACCTGCCCCGACGCACAGCTTTCTGCCGCGGCGCCTCGCCCTTGTCGCACTGCCGGTGCTAGCCTCGCGCAAATTGATTCGCGCCACCTCTCGTGCCCCGCGTGCCCGGCGCTTGCCGCATGAGGAGGCAGCATGGCAGACGGAAGCAGGACGGCCGAGATCGAAGCCGACGCGGCGGCCGCCGAGGCCGCGCGCGAGGCGCGAGCCGAAGTGCTCGAACGCGCCGCCAAGAGCGAAAACGGCGAGCGTCAGCGGACGGTCAAGGCTGCGAAGTCCAGGTTCGGCAGGGCTGGCAGGAAGTCGCAGTGGGCGGAGTTCATCGTCGATGTCTGGATCACGCCCTTCAACTCGATCGAGTTCGGCATCTACAAGCACAGCCGCAACCGCGCCAAGTCGCGCCAGTTCACGACCGACATGGACATCTTCGCCGAGGTGATCGAGAAGGGCGAGCGCACCGGGCTGCTCGGCTACCGCGAGGACCTCTGGAAGAAGAATACCGGCATGGACAAGCGCCTGGTGTTCAAGCTCTTCAACGAGACGGTGAACTGGCGCGCCACCATGGACTTGATGATCGCGCGGAGCCTGCAGCTGACGCTCGGCGCGCACGGCATGCCCGTGACGTGCTTCTCGGCCAACATCGGCGACCACGACAACATGGTCTACCTCGAGCGCTCCGCGCACAAATGGCCGCTGATGCCCGAGGACTTCTCCTTCTTCCTGCTGGAGGGCCACGTCCCGCAGTTCTACCGGCTACGGCGCGACTTCATCGACCTGGGCGGCGACTACACGCTCTACAACCACCACAACAAGGCCATCGGCGCCGTCGACGGCAAGGTGTTCTCGCTCGGCGGCAAGTGGAAGGGCCGGGTCAAGAGCGAGCACGCCGACCCGCGCCTGATGATGGTGCTCAAGCTGTTCTGCGGCATGCTGATCTTCAACGCCGACGCCCGCCGGCACATGCGGTCGTTAGCGCGCGACGTGGTCTCGGGCAAGTACACGCCAAAGCTCGAGAAACAGGAAGCCGACCTCTACATGAACCCACGCCGGGTGCGGTAGCGCATGCTTTAGTGTCGCGCGAAGATGCAGCATCGATTGGACCGGCAATCTCACTTGGCGCTGGACAGCAAACCTTGACTCAGAAATGGACCTTGGCGAAGGCGTTCGCATTCTTCGATGGGGCCGCAGCACGCAATCCGCGATGGTGTTGGAGCGCTCGCTCTGCGGATGGTCGTACGGTCGTCATCACCCTATGGAGAGACCAAATCGAGGATGATGGGGTCGCCGTGATCATAAATTGCTTCGAACACGGACAACTTCATCTTTGGAGAGACAAACCCGGCAACAAGCAGCGGACCAAAGACCTCGTCTGGGCTCGCGACCACTGCGACGGTCTCTTCCGCGTGGTCATGGTCGAAGCGAAAGACCCGAAGGCAAATCCTCGCACAATCGTCCGGCGCTATCCGGATTCGGAGTTGGCAATGAAGCTTGTCAGCGTAAACGAGGATACGGGCGAGTTCTCCGCGGAAGGAACGCGAAACCAAGGCCCTGTCAGCACCACGAGCTAAGGAAGTTGGGCAGCCACTTCAATCTCACGGACCAGCGCGGCATTGTTGCACGCCTTCCTTGCACGTCCCTGGGAGGCTGCCGGTACTGTTGTTGAAGGCAACCGAAGCCCTCTTGACACCTTTGCACTGAGTTTGCCTATCAATCGAGCAGCGCGTCGCTCGCACGCGGTCTTGCACAAAGAATAGGCGTTTATGAATTGGGGAGGCTTGGGGAATGCCGGATATTCAGAAGGCCGTAGAGGGCCTGCAGACTGGCGCCGACGTGCTGTTCCTGCTGGTTGGCGCCGTCCTCGTGTTCGCCATGCACGGCGGCTTTGCCTTTCTCGAAGCCGGCACCGTCCGGCACAAGAACCAGGTCAATGCGCTCTGCAAGATCCTGGTCGACTTCGCCATCTCCACCCTCGCCTACTTCTTCATCGGCTTCGGCATCGCCTACGGCATCACCTTCTTTGCCAATGCGGAAGCGCTGAGCGGCGCCGCCAAAGGCTTCGACGCGCAGGGTCTCACCCTCGTCAAGTTCTTCTTCCTATGCACATTCGCAGCCGCCGTGCCCGCGATCGTCTCGGGCGGGATCGCGGAGCGCGCCAGGTTCGGTGCGCAATGCGCGGCAACGGCGCTGATCGTCGGCTTCTGCTATCCGTTCTTCGAAGGCATTGTCTGGAACAAGAACTACGGGCTGCAAGAGACCTTCTTCAAAGGGCTGCTCGGCGAGGAGTTTCACGATTTTGCCGGGTCGATCGTGGTGCATGCGGTCGGCGGCTGGATCGGCTTCTCCGCCGTGCGTCAGCTTGGACCCCGGCTCGGGCGCTACGACAAGGGCCGCGCCATCGGCATCCCGCCCTCGTCGATCCCCTGGCTCGCCATGGGCTCCTGGCTCCTGTGCGTGGGCTGGTTCGGCTTCAACGTCATGAGCGCGCAGTCGCTGAAGACGGTCAGCGGATTGGTGGCGATGAACTCGCTCATGGCGATGTGCGGCGGCATCATCGCCGCCCTGATCGCCGGGCGCAGCGACCCCGGCTTCATCCACAACGGCGCACTCGCAGGTCTTGTCGCAGTCTGCGCCGGCTCGGATGTCATGCATCCGGTCGGCTCGCTGGTCGTCGGGGCGGTCGCGGGCGTCATCTTCGTCTACGCCTTCCAGAAGGCCAGCGACCCACGCTGGAACTACGATGACGTGCTGGGCGTGTGGCCGCTGCACGGCCTGTGCGGACTGTGGGGCGGGATTGCCTGCGGCATCTTCGGCCTCAAGGCTTTCGGAGGGCTCGGCGGGGTCGCATTCTTCCCGCAGCTGATCGGCAGCCTTATGGGCGCGGCGTTCGGCGCAGCCGCCGGCTTCGTCGTCTATTATGCGGTCGACAAGACGCTGGGCCTCAGGCTTCAGCCGGAGGACGAGTATCGCGGCGCCGACCGCACCATTCACAAGATCGGTGCGAATCCGGAGGAGGACGTGCGCACCGGCCGTGTGTGATAAAGCTTGGTCGTCGCCCGGCTCCTGCGGACGGAGGCGGGCGGGGTGAGACGAGCAAGGAAAGCGACCATCTATGACGGATATGCGCGGCCTGGAGGCTCTGACCAAGGGAGCCATCCTGTCGTCCTTCACGCGGACGGCTCGCCTGCTCGAGGGTATTCCGCCAGGCCACCCGAAGACGATCGAGATGACTTCGGGCGACCCTAAGGAGGCCATGCCGGCGTTCGTGCCTGACAAGCTGGTCGAGGCGAAGGCCCTGCTTGGGGCCTATCCGCGCATCCGGGGCTCCGACGAACTGCGCAAGGCGATCGCTGCCTGGATCGGCCGCCGCTACAGCCTCAAGCAAGGTATCGACTTCGAGCACGAGGTGCTTCCGGTCAACGGCTCGCGCGAAGGCTTGTTCTTCGCCACACTGCCCGCTGTCGGCCGCAAGCGTTTCCCCGGCACGCCCGTCATCCTACTTCCCAACCCGTTCTACCAAGCCTACCTCGGCGGCACCTACGCCACGGGGTGCGAGCCGGTCTATCTCAACGCGACGGCCGAGACCGGATACATGCCTGACCTCGACGCGCTGGCCGGTGAGCCCGACATCCTGCGCCGCGCCGCGGCGCTGTTCCTGTGCTCGCCCGCCAATCCCCAGGGCTCGGTGGCCAGTGCTGCCTACATCGCCAGGGCGCTGTCGCTCGCCCGCGAGTACGATTTCATGCTGTTCTGCGACGAGTGCTACTCTGAGATCTACGTCGGCGACCCGCCGACAGGCGGCCTCGAGGTCGGCGCCGCGACGCCTGAACGGTTCAGGAACCTGATCGTCTTCAACTCCCTGTCCAAGCGCTCCAACCTTCCGGGCATGCGCTCCGGCTTCGCCGCCGGCGACGGGGCATTCCTCGACGCGTTGGCCGAAATCCGCAACCTCACCGCGCCGCAGATGCCAGGCCCCGTGCAGCATGCCTCGACCGCGGTCTGGTCGGAGGAACAGCACGTTGCCGTCATCCGCCAGGCCTACCGGGCCAAGTTCGACGTATGCGACCAGGTACTGAAAGGTCGCTTCGGGTACCGGCGGCCGGCGGGCGGCTTCTTCCTCTGGCTGGACATGAAGGAGCTGGGCGGCGGCGAAGCGGCCGCCTTAGCAATCTGGAAACGCTGCGGTGTCAAAGTGATACCCGGCGTCTACCTGGCGCATGAGGACCGGCACGGCATCAATCCCGGCCGCGACTTCATTCGCGTCGCGCTGGTGCACGATGCGGCCACCGTCAGGGAAGCGCTCGAACGTATCGTCAAGATTACGAGCTAGGCGCTCCTTTCTTGTATGGCGTACCGGGGCGATGATCCGGCCCCCTTTCTCCCGGCCTCCGTGCGAGACGGGCTGCAGGGGTGGCTATGGAAAATGCTGGGCTTCTTCGTGCTTGTCGCCTGCGTGGCGTTGAGCGCGAGCCTGCTGACCTGGTCGGTGGGCGACCCGAGCGTGATGCACACGACGCGGGGGGCAGCACGCAACCTGCTAGGGGCCCCTGGCGCCATCCTCGCCGACATGATCATGCAGATGCTGGGCCTCGCCGGCGTCTTCGTGCTGCTGCCCCCGCTATTCTGGGCCATGCAACTTCTCAGCGGCGAACAGCCTGCCGGCTTTCGCGGCCGGCTGCTGCTGGCCCCATTGGCGGTGCTCCTGCTCGCCGGCGCGCTCTCCGCGCTGCCCGCTGCCGCCGGGTGGCCGATGCATCATGGCTACGGCGGCGTCCTCGGCGACCTGGGGCTGGGGCTGCTGGCGAGCGTGCTGGCCAAGATCAACGCCGAGCGCTCGTCTGCGGCCGCGGGCCTCTTCCACTTTGCCGGCGGCATCATGCTGCTCACCAGCAGCCTCGGACTCTCCCGCGACGAGCTGAGGCGCATCTGCACGGCCAGGGCGCGACCCAGCTTGAAGGCGCCCGCCGGCTGGTGGGCACGGCTCGTCGAGGTCGCGCACACGCTCCGTCCCCCGCTGCGCGCGCCTCGTAGGCGCGAGCTACAGCGCGAGCCCCCCGCCTTTCGTGTCGAGCCTGTGCTCGCGCCTGAGCCCGCTCCTCCTCCTCACCTCGACGATGAAGCGCCCGAATTGCCCGATGACATGGATTCGGGTCGCGGCGCCGCGTTCGACAAGCACACCGAGGATTCGAGTCTCGAGATTGCCAAGCGCTTCGCGCCTGCCACGGGCAAGATTGCCAAATCACCGGAAATGGCCGCCCTCGAGCTGCCGGAGCCCCCGGAGTCGCGCAGCGCTGCCTCCCAGCGCCGCCCGGCGACTTTCCGGCGGCCGCCGATCGGCCTGCTGCGCCGCGCGCCCGCCAGCAAAGGCGGGCCGGGCCTGTCGCAGGTCGACCTGCGTCACCAGGCCAAGGCGCTCGGCGGACTGCTCGCCGACTTCGGCGTCCGCGGAGATGTCAAGCAGGTCCACCCCGGCCCTGTCATCACACTGCACGAGTTCGAGCCGGCACGCGGCGTCAAATCTGCGCGCGTGATCGGCCTCGCCGACGACATCGCCCGCTCGATGGGGGCGGCCAGCGTGCGTGCCGCCATTCTCCCGGGACGCAACGCCATCGGCATCGAGCTTCCCAATGCCAGGCGCGACAAGGTGTTCCTGCGCGAGCTGCTGGAGGCGGACGCGTTTCGGACGACGGACGCGGCGCTGCCTCTCGTCCTCGGGCGCGACATCTCAGGCGCGCCGGTGGTTTGCGATCTCGCGCGCATGCCGCATCTTCTGGTAGCGGGCACGACTGGCGCCGGCAAATCGGTCGGCGTCAACGCCATGATCCTGTCGCTGCTCTATCATCTGTCGCCCGATCAATGCCGCTTCCTGATGATCGACCCGAAGATGCTGGAGCTGTCCGTCTACAACGGCATCCCGCATCTGCTCTGCCCGGTGGTGACGGAGCCGGCGAAGGCGGTGGCGGCGCTCGAGTGGATCATCGCCGAGATGGAGGATCGTTATCGGCGCATGTCGCAGTTTGCCGTCCGCAACATCGACGCCTTCAACACGCGCGTGCGCAGTGCGCCGCAGCGCTCGGGCTCGGGGCCGGATGGCGATGCCGCGCCGATGCCCTACATCATCGTCGTGGTGGACGAGTTTGCCGACCTGATGCTTGTCGCCGGCAAGGAGATCGAGGGCGCGGTGCAGCGGCTGGCGCAGATGGCGCGTGCCGCGGGCATCCACCTGATCATGGCGACGCAGCGTCCCTCGGTCGACATCATCACCGGCACGATCAAGGCGAACTTCCCCACGCGCATCAGCTACAAGGTCGCCTCCAAGTTCGACAGCCGCACGATCCTCAACGAGCAGGGCGCCGAGCAGCTGCTGGGCGAGGGCGACATGCTGTTCTCCAACGGTGCCGGCCGCACACTGCGCGTGCACGGCCCGTTCGTTTCCGACGACGAGGTAGAGCGCATCGCCACCTATCTGCGCGACCAGGGCGAACCGCGCTACATCGAGGGCGTCACCGATCTGCGCGACCCCGACGACGCCGAGGAGGTTGCATCGCCGGCCGGGCGCGGCGGACGGTCCGCTGCCGAAGCCCTCTACGAGAGGGCGATCGGTATTGTTCTCAACGAGCAGAAGGCGTCCGCCAGCCACCTGCAGCGGCGACTGGCGATCGGCTACAACCGTGCTGCCGACCTGATAGAACGCATGGAGCGGGAGGGGGTCGTCAGCGCCCCCGCCAGCGGCGGTCGTCGCCAAGTGCGCACCAACGATGCTGCCAGCAGCCGCGAACAATGGTAGGGTCACCCCCGGGGCTTTTCGGGGACGCCGCGAGGATGGGGATAACCCAAATCGCCCACAATCTTGTCCCAATGTTGGGACAAACGATTCGTATCGGGTCCAATCTGGCCCGATGCCGGGCACAATTTGGGGGATTTTATGGTCGCACGCATCTCGGCTGGGCTGGCGGTGGCCGTCGCGATTTTGTTCGCCCCGGCATGGACGCTGGCACAGGACGGCAAGAAACCCGTGCCCCCGAACCCGGTCGGCGCCAGCGGCACCTGGAGCCAGACCGTCAGCAAAGAGGCCTCCATTTCTGGTGAAGAGCTCGACAGGAAGCAGGTGGAGCTCATCAAGAAGGTCTCCGGCTATTTCAACCAGATGACCGAGATCAAGGGCGCCTTCGTGCAGACGGGCGCCGACAACAAGCGCCAGCGGGGCAAGTTCTACGTACAGAAGCCGGGTCGGTTCCGCTTCGATTACAACCCCCCGAGCAGGCTTGTGATCCTGTCCGACGGTCAGTACATGGCCATCCAGGATTCCGATCTGAAGACTGACGACCGGTTCGAACTGGACCGGACGCCCTTCCGGGTGCTGTTGCGCAAGGACGTCGACCTGTTGCGCGATGCCAACATCCTCGAGGTCAAGGAGGTGGACGACGTCATCGTTCTCGCCCTCCAGGACAAGAACCCCGACAATCCCGGCAAGATCAAGCTGTTCCTGGCACACAAGCCCCAGCTTGAGCTACGGGAGTGGATTACCACGGATTCACAAGGACTTGACACCCGTGTGGAGTTGACCGAGGTGAACAAGGCTGAGGCCCTGGACCCCGCACTTTTCAAGGCTTCGAACTTTACCTTCCAGAGGTTCAACCAGTAGTGCCAGGTGCCTGAGCGCGCCGGCCGGTGTCTGTTCGGACTCAATCAACACCAAAGTTGGGGAAAACTGAAATAATCCGTAACAATTTCGTGATCGGTGCGCCGACCCCCATTGAAAAGCCCCCTGTAAGTATTATTTCATGGGGACAGCGAGTGATGTCGCTCTTCATCGGTAGTGCCCCCCGTCTAGCCGAAAGACATCACCCGCGGTGCCGGCTTCCCTCCCGGCACCATGCGCATGACGCGCTTCTTGCGCCCAACTCCTCCCCCGGGGTTGGGCGCTTTTCTTTTGTGAGCACGAGAGATTAGCGGCCTAGCGCCAGGCGCGTGGTGCAGCGACGAACCGCGGCGGAGCAGCGGGGTTGGCTACCTGCGTCGCCGGCACGGTCGACTGCAAGGATTTGGCGCTGCTGGCTACTGATGATGCGGGAGCGGATAACGCACTTTCCATCCGGCGCAGCTGTTCCGCCAGGCGGCGCACCCTTTCCGTGATGCGATGTTGGAAGTGCTCAATCAGCGCGGGGTCCTCCACCATCTGCGCGTGCATCTGCGTGCGCGTGAGCTTGAGACAATAGGCACGCTCGCGCGCAACGTACGTGGCCGTGTGGATGTGCTCGACGAACATCGCCATCTCCGCGAGCAGGCTCCCCGGTGGAACATGCTCGGAGGCTCCCACCTCCGAGCTGCCAACCGAGTCGACACCGCCGGAGAGGACGAGGTAAGCGGCATCGCCCGTCTGCCCTGCTCGCATGAGCACATCGCCTGACAAATACCTCAGCTTCTCCCCCCGGCGCGCGATCTCGGTGAGCTGCGCCATTTGCAGTCCCGCGAACAGGGGCACGTGAGAGAGCGGAGCGTGGAGGTCGTCGAAGGACATGGCCGACAACGTTGAGCGATTCGCGGTGCCGGTCCAGCAG
>JBFWRV010000069.1:0-34081 GCA_050248715.1 Hyphomicrobiaceae bacterium | reverse complement strand
GTGTTTAGTCCCAGGATGGAATCAGTTTATGTGCCTCTCCCGCATTCCGGGAGGGGCTATGGGACAGGTTCTTCATGGCAGCGCCACGACCACGCACGCCATGCGAACGGCAATACAGCGATCGCAAGCGCCGCTCAAAGAACTCGCCGCCCAGTACAGGCTGAACCCAAAGACGGTCGCCAAGTGGAAGAAGCGCACCTTCGTGCACGACGCGCCGATGGGACCAAGGAGCCCCCGTTCAACGGTGCTGACGGCCGAGGAGGAGACCGTCGTCGCCTTTCGCAAGCACACACTCCTGCCGCTCGACGATTGCCTCTATGCCTTGCAGGCAACCATTCCCCATCTCACGCGCTCGTCCCTGCATCGCTGCTACCAGCGCCACGGCATCAGCCGACTGCCGGAGATCGAAGGCGAAAAACCGCCCAAAAAGAAGTTCAAAACCTACCCGATCGGCTTCTTTCATATCGACATCGCCGAAGTCCGGACCGAGGAAGGAAAGCTCCACCTCTTCGTCGCCATCGACACAACCTCCAAGTTCGCCGTTGCCAGGCTGGTCGACAAAGCCAACGCCCCACGGCCAGCGCTTTCCTTGACGAACTCGTCGAGGCCGTCCCCTGCAACATCCACACCGTGCTGACAGACAACGGCATCCAGTTCGCCGATCTGCCGAAGAACCCACCGCCATCTGGCGAGGCCATCCCTTCGATCGTGCCTGTCGGCGTCATGGCATCGAGCGCCGCTTGACCAAGCCAAACCATCCCTGGACCAACGGCCAGGTCGAACGCATGAACCGAACCCTCTCGGCTCCACGCTGGCCGATGTCGATCGCGCGCAACTGAAGCGGCCCGCTTTCGAAACACTGTCGCTGAGGCAAGTCCGTTCTCAACCGGATTAGTGAGGGACTTGGAGGAAGCAACTATCTTCTGATCGTAGCCGACCATCGAATACTCTGAACCTGCTGCCAGACACTGGCAGGATCAGCGCCGAACACCAAAATTCCTCGCGGCAGCTGCGGCGCGACCGTCCTTGAAGCGGTACCAGCCCGCGATGATGCGCATGCCCGGTACACGAAAGGCGTGGAAGGGAAAGGGGCGGAAGTTGCTCCCACCCATAGGTCCGACATCTACAGGAAAGCCGCGCACCACGTCAGTCAGGAGGCTCCCCATGAGGTTGGCGAGCGCCACGCCGCGTCCGCCGTAGCCCATCGCATAGGCAATGCGAGGTGAAAGGCGACCGACATGAGGAAAATCATCCATCGTCACGGCCACTTTGCCGGACCAGCGATAGACGATGGGGGATCCGGCAGCCTGTGGGAAGGTAGAAGCGAGCCCACGTTCCAGGCCCTTGTAGACTGATGGATCGTCGCGCCGACCCGTGATGTCGCCCCGGCCACCGAACACCAGCGTTCCGTCGGGCATCATCCGGAAATAGAACATGAGGTTGCGGGTGTCGGCGACCATGCGGCGACCCGGCACGACGCTTGCCGCCACGTTGGCACCGAGCGGGCGGGTGGCGATCACGGATGACGTCACGGGCACGACGCGGCGGACCAGGGCGCGCGCGGCGCCGTGGTGCAGGTCGGTGTAGGCGTTGGTCGCGATGATGGCCTGTTTGGCCCGCACCGTCCCACCCGGCGTTGATGCCGCGACGCCGTCGGTCGTCTCCTGCAGCGCCGCCACCGGTGTCGCTCCATGGATGGCGACGTCGCGCGCAATCAGCGCCTGCGCAAGCCCGCGCACATACCGCAGCGGATGGATGCCTGCGCCGCGCGGGTCAAGCCAACCGCCGACATAGTCGCCACCGCCGATCTCCGCGTTCGCCTCATCCGCGCTCAGAATGCGTGGCGTGCGGTCGTGGGCCTCTGCGGCAGCCCAAACCGTATCGGCCTCGAGCGCGGCGAGATGCGCTGGCGACAGGGCAGCTGTCAGCTGGCCCGTGCGGGAAAATCCGCAGTCGATATCACAATCGGCGACAATGGCTTCCACCGTATCGACTGCTTCTAGGATGAGGCGATGCAAGCGTCGAGTCGTGTCGTGCCCGTACTTTTCGGCCAGCGTTGCGAAGCCCTTCTTATAGCGCGGCGGAAGCATTCCTCCGTTGCGTCCGCTAGCGCCCCAACCGACATCGTTGGCCTCGAGAACGATCGCCGAGAGGCCCGCGCGCTGCAGGTGCCAGGCGGCGGAAAGCCCGGTGAAGCCGGCGCCGACGATGACGACGTCCGCCGTGGCGTCGCCCTGGAGCGGCAGAGCTGCGGGTGCGGGCTGCGCAGTTGCCGCCCAGTAGGATTGAGGGTGGGGTGCTGGCGTTGGAGCGTGTCGTGAATCGGGCATCAAAGAGCCATCGTCCTGCAAAAGCGAGGTAGATCGAGGTGGGGCACGCGACCCCACGGACGCGGCCCATCTACACGGCAAACACCATCATGTCTGCGAGTCTGCATTGGATGGCGCCGGTGGTGCCGGGCGGCAGCCGGTCCGCACCGCCGATCGACCGCTTGCCAGCGAGGATTTGCCCAGCCGCTGTGGCAACGTGAAGCAGTCGGCGCTCGCCGATGAATACATCCTCAGCAACCTCGCCGTTGAGCTGCAGCACCCCTGGCTCCTCAGACCTCGTGCCGTCTCCGGGCGCGCCTGGGTTGAACACGACGTGCTCGGGGCGGATCATCACCAGGACACGCGCCCGTAACGGCAGAGATGCGTGGCGCGGAACCGCGAAAGTGAGATCCCGGTCGTCCACGCGCAGCAATAGGCGGTCATTCTCGTGGGCAACCACGGTCGCCGGGATCTGGCTGGTCTGGCCAATGAAGTTCGCCACAACGGCGGATGCCGGCCGGGCGTAGATCTCCTCAGGGCTCGCGCACTGCTCGATGCGCCCTTTGTGCATCACCGCGACGCGGTCGGACATGGTCAGCGCCTCGCGCTGATCGTGTGTGACGAAGATCGTCGTGATGCCGAGCCGGCGCTGCAGCTGCCTCAGTTCCACCTGCATGGATTCGCGCAATTTCGCGTCAAGAGCGGCGAGCGGTTCGTCCAGCAGGAGAATGCGCGGCGAGGTGACGAGTGCCCGCGCCAGCGCGATCCGCTGCTGCTGGCCGCCCGAAATCTGACGCGGCAAATGACTGCCGTAGCCCTGCATGCGCACCAACTCCAGCGCATTCTGCACACGCGCCTTCCCCGCCGGTGTGCCGCGCTCGCTCAATCCGAAGGCGATGTTCTGCTCCACCGTCATGTGTGGAAAGAGCGCGTAGCTCTGAAACACCATGCCGAGATTGCGCTTGTAGGGCGGCAGCGGCACCAAGGACTGCCCGTCGACCCGGATGTCGCCTGCTTCTGGCCTCACGAGCCCGGCGATGCACCGCAGAAGTGTCGTCTTTCCGCACCCGGAGGGGCCGAGAAGGGACAGGAACTCGCCTGGCGCGATCTGGAGGTCGAGGTTCTCCAGGGCGACATGCGATCCATAGCTCTTGCGCACGCCCAGCATGTCGACCCGCGCCGACTGTCCCTTGCTTTGCTGTGTGCTGGTCGCGTCCATGGGCGGAACTATCGTCATCGCGCGCTGAACATGAGGGTCTTCAGCCCGAATACCCTGTCGAGCACGATGAGGAGAATGATCACGATGGCGATCTGAACCGCGGAGATGGCAGCAATCGTCGGGTCGTAGTTGTAAATCAGGTAGCTCAGGATCGAGACTGGGAGGGTTACGTTCGTGGTATTCGTAAGGAGAAGTGCGATCGGCACCTCATCAAAGGAAATCAGGAAGGCGAAGATGCCGCCGGCGAGGATCCCCGGCCTCAGCATCGGCAGGGTGATCGAAAAGAATGTGCGGATTGGCCCCGCGCCCAGCACGGCGGCGGCCTCCTCGATCTCGCGATTAATGCCGGCGTAGACGCCATAAACCGTCCGCAACATGTACGGGATTGTGATCACCATGTGTCCCGCCAGCAGGCCGGTGAAGCTGCCGCCGAGCCCGATGATGTTCACGAAGAACAAGAGCCCAGTCGCCAGCACGATCTGCGGCAGGGTGAGTGGAGACAGCAGGAAGGCCTCGAACTCGCTCTTGAAGGGAAAAGTATGGCGCGCCAGCAAGATCGCCGCCGGCACGGCCATGACAGCAGTTCCGAGCGTGGCGCAGAGCCCTAGCACCGTGCTGTTCCACAGCGGGTTCATGAACTCAGGGTCTGTCAGCGCTTTGTTGATCCAGCGCAGCGACAGGCCTGGCGGCGGGAACACCGCGAATTCGGCGCTGTTGAATGCAGCGATGACGACCACGACCAGGGGCGCCAGGATGAAGACCGTCATGGCGATCACGTAGGCACGCAGCCACGGTGCGAGCGCCGACATGACCTTAGCTCCTCACGCGCCTGAGGTGCCCTTGCAGGGCTAGGCTTGCAAGCACGATGGCGAGAAGGATGATGCCCATCGCCGCGCCGAAGCTCCAGTTCGATACCACAGTCAGCTGTTGGTAGATGAGCACGGCGATCACCATCGTGCTCGTCTTCCCGAGCAGCAACACGGTCACGAAGCTGCCGACCGCCAGCGTGAACACCAGGATCGCGCCCGTTACGACGCCTTCCATGCTGAGTGGAAGAACAACTTCGCGGAAGACGCGGGCGGGGTTGGCGCCAAGGGTGGCGGCGGCCTCGTCCAGAGCGCGGTCGCGCATCTCCAACACGCTGGCAATCGACAGCACGGCAAACGGCAGCAGCACGTGTGCCATCGCAATCGTTACGGCGGTCCACGTGTACATGATTTCGAGCGGCTCGAAGCCTAACCGTCCGAGCAGTGTGTTGATGAGTCCCGTGCCGCCAAGCAGGATCATCCAGCCGTATGACCGTACCACAACGTTGGTGAGCAGCGGCGCCACGACGACGAATAGCAGGAGGACCTTCCAGCGGGGATCGGCCTCCACGAGCGCGTAGGCGAACGGATACCCGAATAGAATGCACAGGGCCGTGACGCCGAGCCCGAACAGGATGGTGTGCAGGAGCACCATCAGGTAGTAGCCGTCGGCGAAGAACTTCCCGTACTGGGCAAACGTTGGGAAGCCCTTCTCGAGACGCAAGCTCTCTTGCAGATTGAGCACCAGCGGACCGACGAAGAAGACGGCGAGCAGTAGCGCTGCAGGTAGCGCTAGCAACAGGGCTAGCGGCAGATGCGGCCTCCGCCATCGACCGTTGAGCGACGCCTCCTCAGCGGCCTTGGCGGGCGGGACTGTAGTCTCCGGCACCTTGCCTGTCTCCTGCGATCAGCCCTCCTGCGCTAGCGCATCTCCTTGTTCCAGCGCTCGACCCAGCCGGGGAACTTGTCGATCTCCTGCGGATAGGGCAGCAGCATCAGTTCGTCGGGCTTGGCAACCTTGTCCTTGAGTTCCTCAGGATAGACTACCTTGGCATTGGTCACGGCATAGCGCAGCGTCTTGGCGTGTGCGAGCTGCACATCGGCGCTGAGCGCGCAATCCATATAGGTCCAGGCGGAGTCCGGTGAGTTCTTGACCTTGGCGACGGCGACGGTGACGCCCAGGGCACCTGGCTTGGGATTGTAGTAGCCGACCCACGGGTTCCCTTTGTCCATGAAGGCGTAGGCACGTCCGTCCCAGTACATGACGAGATCGACCTGCTTGGCGCCGAAACTGTCGAGCACCTCCACCGGGCTCGTCCAGAACTTGACGACATAGGGTGACATGGCCTTGAGCTTGGCGAAGGCCTGATCAACATCGCCGTTGTAGAGCTGACTCATGAACCAGATCATGTCCGGCCCCCAGCTATACGTGCCGGACGGCCACGCGACGCGCTTGCCGTACTTGCCGGCGATTATCTCGTCGATCAGAGTTTTCCAGTCAGCCGGCGGGTTCGCCACCTTCTCCTTGTTATACATGAGGCCCAACGCACCGACGTGGATGTCGATCGCTGCCTTGCCTGCCCAGGGCTTGTAAAAGCGCTCCGGCACATCCTTGAGGCTCGGCAGCTTGGCGGCGTCAATGTCTTCGATGAGGCCGTCTTTGATGGCGCGCATTGTGTCGGCCTGCGCCATGGTGACAACATGGATTGGCGGTGTCTTGGTATTGGCGCGAATGCGGTTCAGCCAATCTGCGGACTCACCCGTCTGGATGGCGATCTTGTTGCCGCTGCGCTGGGCATAGCAGGTGCCGAAATTCTTCTCGACCGACTCCTTCCACACACCGCCGTAGGCCGACACGACAAGAGGGTCCTGAGCTTGCGCTGTTGACGCGAGGGTGCAGCAACACAGCACCGCCGCAAACTTCGAGATGCCCTTCACCATGCGCATACCTGGAACCTCCCGTCTGACCACCATGAAGAGGCATCGCCGCGGGATCGCAGAGCCTTGCCGCAGCGCCCATTCCGCCCCAATGTTAGAAATCTTCAGGAAGACTACTAAATCTGTGGCGTGCCTGATGGATATGTTAGGATAATTGTAGTGCCACTGCAACAGGCAGCGTGCCGCGGGATCGGAGGAGGCGACGAGTGCAGGACGGTACAGAGCTGGAAAGCGAGGCCGACGTCGACCTCGGGCGCGAGATGCGTCGTGTGCGCAAGACGCGTGGGCTGTCGTTAGAGGAGGTCGCAAAGCGTGCCGGCGTTTCGACTGGATTGGTGAGCCAGATTGAGCGCGGTATCGTTTCTCCGTCGATCCGATCGCTGCGCCAGTTGAGCAAGGCGCTCGACGTACCGGTGTCGTGGTTTTTTCACGCCGATGGGCCCGGACTCCAGAAGGATAGCGATGTGATCGTGCGCGGTGCGCACCGACGCCGGCTTGCTCTCACAAAGTCCGGCGTGCTCAAGGAGCTGTTGACCCCGCAGGGCTCCGAGAAGCTGCAGATGTTCCTGATCACGCTCGAGCCCAACGCTTCGACAGGACCCGAGCCAAACGAAGGCACCGGCGAGAAATGCGGTATCGTGTTGGTCGGCTCGCTCGAACTGGTCATCGACGGACGCCTCTACTCGCTATGGGAAGGCGACAGCTTCGCCTTCGACAGCTCGCGGCCGCACTTCATCTCCAACTCCGGTTCCACCGTCACGCGCGCGCTTTGGATCACGACGCCACCGATCTACTGAGCGGCGAGGGCCGCCGATTGCTTGGCCGAAGTGGCAATTGCAGTTCTGGCATTCGTCCGGGCAGGACATCTTGCAGCACAGGTTCAATTCGAAAGCGACAATTGCATTGACAATAAAATTACTGCAGCGGTAGGAATTGCAAGATGCAGCTGGCGTGCAAGCAATGGCCCTCACGGCCGTCACGTAGCGCCGCAGAGGGCCTGATTGCATGATCGAAATCGGCGTCGATGTGGGTGGCACCTTCACCGACGTCGTCTGTCGGGCCACCGGCCGTCCTGTGATGGCGATGAAGGTACCGACGACCCGGAGAGATCCGAGCCGGGCCATCATGACCGCAATCCGTCAGATGGCCGAGAATTGGGACATACCGGCCGACCGCATAACTCGCTTCGTGCATGGCACGACCGTAGCAACCAACGCCGTGCTCGAACGGCGCGGCCCGAAAATCGGGCTTCTGACGACGCGCGGCTTCAAGGATGTGCTCGAGATCGGTCGGCAGATGCGCCAGCAGATGTACGACGTGGTGCTCCGGCCCGAAACGCCAGTTTTCCTGGCGCCGGGCGCTTTGCGCAAGGAGGCGAATGAACGCTTAGCTGCCGATGGCGAAGTAATCGTGCCGCTCGATGAAGCCTCGGTCGAGCAGGCGTCGGCCGAGCTGGTGGCGGCCGGCGTCGAAGCCATCGCCATCTGCTTTCTCCACTCCTTTCTCAATCCCGAGCACGAGCGCCGCGCCGGCGAGATCATTCGGAAGGCCTATCCGGGGCTCTACGTTTCGCTGTCCTCGGAGGTCGACCCGGCCTTCCGCGAGTATGAGCGCACCGTCGTCACAGCATTCGACGCCTACATAAAACCCGTGATCGACCGCTATCTTGCGAACCTCGAGGTGGGGTTGAAGACGGCAGGCGTCTCCGCGCCGCTGCAGGTGATGCAGTCTCGCGGCGGGGTCGCCATCTCCAGCGTCGCGCGTGAACGCCCAGTCCGGCTGTTCCTTTCGGGGCCTGCTGCCGGCGTCATCGGCGGACGCTCCGCTGGCAGCTCCGTTGGGCTGGAAGACCTTATCTCCGTCGATATCGGCGGCACCAGCAGCGACATCGCCCTCATACATGCCGGCAAGCCACTGATCCGCTCCGAAGGCCTCGTCGCCGGCTATCCCATCCGCGTGCCCATGGTCGACGTCAATGCCATCGGTGCCGGCGGTGGCAGCGTCGCCTGGATAGACACGGCCGGCGGCCTACGCGTCGGCCCTCACTCCGCGGGCTCTGAGCCGGGACCGGCCTGCTATGGCACCGGGGGTGAGGAAGCGACCGTAACGGACGCTTCCGTCGTGCTCGGCTACATTGATCCCGAGTATTTCGCCGGCGGCACGCTGCCCTTAAAGCCTGATCTGGCTCGGAAAGCCGTTGCCACAAAGATTGCCGAGCCTCTTGGTATGACGGTTGAGGAGGCCGCCCTCGGCATCCACCGTGTCATCAATGCGCAGATGACGGAGGGTATTCGCCTCGTATCGATCCGGCAGGGCTTCGATCCGCGCAAGTTCGCTCTCGTGCCGCTCGGCGGCGGCGGTGGCATGCATGCAGCGGCACTGGCCGATGATCTCGGCATCGGCCGCATCATCGTCCCGCGTCACCCGGGCGTGCTGTCGGCCGCCGGCCTGCTGGCTGCCAGCATCGAGCACGAGATGTCGACGGCCTTTCCCCGTCCGCTCGAGGGTCTATCGCCAGCAGAACTCACGCCGACGCTACGGGAGCTCGAGGCAGCCTGCGGCAAGCTGATGGCACAAGAGGCCCTCGGCAACAACAAGATCGAGACGCAGCACTTCGCCGATGTCTGTTACGATGGTCAGTCGCACTACCTCGAGGTGCGGCTACGCCTCGCCGAGGTCGATGCCATCAAGCTGCTATACGAGGACTTTGTCGCCACGCACGATCGCGTGTTTGGCCATTCAACGCGTTCGCCTGCACGTATCGTCAACCTGCGGACGATCCAGCTCGTGCGCGCCGCGGCCCTTGATCAATTCGACGAGGGCAAGAACGACACGAAGGCACCGCGCGCCAAGAGGCGTCGCGTCCACTTTGCCGGCAGCGGGGCCGTCGAGACTGCCATCCACGCGCGCGAGCAGATCCCTTTCGACGTCACGATCCAGGGCCCCGCCATCGTCGAGCAGGCGGATACCACCACCCTCGTGCCGCCGGGCTGGTCCGCGCGTCCTGCCGCCGGCAGCACCCTGATCATGACCCGTCTCTAGAAGGTGCGACATGGCCTCCGCTGCCCAGGACCCCATCACCCTAGAAGTCGTGCGCAACAAGCTGGACGGCGTAGCCAACGAGATGGAGTCGACGCTGCTTCGCAGCTCCTTCTCGCCGATCGTTCGGGAAGGCATGGATGCGTCCGCGAGCCTTTTCACTGCCGGCGGCGAGACACTTGCCCAGGCCATTGCCATCCCAGCTCACCTGGCGATGCTGATCCCGATCGTGCGCAAGTTCATAGAGGAGTTTCCGCCGTCCTCCGCGCAGGAGGGCGACATCTACCTGATGAACGATCCCTATCACGGCGGCACGCACCTGCCAGACATTGCGCTGGTGATGCCGATCTTCGTCAAAGGTCGCGTCATTGCCTACGCCGGCAGTATGACGCACCACCAAGACGTAGGCGGCATGGCGCCGGGCTCGATCCCAACCAACGCTACCGAGATTTATCAGGAGGGTTTGCGCCTGCCGCCGCTCAAGCTCAGGAGCGGCACGGAGTTCAACGACACCCTGCTCAAGATCCTCAGGCTCAACACGCGCATCCCCGAGACGTTTCTTGGCGACCTGCACGCGCAGGTCGCCGCATGCTCGGTGGCCGAGCGCCGCGTCAACGAGCTTGCGCGCTCCTACGGCGACAATCAGCTCATCTCGATATTCAACGAGCTCCTGGATCGCTCCGAGGCAATGACGCGCAAGGCATTAAGCGCCATTCCGCCTGGCACATACAAGTACGTCGACTATCTCGATAATGATGGCATCGAGCTCGATAAGCGCATCCGGATTGAGGTGGCGGTCACGATCGGCAACGGTAGCATGCACTGTGACTTCACGGGGTCCAGTGCGCAGGTGCGCGGACCATTCAACTGCGTCCCGTCCGGCTCGGCTGCTGCTGCCTACTTCGCGGCGCGCGTCATCACCGGCAGCGAGATTCCGACTAACGGCGGTTGTTTCCGCCCCGTTACGCTACACCTGCCGGAAGGCAGCATTGTCAATCCCCGCGAGCCGGCCGCTGTGAACGCCCGCAGTGCGACCATCAAGCGAATTTGCTGCAACATCGTCGGCGCTTTGCGCGATGCGGTTCCTCAACGCGTTGGGGCGGATGCGGCCGGCGAGATGTTGGCAGTCATGTTCGGGGGCCGACGAGATAATGGCCGCCCGTTCGTGGTCGGCGAGCTGATCGCGGGCGGCAGCGGCGCAGGGCTTGCGAGCGACGGAGTCGATGTAATCGAGACCGATGCCACCAATTGCATGAACCTGCCCGTGGAAGCGCTTGAGCGCGACGCGCCAATACGCGTTCACCGCACGGCGTTGCGGGCAGACTCTGGCGGCGCCGGCCGCTTCCGCGGCGGCCTCGGCATCGTGCGCGAGTACGAGGTACTCAAAGGAGAGATCACCTTCACCTATCGAGGTGAGCGGCATTTCTGTGCCTCCGCCGGGGCCGACGGCGGAGGCAAGGGCGGCACAGCGCAAGCCGTGATCCATCGCGCCGACGGCCGCGTCGAGGCCATCCCTTCCAAGTTGGTCACAACGCTCCAACCTTTCGACCGCGTCATCATTGAAACAGCCGGCGGCGGCGGGTGGGGCGATCCCGCAAGCCGGGATCGGGCACTGGTGCAAGCTGATATCGCGAACGGCAAGGTAAGCGCGGAGCAGGCCGATCTTCTTTACCGCCCAGTGTGAGACGTCGACGCCGACCAAATCCAGCAGGAACGAGGCACAGTTCATGACCGAGCAAAAGGTCCCCGAGCTTCATCTCCTCAAGCCTTGGCGGTGCCGCGGCGTCGAGCTCAAGAACCGCATGGTGTTGGCCCCGATGCAGGTCTACACGGGCAGGGATGGCTTCCCGACCGAGTGGCACCACCATCATCTCGCCAAGTATGCGCTCGGCGGGTTCGGCACCGTCTTTACTGAGGCTCTCATCGTCAGTCCGGAGGGGCGAAACACCTACGGCGATCTCGGCATCTGGTCGGACGACTTCATCGCGCCGCTGAAGAAGATCGCCGATCTCCTACGCTCGCTCGGCGTCACACCGGCCACCCAGCTCGTGCACTGCGGCCCCAAAGCCTCGCGCCAGCGCCCATGGGAAGGCTACGGTCCGCTCGGGGAGGCGGAGGCCAAGCGCGGCGAGCCGCCGTGGCAGCCGGTCGCGCCGTCGCCAACGGCACGCGTGGCGGGTTGGCATGGGCCGCTCGAGCTCACCATTCCGGACATCAAACGCATCGTCCAGGCTTTCGCCGATGGCGCGCGGCGCTGCGCTGCCGCGGGCTTCGATGTTCTCGATATTCATGGCGCCCACGGCTATCTACTGCACTCCTTCTACTCTCCGCTCGGCAATGACCGCACCGACGCTTACGGTGGCTCGCGGCAGAACCGCATGCGGCTTGTCCTGGAGGTGGCCGAGGCGGTGCGCTCCGAGTGGCCTACCGACAAGCCACTGTTCATGCGCCTATCCTGCATCGACGGCGAGGAGGGCGGTTGGAGCATCGAGGACACCGTGGCGCTCTCGGCGGAGCTGGTCGCCAGGGGCGTCGATCTCATCGATTGTTCCTCGCGGGGTATCGGCCTGTCGCCGACCGCGCGCGTCCTGTCGCGAATTCCAGGGTTCCAGGTGCCGTTCGCGGACCGCGTGCGCAAGGAAGCAGAGGTGCCGGCCATGGCCGTCGGGCTGATCATGACGGGCAGCCAGGCAGAGAGCATTCTGCGCGAAGGCCGCGCTGATCTCATTTGCATCGCACGCGAAGCCCTGAGAAACCCGCACTGGGCCTTGCATGCTGTCCAGGAGCTCGGCGGCGACACCGGTTGGGTGCTTTGGCCGCCGCAGTACGGATGGTGGCTGTCGCGCCGCGCCGAGCAACTGAGACTGGGCGAGCAGGACGTCAAGGAAGGCCGGATCGCCACTGTGTTCAACCGATAGCTCGCCGAATGGGTAGCGGCTGTGCGCCGCGGGTGGAAGCATTTTAACCGTTTCGTGATGAATCGGCCGCTCAGTCAAGGCGCTTCAATGAGGCTTACGCAAACTGGATGGATTGATCGGTTGGCTGTAGCCGCGCACAGACCGCGCGTTGCATGGCAGGTTGGCCGCAGCCCGGTTAGAGCAGGTTTAGTTCGAATGGAATCGCGGGGGATTCCCGGTGAGCTGCGAATATGATTCATGCTGCATGCTGGAGGTGGACGCCAGCATGGATGGCGGGTGGCGGCAACGTTCGGAGTGGAGCCGTCGACGGTGGTGAAGTGGTGGCAGCGCTACCGCGCCACGGGCGAGGTTGCGTCCAGGCCGCGCGGCGGCAGCCAGGTGCGGGCGCTGGTGGATGAGCGCGCTTTTGGGTGCTGGATCGGGTGGCGGCCGAGCCGCACGTGAGCACACGGGCGCTGGCTGGCGATCTGGCCGACCTTGGCTTTGATGACCTTCTGTTCTGTCGTCATTGTGGGCTCTCGAGCCTTGCGCCGCCGGTTGTAAGGTCCACTCGCCTTCGGCTCGCTCCCCTCACAACCGGCAATGATACCCACCACTTCCTTAATAACGTCCGATCAAATCCAAACTTTTACACCTGAAGCCGTCGATCGTCACTCTTCACGAGTAGAGTCCGACCCCTACTCACCGCAGAAAGTGACACCTTTCGCCGTCCCGTGCTCCCGGCACGGCAGAAGCACTCCGGAAGCTGCCGTGGCTGTTCGTCCGACAGAAGAATCAAAGCATCCGACGGCCATCGGGGTACCTCTGGGGCGCCATTGCCACGCGCCCTCCTATCGCGAGCCTCGGGTGATTTCAAATCTCTTCATGCCCCTGTCCTGGTCGGGTTCGGAAAGCCCCTCCTGCGGCGGCTGTCGCGCGGATCCGCCAATCAATTCACATGTTCGGCAGGAAGGATCATCGTGCAATTCACCCCGCTCCGCATGCAGTGGAACTCAACTCTGCCGCCTAACTCGTGCTGGACAAGGTCGCGAACGAGACTAATCCCGTAGCCGGGGGTTGGCTGATCGTCGATAGTGGGCCCGCCGATCTCGCGCCAGTGGACCCTGAGGCTTCCATCGAGGTTGCGGCGCCATTGTACCGCCACGTGCCCGTCCGTGGTGGATAGTGCGCCATACTTGACGCCATTCGTCACAAGCTCGTGCAGAACCATGGCCATCGCCTCGGTCGCCTCGAGTGACAGGGTGACTTCGGGACCGGCAAGTGTCGTGTTGCCCACCGTAGCGTAGGGAGCGAGCTGGTTCTGCGCCAGCTCGGAGAGGCTCGCACCTCGGCCATCTCGCAGGAGCGCGTGGGCATTGACGAGCGACGCGATGCGTCCCTCGAGGGCACTCGCGTATTCGTCCACGGATCCAGCCTGCCTGCGCGTGGCCGATATGACGGCACCCACCCTCGAGAGCAAGTTCTTGACCCGATGATCGAGTTCGGTGAGGACCATCGCCTGGTGCTCATCATGGCGTCTGCGCCGACTGACGTCGCGCGTAAGGCCCCTCAGATAAAGCAGGCGTCCCGTGTTATCGAACTCCGCTCGCGACGTTTCCTCGAGCCAGATCTGCCGGCCATCAGGCCGCGCAAAGCGGAAACTGACGGTGTAAGACGGATCGTCGGGACGAACCGCGCGCACGCAGGCATTGAGCAACCCGCGGTCGGCGGGATGGATCTGGGCTAGGAAGCGCTCCGCAGTCACTGTCTCATGCGGGGCGAAGCCTAGGATCTCCAAAGCGTTCTCGCTGCGCCGGGATACACCGGCGCGTGCGTCCCACTGGAAGGCGAACACCGCGTCAGCGGCAAGCGCGCCCTGAAGCCATGCAGCATCCTTGATGACCCTGGGCAAGCCGGTACAACTGCCGCGCTCCCAAGCAAGATGCCGCGGATGGTCGGATTCTTGAATGTCGCGGGAACAATTCATGACAACCTCGACGACGCGTTTGAGCCTGCCAATCCGCCGCTGCGACATCGGGCGGGCAACTCTCCGTGTCCGCCGCAGCGCCTTTCGAGTACGGGCGCGGCCGCGGAAAGACAATCTGAGCAGAGGTCTGGGAGGTGGCTTGGAAGGGATGCAGGACCCTATACCTATGCCTAGGTAGGCCTCATCCATCGGCGGGAACGAGTCGGTCGAAGGACAACACCAGCGGGAAGCCGCTGACAAAATGGCCACAAAGGCAATGGAGGCTTCTGGCAGCCTATCGAAGCGCGCTCGCGGCACCGTTGACGGCGAGGGCGCTTTTAAGACAAGAGATCAAGAGATCCACACTCACAGGCTTGGTCAGGAAGGCGAGGGCACCGCGCTTCAGTGCCGCCTCGCGCACGTGCTCGTCGGCATGCGCCGTCATGACGATGGTGGGAATGCGATGACCAGCGCCGATCAATTGCTCCTGCAGGTCGATACCGCTCACGCCGGGCATGCGCACGTCCGTGACCAGGCACTGTGTGTCACCGACCTGCGGAGACTGAAGAAATTCTTGGGCCGACCTAAACGCCGCCGTGGTGTACCCATGGGCTTCCAGAAGGCTCGTGGTCGCCTCTAGGACCGCCATGTCGTCGTCGACGATCGAAATGAGAGAAGTCTGGGCCAACGCAGGACCTCTCGGATTTCCGGAACGGTAGCTCAACAGATAGGGGGGAGCTGGCGCATTCGAAACCTATCCATGGGTCTAGGTAGGCCGTCACCCGGGCGGCTGCAGTCCAAGGACCCGCACAATGCGCATCAGGTCAGCCAGCGATGCGGCCTGCAGCTTCCGCATGGCATTGCCACGGTGCATCTTGATAGTGATTTCCGCTACGCCGAGCCTGCCGGCGATCTGCTTGTTCAGCAAGCCTGCGCTGACCAGCGTCACGACCTCCCGCTCTCGCGGCGTCAGCAATGCGAGGCGGGCGCGCAGCTCGGTCACAGACCTGTTCTGCTCTCGCCTGGTGCGATCCAAGTCGATACCGCGCTGAACGGCGTCGAGTAGGTCCTGATCGCGAATGGGCTTGGTCAGGAACTCCATTGCCCCTGCCTTCATCGCCCTTACGGTCATGGGAATGTCGCCATGCCCTGTGATGAATATGATCGGCAACTGGATATCAGCTCGCGCGAGCTCGGCCTGAAAGTCCAGACCGCTCGAGCCGGGGAGTCTCACGTCCAGGACGAGGCAGCCGGCCGCGTCAGTGGCTCGATTGCGCAAGAACTCAACGGGTGAACCGAACGCAGCAACTTGCAAGCCCACTGACGTGAACAGTTCCGTGAGCGATTCTCGCACTGAGGCGTCGTCATCGATGATGAATACCACAGGTATCGCTTCGGGCGCGTCTGCGGTCATCACGCATCACCTTTGCAGGGCAACGTGAATTGGAAAATGCTTCCGTTTGGGTTGCGACGCGAAGCCCACAAACGCCCGTCGTGGGCTTCGATGATGGAGCGGCAAATCGACAGCCCTAACCCCATGCCTTTGTCCTTCGTCGTGAAGAACGCTTCGAAGATCCGATCTTCCGCTTTTGCATCAAGCCCCTCGCCGGAGTCCGCCACGGCGATGACTACGCCGCCCGGGTCCGCGATGGCCGCACTGATCTGCAGCTCCCGAGGTCGATCTTGCGTCTCGCGCATTGCATCAACCGCGTTTGATATCAGGTTCAAGAGAACTTGCTGAAGCTGTGTCCGGTCGGCTCGGACGCTTGGGAGTCCATGAGCCAGCTGCACTTGCAGTGAAACTTGTTCGCGTTGCAGATCCTCACGCACGAGACCTCGTATGTCGTCGATGAGCGCCTCAATGCTGAGCGGAGCCTTTGCCGGCGCGTCTTGCTTGATCAACGCGCGAACGCTTGCAATGACGTCGCTGGCTCGGTGTCCGTCCCGAACCACCCGCTTCAACACGGTCTCCAACCGGCTAAGGTCCGGGGGCGTAGCGCCTAACCACCGCAGGCCCGCATTCGCGTTGGTTACGATTGCGAAAAGCGGCTGATTGATCTCGTGGGCTATTGAAGCGGCCATCTCCCCCATCGACGTCAACCGTGCCACACGTGCCGCCTCTGACCTAGCGGCAATCTCCCTCCTCCGTGCAGCGGCAAGTTCTGCAAGCATCTCGTTAAAGCCGGATGTTACGCGGCCGATTTCATCGAGCCCAGAATGGGTTGCACGGAGACTGTAGTCCTTGTGCTCCCGCACGGCCAAGGCCACAGTCTCAAGCCGCTTAAGCGGCCCCACGATGTATCTGTGGGTGAGGATGGCGAGGATGATGCTGAGGCCAGCGAGACCTCCAATCAACGCAAGGCCCCTCTGCATCTTGCCGAGCAGGCCGTCGATCCGCTTCCGCAATATCCGATCAAGCTCGAGTTGCGCGAGCGACCAGGCCTCGAGGCCATGCTGGACGGCGCTGACCTGGAACCGATCGAATGTCGCCGCGTCCCTTGTATCGATTCCCGATGTGCTGGTGGACAGGGCGCCGAGATAGGACTCGATGCTCACAAACATTGCGCCAAATCCCGGGGCGACGGCCTGTTTTAGGCTTCCGTCAGAATTTCCGCGATAGGCAGCCTGCAGATCCGCTTTCACCTCGCGGGCGGTCGATGCGACCTGGCTTGCGAGAATTGGCAGGCGCACTTGCCGCATGACCGATGAAGCATCCTTCGCGATGCTAGCCTCGAAAAATTGCTGCAACTCGGAAAACCTGCCCAAAAGGCTCGGCATTCTCCGCACCACAATGTTTTGGACGTAGTAGCTATCCAAGTCCGGATCGAGTGTCAGGTTCGAATCGTCACCGATCCGCTGCGCCAAGGATTGGGCCTCGGCAAGCGCTTTCGACACGAGTTCGTCCACGTTTCCACCGGCCGCCCTGCGACGCTCCAGCTCGCGCAGAGTGCTCATCAATGCTCCGGCGAACTCGTGTGTATCGAAATGGCCGTCAGCTCCAGCCGCCAGGTCCGAGAGCTCTTTGAAAACCACATCGTCCGGATGGACCGGCGGCGCGGACATTGCGCTTCCTTCCGGCGCTGCGAGGAGGTTCGCGTAGGTGTTGCGGACTGCATCAAGATAGCGACTGCCGACCAGCTCCTTGCGCGCGAATTCTATGGCGATCCGCTTCTCGGTCACGAGCCCATAGACAGTCATGACGATGGAGAGGATAAAGGCGGCGCACAGGATCAAGAGCTTCGTGCCTGTGCGCAAATTCCTGAACATAGCCTTTCCGAGATCCTTGCTCCCGAGCGGCAATCATACCTTGTATCGGCTAGCGAACGCCCGATCACGGCCCAACAAACCGGTAGCGTACATAGCGCAAGAGCACTCTTGCCGGCGCGAGTGCACCTGCCTCCAGCGCTCGGGAACGACGGAGGCTATTCTCATTGCCCACGACGGCGAGAGGTGTCGTTTTCAAGATTGACCATCGGCTCCAGCCACGCTCAGGGAAAGGAAGGCCGCCCTTCAGATAGCGGACATTCGCCTTGAAAAACTAAGAAGGCACCGGGATGCCCAAAACATGGTGAACTGGCGAAATTGGGCGAGGGTGCTCTCCAGCACTTAAGTCGGTGTTCGTCACGTGGATGTTTCGTTCCATCATCCCACGCTTGGGCGCTCGACCAAATGTGGGGCGCGTCCACGTCCGCTCCTGGCGCATGCCGTTGGGTTCTGACTGTCGACTTTTGAAGTGCCTCCGCCGTCCACGGCAATGCCAGCGCCCCGGCAAGCCGAGGGCGTCGCGACGATCGCTCGCTATCGACGCGGCTTCATGGCCCGATGTAGGCGTGGACCTGGATCAGGATGACGATCCCGGGTACCCCGATGGCATTGACGATCACGATACCGCGGTTGGGGTAAGGCGGCTTGAATCGCTTGGTCCATTCCTCGTTGAGAACCGACACATGATCGGCGTTAATCAGGAAGCAGAGTGCCTGGATCACGTCCGTGATCTCACCTCCCGCCGCCTTGACTGTCTTCTCGAGATTCTCGAGCGCCAGCGCGATCTGGCTCCGGGCACATCCAGTCTCAAACGTCCCGTCCATCTTGAGGGGCACGGCCGTCGTGCGCAGATGGCCGTCCGCCATCACGGCATGCTCGGTCGGGCGGCCGAACTCCGGGAGCCCTGTGTGCACCACGCGCTTCATCGTCTCGCCTCCTGATCGCGACGACCTCGGAGCGAATGAGCCGGCTCACCTCCCGCCGCATCAAATTGAAGTCATCTGATGCAAGGCTTCCGACCTGTCCGACGACCGTCGATTGCGCATCCGCTTGACCCCGTCCCAGACCGTGCCTGCCGGGTGTCAACTGTGTCCAGAGTCCGCTGTATGAGGTGGTGCCGTCAAGGCGCCGGACGCCATCTGAGCATGGCTCACGTCGTTCGCTGATGTCCGCAAACTCTGCTTCTCGATGATTACGCTGTTGGTGCGCTGTGCGAGTGACACCAATGCCCGATGTGACCTCAGCCGGTCGCGGTGCACCAATTACCCAAGTGCTCCGATCATGGGTCTGAAAAGAGCTCAATCAGGTCGCCAGCTCCAGTATTTCGCGTGCCTCCGTGGGCGTCTTGATGTGGCGCGGATGGCGCGGTACGCAGGGCTGTGCCATCGCCTGCTCGCGATGCGCCCAAGGTGCTTGCGCTCAATGTTTACCGCGCCAAGGCTCCTCGGCATGAAGGTGTCGAGCACGGTGGCCGCCATCGTCGCCCGGTCGCCCCATGATGGTCGAGACCAGGGCCTGGCGGTCCGCGTTGACGGCTTGTGACTGGGTCAGGAATTGGACCTGCACCGCCGTCGGCAGTGCTAAGCTCCCCTTCGACAGGTTGGAACCGGGAGGCCCGCATGCCGACGCTCGACCGCAACGGCGTCGCCATACACTACGAAGTGCACGGGAACGGCCCTGCCGTGCTGCTCTCGCACGGCTATAGCGCCACCTGCCGCATGTGGGACGGTCAAATCGCGGCCGTCAAGGACCGCTACAAGATCATCGTATGGGATATGCGCGGCCACGGTCAGAGCGCCTACCCGAAAGAAGTCGCCGCTTATTCGGAAGCGCTCACTGTCGCCGACATCGCCGCGATCCTCGACACCTGTGGCGAGAGACGCGCCGTCATCGGCGGCCTCTCGCTCGGCGGCTACATGTCGCTCGCATTCCACGCCCGTCACGCTGAACGCACGCGCGCTCTGATGCTGTT
This sequence comes from Hyphomicrobiaceae bacterium, assembly GCA_050248715.1. GTDB lineage: Bacteria > Pseudomonadota > Alphaproteobacteria > Rhizobiales > Hyphomicrobiaceae > AWTP1-13. The sequence continues at coordinate 14,671 of JBFWRV010000069.1, read as the reverse complement.
CGACACGGGGCCCGGCTTCAAGAAGGATGACGCGCGCGAGGCCTGGAACGCGCGCGCCCGCAAGCGCGCCGACGATCTCGACGCCCGCGGCCTTGCCGCCCTCGGCACCAGCGACGAGGTGCGCCAGAGCCGGCATCGTGACGCGACCGGCCTAGCCGGCGCGGCTCGCGGCATGCTCGCACAGCGCGACGACGCCGTGATCCGGTCGCTGGAGGCGATCCGCGTACCAACGCTCGTTCTGGTCGGCGCCAACGACACCAACTTCCTCGCCGCGACCGACTACATGGCCGCGAAAATCTCGGGCTCGACGAAGGTCGTGATCCCCAATGCCGGCCACGCGGCCAATCTCCATCAACCCTCAGCCGTCAACCGCGCCATGGGCACGTTCCTGGCCGGCTTGACGGGCTGAGGGCACCTCTCCAGACATTTGCTCGAGGAACTACGCATGGACCAGGATCTGACGGTGTCCTCGGCCTCCGACGACACCCCGCCTCTCACCCAAATCGAGATCGATCAACGCGTGTTCGATCTTTACGACGAGTATTGCCACGGCCGCATGGACCGCCGCGAATTCCTGGCCAAATCTGCGGCCGTGACCGCCGGCGGCCTCGCCATGGCGCAGGCGCTGCTGCCGCGCTATGCCAGGGCGCAGACGATCTCCTTCACCGATCCGCGCATCAAGGCACGCTACGTCAGCTATCCTTCGCCCAACGGCACATCCGGTACCATGCGCGGCTATCTCGTGCAGCCCGCCGGCAACGGGCCATTCCCGACCGTGCTCGTCATACACGAGAACCGCGGCCTCAATCCCTACATCGAGGATGTCGCGCGGCGCGCGGCAACCGAGGGCTTCCTGGCGCTCGCGCCGGATGGCCTCTCCCCCGTCGGCGGCTATCCCGGCAACGACGATGACGGGCGCGCGCTGCAGGCTGGCCTCGATCAGTCCAGGCTCCGCACCGATATGGTGAACAGCGCGCGCTATCTCAAGGCGCACCAACTCTCAACGGGCAAGCTCGGCGTCACCGGCTTCTGCTGGGGCGGCGGCACGACGAACTACCTCGCCGTGACGCTCGGCGCCGACATGCACGCTGGCGTGCCATTCTATGGCGCCGCTGCCGCGACCTCAGGTGTGCCTTCGATCAAGGCGCCGCTGCTCATCCACTACGCCGAGAACGACGAGCGCATCAACGCCATGTGGCCTGCCTTCGAAACGGCGCTGAAAGCAGCGGGAGTTCCCCACGAGATGCACAAGTACCCAGGCACGCAGCACGGCTTCCACAACAACTCGACGCCGCGCTTCGACGGGTCGGCCGCCAAGCTCGCTTGGGACCGTACCATTGCGCACTTCAAGAAGTACCTCGCGTGAAGGCGGCTCGGTGGCCGCTCCCGAGAGCCGAGCGGATGTCCTGAGGCGCGCCGTCGTCACTGTTGTTGGCTAAACAGGCTAATGTCGGCTCCCTCTGCTGCCTTGCGTAGAACACCGCCAAAACCGGCGGGCTGGACGCATTGTCTTCAGCGTGGCTTTTTGTCTGCCGATGCGCTCAAAAGTCACTAATCAATCACCGTCCTCGCTGGTATCACATCCGGCGCATTTGGCTCCCTGCCCAGGGTCACGAGCCGCTGCAACCAAGTTAGTTCGGGTTCAGGAACCTTCGGAATCGTAACGTGCTGAATGACAAGCTTCTCGCCTTCCTCTTCGATCAGGAAATAATTTAAGCGGTAGGAGGGATAGTAAACGGCGGGCAGCAATCCGAACCGCACCCGGACTCGATGCAATAGCTTCAACCACGTACCGGTGTTGAGGACCACCCGCCCTGCCGACCCCACGTGCTTCAGAAACGCGTCGTGAGTATGCCCGAAGACGAACACCGCCACCTTGTCATCGTTCTTGAAAACCTCCTCCGCTCCTTTCAGATACGGCTCCACCGAATCGAAGTCCTGAGCCACCCCATGACTCGTGAGCACGCGAAAGCGACGTAGGGTTCGCGTCAGATCGTGAGACACGACTGCCATGGGCAATCCGAATAAAACAAGGAATACGGAGTTGATCGCAATCACTACCTGTAGAACGTTGTCGATGATACCCAATCGACTCATCAGCGGATTCTGGAACAGTATATTGTAGTCGAAGATGCCAAAGATTCTTAGGCTCTCCCCCACAATTGCCAAGATCGTGACTCCGGAGAGAAGCAAGAACGGCAGCAGGAACCAGCGTAGCGCGGTACTCATCTCCCGATAGAAATAGTTCGAGAGGACCCAGTCAGGGATCTGCATCGTGCCGACTGAACGAATATCCTTGAGCCAAGCTCCAGTACCGAAGTCAGAATGTCGGCTGGCCCCGCTGACAAACGTTTCGGTGATAAAGTACCCAACAGGGAGCGCGTAGAGATTGCCGTACTCCCGGAACGTGTTGAACTCGTCGCGCTGCTGTCCATGCTCGATCCAAATTTTCCTGTCGCCTAGAGTGCGGATCAAGTGCAAGCTTGTGTCCAAGTGGATGTTGTAAGCTCGCAGCTTACTGGCAAAGCCGGGATCGCAAGCCAGGTCGTAGTCGTGATTACCGACCATCATGGTCACAGTGATTCTCGCCCCGGTGGCTCTGAGTTGGTCAAAAATGAGATTGTGGGCTCTGATGATGTGATCAAGCTTATCAAGCCCGTGCACAAGGGTCAGCTCCCAGAAGCCGAACGTGTCACCGACGATCAGTAGCTCAGTGTCAGACCCCTCTTTCGCGAGCTCTTTTAGAAACCCCACGAACTCGGCGGTGTAGTCGCAATGCTGTAGCTGACCGTCACCTCCCATGTGCAAATCGCTCACGAGATAATATTTTCTTGTCAAGGCCGGCTCCTCTATGGCTCGGTGCAAACTTCTTCGAACCGTCGCAGGAATTTCAGCATCTGCCGGATGGAGACAAATCAGGAGAAACCCTGACTCAGGATTTGCGCTCTCCCGACGCTGTGCCTGCTGGCGGAGCCCCTCATCGGCGGCCTGAATGCGCTCGACGGAAAGGATGCGAACTGGTTCCCAAGACACCGGGCGCGGTTTCTTCGCGCCGGTCCTTACGCAGGGTTCGAGAAGCGCGCCACGCGCGGCCATCGTCTTGCACGCCATGGCACCGGTCGTGGAGCAGCTGGTCGGGCGGTCGATGCCTATTGAGAGCGGCAACATGCGGCTGTCGATCGTGCCTCGGCATGACTGCAGCGCTCACGCATCTCGACGTGCTGGCGCCGAGAGCATCCACATCTTCAGTAAGAACTCCACGGTGCTCCCCCAGTTCGCGCGTAAGGCTTTTCACCCGGCCAAGCCGCCGTTCCCGTGCTGCACGCGGACACGACGTGGAAGTAGGGGTACTACATCCAATGCCTTGTTATCGCTTCGACGCTAGAACCTCGAGGGAGGAGCCCGGTGCGTCAACAGGGGGCGCCGGAATCTGCTCGCGGGGGCGGGGAGCAATCCTCGACCCTGCCGCGACCCGGAGATCTGCTTCAACTTGCTGGCCACGATGCAACCAACATCCGTGCCCGGCGTCAGGCGCCCCAAACGTCTTTCAATACACGCAGCCAGTTATCACCCATGACGCGGCGAATCTTGCGCTCGGGCCAGCCGGCTTTTTCCATCGCGACCGGGAGATTGCCGAAATCTCCGATCCTCCGGATACCGGAGGGGTTCAGCACCTCTTGGAAGTCCACGAGCTTGCGGGCGTAACCCTTGTCGTGGCACAGCCAGTCGAAGAACGCCTGACCCTGGTCTTGGGTGAAGTCTGTTCCCACCCCGACGGACTCCTCCCCGGCGATGTTGACGACATAGTCGATGGTGGCGACGTAGTCGTCGATCGTCGAATTGTTCCCCTTCGCCAGGAACGGCGGAAACATCGTCACGCCGACGAAGCCGCCACGATCGACAATGAACTTGATCTCCTCGTCTGATTTGTTGCGTGGATGCTTCTTCAGCGCGCTCGGGCAGATGTGCGAGTAGCACACCGGCTTCTTCGAGGCGAGAATGACGTCGCTCGACGACTTGGAGCCGACATGCGAGAGATCGCACATGATGCCGACCCGGTTCATCTCGGCCACGATCTCATGGCCGAAGTCGGAGAGGCCGCGGTCTACGCTCTCGTAGCATCCCGTCGCGCACATGTTCTGCGTGTTGTAGGCCATCTGGGCTATGCCCACGCCGCAGTCCTTGAAGAGCTGCACGTAACCGATCCGGTCTTCGAACGCGGTGATGTTCTGGAAGCCGAGAATGATGCCGGTCTTGCCGGACTTCCTGGCAGCCAGCACGTCTGCCGTGGTCCGCACCTTCGTGATCAGATCGGCATTGTCGGTGAAGAACTTGTTCCATTGCGCAATATTGCGCATGGTGCCCTCGAAGTCCTCCCACACGCAGCAGGTGCAGTTCGCGGCACTGAGCCCACCTTTGCGCATGTCCTCAAAGACGCTGCGGGAGAAATTCGAGATGATCAGCCCGTCGACGATGACGAGATCCTGGACGCTCATGCCTGCAAGTCTCCGGCTTTCGGCTGGTCTGTGGACATGCATTATCGTTCAGTGCTTTGAGCGCTGTCCATCGATGAACATATGGTGTTGCCTTGCCGCCTCGCGTCCCGTTAAGCTCGCCAGCATCGCATCAGGAGGTAAGGAACATGCGTGGTTTGCTCGGCATCGTGGCTGCAGCGTTGGCCGCGGTGACAGCCCTTCCGGCGGCTGCCCAGGACCGGACCGGTGTCACGGATACGACGATCAAGATCGGCGTCCCAGCGCCGCTGACCGGACCCGCCGCCAGCTTCGGCGCCGCAGCTTACGGCATCCAAGCTTACTACACTTACATCAACGAGAAGGGTGGCATTCATGGCCGCAAGATCGAAATCATCCTAGGCGATCACGCCTGCAACGAAGCCAAGGGTGTCGCGGTTGCCAAGAAGCTGATCAGCCAGGATCAAGTGTTTCTGCTGAACGGCGGCATCTGTAGCGGCGTGGCCCTGGCCATGCGTCCCGTTATCGAGGAATCGGGCGTACCCTGGGTGGTGTCGACGGCCGTCAATCAGAAGATTTCTTCGCCGATCGCGAAAAACATCTTTCATGCCAGTCAGACCAGCGAGGTCGCGGGCCAGTCCTTTGCCAAGTTCATGCTGAGCAAGGAAGGCACGAAGAAGATTGGCGTCATAGCCCACACGAACGAATGGTCGAAGGGCTATCGCGACCCGATGGTGGAGTACCTCAAGACCAAGGGCATCACGCCGACGGCCGAAGTGACGCTGGAGCGTGGGCAAACGGATGCGACTGCCCAGGTCCTGCGCCTCAAGGAGGCCGGTGTCGATTTCGTCGTCGCCATTCTCTACGAGCCCGAGATCGTCGTCTTCCTGCGTGACGCCCACAAGTTCGGGCTCAACACACTGAAATATGGCGCGCTCGGCGCCGACTTCATGAATACGGAGAAGCGGCTGGGCGATCGCGAGCCGATGAAGGGGTTCTACCAGGCCTTTCAGTACAAGGATCTGATCGACGGGCCTGGCATCAAGAAGGCGCGAGAGATGATCGAGCCGCGCCTTCCGGCCGGCGAGAAGCTGACGGATTTCAGCTTCTACGGGCCTGGCAGCTCGGTGGCGATCGTGCATGTGCTGGAGAAGATCGGCCGTGATCTCACGCGTGAGAAATTCATCGCGGAGATGGACAAGCTGACGAACTTCGATACCGGCGTCATGGCTGGCACTCTGAGCTTCTCGCCGACGCAGCACCAGGGCGCGACGCAGCTCTACACGGTCGGCTACGACGACACCGGCAAGCTGTCGGTCTACGAGTCGTGGGGCAAGAAGGTCTCGTTCTGATGCCGCTGAGCTGAACCGGGACCAGGGGAAGCGGTCGGCATGTTGGCGCAACTGCTCGTCAGCGGCGTGGCCCAGGGCGCACTCTACGCCCTGGTCGCGCTGGCCATGACGGTCATTTATCGCGCCACTACTGTGATCAACTTCGGCCATGGCGATCTCGTCATGGCCGGGGCCTTCGTCGTCTATCTGCTGGTTGTCCTTGCTGGAGCGCCGTTTCTGATCTCGGCGCTGCTGGCCGTGGTGCTGCTGTTTGCGTTCGGCGTCGCCGTGTACAAGGGCCTCATCCGCCCGATAATGGCCGGCCCGCACCTTGCGCTCGCGATGATGGCGGTGGCAGTTGGCTACGCGCTGCGCGGCCTTGCGCGCGTCGTTTGGGGACGCGAAGTGCTGCCGTTTCCCAAGGTGCTGCCGCAGGGCTCCTTTAGGGTTGGCCCCGTGATCCTGGCACCCAGCGATCTCATCGTCACGGGCACTGTCATCGCGACCGTTGCGATCCTTGCGCTGATCTTCTATGCGACGCCGCTCGGCAAGACGGCACAGGCGGTGTTCCAGTCAGAGCGCGGTGCTGCCCTCGTCGGTATCAATGTCCCGGCCTTCCAGAGCACGATGTGGGGCATCGGCGCCGCCATGGCCGCACTCGGCGGCATTCTGATCGCGCCCGTAACGCTCCTCTATCCTGACCTTGCCGCGTCGACCCTCATTCGGGCCTTCGCCGCCATGACGCTCGGCGGCTTCGGCTCGTTCCTGGGTGCGGCCGTCGGCGGAATTCTGCTCGGCTTGAGCGAGCTTCTGGTCGGTGCGTACATCTCCTCCAAGCTTATCGACATCACGGCCTATCTCATCATCATCGGCGTCCTCCTGGTCCGCCCGTCGGGCCTCTTCGGCCGGCAGGCGGTCGTACGTGTCTAGAGCCGCATGAGCATGGAAGTCACTGATGCCAATGCCCCGCCGGTAGCCCGAGGGCCGAACCGGCGCGTCTTTTGGGTCATCCCGCTGGCACTCCTTGCGCTTCCGTTCTTCCTCAACGACTACACGCAGTATGTCGTCAACCTGATTCTCGTCTACGTGCTGGTTGGTGTGGGCTTCAACATCGTTCTAGGCAATCTCGGTCAGCTCGCGTTTGCCAATGCTGCGTTCTACGGTATCGGCGCCTACACCACTGCGATCCTGCTGCACCACTACAAGGCGCCGCTTTTGCTTGCGATTGCCGCGGGCTCCATAGCGGGCGGGCTTGCCGGCGCCCTCGTATGCCTGCCCGTCCTGCGTGGGATCCGCTCGTTTTACCTCGCCATCATCACGCTGGCTTTCGGCGAGTTGATGCGCTGGCTCTACATCAATGCCGAGACCTGGACATTGGGGTCCATGGGGCTGCATGTGCCGCGCCCCGTGTTGTTCGGATGGGTTCTCGCGACAGAGAAGCAGAAGTTCTACCTTTTCCTCCTGATCGTAACCCTCATCGTCGCCGCGACCTCCAATCTCCTGCGCTCGCGCGTCGGCCGCGCGTTCATGGCCATTCGCGACAACGAGTTGGCCGCCGCCTCCATGGGCGTTCCGACCGCGCTTTACATGGTGCTCGCCTTTGCCTGGAGCGGCTTTGTCGTCGGCACGGCCGGCGCGCTCTATGCCGTGCTCGTGCGCCAGGTCTCACCCGAAGCGTTCAACCTGCTGGAGCTGATCGTCCACTTCGGCATTGTCGTTGTCGGCGGGCTCGGCAGCCTTGTCGGCTCCATCGTGGGTGCGATCGCGCTCACCATGGCCCCCGAGTTGCTGCGCGACCTGCCCGGCTACGAAGAGCTCATGATCGCGCTTATGATGATCCTCGTGCTGTTGTTCCTGCCGGGCGGCCTTGCGACCTTGCTGGAACGCGCCACGTCCCTCTTTCGGCAGACCTACTATCGTGACTGACCCGGCCCCGTCATCGTCCGCCACCACCCGTCAGCTCACCATGAGCGATGTTTCGGTCGGCTTCGGGGGTCTCAAGGCATTGACCGGCGTCAGCATCGACGTGCGGCCCGGAGAGATCGTCGCCGTCATTGGACCCAATGGCGCGGGCAAGACGACGCTGTTCAACGCCATCACCGGCTTCGTTCCCTTGGCAGCCGGCCGCATCACCCTCGGCGATGAGCGCATCGACGGGCTCTATCCGCACGACATCTCCGCCCGCGGCATTCGCCGCACGTTTCAGAACGGCGGCCTGTGCGGTCATCTCACCGTGCTCGAGAATGTCCTGGCCGGCCTGCATTCGGAAATTCGCTCGGGCATCGTCGGCACGTTGTTGGGCCTCCCGGGTGCACGCCGAACGGAACGCGAAGCCGTCGAGCGAGCCCGATCGCTGCTGTCGCTGCTCAACGTCGGACGGCTGGAGCAGCAACTGGCAAGCACACTTTCGGGCGGTCAGCAGCGCATGGTGGAGATCATTCGCGCCATCGCCACCAACCCGCCGCTCCTGCTGCTCGACGAGCCGGCCGTGGGCCTCGCGCCTCCGGTGCGTGCCCAGCTCGCGGAGATCATCCGCCGCCTGGCCAAGACGCAGGGCATCGGCGTGCTGCTCATCGAGCACGCCATCGAGCTGGTGATGGGCGTCTCCGACCGCATCGTCGTCTTGAACTACGGCGAGAAGATCGCCGACGATGTCCCCGCCGCCATTCGCTCCAACAAGGCGGTCCTGGAGGCCTATCTCGGCCATGGCTGACGCGTTGCTCATCGCCGAGAAGATCGAAGCCGGCTACCCCGGCAAGCAGATCCTGTTCGGCGTCGACTTCACTGTGCGCAAGGGCGAGGTCGTCGTCCTGCTCGGCGCCAACGGCAGCGGCAAGTCCACTGCCCTCAATACCGTGTCAGGGTTCGTCCGCCCCTTTGGCGGCCGCATGTTGTTCAACGGCGGAAACATCACCGGGTTGCCGTCGCACCAGATCTTCCGGCTCGGCATCGCGCAAGTCAGCCAGGCGCGTGATCTGTTCCCCGACATGTCCGTGGAGGACAATCTGAAGCTCGGCGCCTCGCAGCGGGGTGCCATCAGCGTCACCTCGAGCCTCGACACCGTCTATCGCGACTTTCCGCGCCTCGGCGAGAGGCGCACCCAGATCGTGCGCACCATGTCGGGCGGCGAGCAGCAGATGGTCGCCATCGCCCGTGCGCTCATGTCAGGCCCGCTCCTGTTGCTGCTCGACGAGCCGTCCGGCGGCCTGGCACCGAAGTTCGTCGACGAGATCGCCGAGATCATGGCGCGCCTGAAGGCTGGCGGCATCACCATGCTGATGGTGGAGCAGAACATCAAGCTCGCCCTCGACACCGCCGACCGCTTCCTCGTCCTCAAGGACGGCATGGTGGCGGAGCGCGGCGACGTCGGCCGGGGTGTCTCCCAGGAAGAAATCGTCCGCACGATCTATTTGTAGGACCGGTAAGCCATGACCGCTGCTCCCACTCCGCTGCTCTTCCGCAACGCCAACGTCATCGATGGCACCACGCCCGAGGTCCGCGAACGGCACGACGTCCTGGTCGAGGCCGGCCTCATCAAGGAAATCTCCGACAAGCCGCTCAAAACGGCTTCCGCGCGCATCATCGACCTCAAGGGCAAGTCGCTCCTGCCGGGCCTGATCGACTGCCACGTCCATGTCGTGGCCGGTATCGCCAGCCTTGGCGGCAGCGCGGCATTTGCCGACTCGCTCGTGGCGGCGCGTGCAGTCAGCATCATGCGCGGCATGCTCATGCGCGGCTTCACCACCGTGCGCGACGTCGGCGGCGCCGACCACGGACTGGTTGTCGCCGTCGAGGAGGGGACGATCCTCGGCCCGCGGCTCGTAATCTCCGGCAAGGCCCTGTCGCAGACCGGCGGGCACGCCGACTTCCGCGGCCGCTTCGACGATCGTCCTCCAACGCACTATCTCACGCGCCTTGGTGCCATCGGTCGCGTCGTTGACGGCGTCCCGGAGATCCGGCGCGCCGCGCGTGAGGAGATCAAGGCCGGCGCCCAGTTCATCAAGATCATGGCCAACGGCGGCGTCGCATCGCCTACGGACCCGATCGCCTTCCTCGGATTCTCGCGCGAGGAGCTGGAGGCCGTGGTCGAGGAGGCCCGCATGGCGCAGACCTACGTCGCCGGCCACCTCTACACCGACGAGGCCATCCGCCGGTTCATCGACGCGGGCGGCCATTCCGTCGAGCACGGCAGCCTGATCGAAGCACCGACCGCACGCCTTATGGCCGAAAAGGGAGCCTTCGTCGTGCCGACCCTCGTCACGCTGGAGGCCTTGGCTGAGGAAGGTGCATCACTTGGCTTCCCTGCCGAGTCCATGGCCAAGATCGAGGGCGTGCGCAACGCCGGCCTGCGCTCGCTGGAGATCTATCGCAACGCCGGTGTCAAGATGGCTTATGGCACGGACCTACTGGGCCCGATGCACCGCCACCAGTCGCGCGAGTTCTCCCTTCGCGCCCGCGCGCTCGCGCCATTCGAGGTCCTGCAGAGCGCAACCGTTCATGCCGCGGAGCTTGCAGGCCTTGCCGGCCGCGCCGGTGTTGTCGCTGCCGGAGCCTTCGCGGACCTGATTGTGGTCGATGGCAATCCGCTGCGAAACATCGAAGTGCTCGGCGGCCAGGGCGACAAGCTGAGCCTGATCATGAAAGGTGGCGTAATCGTCAAGGACGAGCTGGAAAAAGCCGCTTAGCAGGCCCAGAGTAACGCGCGATGGCAAACAGGGTTTGACAAGCGCGGCAGACCTTGCGCTGGCGTCCCGGGTGGTGGTCGGGGCGTACATCGGCGTAGCGCATCGTTTCGCCTCGGCGCTGACGATCCAACTGACCTGCCGTAGCCCGCGACCGGCGCTGAGCCGGTGCGCACATGGTCGATTTTCTTGCCTGCACTTCGCGGCTACACTGACTTTTCAAACGGCCAGCCGTCCAGCATGCTGGCCGCCCTGACATGGAGATGCTGCATGTTTCTAGTGTCATCGGCAGCCGATGCGATGCAGCGGTCTCGTCAGGTCGAGGTGAATGGCCGCGCGTACACCCTTGCCGAATATGTTGGCGCTGTGCCCAGGAAGGGCATCTACGTCGAGGGCAACGAGGTCAACGACAACGGGCTGCCTCAGGCGTTCCTTGTCATTCAGCCTCCTGGCGCCGTGACGCCGGCGCATTTTCACGAGCCCAACCAATTCCAGGTCTTCGTGGAGGGGGATGGACGCATCGGCGCACATGCGACCACTCCGCTGACGGTCCAGTATGCCAACGGTCACACGCCCTATGGTCCCATTGTGGCATCCGCCGCGGGCATCCAATACTTCACGCTGCGCCAAACCTGGGACCCCGGTGCCAAGTATCTGCCGGCGTCGCGCGAAAAGCTGGTGAGCGGGAAGCAACGGGCCCGTGTCAAAGGCGGCCTTTGCGTGAGCACCGACGCCCAGCGCATGGATCGCACGACAACGACGATCGACATGGTCTTCGCACCTGAGCCTGATGGGCTGGCGGGCTGGCTGTACCGGCTCGGGCCGAAGCAGACCTGCACCTTGCCCGATCCAGGCAAGGGTGGCGGCCAGTATCTCGTGATCGCTTCCGGCGCCATGGTCGGCGACGGCGCTGAGTATGCGCGGCACTCGGTTGCTTTCATATCGCCGGACGAGACCGCTTTCCCGGTTCTTGCCGGCGCAACGGGCCTCGATCTTCTCGTCCTGCAGTTCCCCGAGGGTCCATCGAAGGCAAAGCCCGCCGAGTAGCCGCGCGCCCAAGGCCCCGCCGATGAGCGGTTGCGGCGTGGGCTTTAAGGCGCCAGCAAGGACAAGCACTATGACGAAGCGCATCGCCGTTGTCGGCACGGGTGCCGTCGGTGGCTACATCGCCGCGCATCTCGCCGCAGCCTCGCACGATGTCGTGGCCATCGACGGTTGGCCGGAGCATGTCGAGGCGATCAGGTCAGACGGGCTGCGCATCATCGGCATGGCCTCTTCCGAGAGCTTGCAAGTCCGTTTCCCTGCCATGCATATCACCGAGGTTCAGGGGCTTTCAAAGGGGCCGGAGATCGACGTCGCCATCGTGGCCGTCAAGTCATATGACACGATCTGGGCCACCGCCCTTGTCGCTCCTTATCTGGCGCCTGGCGGCTACGTCGTGTCCGCCCAGAATGGCATCAACGAGGACCGCATCGCTTCGGTCGTCGGTTGGGGGCGGACCGTCGGCTGCGTCGTGGGCAACAATTTTGCCGTCGATCTGATCGACGCCGGGGTCGTGAAGCGGACCATGCCTCGGGATCTCGCCATCAACTCGCTTGAGCTGGGCGAGGTCCATGGCCGGGCCACGCCTCGGCTTCGGGAGCTTGCCGACATCATGAAGTGCGTGGACGGCTGCTCGATAACCAACAATCTTTGGGGTGTCCGCTGGTCCAAGCTTTGCGTGAATGGCATGCGCAATGCGCTTTCAGCCGTCACGGGCATGAGCGGCAATGAGCGCGATTCCCATGATGCGGTTCGACGCATCAGCATACAACTGGGATCGGAGGCGGTGCGGGTTGGGCAGGCCCTGGGCTACCAGCTCGAATCGATGGCTCGAATTCCAGCCGCGACGTTCGCCCTTGCGCCGGACGATCCGAAAGCTATGGCCGAAATCGAGGAGACGCTGATCCGCGGGACCAAGGCTTCCGCGCGAAGCAATGACCAAAGGCCTTCGATGGCGCAGGATATCCAGAAGGGACGGCGTACCGAGATCGACTTCCTCAATGGATTGATCATCGCAAAGGGCAAGGATGTGCAGACACCGACACCCACGCACGAGCGCATCGTGCAGGTGGTGCACCATGTCGAGCGCGGACAGATCGAACCGCGCCCCGAGAACGTGCTGGCGTGGACCTAAAGGACAGGCGTTGCCCATGCCACAGAGCCGATCGCTTTCCGACGGATTGGTTGACGGGGGATGGCCCGCCTCGTAGCCTGCAAACGACTGCCGACTGAATAATCAGGAGCCCGATCACTCAAGATCGGCGATGGCGTCCAGGAGGAAGCTCGTGCGTCCAAGAAGCCTATTGCTGTTTGTGGCGGCATCAGTGACGGCCGCCTGTTTTGCCCATACTGCAAGCGCGCAGCAGGTCAAGGAGTTGACCTTCTGGAGCCATTGGGCGGCAGAGGTACCCAAGCGCACCTTCGTCGAAGAGGCCATCCGGCAGTTCGAGGCGAAGAACCCCGGCATCAAGATCAAGCAGACCTGGTACGAGAAGACCGCCCTGTACGCAGGCCTCAAGACGGCGCTGCGGGCCAACCAGGCACCCGACATATTCTACGCCGAGCCGGACCAGGCCGAATACATGGAGAACGGGTTCCTGCTCGATCTCTCAGCGTTGAATTGGGCAGCCGTCGAGCCTTGGGCCAAAGAGGCTTGGACCTATCAGGGCAAGCCCTACGGTTTGCCGCTGGAGGCCTGGACCGTCGAGCTCTACTTCAACAAGAAAACCATGGCCGATCTCGGCGTGAGCGTGCCGGAGAACTTGCAGTTCTCCCCCGATGCTTTTTCCGACATGATCAAGAAGGCAAAGGCCAAGAACATCACGCCGATGGCGCTCGGCGTCGGCGACCGGCCCTATCCCGGCGCGCATGTCGTCCATGAGGCGCTGCTGAAGCGGCTTGGCGTTGCGGACTACGCCGCGTTGCTCGCGGGCAAGCTTTCCTGGAGCGACCCGCGCGTGGTCGACACGCTGAAGTGGGTGAAGGGCCTGACCGATGCGGGGTTGCTGCCCGCGACCTTCACCACGTTGAAGCTCGCCGAGGCGCACGGCTATTTCCACACCAACCCAGGCGCGCTGACCTTCCTCAACGGCAGTTGGTACACCTCGCGCGCGTTCAATCCTGTCGACAAGGGCGGGCAGCCGGCAGACTTCCCGCTTGGCATCATGCAGTTCCCTGCGGTTCCGGGCGCAGTCTGCAATGAATGCCGCTCTATAGCGGTCGGCGGCAGCTATGTCGCCAACGCCGCGACGAAGCACGCCAAGGAGGTGACGGCATTCTTCAACTCGTTCTTGTCGCCGGAGATGGGCAATCGCTGGCTCGACGTCGTCAAGGTGCAGACCGGCATCAAGAGCGATCCCTCCAAGATGACCGACAAGCAGGCCGCCGACTACTTCGCCATGATCGCCAAGACCAATGCCGGGGCGAAGTACCACTTCGGCATCCCGATCCAGGTCATGAGCGGCAAGCCGAAGGAGGTGTTCACGCAGGTGTTCAACAACGCCTTTCCGGCCGGCAATATCAGCGTCGAGGACGCCGTGAAGCAGATGGCGGCCGCCTATTGACGATGCCGTCGAGCCAAGCCCGGGTTGCGCACGACGACGGATTGCGGAAGCCCTGGGGCACTATCGTTGCGTTCCTGCTGCCGGCTTTGACCCTTTATGTGGGGTTCACGGCCTATCCTGCGATCCGCACGCTCTGGAACAGCTTCCATCGCGTGCTGCCGCGCCGCGAGGAGTTCATAGGTCTCGCCAACTACGCCGAGCTCGCCCGCGACGACATCTTCTGGCGGGCGGTGCGCAACACCATCCTGTGGGCATGCACGTCTCCTCTGATCGAGGTGTCGGTCGCTCTGCTGTTGGCATTGGCGCTCTACGCCAAGGTTCCGGGTGCGCGGTTCTTCCGGGTTGCCTGGTTCACACCCGTGCTCATGTCCTACATCGTCGTCGGCATCCTGTGGCTCTGGATCTACAACAACGATTGGGGTCCCGTGAATGTGGCGATGCGGGCCTTGGGGCTCGGGGCATGGACGCGCCCATGGCTGGGCGATCCCAAGACCGCGTTGCCCGCCCTCATCTTCGTGACGAGCTGGATGTGGGTCGGCTACAACATGGTGGTGCTGCTGGCCGCGCTGCATTCCCTGCCC
>JBFWRV010000068.1:0-34783 GCA_050248715.1 Hyphomicrobiaceae bacterium | reverse complement strand
GAACGCACCCTTGAAGCCACCTGGCGCAGGATCGGCGACCTGCTCGACCACTTCAGCCCCCAAGAGTGCGCCAACTACCTCGCCAACGCCGGATATGCTGCCATTTGACCTGAACAAGCTCTAGCGGGATGATCGCGAAGCTCCTCTTGGCGCGCGGCAAGTGAGGACGGAACTTCGCGATGCGCTTCGAGCGCGCTGCGATTAACGGTGACGGGCGGCGCGTCAACTCAGGGTTATGCCCGAGTGACCGGCTCGCCGCAGCGGTGGCATTCCTCTTCGAGCCGGGATGGCCGAAAGGAGTGCCAACATGCGTCGCCTCTTCCTTGCCAGCCTAGTGACAGCACCTCTGCTGCTTGCACTGGGAAGTACGTCAGCGTCAGCCTGTGGCTGGTATGGTTACCGAGGGTGCGGCTGCTACGCTCCGCGTGTCTACGGTTATTCCGCCTATCGCCCCGTGTTCTACCGCTCTTACTACGCGCCGCGGTTTGCCTACGGCGGCTTTTATCGCCCGCGCGTGGTGGCGTGGCGCGGCTGGGGCGGCCGGGCTTGGGGCTGGCGCGGATGGCGGCGCTGGTAGAAAGCGCTCGACGGTCGACACAGCCAAGCGCTGATCGCATAGACAACGGCAGCAGTTGCGGGACCGTCAGGGTATCAACTGCTGTCGGACAGCCTCTGCTACCGCGTGCGAGCGGTTCCGGACCCCGAGCTTGGTCTGCAACTTCTTGAGATGACTGCGGACCGTTTCCTCCCCGATCTCGAGCAACTTCGCAATCTCGTCGGTTCGCCTTCCTATCGAGACCAGCCGCAAGACCGCGAGCTCGCGCGCGGTGACGCCGGCCCTTTTTCCCATCCATCTGGGGTCATGATCCACCAGCTGCTCCAGGCGCAGAGCCGCGAAGCTGGCAGCCGCGAAAAGAATGATCCGTACTGGCTGCGTCAGTATGTTGCAAAGGACCTTGGGCGACCAGTAGGCGACCAGCCAGCGGCGACCGACGGAACACGTGAGCGTATCGCGCATGCCATACCTGAGCGACAGCTCGTAGGGCCAGCGATCGATGCCGATGGGGTCGAGCATCTGCATGGTCTCTGTCCATGTGCAGGCCATGAGGCTCGACCTGGCCATCATCACCCCTGGATCGTAGTCGGTGCTGGCCATCGCAGCATATTCCTCCCACCACCCCTCCGGCACGGACGAATGGAGGAAGGCATCCTTTCCGAGCCGCGTCGAGCGCCAGTCGGACAACTTGAGGGGAAAGCGGGCGGCCCCCAGAACCGATAAAGGAAGATGATTCGAGGCCAGCGCGTTCAATGTATCCAGCACCTCGCCGGGCGTGTCTCGCGTGGCGATGCTGTTGGTGAACTCCGTGAGCAGAGGGGTTGGTGGGAAGGCTGTAAGCAATGGTTTGGAGGCCATTTGGCTGGCTCCTTGCCCGTGCAGCGCATCCCTGCCCGCATGCGCCGTTGACACATCAGACTGCTGTGGAGCGGGGCTTACCGAAACCGGGCAGGCGCGCCGGCGTTGGAGGGGGCGGGAAGCCATTCCCTTGCGAACACCTTCTTTGCCAATGCCTCGTCCACATGTGGGCCAATGAGCTCCTGGAATGCGAACGCAACCTGACTGTACTCTCGCGGACAGTCCTCCGCCCGATCCTTGGGAAGGTACTTGTCCTCGACGATCTCGGCAAAGTTGGTCGGATCGGCGCCGTAGGCCATGCACAGGAGATTGAAGAAGCGCTGCGCCGGTAGGCCGTGAACGTCGGAAAACGCCTTCAAGGGGACGAAGGCGACCGGGGTCTGCAAGGTGCCCTTATACGAGTACGCCGCCCCGGAGATCAGTCTTCGCGCGTCCTCTTTGCCGAACTGCAGCATCATATATGTCGAAAATTGATCCGCGATATCCTCGAAGTGACCGAACGAGGGGAGCTGCAGCAGATCGAACACGGCATGGCCGAACTCGTGGGCAACGACATAGAACAACTGCCCGACCATTGCGTCGGACGCCGTGACACCCGCCGGGGTAGGCTCCTTCGGAACATTTTTTTGGATCTCTTCGAGATACTCGTAGCAAAGAGTTATCGTGGGGCGATGATACCAAGCGTTCGAGCGGCCATCACAGCCGACGGTCTCGAACTTGAGATCCATCGGCAACTTGAACGGGCCAAAAATGACTTGGAGCTTCTCGAGGACGCGGCGCTCCTTGATGTGCTCATAGAGCGCCTGGTGATTAGGGTTCGAGGGCTTCACGTATTCGATGCGTATGCGCTGCGGCTGTGCATTGGGCGTTGTGGCGAATGCCGGAGCAATGCCCAGGGCGAGGAAGGTCGCCGAGATCAACAGTCGCACGGGGGTCATGATGTACCTCATGGCACAGCGGCAGGTCCGATCGAGGCGGCCGTACACTACGCAACATGCTGGCGACAGCAGCCTCGAAGCTGCTGCCGCCCGGCTCGGTCCAGTGCAGGCCGAACGCTCCGATTTCAGTTTCCAGCGGGCTTGCCGTCGACGATGTAGAGCTTGCCGCCGGAACGGAAGATGACCGCTCCGTTGGCCACCTCTTTGCCACCCATCTTGGTGATCAGGGCCACCGGGTCGCTCGCCTGGGCTGCTCCCATGGTGAGCTTGAAGGTTGCCTTGTCCACGTAAATCCCTTGGTTGTCGGCAAGCGCAGGGACCGTCTCGGCGCCCTTCATGAACGACCACCGGCTCTGACCCCAGGGATCAAACGCGACTGCGAGCCCTGATGCCGCAACTGCAAACCCGATAGCAGTTCCGACAGTCAGAACGGTACGTGAAGACGACATTGTAATTTCTCCAGATGATCGAGAAGAAGGACCGCACAGAGGCCTCATCTTCCGTCGGGGGAGTACGGACACACAATGCGGGAAAACCCTCGTACACACCGGGGGAGGACCTGGGGTGGCCGAATTCCCCGAGGTGGGTCCGGCCGACCGCGCGCTAACCAAGTCGTCTGTTGCCAGACGAAGCCGGCGTCAGAACTTGCCGGTGACGAAATACATGGCGATCCACGGCTGCCAGATGACGACCACGAGGCAGACCAGCATGACCGCGATGAACGGCACGGCGGCCCGGCAGAGCAGGGCGAACGGCTGCTTGAAGGCCGTCATGGCGACGATCAGATTGAGGCCTACCGGCGGCGTCAGATAGCCGATCTCGAGGTTGAGGATCATGATCAGCCCGAACAGCACCTTGTCGTAACCGTAGGCGGCCGCGAGCGGTGCAAGCAGTGGCGCCAGAACCAGGATCGCCTCGCCGGTGGTCATCAAACAGCCGACGAGCAACAACAGGACATTGACCAGCAGCATGAACATGATCGGGCTGGTGATGTAGCCCTGCATCCACGTGACGAGCATCTGCGGCACGCGATGCTCGGTGAGGATAATGTTGAGGCTGAGTGCCACCGCCAGCACGGGAAACAGCGATCCGCCGAGCTTGGACGTCTCCAACACGACATTGTAGAAGTCGGAGGGCTTCAGCTCGCGATAGATGAAGACCTCGACGAGCATGGCGTAGCACAGCGCCACTGCCGCGGCCTCGGTGGCCGTGAAGTAGCCCGAGTAGATGCCGCCGAGCAGGATCACCGGCATCATCACCGCCCAGATGCCGCGCTTGAACGCCTCCTTGAACAGGGCGAAGTCGAACGGCTGCGTCGGCATGTGCCAGTTGAACCAGACCGAGTAGGCTGACAGCGCAATCGTCAGCAGGATGCCGGGGCCGAAGCCGGCCGCGAACAGGTCCGTCACGCTGGTCTCGGTGACGAGCCCGTAGATGATCATGGGGATCGAGGGGGGGATGATGATGCCGAGCGTGCCTCCCGACATGACGGCACCGAGCGTGAACTTGAGGTCGTATCCGGCCTGCTTCATGGCCGGATACATGATCGAGCCGATCGCCAGCATGGTCACGATCGAGGAGCCGGAGATGGCGGCGAACACGGCGCAGGAGAGGATGCAGGCAACCGCCATGCCTCCCGGCAGCCTCCGCGTCGCCGCCGATAAGATGTCGATGAGGCGCTGGGCGATGGAGCCCCGCGTCATCACGCTGCCGCACAGAATGAACAGAGGGATCGAGAGGATGACCTCCTTGTCGAGGCCGATCCACATGTCCTCGATGATGTAGTCGAGCTGCGCCCGCCCCCACACGATGTGCACGAATGCGGCGACCGACATTAATATGACGAGCAGCGGCTGGCGCAGCGCGAGGAGCAGGATCACCAGGCCGACAAGGAGCAGCGCGGTCATTCCTGGAACTCTGGCGGCTTGGCGCGAAGATCGGGCCAGACCGCGAAAAGGAAATAGCGGCCGGCTGCGGAGAGGAATCCGAGCGGGATGACCAGCTGAATGCGCCACACGCGCCAGTCGAGCACGGGCGCGCGCAGGTCGGTGGCATAGGAAGAGATGACGAACTGGAATCCGTAGTAGGCCACGCCGCAGAGGAACACGGCCGTGATCAGATCGGCGAGACGGTCGAGTGCCGGCCCCCAATGCTCGGGCATCCAGCCGTAGCCCACGCGCGGCACCAAGTGGCTATTTGTGGCCGTGGCAATCCCGATCCCGGCGAAGCTGCCGATGACGAGCGCGAACACGGAGAGCTTCTGCGAGGCGAAGATGCCCGTCGCCACGTTCAGGCCGAACAGGCGCACGAGCGGACCCAGCAGCTCGCGCCCGAGCACGTCGAGCAGGAGGATCGTGGCAATGAAGCCGAACGCCGCAACCGCGACCCAACACTCGGCCCTGTGCCAGATGTCCGCCAGCTTCCGCGCCCAGCGGGGCGCAGGCTCAGGGTCCAAGAGACTGCTAAGACGGAGCGCCGGAAACATGCAGGCTCCGGAGGAGGTCTGGATAGTCGCGCGACCCAGAAAAGCGGGTTAGCTCGTGCAGACCTTCCTGCCGGCCTCGATCAGCTTGAAGATCGCCTCACCGTCGGGACCGATGTCCTTGACCATCTGCGGCCACACCGGCTGCAGTTTCTTCCGCCATTCCTCGCGTTGGGCGGGCGTGACCTCGACAATCTGGCCACCGCCCTTGCTATGCATGCCGCGCAAGGTCTCCTCGAAGCCGCGAATTTCCTGGCGCAGCTGAGCGGCGGTGCGTCGCGCCGTTGCCTTGAGGAGCGCGTCCTTGTTCTCGGCGGAGAGCTTGTCCCAGACACTCTGATTCATGACGATGATGCCGGGCGCGTCGGACAACGCCAGACGCGTCATCACCGGAGCGACCTTGCCGAGACCGGACGGCATGTAGAACGTTATGACGGTGGCGTTCACGTCGACGAGGCCGGTCTGGAAGGCCGCGGCGATCTCGGTGATGCCAATCGGGTTGGGATTGGCGCCGAGCGACGACCACATGGCCGCCGACACCTTGTTGCTCGCGGACGCCGCCTTGAGCCCGTTGACATCGTTGGGCGACAGGTAGGGCTTCTTGCCGACGATATCGACCGTGCCGACCTCGGTCCAGCCCAGGAATTTCACGCCCTTCTTGGCGAGCCGTTCAGCGATCGGGCCCGACATGCTCTTGTCGATCACACAATCCTGCTCGGGCAGGTCCTTGAACAGGAAGGGGATGCTCAGCACGGCGAGCTCCGGCAGCACCAGCGCTACCGCGCCCGTGGAAAAACCTCCCATGTCGATACGGCCGCGCGCCACCTGCTGGATGGTGTCCTGCTCGTTGCCGAGCTGGGCGGCGATGAATTGCTCGATCTTGAGCGCGCCTTTGCTCTCCTCGTCGACGTCCTTGGCGAAGCGCTCGAGCTGCATCACCCACGGCGTCTTCGCGGGCGCCCCCGTCGTGTAGCGCAGCTCGACCGGTTTCTTGTCCTGGGCTTGCGCGGCACCGGCAGCAGCGAGGCTCGCGAGGACCCCTACCGCGACATGGCGAAGTATCGTCTGCATGACCCGTTCTCCTCCCACTGAGCATGACCTGACCTTGGCGGCCGGCTGCTCTTGTTGTGGCGCGAGTTTGCGCCAACGCCGATCGACTTGGCGAGAGGAATCTGCTCGCACATCGCGGCAAGTACGGCGCTATTGCTGCAGCACCATCTCGGTTCGCGATCGGTTCCGGCGAGTGCGGTTTCCGATCTGCCAGAGCGGCTCGGCGACCCGAAATCATGTCGTGCCGGCCCGAGGCGATTACCTGAGAGCCGCGACCCGGGACCCCAGGTTCCGACCGCGGCCAATGGTTCCCTGTGTGTCTGGATGCGTCAGAATGAAGGTGGGGGAGATCATCGGATGCCGGCAACAAGCGCCGGACTGGCCTTGGCGTCTTGGGCTTCGCTTCGAACTCAAGCGGGAAAGTCCTGTCGGCGAGCTTTTTGTGTTGCCCGCGCCCGCGCCGCGCGCCTAAACTGACGTATAGGTAAAGTCCGCGAAGGGACTGGGTCGCGACGGCGGCCACGCAACAAAGACGGAGGACGCGGGCATGGCCGCTACCGGCAAGCTCAAGGTGCGTGTCGATCCGGACAAATGTCAGGGGCATAATCGCTGCAAAGCTCTGGCGCCGGAGCTCTTCGAGCTCGACGAGTATGGCAACGCCCGCGAGAAGGGCGACGGCACGGTGCCCGAGGGGCTGGAGGAGAAGGCCTACCTCGCCAAATCGAACTGTCCGGAATTCGCGGTCGAGATCATCGAGACCTGAGGGGCCGCACCCATGAGCCAGCGTCCACCCGTCAAGGACTGGGCCACCGATTTCGACCACCTCGATCCGCGATGGGTCAATGATCCGTTCCCGATCTGGGACGAGATGCGCAAGCAATGCCCGATCGCCCATACGGACCGCTTCATGGGCGTCTATTTCCCCTTGCGCTACGCGGACGTGCGGGCCGTCGCCTACGACACGGAGCACTTCTCCTCGCGCCGCATCATCGTGCGCGAGACACCGCCGCCGCGCATTCCGGCGCCGCCGATAACCTCCGACCCGCCGGAGCACCGCCCCGCGCGCATGGTGCTGCTGCCGCCCTTCACGCCGGACGCGATGAAGAAGCTGGAGCCGCGCGCCCGCGCACTCGCCAACGAGCTCATCGACAAGTTTGCGCATCGCGGCACCGCCGATGCCGCCGTCGAGTACGCGCAGGAGATTCCGGTGCGGCTCATCGCCCACATGCTGGGGCTGCCCGAATCCGACGGCGATCTCTACCGCAAATGGATCAAGATGGTGCTGGAGGACGGCATCACCGACGTCAGCATCGCGGTGCAGGCGTCGACCGAGATGCAGCACTACTTCATGCGCTACGTGCAGGAGCGCACCGAGAAGCCGGGTGACGACCTGGTCAGCTACCTGATCAATGTCAGACCGAACGGCCAGCCGCTGACGCCGGAGAACGTGATCGGCTCGCTGCGACTGCTGCTGATCGCCGGCATCGATACCACCTGGAGCGGCATCGGCTCGTGCATCTGGCACCTGGCGAAGCATCCCGAAGACCGCCGCCGGTTGGCCGCCGAGCCCAAGCTGATGCCGACCGCGATCGAGGAATTCCTGCGCGCCTATGCACCCGTCACCATGGCGCGGGAAGTTGTGAAGGAGACCGAGATCAACGGTTGCACGTTCAAGCCGGGCGAGATGGTGCTGCTGTCCTTCCCCGCGGCCAACCGCGATCCCGAGATGTTTCCGGACGCCGGCAAGGTCATCATCGACCGCAAGGAGAACCGGCACGCGGCCTTCGGCCTCGGCATCCACCGCTGCGTCGGCTCGAATCTCGCGCGCCTCGAGATGACGGTTGCGGTCGAAGAGCTGCTGAAGCGCATTCCGGAGTTCAGCCTGGCCGGTGAGGTCACCTGGTCGGAAGGCACGGTGCGAGGCCCGCGCCGGCTCCCGATCAAGTTCTGACCACCGGCCTGAAGGGGAGAGCCATGAGCCAGCGTCCACCGGTGAAGGACTGGACGACCGACTTCGACCACCTCGACTCGAATTGGGTCAACGACCCGTTTCCGATCTGGGATGAGCTCAGGCAGAAATGCCCGATCGCACATACCGATCGCTTCAACGGCGTATACCTGCCGACCCGCTACGAGGATGTCCGCGCGATCGCCTACGATCCCGAGCACTTCTCCTCGCGCAAGGTGATCGTTCGGGAGACGCCGCCGCCCAACAACAACGGCGCCCCGCCCATCACCTCCGACCCGCCGCGTCATCGCCTGGCGCGCATGGTTCTGCTGCCGCCGTTCACACCGCAGGCGATCGAGAAGCTCACCCCCAAGGCCCGCACGATCTGCAACGAGTTGATCGACGGATTCATTGCCAAGGGCGGTTGCGACGCTGCCGTCGACTACGCCCAGCACATCCCGGTCAAGATCATCGCCCACATGCTGGGCATCCCCGAGGATGACGGCGACCGCTTCCGCGGCTGGATCAAAGCCGTGCTCGAGGACGGCATCACCGACGAGGCGGTGATGCTGCAGGGCTTCCAGGAGATCCGTGACTATTTCACCGTCCACCTGATGGAGCGGCGCAAAAATCCGGGCGACGACCTCATCAGCTACTTGAGCCAGCAGATGTACCCGGACGGGCGGCAGTTCACCGACAACCATGTGCTGGGCTCGGTGCAGTTGCTGCTGGTGGCCGGCATCGACACGACCTGGAGCGGCATCGGCGCCTGCCTGTGGCACCTCGCCAAGACTCCTGCCGACCGCAATCGGCTGGTTGCAGAGCCTTCCCTGATGCCACTCGCCATCGAGGAGTTTCTGCGCGCCTACTCACCGGTGACCATGGCGCGCGAGGTGGCCAAGGAGACCGAGATCAACGGTTGCACGTTCAAGCCGGGCGAGATGGTGCTGCTGTCTTTCCCCGCGGCCAACCGCGACCCCGAGATGTTTCCGGACGCCGACAAGGTCATCATCGACCGCAAGGAGAACCGGCACGCGGCCTTCGGCCTCGGCATCCACCGCTGCGTCGGCTCGAACCTGGCGCGCATGGAGATGACGGTGGCGGTCGAGGAGTTCCTGAAGCGCATCCCTGAATTCCATCTGGCCGGCGACGTTACTTGGTCGGAGGGCTCGGTGCGCGGCCCCCGCAAGCTGCCCCTCACGTTCGGCTGAAGCCCTGCTGTCGTCCCGGATTGCGCCGCAGGCGAATATCCGAGACGCAAAAAACGAGCTGCACGGCCCTGGGTCCGGCTCTGCGCGTGATGCCGAAGCATGCTTCCAGCATGAAGCGCTCCGGCCGGGATGACAGGTCTCCATATCTCCGCTAGGCAGAGCGCAGCATCAGCCGTGAGCCTCTTCATATGCCCCTGAAAGCCGCTATCGTTCCCGTCACGCCGTTCCAGCAGAATTGCACCCTGCTATGGGACGAGGCTTCGAAGGTGGGCGCCGTCGTCGATCCCGGCGGCGACCTCCCCCGCATCGAGGCCGGCATCAAGCAGGCCGGTATGACGGTCGAGAAGATTCTGCTGACCCACGGTCATCTCGACCATGCCGGCGGCGCAGCCGAGCTCAAGGAAAGGCTCGGCGGCATCCCCATCGAGGGGCCCCACCTGGCCGATAAATTCCTGCTCGACGGCCTCGCCGCGCAGGGTGCGGGCATGGGCGTACCCGGCATGCGCAATGTCACGCCGGACCGCTGGCTCGCGGAAGGCGAGACGGTGACGGCGGCGGGCGCCAGTTTTGCGGTGCTGCACTGCCCCGGCCATTCGCCAGGGTCCGTGGTGCTGGTCAACGACGCCCAGCGCTTCGCGCTCGTGGGAGACGTGCTGTTTCGCGGCTCGATCGGCCGCACCGATTTTCCCTATGGCGACCACGCCGCGCTGATCGATGCCATCAAGACCAAGTTGTTTCCGCTCGGTGACGACCTCGTCTTCATCTGCGGCCACGGCCCCATGAGCTCGATCGGCGACGAGCGCCAGACCAATCCCTTCCTGGCGTGATGTGACGGCCGTAAGGGCCGTAGGGCGCAAAAGGCGATACCGCATTGCGCCGATGCGAGGGTTGTTTGGGCGCATTACGCGTTCGCCTTGTGCGCCCTACGGCTCCGCGAGCCACATGCGGCCCCTTAACCAACCCTAAGCTCCGACCCCCTAGGATACGCCCCAACCATGGGGTCTCGCACATGCTGGCGGCGCTGAGGTCGGGAAGCTTCGTGACTGAGCAGCGCGTGCGCGTCTACAGCGCGTTACTGCTGATCGCCTATGTCGCGACCATCGTCGCCCTCGTCGCCACCGCGGATGGCATCGTCGACAAGGCGGGACGTCCGCTCGGCACGGATTTCGCCAACGTCTACTCGGCGGGCCGGCTGGCGCTGGAGGGGCAGGCGCCGCTCGCCTACGACTGGCCGGCACATCACGCCGTGCAGAAGCAGGTCTCGGGGCGCGAGGACATCCCCTACTACGGCTGGCACTATCCGCCGACCTTCCTGCTCGTCGCCGCAGCGCTGGCCATCCTGCCCTACCTCGGCGCGCTCTTCGTGTACCAGGCCGTCACGCTCGCCGCCTACCTGGGCGTAGTGCGCAGCATCGCCGTCCGATCCGAGGCATGGCTGCTGGCGCTGGCCTTCCCGGCCGTGTTCGTCAACATCACACACGGGCACAACGGCTTCATCACCGCCGCGCTGCTTGGCGGCGCGCTGCTGGTGCTGGACCGCAGGCCGCTGCTGGCAGGCGTGCTGCTCGGCTGTCTCTCCTATAAGCCGCAGCTCGGGCTGCTCGTCCCGCTCGTGCTCGCCGTCACCGGGCGCTGGCGCGTCTTCGCGGCGGCGGCCGTGACCGTGTTGGCGCTCGCCGCGCTGACGGCTGCAGTGCTCGGAGCCGACGTGTTCACGGCCTTCTGGCATTCGCTGGCTCTGACGCAGCTCGTCGTGCGCGAAGGCGCGCCGGGCTTCTACAAGATCCAAAGCATCTATGCGGCGCTGCGGCTGATCGGCGCGCCGGGCGGCCTCGCCAACGCGGCGCAGCTCATCGTTACGCTCGGTGCGGCCGTCGGTGTCGCTGCGCTGTGGCGCTCGGCGGCCGCCTTCGAGCTCAAGGCCGCCGGATTGATCCTCGCCTCGGTGATCGCCACGCCCTACGTGCTCGACTACGACCTTGTCGTGCTGGCACCGGCCATCGCTTTCCTCGCCGTGCACGGACTGCGTGGAGGGTTCGCGCCTTATGAGGCAGCCCTTTTGACGGCGCTCTGGGTGCTGCCGTTCATCGCCCGTTCGGTCGCCGAGCTGACGGCGGTGTCGCTCGCGCCGATCGTGCTGATCTCGGCATTCCTGTTCGTGCTGGAAGGCGCGGGTGTGTTGCAGCACCTGAGCCGTGCTTCGACAAGCTCAGCACGGGGGCAGTAGGGTCGGTACGGGGGCAGTGAGCGCGGCCCGCGCGCTCGCCGCGTCCTGAGCTTGTCGAAGGACGGGCCACGCTCACGGGCCGTGCTTCGACGGGCTCAGCACGGGGGCGGAGGATGAACTGGCATGAGGCCCGGGCACCCGGACCCGAAATGACCCTTAGAACATGCCCTCGAACTTCTTCTTGAAGCGCGACAGGCGGCCGCCGCGGTCGACCAGGTGGCGGTCGCCGCCGGTCCAGGCGGGGTGCGTCTTGGGGTCGATGTCAAGGGTGAGCTTGTCGCCCGCCTTGCCGTAGGTCGAGTAGGTCTCGAACTCGGTGCCGTCCGTCATCACCACCTTGATGAGGTGATAGTCCGGGTGGAAGTCGTCCTGCTTCTTCATGGAATACGCCGTGATGTCGTTGGAGTGCGCCAAATTGTCCACCGGCGCCGTGCCGGACCGGAATTCGGGCTTCGTCTTACTGCAAGCCTTGGGTCCGGACAAGCGGTTGCCGGCCCGATCGCGTGACTTGCGGTCGCGGGCGGGCTACTTGCCCTGACGAGGCCTCAGCGGCACTCTTTACCTAGTAGAATGATCGAGAAATCCGCCGCTTGCGGCAAAATTTCGCGATCAGGACACCAGCCGCAATCGCGAGGGTCCCCTTGGCCAACGCCGTCCCGACTGCCGACGACACCAAGCCAGGCCGGCGGCAATTGCCCTCGCTGCTGAGCCTGCGGCCCTACCTTGCCCGCCACCCTCTGGTCCTGCTGGGGGCGCTGGCGGCGCTGGTGCTCTCGGCCGCGGCCATGCTGACGGTGCCGATCGCCGTGCGGCGGGTGATCGATGCCGGGTTTGCCGCCGACAACGGCGGCCTCATCGACAACTACTTCGTCACCCTCATCGGCATCGGCGTGGTGCTGGCGGTTGCCAGCGCGGCGCGCTTCTACGCCGTCAACTGGCTGGGGGAGCGGGTGGTCGCGGATATGCGCGCCGACGTCTTCCGGCACCTGGCCACCCTCGGGCCCGCCTTCTACGACCGCACGCACTCGGGCGAGGTCATGAGCCGCCTCACCGCCGACGCCACCCAGATCAAGGCGGCCGCCGGCACGGCGCTCAGCCAGGCGCTGCGCAATCTCATCATGCTGGTCGGCGCCCTGGCGATGATGTTCGTCACGAGCCCGATGCTGGCGATGCTGGCGCTGGGCGCCATCCCCGTGATCGTCTTTCCGATGCTGGCTTACGGCCGGGCCGTGCGGCGCCTCTCTCGCGCCGCCCAGGACAAGCTGGCCGACGCCTCTGCCTACGCCGCCGAGAACCTGTCGGCCGTGCGCACCATGCACGCGTCGGGCATGCAGGCGACGGTTTCGCAGCGCTTCGCAGTGGCCGTGGAACGTGCCTTCATAGCTGCCCGGTCGCGCCTCCTCGCCCGCGCCGGGCTGACGGCAATGGCCATCACGCTTGCCGTGTCGAGCATTGTCGGTGTTCTGTGGTTCGGCT
The DNA here is from genome assembly GCA_050248715.1 of Hyphomicrobiaceae bacterium. GTDB lineage: Bacteria > Pseudomonadota > Alphaproteobacteria > Rhizobiales > Hyphomicrobiaceae > AWTP1-13. The sequence goes on along the minus strand of JBFWRV010000068.1, from coordinate 22,037 downwards.
CGCACCTCGTCATCGCCGGCGAGATGAGCGGCGGCCGGCTCGGCCAGTTCGTTCTTTATGCCGTGTTTGCAGCCGGGGCGATCGCCGAGCTCTCGGAGGTGTGGGGCGAAATTGCGCAGGCGGCGGGCGCCGCCGAGCGGCTGCTGGAGCTGCTGGGCGCGCAGAGCGACATCCGCGAGCCGGCGCGGCCCAAGCCTCTCCCCGATCCGCCGCTCGGCAGCATCGTCTTCCAGAACGTGCACTTCGAGTATCCCTCGCGCCCCGGCAAGCAGGCGCTGCACGGGGTGAGCTTTGCAGTCCGACCCGGTGAGACAGTTGCCATCGTCGGCCCCTCCGGCGCCGGCAAGAGCACGATTTTCAATCTCGTTTTGCGCTTCTACGATCCCCGGTCGGGCCAGGTCGCCGTCGATGGTGTGTCGGTCGCGGATGTCGAGTTGGGTATGCTGCGATCGCGGCTTGCCCTCGTTCCGCAGGAGGTCACCCTCTTCGACGACAGCATCGCCGAGAACATCCGCTACGGCCGCATCGAGGCCAGCGACGCCGATGTGATCCGCGCCGCGGAGACCGCGCAGGCCGACGGCTTTATCCGCGCGCTGCCCGCAGGCTACGCCACCCGTGTCGGCGAGCGCGGGCTGACACTGTCCGGGGGGCAGCGCCAGCGCATTGCGCTCGCCCGGGCCATTCTGCGCGACGCGCCGATCCTTCTGCTCGACGAGGCGACAAGCGCCCTCGATGCGGAGAGCGAGGTCGCCGTGCAGGCGGCGCTCGCCCGCCTGACCCAGGGCCGCACGACGCTCGTCATCGCTCATCGGCTCGCCACCGTACAGCGCGCCACGCGCATCCTGGTCATGGACGAGGGACGCATCGTCGAGGAGGGCCGGCATGCCGAGCTGCTGCGGCAGGGCGGCCTCTACAGCCGGCTGGCGGAGCTGCAATTCGCGCTTGACGCAGCGCAATAATCGTCCGTGACCCCCTCGCACCACCTGTGTGTGAACGCTCCGCGGTGGCAACGTTTTTGACTTCTCAAGGCGTCCCAAATGCCCCACGTTCAGAAGCCAACGAGATGGGGCTACGATGCGCACGACAACTGCGGCGGCGACGGTGATGGCAGGGGTGCTCGTCGCGCAGGCTGCAGCCGCGCAGGATGGGGGAATGTGGACCCGCTTTCCGGGCTCCGCGTATGCCTCGCAGGGCGCCGGCGATCCGGCGGATCGCTCCTTCGTCCGGGAGTGGGAGGCGACACCGCCCAAGGGCTATCCGACGCTCAGCCGCAACAACGTGGCGCCGACGAAGGCCGCCATCAAGCGCTACACGGAGATCGTGGCCGCCGGCGGCTGGAGAGCAATCCCCGCCGACGTGCAGCTGCAGGTGGGCATGGCGCATCCCAACGTCGCCTTGCTGCGCGAGCGCCTGCTGCTGTCGGGCGATCTCAGGGAGCGCTTCAGGAGCGACAACTTCGACTTCTATGTCGACAAAGCGGTGAAGCGCTATCAGGCGTCGAATGGGTTGCCGCCGACCGGCATCGTCGACAAGCGCACGATTGCCGCGCTCAACATTCCCGCCGAAGCTCGCCTCAAGCAGCTCAAGACCAACCTGACGCGCCTGACCGAGCATTCGCAGGCGCCGGCGAAGCGCTACGTCGTGGTCAATATTCCTGCGGCACAGATCGAAACCGTGGAGAATGACCATGTCGTGTCGCGGCACTCCGGCGTGGTGGGCAAGCCCGATCGCCCCACGCCGCTCCTCAACTCGGCCATCCATCAGCTGAATTTCAACGCCGTCTGGCATCTGCCCCCGACGGTGATCGAAAAGGACCTCATCCCCAAGGCGCAGGAGATGGCTCGTCGCGGGCAGAGCGCACTCGTCAGATACAAGATCGACGCCTACAGCGCCGATGGCAAGAAACTCGATCCGGAGAGGGTCGACTGGAAGACGGCATCAGCGAAGGGATTGACCTATCGCCAGCAGCCGGGACCCGAGAACCCGCTGGGCTTCGTCAAGATCAACTTCCACAACTCGCACTCCGTCTACATGCACGACACGCCCTCACAGTCGCTGTTCGGGCGCAACTTCCGCGCGGCGAGCTCGGGCTGCGTGCGCGTGCAGGGGATCGAGCACCTGGCGGCCTGGGTGCTCGCCGACCAGGGTTGGAAGGCCGAGCATGTCATGCACATGAAGGAGAGCGGCGAGCGGCGTGACGTGACGCTGAAGAAGCCGATACCGCTTTATTTCGTCTACCTGACCGCCTGGGCAACGGAGGACGGCATCGTGCAGTTCCGCCGCGACCTCTACCAGAAGGACGGCCTGGGCGCGATGGCGGCTGCCTACTAGAAAGTGCTCTTGAACCAACGCCCGCCGCGCCGAGGCAAACCAGCCCCGACACGACGGGCACGGATATTCCTTCAGACAGCTTCGTTGCGCGATTGTCAGCGGGTCATGCCGCCGGCGGGCGCGCCGCCCTGCGGCTGGCTGCGCGAGCGGTCGGCCGCCTGACGCTCCGAATCCTGGTCACGCTTCGTCTTGAAGGACGGTGCGTTGGCAAGCTCCTCCTTCTTGGCGTTCATCGTCAATTGCAGGCCGCCGCCCTGGGCATCGTGCGCGATCTGGAGGCGATCGAGCTTCAGAGCGACGCTCTTCTCGCCGATGCCGAGGAAGCCGCCGACGCCGACGACGAATCCGTCGACCGTCTTGGCATCCTTGCTCAGAATGAGATCGCTGATGCTGCCGATCTTGTGCTTGTCGGGCGTGTAGACCGTTTGCCCAATGAGGTCTTTCGCCAGGATGGTGTTCGCGTCCTGCATCACGATCTGGCCCGTCACCGGGGCCTTGGGTGCTTCGCTTCGAGAGGGAGCTGTCGGGGTAGGCGATGGTGTCGTCTGCGCCATCGCCGAGCCCGCGGAGAGCGACAGCGCGAGGATGGCGACGCTGGTTCCTATCTTGCGCATCATAAAGGACCTCCAGGTTTTGACCGGACGAGCCCCCGCTGAGGGCCCGCCTAGAACTAAAGTGTGATAGGAACGCCGGCAGCAGCGAAAGGTTGCGACCGGCTTGTCCTGCTGCATCGCATGTGCGTATGCGCACAGCGATGCGCTGCAATGCGCGCGGCCGCTGACGCTTCCTGCGCGCGCGGAATTCTGCAACTCTCAAATGCAGGCCGGCACGACGCGCGCGTGAGTCGCGAACGCCGCCCAGACCGGAGGAAGGAATGCGCGGACCAGCAGGCGCTCAACCGATGTGCGCAATGCCCGACGACTATGGCGTGTCGTTGGTCTTCGGGGTGTCCGGTCGCTGACCAGCAAAGACTCGCCCACGAACCTCGCACGATGGGACAACTCAAGCATGCGCGCAGCCGCATCCCGCAGCGAAGACGTGCCGCGCCTGCTGCCACTGCTCGGTTGGCTCACCGCGGCGATGTTCTTCTTCTATGCCTGGGTGCTGCGCGTCGCTCCGAGCGTGATGGTCGAAGAACTGATGCGCGACTTCGCCGTCGGCGCCGCGGTCCTTGGCAATCTGTCGGCCGCCTACTTCTACGGCTACGCCGGCATGCAGGTGCCTGTGGGTCTGCTGCTCGACCGTTTTGGGCCGCGCCGTCTTATCACCGTCTCGACTCTCGTCTGCGCCGGCGGCTGCGTGCTGTTTGCGACCGGCACCACGCTGGGCATGGTCACGGTCGGCCGCTTCCTCATCGGTGCTGCCGCGGCCTTCAGCCTGGTCGGCGCCATGGCGGTGGCGGGCCAATGGTTTCCCGCCAACCGCTTTGCCGTGTTCTCGGGGCTCGCGATGGCGGCGGGCATGGCGGGCGGCGTCTTCGGCCAGGCCCCCCTGCGGGTGGCGGTCGAGGCGACGGACTGGCGCACGACCATAATGCTTCTGGCCGGTGGCGGGCTTGCCCTGTCGTTCGCGGCATGGGCGAGCGTGCGCGACCGGTGGCGCGGCAGCGGCGGCTTTGACGGGCTGCTTGCGAACCTGCGCATCGTCGCGCGTCATTCCCAGACCTGGCTGATCGCGCTGGGCGGCCTCGCCACCGCCGGACCGCTGCTGGGCTTCGCCGGCCTGTGGGGCGTACCGTTCCTCGAGACTGCCTACGGCCTGTCGCGAACGCACGCCGCGACGCTGACCTCGCTGGTATTCGCCGGCTGGGGCATCGGCGCTCCGATCTTCGGCTGGCTCTCCGATCATATCGGACGGCGGCGCCCGCCGATCCTTGCCGGGGTCGTGCTCCAGACCATGGGGCTTGCAGCGCTCGTCTATCTGCCGGGCCTGCCGACCTGGGCACTCGGCGCGCTCTGTTTCGCGACAGGGTTCCTGGGCTCCTCGCAGATCGTCTGCTTCGCGCTGGCGAAAGAGAACCATCCACCCGGGCGCAGCGGCACGGCGATCGGTTTCGTCAACGCCCTGGTCACGGGCGCCGGCGCGCTGTTCCAGCCGCTGATCGGTTTTCTGCTGGACCTCGCTTGGGCCGGTGGGGTCTCGCAGGGCGCGCGCGTGTACGACACGAGCGCCTACAGTCTGGCATTCGCCTCGCTGCTTGTTTTCGGCATCGTGGGCCTTCTGTGCCTCCTCGCCGTCCGCGAGACGTTCTGCAAGCCGGTCGAGGCGACGGATCATGCACGCTAGTCTTCGTGTCGGTGCCTCGCCGAACGAGATTTCAAGGAGACCGTCGCATGGCAGTCGTCGAAACCGAGCGGTTCGGGCAGGTTCTGGTGGTTCGTATGAATCGCCCTGAGCGGCTCAACGCGCTGAATGCCGAGATGCGCACTGCTCTTGCTGAGACCTGGAGCGATTTCCGGCACGACAAGAACCTGGAGGTTGCGATCTTTACCGGCACCGGCCGCGGCTTCTGCGCCGGCGAGGACATGAAGGAATCGCTTGCGACCGGGGCCCCCGGCGGGCAGCGGCCATCGATTCCAGACCCTTTCATGGACGGCACCCTCGAGAAGCCGGTGATCGCCGCCGTCAACGGCTTTGCCATGGGCGGCGGCTTCATGCTGGTCGAGCGCACGGATCTACGTGTGGCGGTGCCCGAAGCCGTGTTCGAGGTATCGGAGGCGAAGCGCTGGCTTCTGGGCGGCTACAATCACGGGCATCTCGCCAACCTGCCCTACCCTATCGCCATGGAGATGGCGCTGGGCTTCCGCTTCACCGCCGAGCGCTTCTACCAGGTTGGTTTCCTCAATCGCCTCGCGCCGCAGGACGAGCTCATGCCAACAGCATTGTCCATGGCGGAGCACCTGCTGTCACTGCCGCCCGCCTCGCGGGTGAATACGGTGCACATCATGCGGCAGATGCGCCCGGAGCCGTCCCCCGCCCATAAGGCGCTGGCCGCCAAGCTGCACGAGCACGGTGACAAGGGCGACCTGATGGAATCGCGCGCCGCTTTCGCCGAGAAGCGCAAGCCCAACTTCAAGGGTTGGCGCGATCCCGGGGACAGGTATCGCCTGCCGCGGATCGAGGACGTCAAATAATATTACGTTCCCGGAGCCCGAGAATTTCAGCCTCGCTGTAGCCGAGGCCGGTCAGAATTTCATCGTCATGCTCGCCAAGCTCGGGGGCGATCCCGATCTTGGCGGGCGTTGCCGAGAATTGCCATGGCGTACCGTGAACCCTCAAGCGCTTGCCGTGCTTGGGATAGTCGACCTCCGCCACGTAGCCGTTGGCAAGCACATCCGGATCACACGCCGCTTCCAGCATCGTGTTGATCGGCGCCGACACGATATCCGCATCCCGGAGCTTGCCTACCCAATGCTCGCGCGTGTCGGTCGCGAACATGCGGTCGAGCAGCGCGAGGAGCTGCGCGCGCCTCTCCGCCGACTCCATCGCCTCCCCGAGGTGACCGAAGCCTGCCTTCTCGACCTCGTCGTAGAAGCCGAGGGCGCCCATCGCCTCTTTCCACTGGTCGCGTGCCAGCTGGAACACCATGGGCTTGCCATCGCAGTCGTTGAAACTTGCCGACATGGCTGGCCGCTCGCGCGTGCCGGCGACGCGAGCCTGGCCCGTAACCGGATCGGTTCCGCGCCACAAGGTGGTCGTGAACGTCCAGCCGAGGAGGCGGACGATGCTGCCAAGGAGCGACAGCTCGACCTTCTGGCCGACGCCGGTGGCACGCGCATGCGTCAAAGCCGCAAGCGCGCCGCCGAACGCAAGGATGGCGCAAGTCTCATCCGCCACTGAAGCGATGCCGGTTCGCATGGGCTGGCCCGGCATCGAGTAAGCCTGTGCAATGCCGCCGAGCGCCTGGGCCATGGAGTCCGTGCCCGGCAGATGCGCGTGGGGTCCGTTGGGCCCGTAGCCGGAGATTGAAACGTAGACGAGTTTCGGATTGATTTTCTTCAGTTCCTCATAGCCAAAAGCCGTTCTTCTCGGCCGCGCCCGGGCGGAAATTCTGCCCAAAGATGTCCGCACTGGTGACAAGCCTGTGCAGGATCCTCCTCCCCTCGGTGGTCTTGAGATTGAGCGTCAAGCTCTTCACGCCGCGATTGTTGGTCTCGAAGAACGAGCTCGGATGGCCGGGCAGCACCGATTGGACACGCGAGGCATCGCCGCCTTCCGGCGCTTCAATCTTGATGACCTCGGCGCCGAGATCGGCCATCAGCATGTAGGGCACCGTGCCCGCTTGTGCCGTCGAGCAGGCAACGACGCGCACACCCTTCAGTGGGCCGTCGGAATTGGCCATTGTTCTCCCCGTTTCTCGAGATGTCTAAGATTGCGACAAGAGCTCGGCGATTGCATCCCTTATTGCTGGAGGCATCGCCGTCGGTCGCCGGGCATCGAGGTCGAGATGGACGCCGACCTGCAAGAGGGACGCAATCTCGCGGCCGTCCGTACGGCTCATGCGGTGGAGATAGCTCAAGGAGGTGTTGCCCAGGTGGGCGATCGACGTCTGAACGTCAATGCGGTCGCCCGCCTGCGCGACCGCTTCAAGTCTCAGGTCCAGCGCCAGGGTCGAGTAGCCACGGCGGCTCTGGTGCATGTAGTCGCCAGTCATCCCGATCGACGAGAGAAACTGCTGCCCGGCGGCGGAAAACCGATGGACATGGGCGGAAAGTGACATCTTCCCGCCTTCATCGAGCTCCCGCTGCTTGACGCGGTCGCGGCAGGTGAGTGCACCTCTGCCCGACGGCTGAGCCGCTGGATGGGGCACTTTTGGTCCTGGCCATGGAAGCGCTCGGGACTCGAGCCGGTGCGTCAGCTCTCGTGTCGCCGAGGCCGGGAGCGGGATTTCTTCCATGACCCATGACACCGTCTGCGCACTGCCCGAGTCGACCACCTGATGGCCGAGTCGAATGACGCGTTCGTCGATGCCGACGACGCTACTGAGCATGTGAAAGCCGGCGCCGGCCCGCAACTCCTGTGTGAACGTCGAGTAGATGCGTCTTGGCGTCGCTACAACCGCGGGCTCGAGACTCTCGTGTTCGCCGATAAGCTCGAAAAGGGTCGGCGAAGCGGCAGCGAAGCGGTCGAAGTAGTAAGCGATCGTGAAGTGCTCCACGGTATCGCATTCCCAGGCATTGACCACACCACGATACGTCTCGATCCACTCGGTCATGCCGCTTCCTTCTTGTTGCGCAGCTTCCTTGTAGCCGCTTCTCGCTCAGGCTTCCCAACGGCCAGCGACAGCATCATGGTGCGAGGCCGGCTCTTGGCCAACCTTGACGTGAGGACTGTCAACGGCACGCATGAGCCCCCGCTGGTCAGGTGATCGTGCCAATTTGCAGTCCAGGCTGCAAACGGTCAGCGCAGCGACGTGGCCAATGCCCTGTCCCCCATGCTCAGCGACCGCCGGCAACGGCGAGTGTGTGGCCCGAGACGTAAGAGGCCTCGTCGGAGGCGAGGAACAGCGCCGCAGCTGCCACCTCGTCCGCGGTGCCGAGCCGGCCCAGTGGTGTCATCTTGCTTGGGCTCCTCTCTACCGTCGCATCGAGCCGGCGGAGCACAGGCCCCGTCCGCTCGGTGTCGATGGGGCCCGGTGCCACGGCGTTGACGGTAATGTTGTACTCGGCGAGTTCCAGCGCCACGTCGCGGATGAAGCCGTGCACAGCCGCCTTCGCCATCGAGTAGGCGGCGCCGCCCTGGTAGTAGGCGGTCCACGGCGTGCCCTCTCTGGCCCCCGACGACAGGCAGATGATGCGCCCCTGACGGCGCTTCATCATGTGCGGCGCGGCGGCACGGGTGACGAGGAATGTGCTCCTCAGGTTCAGGCGCAACACGTAATCGAAGTCGGCGACCGGCATCTCCCAGATCTTGGCATTGCGTGAGCCGCCGAGGTTGTTGACCAGGATGTCGATGCGCCCGTGCTTGGCGTTGGCCCCGTCGATCAGGCGGGCGGCTCCCGCCTCCTCGGTGAGATCGCCCGCCACCGCCTCGGCCTTGCCGCCCTTGCCAGCAATTCCGGCGGTCACGCGGGCGAGTGCCTCGCCTTCGATGTCGCCGACCACGACGGCGGCGCCTTCGGCTGCAAAACGCTCGGCAATCGCCCGGCCGATGCCATTCGCCGCTCCGGTCACAACCGCGACCTTGCTCTCGAGCCGTGCCATGGGTCCTCCTCAGGTTTGTCCGACGTGGTCGAGCATAGCGCGGTGCTCTCGAACGGGCAGTGCGGTGCGCCGAGAAAATTCGCTGGCCCTCAAGGACTCGTGGCGAAAGCAAGGCTCGAGCCGCATCACTTGGGAGTGGTGGCGGGCGAACATGAGTCGCGGCGGCGATTTTTTGCCTGCCGTGGCAACTACTACGGCTGCGCAACTGTACTGCCTCGACCATGCTTCTCGGGGAAGAGCGCGCTGATCGGGATGAGCACGGCTGCGACGACAGGCATGAGCAGCGTACCGAGCGTGAGCCCCACAACCGCATCACACAGGGCGGTTGCGAGCCATACGATTGCATCAGACGCGCCGCCCCCCGACACCGAGTACGCGATCGACTTGATGATGGCGTAAGGCCAGGACAGATGCAGCTCATGCAGGCCGTGGATCACGATGCTCCCTCCAACCCAGAGCATCGCCGCCGTGCCGATAATCGAGATAACCAAGAGTACTGTCGGCATGGCCGCGACAAGCCCACGCCCAAACGCGCGCGTCGCCTTCAGCCGACCCGAATGGGCCAAGCGCAGACCGAAGTCGTCAGTTTTGACGAGAAGTGCAACAGCGCCATAGACGAGGGCTGTTATCATCACAGCGACAACCACGAGCACAGCGCCGCGTGTCCAAATGCTGCCGGTGTCGATGGCCGCCAAGGCGATCGTCATGATTTCGGCGGACAGAATGAAGTCCGTCTTGATCGCGCCTTTAGTCCGCTGTTCCTCGAGGTGCGCGGCATCGAGCGTTGCGGCTTGCTGTGGACCTGGATCCTTATGCTGCATGAACGCATGCCAGGTTTTTTCCGCGCCCTCGAAACAAAGGTAGGCGCCTCCCAGAATCAGGAGGGGTGCAATGGTCCATGGCGCCACAGCTTGCAGCAGCAGGAGCGCCGGCAGGAGGATGACGAGCTTGTTGAACAGGGAGCCGCGCGCGATCCGGGCAACGATCGGAATCTCGCGCGCAGCTGGCAGGCCGGTGACGTATTTCGGCGTTACCGCGGCGTCGTCGATGACGACACCCGCAGACTTGCTGCCGGCCTTGGCCGCATGTGCGGCGATATCGTCCAGTTGGCTGGCTGCCAACTTCGCGATAGCCGCCACGTCGTCCAGAAGTGCAAGTAAGCCACTCATTGCTTGTCGTCATCCGTTTTGAAGGCCCCTCGACTGGGCCGAGGTCGCTCTATCTAGAAACAATGGCAGCCCCGGTTCAACTGCGCACAAGGCGTGCTTCGAACCGTCGCGCCGGCGACCTCGCCAACCATGAGAGGACCTGTCGACCTGCCTCGCCCCTTTTCTCGGCGTAGACTGAATGCGGGCGATATCAACTACTCTTTGGAGCGGACGTCTGTCACTTCTATCCTCGTGCGGCTGGAATCACTCCAGGCCGTCCTAGGGTTTCAAATCCATCTCCAGGTGGATGTAGTCTCCGCGGTAGGTGACCTCGGCTAGGTAGATGACGGTTCCATCCGGTCCCTGCATCACCCGTCGCACCTCGGCGACCGGAGCATTGACCGGAATGCCGAGAAGCCGCGATGTCTCCACCTCGGCAGTCGAAATCGTCAGTGTCTGCCGGGCACTGGCAATCTTGAGGCGGGGCAGCGATGTCAGCACCGGTAAGGCCAGCTCGCGACGGAAGCGTGCGGGCGCCCGTCGGAAGAGGCGATGGTCGATGTAGATCGAGATGACGCAGTAGCGTTCGCCATCACGCGAGTGGACGCGCCGCAAATGGAAATACTTGGGCGCTTTGACGCCGTCGTACTCGGACAGCACCGGCGCGACGATTCCTTCGTGGAGCGTTGCATGATCGGGCCTGTCGCCCGAATACATGGCGACGAGATCGTCGAGCGTCGACTCCACCCGTAGCCGGCGAGGCCCACGTGGTGGGCTGGTAACAAACGTGCCGCGCCCCCTCTGCGGCGACAGCAGGTGCTCTCTTGCCAGCATTGCGATGGCCTGCCGCACCGTGACGCGCGCCACGTCGAACTCAACCATCAGGTGCTCGATGGATGGCAGCAAGCTGCCGGGCGGCCAATACCCCTTGGCAACGCGCTGCCGGATGAGTCCGGCGAGCTGCAAATAGCGCGGCATCGGCGTCGAGCCGAAGATGCGGTGATGGGCGTTCGCCATGCGCCTTGCCTCAAACATCCTATGTATCGTACTTTTAGAATGTTTACGCCAGCCAGCTGACGGGACACTCTATCCGCGTGCGCCGAACGGCCCTCATCCTCGTCCCCTGGCTGATCCTGCTCGCAGGCTGGTACGCCATCCACTACAGCGGGCTCGTCAATCCCGCGCTCGTACCAAGACCGGACGAGGTATTCCGTCGCTTTGTCGAGCTGATGCGAAGCCGCTTGCCACTCGACATTCTGATGTCGACGCAGAGAGTCTTCCTCGGCGTCTTGTGCGGTATCGCCCTCGCCGTACCGGTTGGCTTCGTGCTCGGCTGGTACAAGAGCATCCGCACCTTCATCGACCCGCTGATCAATTTCTTCCGTGCACTGCCGCCGATTGCCCTTATCCCACTGGTGATCGTTTATTTTGGCGTCGACGAGCTCGCCAAGGTCGTCATCCTCTTCTATGCCTCGTTCTTTTCGGGCGTGATCGTCATGTACGAGGGCATCTCGCAGATCAGCCCAATCTACGTGCGTGTCGCCCGCACGCTCGGCGCGACGGATGGCGAGATCTTCCGCAAGGTCATCTTGCCGTTGGCGGTTCCGCACATGCTCACCGCCTTGCGCGTGGCGCTTGGCGTCGCCTGGGCGACGCTGGTGGCCTCCGAGCTGATCGCGGCGCAGCAGGGACTAGGCGCGCTGATCCAAAACGCGGGCTCCTTCTTCCAGCTCGACATCATCTACGTCGGCATCGTCTGCATCGGCTTCGTTGCGTTGTTCATGGATCTTGCGCTGCGTGCGCTCGCGCGGCGGTTCGTGAGCTGGCAGGAGCGCATCGCATGATGCCAGGCGCGCCCCGCATCTCGTTTAAGAACGTGTCGGTTCGGTTCCCGACACCCAGCGGCGGCCAAATGCAGGTTGTCGACGATGTCACCTACGACATCCACCACCGCGAATTCGTGTCGGTGATCGGGCCATCCGGCTGTGGTAAGACAACAATGATGAATATGGTCGCGGGCTTCGTGCTGCCCTCTTCCGGCAGCGTGTCGCTCGACGGCAAGCCGATCGTCGCCCCGGGGCCCGATCGCGGCGTCATCTTCCAGGAGTACGGCGTTTTCCCTTGGCTGTCGGTGAAGGACAACATCTCCTTCGGGCTCAACCTGCGCGCCAACCGCAGACCCTCCGCCGAGCGCGACCAGATCTGCCATCGCTACATGCGGCTCATGGGCCTCACCGACTTTGCCGACGCCTGGCCGCGCATGTTGTCGGGCGGCATGCGGCAGCGGCTAGCGCTGGCGCGCGCTTATGCCGTCAAACCGGAGTTCCTGCTGATGGACGAGCCGTTCGGCGCACTCGACGCCCAGACGCGCTCCGCCATGCAGGACCTGCTGCTCGAGGTGCTAGGCGCCGAGAACAAGACGGTGATGCTTATCACCCACTCTGTTGAGGAAGCGGTCTATCTCTCCAACCGTATCATCGTGATGACAGCACGCCCAACGCGCATCCGCGAGATCATCCAGGTGCCGTTCCCCTATCCACGCGCCAGCGCCCTGCATGAGAGCCTCGAGTTCGGCGAGCTGCGCGCCCATGTGCGTGATCTCGTCATGCAGGAATACGCCGAGCAGGCCCGGCAGCGCGCATCGGAAATGACCTGATCAATCGGAGGTAGGAGGAAACCCATGACCACCAACCGCAGAACGTTCCTGCTGGGCACCGGTGCAATAGCCGGCGTCGCAGCCGTCGGCGCACCGGCGATCGCGCAGGCCAAGACCAAGGTCCGCATCGGCTACCTGCACACGCTGGCGGTCGACGGCCAGATGTGGCTCGCCGACCATCTCGGCGCCTTCGACAAGAACGGCCTCGAGCCCGAGTTCAAGCTGTTCCAGACGGGACTGGAGCTGTTCCAGGCCATGATCGGCGGCAGCCTCGACATGCTTTCGACGGGCGCCGTCATCTCCAACTTTCCGGCGCGCGGCCAGGGCAAGATGTTTCTCGCCAACGCCGTGGAATTCGCCACTGCGCAACTCTGGGTGCGCGACGAGATCAAATCCTTTGCCGATCTCAAGGGCAAGCGCATTGCCACTACTGCCGGCACGACTGCGCACGTGTTCCTGAGCACGGCAATGAAGGCCAACAACCTGGCACCGACCGACGTCGAGATCCTGAACCAGCGCATGCCGGACGCGGTCACGTCGTTCATTTCCGGTGCCGTGCCGGCTGTCGCCCTCTGGGTGCCGTTCAACATAACGGTGCGCGAAAAGGTGCCGGGTGCACGCAAGCTCGTGGACGCGTCCGCCTACTATCCCGATGCCGCCATCATGTCGGGCTGGGCTACCACGGCTGATTTTCACGCCAAGAACCGCGAGGTGTTGGTGCGCATGGTCAAGGCCTGGGCGGCGGGAAATGAGTATCTCACCGGCAAGACCGACGAGGCGCTCGAGATTCTGCAGAAAAAGCAGTACCCGCAGGTGCCGCTCGCCGATTTCAAAGAGCAGTTTGCGGCGCAGAAGGTGTTTCCTGTTGCGGAGTGGCGCAAGCTCTTCAGCGACGGTACGGTCACGAAGTGGCTACAGCAGGTCACCGACTTCTTCGTCGCTACCGGCAACATCCCCAATCCGGTTCCAGCGTCGCAGTACTTCGATCCGTCGATCTACATGGACGCCACCAAGGCCTGAGCGTTGGGCGCCAAGGCCTACGACTACATCATCGTCGGGGCCGGTTCGGCAGGTTGCGTGCTCGCCAGCCGACTTTCCGCCGAGCCGGCCTGCTGCGCCTGGCATGCGATCTCGGCTGCTCGGCAAGCAGCGCACACGACGACGTCCGCCGGTTGGTCGGCGAGGGTACCTTGCGGGCGACGCTGGGGTCGCGGGGGACACTACTCGAGCTGGTGAGCGTGGGACGGCCGAACTGACACTGCCAGAATGAACTTTTCGCCCAGCTGGAATGTCCTCGGCTCGGCTCCTTCGTCACACTGGAAAGCGCGTTAGCACCTTCTTAGTGAAACGTGCCCCCAAGTCGGGTGTCTAAGGGCCCGTCTTGCCGTGTGCCCGGAAATGCTCGCTAGCGCACCAACGCCATCGAGAGTACGGGGCATTCCATCCCGAAGCGTACCTTTGACGTACCTTTTGGCTTTGGGCCGGGAAACCGTTCGGCGCTAACTTATTGAAATCATTGGCTCCGCGGGTAGGATTCGAACCTACGACCAGCCGGTTAACAGCCGGCTGCTCTACCGCTGAGCTACCGCGGAATAGCCTGTTGTGGCGCGCGTCTTAGCAACTCGCGAGGCCGCCGCCAAGCCACTTTGCACACTTGCAGGGGCGGGAGCGCGGGTCGTGGCCCGCAGGAGGGGCCGACGGGGCCGGCCCCGCGCTCGGAACGGCCGCCGAAACGGCCTTCCTGCTGGGTCCGAATGTCGCGCCACGGCCTTGCGTTGCGCCGTCCGTCGCGGGTGCGCATCGAGGGCGAGGCTTGTGGCCGGTTCTCGACCGCCGGCAGGGCACCCATGAGCCGTTGTTCGCGCGCCACACACAGCGGGGTACTCGCCGCAAGGGCCAAGCTCGGCACGATCGAGCCGGGTCGGTCCGGGTCGTCCTGGCAGCCCCATCGCGCGGAACGAGGCGGCGCTCGCGCCGTTATAACGCCAAGAGAGAGAACCTGGACGGAGGCTCAAATGGTGGATGCATCGAAGATCAAGGAGCACATGGAGGTGTACGGCTCCGACGGTGAGCGGGTCGGCACGGTCGACCGCATGGAAGGCACCAGCAAGATCAAGCTGACGAGGAGCGACCCGGCCGCACACGGCCATCACCACCTCATTCCGCTGGATTGGGTGTACTCGGTGGACGAGCACGTTCGTCTGGCCAAGAGCAGCCGAGACGCCATGAGCGCATGGGAGCATGTGGCGTAAGCGCTGCGCGCCCCGCATCATCCCGCGACGCGCACCGGCTGCGGCGTGGCAAGCACGCGGCGGCCGGCGCGTCTTTGTCCGCCGGGCATCGTGCTCAGGCTGCTGCGCTCTCCAGCCTCAGCTCAAGGCCGAGAACGATGAAGCCCGTGGGCTTGGGCTTCTCCTTCGCGCTCGCGCTGCCGGCAGGCTTGTCTGCCAATGGCCTCAGCACGATGCCGGGATTGATCTCGCCGACAAGCCGGATCGTCGATTGATCGGCCCGCACGGTCTGGTCCGAATTGAAGGCCTGCTGCAACATGCCGGGGGTGACGACGCTCGACGCTGCGGTGACGACCCAAGCGACCGCCGCCCCATCCTGACCATCCAACGCGATGCCGCTGATCGTGCCGGCATACGTCTCCTCTGCTCCCGAGACGGGTCTGAAGGAACAGAGTACTGAGCGCGGCTGGCCATCGGCGGGCGGTGCCGCGACGTCAGGCTCGGGGCCTTGTGCCTGCACATTGCAGGTCAGCACGCCGACGTCCTTCTCGGGCTCGCGCGAGGCGCGCGTCCCGCTGTCGCCGCTTGGATTGGGGCCTTGGGCGAGCCCGATCGCGGCGCCGGCGACAATGAGCAGGACCGTGCCAACGCCTGCGATCACACCTTGCGCGAACCGATTCATGGCTTTTCCCGGCACAATCCATCACCCCATCACCAACGCCTTGCATTAAAAGGTGTTCCATCGGGGCGGGAGGGTCGCCGCGCGTCGCGCCTGGGGGGGCCGGCGCCATGTAGCAGGCCGACGCAGCAGCGGCCTCCTACCTGTCCGGCTCCATTCCGAGCTGCAGGACCCCCGAACCGACCGGGACGGCGGGGTCGTCATTGGACAGTTTGCCAACGGAGCAGTCTCCGCCTATCCGCGGGGAGAAATCCGGGCGATACTCCCGCCCTCGATTGCGTCCTGTAGCTCGATCCGGATCTCGATCATGCGGCGGCCGGCTCTCCGTGCAAGCGCAGCCTTTGCTGCGGCAGCTTTCCTGCTTCTTTTCGGCGCGAACGACGGCATGGCACAGGATGTCGGCGTTGCGAAGCCGTGGGTCTTGCAGAAGGGCCGCGAGATCGCTGCGCCGCGCCAGCGCAAGCCGACGCTGAGCATGGAGGGGCAGCAGCTGTCCGGCTCGACGGGGTGCAACACCTTCACCGCGGCCCTCAAGGAAGGCGCCGGAAACAAGGTGGCGATCGAGGACGTGACCTTGTCGCGCAAGCTGTGCGGCCCCGCGGAAAGCAAGGTGGAGGACGCATTCGTGCGCGCCCTTGCTGATACGCAGTATCTGAGGAAGGAACGCGCGCGTCTCACGTTCCTGTCCGGCAAGCAGGAGGTGCTGCTGGTGTGGGCGCGCGGGGGAAAATCGTCGGCGCGGCAACGGTCGGCGCGGCGAAGCGGAGCCTCTCGAGCCCGGCGGGCGCCGCGTGGAGAGCTGGCGCGGTGGTGCGGCCGGCGCTGAGGTGCTTTCCGGTTTGAGCGGAATTCCAGGCGACGAATGTTTGTTGTCAACTCGGCACGCGTTGCCGGGTCGGCCGCGGCCGGTCTGGGTCGGGCGTTCGGCGCGGCGGGCCCCATCACGGCCCGGGCGAAGGCCGCCCCGTCGCCTGTGACGCGAAGGATCGTCACGCTGGGCCTGCCGTCCGCGCGGCGATCAGCGCGTTGTCCCGCAGCTTCTGAAGAACCTCGGCGAGACGACATTCAAGGGTCGCGATGTGCGAACGCGGCACGGGGCGGCAATCTCGGTGGACGCCGCCCAGCCGCCCACGCCTCCTGCCAGCAACGCCAGGGTAAGCGCGGCGGCCCAAAGATGGCGGCGAAATCGAATTCCCCCCGGAGATGCTGGAACGGGCCGGCAATCCGTCCCTGGCCAACACGATCGCCGGCGGATCGAGCTGTGAGCATCCCACATGCCTCGGCCCTCACGCTTCGACCGACGGGCGGCCGGTGATGATCCGCAACGTCTCCGGCATGGGCGTCGCGGTCCGCGGCTTCTGCAGCACCGCCTCCTTGGGGCCCAGCGCCACCACGCGTCCTGCGCGCATGACGAGCAGGTGATCGATCCCGGCGAGAATGCTCTGCTGATGCGCCACGACGATAACGACGCCGTTGCGCTGCCTGATCCCCGCGATCGCCCGCTTCAGGGCCTGCTCGCCATCGGCATCGAGATTGGAATCGGGCTCGTCGAGAACGACGAGGAACGGATTGCCATAGAGCGCGCGGGCGAGCGCCACCCTTTGGCGCTGGCCGGCGGAGAGCGCGGCGCCTCTTTCCACTGTGCTTCGCCAACCTTCTTGTGCACGCGGACCGGCGTCGCACCACGGCACGGCAACGGTGCCATAGGCAACTCCGGGGACAGTGGATGACTCCGGGCGGCTCGTTTGTGCGTGCGACCAAATCAGATAACGACCGTGCAGGACAGGAGAGCGGCGCCAATGGGAAGAGCATCCGCAACGGTCGTGGGCGTGTGCCTCATCGCCTTCATGGCCGGCTGCACCTACGAAGGAGCGACGCCGCGCCCGCGCCCGACGGCGTCGATCAAGCCGCCGAGTGCGAAAGCCATCGGCGCAAGGCAGGACGACGTGAAGCCGGCCCTCTCGGAGACCGAGCAGGCCAGGGCTGCCCAGGCAAGGCAGTGCGCGCAGCGCCACCTCGACCGCGCCAGCGGAACGCTGAAAGAAACGCCCGAGCAGAAGCGGGACCGCGACGAGATTTGTTCGGCCTACTACCGCGGCGGCTAGGGGTTCGGCTCACGCAACGGCGGCCGCTGAAGCTGGCTGCCGCCGTCGAAGGTGTGGGGATGCCGGCCTGCGCAGGAACCCCTGACGGCGCTTGAGCCTTCCGGTCGGCCGCAAAATCGCCTCAATTGGGGTCGTCGATCGGGACAGCTACAATCCAACAATTCTAAGCGCTTAGCGTGGGGCGCTCACATGCTACGGACAACGCACAGCTGGCCTCTGCTCGTCCGCCTGGCGGTGACCGGCGCAGCGCTCGCTGCGACATGGATCGTTCAAATCCCGATTGAGCGAGAGGTGCCCGGCGAGCCGTTCCTACCCTTCTTCCTAGTCGTCATCGCATCGACACTGGCGTTCGGCGCCAACGTCGGCTTCGCCAGCGTAGCCCTGAGCACGGTCCTCTCGCTCCTCTTCTTCGCGCCAGCCGGCACTCTTGCCCTCGAGCACGCCTCGGACCTCGTCAAGATCGAGGTTTACGCCATACTGGCGGCCGGTTCCGTTGTTGCGTTCGCGCACCTGAGCCAGGCGCTGACGGCGGCCAGGAACAAGGCCGACGAGCTGGGGCAGCTGGAGGAGAGCAGGTTGATTCTGCTTCGCGAGTTGGCGCACGGGGTTGCAAACAACTTCGCCAGCGTTGCGGCGCTCCTGAGCCTGAAGTCCAACTCCGTCAGCGACAGCAAGGCCAAGTCGATCCTGGATGACGCGATCGAGCAGGTCAGAGTGATGGGACGGGTGCATGGGCGGCTTCGCGCCGGAGGTCACGACGTATCGCTCGACAGCCAGTCCTTCATGCGCGATCTGTGCGATGACCTCGCCGCCTCGATAGCGCGCGGGCGGCCGATCGCGATCGAATGCCGGGCTGACAGTCATCCTCTGTGTGCATCCCAGGCCGTGCCGCTCGGGCTGATCGTCAACGAGCTCGTCACGAATGCCGTCAAGCACGCGTTCCCCAACGGTCGCGCAGGCCGCATTCGCGTCGATTTTGAAGCGTTCGAAGACCGGCTTCACCTCTGCGTGGCAGATGATGGCGCCGGATTTGGCGGCCGCACGCAGCCCAAGAGCGGGATGGGCCGGGATCTGGTCGACGGCCTGTCGCGCGAGCTCGGTGGGGAGCTGGAGATCCAAACCACTAAGGATGGCAGCCGTTTCCGCCTGTCGTTTCCGTACAGAAGTCCCGACACCTCCACGCGGACGGCTGCCGGCAGCGCACTGCCATCGCCATCGGGCGCAAGGACGCCGGTCAGTGCACCCAGCACCCGTGCGCTTCCATAGGAATCAGCATGGCCTTGCCCAGCCGCGTCACTTTCCATCGCTTCTCCTCGGTCAGCTCGATGAGCCGGGCGGCGGCGAGAACGGATGTGTAGCGGGCGATCTCCGGGATCGCGGGGAGCGGCTTGTCGGCAATAAGCTCGAGCATCAGATGCTGCTCGTCGGTAAGTTCAATACGCATTGCGAGCCCAACCTTTTCCACTAGGGTTGGCCGCGCCAGCCTCCCTCGGCCCGGAGCAATGTTCCAGCAGGTGCTCCTGGCCGATGCGGCGCGGCCCGACCCGGCAGTGCCATCCTCATGCCGCGTCCAGATCGGAGTTGCGGCACGAGCCGCCAATCACCGTTTCGGGGGAGACCTTGGGCGTGAGCGCGTCACGATGGGCGTCGCGGGGGAACAGCGTGGAGGGGGCTGGAGGGGGTCAATGCTCCGATGCATATGGCAACCGGCGCCACTGCCGGTGTACGGCTGCGGCTAACCCGCAGCCCCACGGAAGGATAGCGGCGCGTTGTGTCGCAAGGCAGCCGGGAAAGAGTCTCGGCATGGGAGCGGCCGCCTGTCTCGCCATCAATTGAGCAGGCGCGTTTCATTCTTCCGGCGGCGTCGGCCTGCTCTTCGAGCAAGCCCGTCCCCCGTCGCGCCCTGAAACGGCGACAGCTCAAAGTCCGGAAACCCAGGGCTGCCAGGTGCCGAAGTTGCTGTATGAGGGCGGGATCGCCGCCTTTGCTTTCGGCGGGTTGGCGGCCGGAGCCGATGTGGTCGTGCCAAGTCGCTCCGCAGCCTTCGCGACCAGCTCGCTCGCCTTCGTCACATCGGCAACGGCGCGCACGTAATCGCCCTTGCTCGCATAGGCGCGACCGCGATTGTCGTAGGCGCTTGCATCGTTCGGCGCGATCTCGATGACCTTGCTGTAGTCGGCAATGGCCTTGTCGGTATCTCCCGCCAGCCCATGCGCAACGGCGCGGTGATGGTAGGCGCTCGCATCGTTGGGATTGCGCCGAATGATTTCGGAACAGTCCTTGACCCTGAGGAGCGGGTCTTTGCTCTGGGCGCAATCAGCCCCGACATCCGCTATCGCCGGCATTGCCGCCGAAACCATCACGACCACTGTCAACATTAGCGGCTGACGCATCAAGCCCATCCACGCTCCACTCGCTTCGATGCGATTAGAACGTTGAAATATGTCAATATTTTGCAAGCGCAATGGGGCACTACAGCCGATCGCACAAACGAGTTGTGGTCGGCTTGCTCACACAGCGGGGCGGCGACCGGCGGCGCCTTAAAAATCCAGGGAGAGCCGTTCGCATACGGCGCGGGCTGCCGCCGCGTCGCGCTGGGCTTCGGCAGATGTCGGATCGCACATGCTGTCGCGCACGCGCGTTTTGGCGTTCGGCTCCAGCTGGTCCAGCGCACTCACGTAGAGATCGGCCAGGACGCCCAGCTGGGCCACGGTGAAGCGGTAGGAGTAGCGGCGCAAAGCCGTGGCGATGCTGCGCTTGCACGTCTGGCCTTCAGCGGTGGCAAGCGTGGTGGTCAATGCGCAGCGGACAACCGGTCGGTCGGCGGCATCGACGGTGAGGTTGTGCCGCGCGAAGTCGTCCAGGGGCGTGCCCTGCAGAAGCAGCACGATCTCGATGATAGTCTGCGCCTTGCCCATGAAGGCAGAATGGCAACTGCTTAGGACGCAGGCAATCCGTGCCTATTTCTTGGGTTATTCGGTCCCCGCCCACGGCCTTGGAGCGTCGCCCGCCGACCGGGCCTTGATCTCACGAACAAGCCAGGCGTCCGGCGCCCCCTGTCACCGGCATTCCTCGTGACGACACCCACTCCTACGCAACGCCGGTGATCCCGGAAGGCGCGGAGGCTATGGATGATCCTGAGCCCTCTGACTCTACGGGACTGGGGCGGCGGCTGAGTGGTTGAAGGCGTGAGACTTTCTGAATTATTATAGATTATACAATAGGTTACGAGGTGTCGCGTGGAGGCGCAACAATGGCGGAGAACCATTTGCGCGGGCGCGCGTGCGGCTGGCTCCTGGTGCCAAAGGCTCGATGGTCCAAGCTCACGTGAGCCTGGACCATCTGGCAACAGCGCGTCTGACCGCGCCTTTGCGAGCTCGCTAAGCCGCAGCAGCGCGAGAGCTCAGCGCCGCCCGCAGCCGCTTCTCTTGCTCGTTGGACAGCGATGTCTTGAGCACACGCGGCTTGAATGGCTCAATCTCGGGCAGAACCTTGTCCGGCGTCGAGTGTTTCACGAGCACGAAGAGGGCCGACGAACCCTTGGGAATGGTCTTGCCGAGGTTCTTCACGAAGTCGTCGTTGATGCCGTGATCCAGCATCGAGCCGGACAGGGCACCAAAGCCAGCGCCCGCAAGGCCACCTACAGCCATGCCGGCCAGTGGATTGAGCACCAGCAAGCCGGCAAGCGCACCGATCAGGATGCCCGTGCTGGCTCCGCTCGCAGCTCCCAGACCGGTCAAGTTCACGGCCTGCTTGACCTGGACCTTGCCGGTGTCCGCATGAACGACCACGCAAGCATCCTCAAGGTCGATCAGATGCTCCTTCTGGAGACCGCGGAGCTTTGTCAGAACATCGTCGGCTGTTCCAACGCCGTCGAAACCCAAAACCACCAGATCGCTCATTTGCCCACCTCCTTGGCTAGTATAGGACGGCGCAGTGAATTGCCCCGGCAGCTGCATGCCAATAAGGCGTTACCCTGAGTTCGGGCCGGGTGCTTGTACGGGGAAGAGCCGCGACCAAGGGGCGGTCGGGTCCATCGACCCGATCTCCGAAGGGTTATGTCGCCTCGGGCCACACGCCACCGACGAAGGCGAGCCGGTGGTAGAGGTTGAGCCGTTGCCGTCGCAGCAGGGACAGCTCTGCCACCCAGCGCTCCAGCGTTGCGCGCGCCTTCTTTGCTTCGGACGGATGGTCGGTGAGCTCGTTCACGTTGATGGCTTGCTGCTCGATGCGGAGCTTTAGCCGATCAATCTGCCGGTTCATCACCTCGATCCTCTGCTTCCAGAGGCATTCAGCGAACGTCTCCATGGCGGTCGTTCTCCGCCCCCGGTCGCCATGACAACTGCCCGGCGGGCGCGGTGTTCCCCGGCCATGCGCAAGATTCGGGCTCTGAGAGTGCTTGCAGCGCCATCCTGTTCGACCCCTGCCCGGGCACGCGTTCGCAGCTCCCAGCCGCCACGAACCACGAATTACTCCCCGAGCGTGCCCCGGATCACGCGCAACAGCTGCATCGGGCTATAGGGCTTGGTCACGTAGTGGTCGCAGCCGGCGGCCCGCGCCTTCTCCTCGTCGCCCTTCATTGCAAACGAGCTCACGGCGATGACCGGCGTTGCCGCAAGGTCGGGATCGGCCTTGATCCGCCGGGTCGCCTCATAGCCGTCGAGCACCGGCATCTGGATGTCCA
>JBFWRV010000067.1:0-35257 GCA_050248715.1 Hyphomicrobiaceae bacterium | reverse complement strand
GGCGGCGATCCAACACCGCAACGGTGCGCTTTCGTGTGTTGGGTCTGCGCTTGGCTCGACCCAACCTAGTCACGGTGGTCGCCATCGTGGTGATGGTGGTGATCGTGTGGCCCGTGGGTATGGCTGTGCCCGTGGCTGTGGCCATGCCCGTGGCTGTGGCCATGCCCCTGCACCGTGCCGTGGCCGTAGGCGCCGCCTTCCGGGTTGAAGGGGCGCTGCACCAGCCGCACACGTGCGCCGAGGCCGCGCACCATGTCGGCGATGACGTGGTCGTCGCGAATATGGATGGCCGCCGCGCCGATCTCCGTCGCGAGGTGCCGGTTGCCCAGGTGCCAGGCCACGCGCGCGAGCTGCGGGCCGTCGGCGCAGGTGATCTCGATGAGCGCTTCGGGCGCCGCCTCGACGGCGACGATGCGGCCATCCTCCAGGCGGAGGGCGTCTCCGGCACGCAGCGCGGGCGCCGTGGCAAGGTCGAGCAGGAAAGCAAGGCCGCCCTTGCCCGTGAGCGCGATGCGGCGACGCGTGCGCCGATCGTAGTCGAGCCGCACGACATCGGCGGGGTCGCCCTTCCAGGTCCCCGCCGCCACGATCTCGGTCGCTCTCAGCATTGCGATGCCTGCGCGGATCACGCTTTCGGCCGGGTCTCCTCGAAGGCAGGTACGGCCGTCGCGAACTGATCGAGCCAGGCTACCAGCTTCGGGTGTGCGGCGCGCCACTTGCCCTCGTGCCGGAAGTCCAGATAGCCGAGCGCGCAGGCGAGCGTCAGGTGCCCGTAGTCGGGGCTTTGACCCCAGGTGGGCGGGGCCTTCTCCAGCTGATCGAGCGCGCGGTCGATCTTGGCCTGCTGGCGCTGCTGCCAGCCCGGGTGCCACTTCTCCTCGGGCCGGAAGCGCTTCTCGTATACGAGCAGCAGGGCCGCATCGAGAATGCCGTCGGCCAGCGATCCAAGCACCAGCGTCTTCCAGCGCTCCGGGCCGCTCTTGGGGAAGAGCACCGGCGACGGTGCGAGACTGTCGAGGTATTCACAGATGACGTTGCTGTCGAAGATCGCCGTCTTGCCGTCGACGATCAGCGCCGGAATCTTGCCCAGCGGATTGGTGCCGTTGAGCTCGACGTTGTCGCCCGGATTGGTGTCGATGGTGGCGATCTCGATCTTGTCGCTGAGCCCCTTCATTCCCAGCGCTATCTTGACCTTGCGTCCGTAGGGCGAGAGCGGGCTGGACAAGAGCTTCATCATGGCGGGGCGCCTCCATCGCGGGCATCGGGCTTCAAGGCTCAAGAATGATGCCGCAAGCGGACGATGAGCAACAAAAAAAGCCGATGCAGATGCATCGGCCGCAGCCATTCGTCGATTGCAGGTAGATGAGGGTTGGTGGGGAACCGACCCGCTAGTCCGACAACGCCTTGCGGCTTGCTGCCGAACCGGTCCCCCGCTGACCTTGGCGGGTCGGTCCCGTAGGCAGAAACCTAGCGTCGTCACGCACGCGATGCTCGCACTAATTGTCGTCCGTGTGAGAGGCTGGGGAAATCGTAGGTAAGCCCAGTCCAGGCCTTGTTTTCCACCCGAGCGCGATCTGCGGGCTCGCGCTTCAGCCCGCTACGACAGGGCGCAGTGAATCGACCAGAAGCCGCAGTTGCACGTCGGGATCGGACATGGCGAGCTGCGCGGCGAACCAGTCGTGGACCATCTGGCAAACCTTCTCCGGCCCTGCGCTCGACAACGCGCGCTCGTCCGTGAACATGCGCAGGTCGGCCTGGCTCCAGCCCCGCTTGTTGAGATCCGCGGCCAGGGCGTCGTAGTCGGTCTTGCGCGGCTGCGGGTAGACGCGCGGCGACTTGCGCCCGTCCGCGATCGCCTCGAATACATCGGCGAGCTGCGCCTGCAGATAGGCGGCGTGCGTCGGGTTCTGCATGAGCAGGATGATCGTGGGGCTCGCTTCGCCCTTGGAGATGAAGTCGAAGCAGGCCTGCGGGCTGTGCTTGCGCAACCGCTCCAGGTTCGTGTGGAAGCTGGTGGCGACGGCTCTCAGGAGAGGGAAGCTTGCAGCGAGCGCGTGCTTTGCGTTCTGGCGCCGCAGGGCCACCACGGCGCTGGCCATGTGCTGGGCGATGCTGGCTTCGTCGCGGTTCTGGGCAGCGAGCGACACGGCTTCCTTGACCCGGTCCGCGTACCAGTCCGGGAATTCGCGCTTGAGGATGCGCCACAGCGGCGTCGCCTGCAGTGTCGTGTCGACCCCTTCCAGATCGCTGCTGAAGCCCTTGAGCGGAGAAACGTCCATATTCGGGCGATCCCCGGAGGTCCGCGTGCCATCTCCTCCGAGCAGGCCCGACAGCCGCGACGGCAGCGTCGTCATGTAGTCGATGAGCATCTTGCGCTGGGGGTACGCATACCAGCCGACAGCGACGACGGCGCCGAGACAAAGGAGCAGCACGATGAGCTTCTTCAGCCGGCCCACCCGCGGCGGGTCGTCCTCGTACGGCTCGACCTGCGCCCCGGGAGGTGGGCGGCCCCGCGGCGCCTGGGACTGCATGGATCGTCCATGCTGCCCGCGGCCGGGTGCTCTGGCACGCGCTCCCTCCCCGGGGAAACCGGTGGAAGAGGGCGGTCGCTGTGTCGCCGGCCTGCGCGGAGGAAATACCAGCAGTGCCGGCCGCCAGTCGGGGAAGCCCTCGCGCCAGACCAAGTCGTTGGGATGCAGGTGGCCAAGCTCGATGAACTTGACCAGCTCGACCTCGGCCAGCGGCCCGTACTGCTGGCCGTCGCGGGCGAGATACCACTGATGGTTTGCTGCTGGCGGAGACATTTCGTTCATTTCGGCATGTCGAACAGTACTACAGGACTTTTTCGTGGGCGGTGGCGGCCAATTGCCCTTGTTTCCAAGAGCTTCGGATCATGGTGGGCCTGACGTCAATATTGCGCCCACACCATGGCCCCGCGGGGGCAAGATGCCTCGGTTGGAGCGGAGCGTGCGGTGCTGCCGCGCGCCGCAGTCTCGACTTGAAGCCGTCGACATGCACGCGCTATAACCCCGCGCCACAGCATGGAAAATGGCACGTCACGGAGCATCGTATGGCGGTCGAGCGCACATTGTCCATCATCAAACCGGATGCTTCCGCGCGCAATTTGACGGGAGCCATCAACGCCCTGATCGAGAAGGCCGGCTTGTGCATCATCGCGCAAAAGCGGGTACGCTGGAGCAAGGCGCAGGCCGAGAAGTTCTACGAGGTGCACAAGGCACGCCCGTTCTATGGGGATCTCGTGGCCTTCATGACGTCTGGCCCCATCGTCGTTCAGGTGCTGGAGGGCGACGGCGCGGTGAAGAAATACCGCGACGTAATGGGCGCCACCGATCCGGCCAAGGCGGCTGCGGGCACCATCCGCAAGGAGTTCGCCGAGAGCATCGAGCGCAACTCGGTGCACGGCTCCGACAGCGTCGAGAACGCCAAGATCGAGATCGATTTGAACTTCTGGCCGGACGAGATCGTCGGCTGAGTCCGGTCGCCGCGCGGCGACCCGGTTTCGACCGCCGCGCAACGGCCAATGCGCAGGTGTTGCCTATGATCACGCCGGCCTACGTGCGTACGATGGCCAGCTACAATCGCTGGCAAAACGAGAACCTTTATGGCGCGGCCGGCACATTGGGAGAGGAGGAGCGCAAGCGGCAGCGCGGCGCCTTTTTCGGCTCCATCCACGGCACGCTCAATCATCTGCTGTGGGCCGACCGCATGTGGATGAGCCGGTTCGCCGGCACCCCGAGGCCGACAGTCGGGATCCCGCAGTCAGCCAGCCTGTACGAGAGCTGGGACGATCTCAAGCGCGAACGGACCACGTTCGACGAATTCCTGACCGCGTGGGCCGAGACGCTCGATCCAGGCTGGCTCGATGGCGACGTGACGTACTACTCGGGGGCCGCAAAACGCGATCTGACAAAGCCGGCAGCCCTGCTGGTCGCGCATATGTTCAACCATCAGACTCACCACCGCGGCCAGGTGCACTGCATGCTGACCCAGGCCGGCGCCCGGCCGGGAGACACGGACCTGCCGTTCCGGCCGGCTTGATCGCTCTTGTCCCAGTCCGCATGACCCCTCCCCGCAAGGGAGAGGGGACTATCCGCATCACGCTTTTCCGCCTTTGGCGGTTTCGCCGAAGTAGTCCATGGCGGCGCGTACCCCCAGCGGCTTGTGCGGCACGCCGGCGAGCGCCAACCCCATCTCCACGCCGGCCAGGGTGGCTATCATCGTGAGGTCGTTGGTGTCGCCCAGATGCCCGATGCGGAACACCTTGCCGGCGACCTTGGTGAGGCCGGTGCCGAGCGACACGTCGAAATGCTCGAGCGCCGTCTTGCGGAAGGCATCGGCGTTGTGCCCCGCGGGCATGAGGACGGCCGTCAGGGTGGAGGAGTAGTACTTGGGGTCCCGGCACAGGATCTCGAGGTCCCAGGCCTTGACTGCGCGGCGCACGCCCTCGGCGTGCCGATCGTGGCGGGCGAATACACGCTCCAGGCCTTCCTCATGCAGCATGTCGATGGCCTCGGCCAGGCCGTAGAGCAGGCTGGTGGCGGGCGTGTAGGGGAAGAAGCCCTCCTTGTTGGGGGGCAGCATCTCGTCCCAGGCAAAGTAGGACTTGGGCAGCCTCGCGGCCTTGGCCGCGGCCAGCGCCTTCTCGCTCACGGCGTTGAAGCCGAGCCCTGGCGGCAGCATCAGGCCCTTCTGCGAGCCGCCGACGGTGATGTCGACGCCCCACTCGTCATGCCGGTAGTCGATGGAGGCAAGCGAGGAGATGGTGTCGACCATCAGCAGGGCGGGGTGCCTGGCGGCATCGATGGCGCCGCGCACCTCGTCGATGCGCGAAGTGGCCCCCGTGGAGGTCTCGTTGTGCACCACGCACACGGCCTTGATCGTGTGTCCCTTGTCCTCCCTGAGCCGGGCCTCGATGGCGGCGGCGTCGGCGCCGCCGCGCCAATCCGAGGCGATGAACTCCGGGGCGAGGCCGAGCTTGGTCGCGATGTTCTTCCATAGCGTCGCGAAGTGGCCGGTCTCGTACATGAGGACCTTGTCGCCTGGCGAGAGTGTGTTGAGGAGCGCCGCCTCCCAGGCGCCGGTGCCGGAGGAGGGATAGATGATCACCGGCCCCGAGGTCTTGAAGATGGTCTTGATGCCGGCCAGCACCTTCAGGCCCAGTGCCTTGAACTCCGGCCCGCGATGATCGATGACCGGCATGTCCATGGCGCGCAGGATGCGATCGGGCACCGGCGTCGGGCCCGGGATCTGCAGGAAATGGCGGCCGGCGCGACGTGGGGCATTGGACATGAGGGGTCTCCGGGCGTAGAGCGCAATAGCGATAGCGCATTGCGCCGTATTCTGGAACAGAGGACCGCGTCGACGGCGCGAGAGGATCGGCGCAATTCGACTTCGCCCCTTGCGCCCTACGCCGGTGATGGCGCAAGTAAGCCGCACGATGACCGCAACCACCAACGCAAATCCCGTTTCCCATCGCCTTGCCGAGCGCCTGCGGGGCGAGCTCGAGGGCGAGGTACTGTTCGATCGGTTCTCGCACGGGCGCTATGCGACGGATGCCTCGCACTACCAAATCGAGCCGGTCGGCGTCGTGGTGCCGCGGACGGACAACGACGTGCGGGCGGCACTCGCCATCGCGCGCGAGGAAGGGGTGCCGGTGCTGCCGCGCGGCGGCGGCACCTCGCAATCCGGACAGACGGTGGGGCGCGCGCTCGTCATCGACTACAGCCGGCACCTCAAGCGCCTTGTCGAGATCAACGAGATCAACGGCACGTGCATCGTCGAGCCCGGAATCGTGCTCGACGATCTCAACCGCAAGCTGCGACAGTCGGGCCTGTGGTTTCCGGTCGATGTGTCCACCGCCAGCCGCGCCACGATCGGCGGCATGACCGGCAACAACTCCTGCGGCACGCGCTCGATCCGCTACGGCATCATGCGCGACAACGTGCTCGCCATCGAGGCCTTGCTTCCCGACGGTAGTGCGGCGCGCTTCGCGGAGGTAGGCCATAACCTCGCACCGCTTGCGCCTACGAGCCTCCCCTCCCCTTTGCGGGGAGGGGAGCCGGGCGGCGCAAGCGGCGAGGATGCTACGTTCGCGCTGATGCGCGATCTCCTGGCGCTCGGTCGGCGCGAGGCGGAGCAGATCGCGCACGCGTTTCCCGAAGTATCCCGCCGCGTCGGCGGCTATCTGATCGATGCGCTGGTGCCCGGCAGCCGGCCCGTCAACCTCGCCACCCTGCTGTGCGGATCGGAGGGTACGCTGGCGTTGTCCCGCCGCATCGAGCTGAAGTTATCGCCGATCCCCCGCAACAAGGCGCTCGGCATCTGCCACTTCGCCACTTTCCGCGAAGCCATGGAGGCGACGCAGCACATCGTCAAGCTCGGGCCGGTGGCCGTCGAGGTGGTGGACCGCACCCTGATCGAGCTCGCCCGCGACATCGCCATGTTCCGCCCGGTCATGGAGGCCTATGTGCGGGGCGCGCCGGATGCGCTGCTGCTCGTGGAATTCGCCGAGGACGATCAGCGCGAGAACCTGCGCCGCCTCGACCGGTTGGACGAGCTCATGGGCGATCTCGGCCACCCCAACAGCATGGTGAAAGTGGCGGACGCGGCCGGGCAGCGCGCGGTGTGGGAGGTCCGCGCCTCCGGCCTCAACATCATGATGTCGATGAAGAGCGAGGGTAAGCCCGTCTCCTTCATCGAGGATTGCGCGGTGCCGCTCGAGCATCTGGCCGACTACACCGAGCGCCTCACCGCCGTGTTCGAGAAGCACGGCACCAAGGGCACCTGGTACGCGCACGCATCCGTCGGCTGCCTGCATGTGCGGCCCGTGCTCAACTTGAAGCTGGAGCGCGACGCCCGGACCATGCGTGCTATCGCCGAGGAGGCCTTCCAGCTGGTGAAGGCCTACAAGGGCTCGCACTCGGGCGAGCACGGCGACGGCCTTGTGCGCTCCGAGTTCCACGACATGATGTACGGGGGCAGGACGGTGCGCCTGTTCGAGGAGGTGAAGGACCGCTTCGATCCCACGGGCATCATGAACCCCGGCAAGATCGTGCGCGCTTCGCGCATGGACGATCGCACGCTTTTCCGCTTCAAGCCGGACTACCGCGTTCCTCCCATGCAGATGGCCCTCGATTGGTCCGGCTATATCGGCCAGGGCGGCGGTTTCCAGGGCGCGGTGGAGATGTGCAACAACAACGGCGAGTGTCGCAAGCTCGCCGGCGGCGTCATGTGTCCCTCCTTCCGCGTCACGGGCAACGAGGCCGATGTGACGCGGGGCCGCGCCAACTCGCTGCGATTGGCCATCTCGGGACAGCTCGGCCCCGATGCGCTCGCCTCCGATGAAATGCTGGAGACGATGAAGCTGTGCGTTTCCTGCAAGGGCTGCCGGCGTGAGTGCCCGACCGGCGTCGACATGGCGAAGATGAAGATCGAGGTCCTTGCCGCCGCCAACAGGCGGCGCGGGCTGTCCATGCGCGACCGTCTCGTGGCCTATCTGCCGCGCTATGCGCCCTACGCCGCCCGCCTCGCCCCGCTGATGAATACGCGTGACGCAGTGCCGGGCCTTGCCCGGCTGACCGAGCGCCTCACCGGCATGTCGGCCAAGCGCGCGCTTCCGCGCTGGCGGCGGGACACGTTCGAGTTCCCGGCTGCGGTTCCCCCCACCCCTAACCCCTCCCCACAAGGGGGAGGGGAATTCGCGCCGAGTTTGGGCATCAGATCCGTGCCACCAACGGACGCGGATTCCCTCCCCCCTGGTGGGGGAGGGATAGGGAGGGGGGTAACCACGACGTCGGCTCGCGAGGTCGCGTTGTTCGCGGACACATTCAATACCTACTTCGAACCCGACAATCTGCGCGACGCGGCTGCGGTTCTGGCTCACCTGGGATACCAGGTTGTCCCGCTGCAGGCGGCGGAGGGGCGCCGGGCCGTGTGCTGCGGGCGCACCTTCCTTTCGGCGGGACTGGTCGAGGAGGCGCGCACCGAGGCTCGCCGCATGCTTGCGGCGGCCGCGCCGTTCATCGCCCGCGGCACGCCCATCGTCGGGCTCGAGCCGTCCTGCGTCCTGACCCTGCGCGATGAATTCCGCTCCATGCTGCCGGGTGCCGATACCGAGCAACTCGCGAGCCACGCCCTGCTGTTCGAGGAGTTCCTGGCCCGCGAGGCCACCGCCGGTCGCGTCAGCAAGCCTATCGGCCGCCGTGATGGCAAAGTCCTGTTGCACGGCCATTGCCACCAGAAGGCGTTCGGCGCCATGGGCGCGGTCACCGACACGCTGGCCCTGGTGGAGGGGCTCGAGGTCGAGACGGTGGAGTCCAGCTGCTGCGGTATGGCCGGCGCGTTCGGCTATGGGGCCGATACGCATGCAGCCTCGATGGCCATGGGGGAGCTCTCCCTGCTGCCGGCCGTGCGCCGGGCGGCCGAAGGTACAGCGATCGCCGCCGACGGCTTCTCCTGTCGGCACCAGATTCACGATGGATCCGGCCGCCAGGCGCGACATGTCGCCAGCCTGCTGAGGGAGGCGATTTCAAGCGCTTCGCGCGGCCCGGACCCGCGACCGGCCTCTGCTCCGTTGGCTTCGTAACTATTCGCTCGGATGAGACGAATGTCTCCCTCGCGGCTGGTGGACGCACGGGTGTCGGGAGGTTAGGCTCGACCCAAACCAACCCAGCCGGCGGGCCGACCGATCGAGCTTCCGAAGGCGAGCCGACAGGACGGCGACACGAGCGAGCGATCTCGGGGGATGCGCGATGCGAGAGCGTGATGACTGAAGCGTCCCCTGAGCGCGCGCAAATGGGCTCGCTGATCCGGTCGCCGGTCGACTTCGCGGGCGGACTCTTTCTCATCGGCATCGCTGCCGTCGGCTACGTCGGCGGCTTCTCCCTTCCCTTCGGGCAGCTTTCCGGCATCGGCTCGGGCCTCATACCGAAGGTCGTGGCAGTCCTGGTCGCCGCGTTCGGCGTCATCCTCATTCTCCAGAGTTTCGTCAGCGCGGGCGAGCAACTCGACCGCTGGGCCGTTCGCGGCCCGATACTGGTGCTGAGTGCCGTGCTGGTGTTTGCCTTCACGATCCGATCGCTGGGCATGGTCGTGGCCGGACCGCTCTGCTTCGTGGTGGCGGCGCTGGCCGACCGCAGCACACGTCCCGTCGAGGTCCTCGTCTCCGCGACGGTCGCCACGATCGCGTGCGGTCTCCTTTTCAAGGAGCTGCTCAATCTGCCGATTCCGTTCGATCCGAAGAGCATCTTCGGCTTCATGTACGGTCCCTACGATGCGCTTAAGGCGGCCATGAAGGCGTTCGTCATGAGCGGCGCGCGATAACCCGAGGCTAGGCCGCAGATGGACCTCTTCGACAACCTCGCGCTCGGCATGAGCGTCGCGCTCACGTTCAAGAATCTGGCCCTGTGCTTTCTGGGCTGCCTCATCGGCACGTTGATCGGCGTGTTGCCGGGCGTGGGTCCGATCGCGACCATCACCATGCTCTTGCCGATCACCTTCGGCATCGAGCCGATCGGCGCGCTCATCATGCTCGCGGGCATCTACTACGGGGCCCAATACGGCGGCTCGACGACGGCGATCCTGGTCAACATACCGGGCGAGGCCACATCCGTGGTGACGACGCTCGACGGACATCAGATGGCCAAGCAGGGCCGGGCCGGCGTCGCGCTCGGTATCGCCGCCATCGGCTCCTTCCTCGCCGGCTGCGTAGCGACGCTCGTCATCGCCGCTCTTGCCGCGCCGATGACCCGCATGGCGCTACTGTTCGGTCCGGCGGACTACTTTTCCTTGATGGTGCTCGGGCTCATGTTCGCCGTCGTGCTGGCGCGCGGATCGGTGGTCAAGGCCATCGCCGTCATCCTGGTCGGGATCCTGCTGTCCACCGTGGGGACCGATCTTGAAAGCGGGGAGGAGCGGCTGACGTTCGGCTGGAGCGAGATCGCCGACGGCATCGACGTGGCCGTCATCGCCATGGGGCTCTTTGGCTTCGCCGAGATCCTGCGCAATCTGGAATCGAGCCAGGCGCGCGATGTGGTGAAGGCGAGGATCGGCAATCTGCTGCCCAACCGCCAGGACTTCAGGCAGGCAGCCAAGCCGATTGCGCGCGGCACTTTCCTCGGCGGGCTGTTGGGGCTGCTGCCAGGCAACGGAGCCGTGCTGGGGCCGTTCGCCTCCTACACGCTGGAAAAGAAGCTCGCCCAGGATCCCTCGCGGTTCGGCAAGGGTGCCATCGAGGGCGTAGCCGGGCCGGAGGCTGCCAACAATGCCGGTGCCCAGACGGCCTTCATCCCGCTACTCACCCTCGGGATTCCACCCAACGCGGTGATGGCCCTGATGGTGGGCGCAATGACGATCCACGGCATCATCCCAGGCCCCCAGATCATGACCAAGCAGCCCAACCTGTTCTGGGGGATGATCGCATCGATGTGGATCGGCAATCTGATGCTGCTCGTCATCAACCTGCCGCTGATCGGCCTGTGGGTGCGCTTCCTCAAGGTGCCCTACCGGCTGATGTTCCCCTCCATCGTGATGCTGTGCTGCATCGGCATCTACTCCGTCAACAACTCGCCTTTCGACGTTGTCATGACGGCCGGGTTCGGCCTGTTCGGCTACGCGATCGTCAAATTCGGCTTCGAGCCGGCGCCCCTCCTGCTGGGCTTCGTGCTCGGCAAGCTCATGGAGGAGAAGCTGCGTCAGGCGCTGGTGATATCGCGCGGCAGTTTCAAGACCTTCCTTGATCGGCCCCTCAGCGCCAGCCTGCTCGCCGTGTCGCTGGTGCTGGTCGTGATCGCCATTCTGCCGTCGATCCGCAAGCGCCGCGAAGTGGCCTTCCAGGGTGCCGACTGAGGCGGTGGCGCTCCTGATCGAGGCGAGATGGAGCCGATGTGCGAACACTTCCTATTTTCCTGCCTGAAACTACCATGGTATACCACGCAATCAAACAGCTTAAGCAGTGCTCAACGAGGAGGAAACGATGAGCAAGAAGCCCACGAACGTTTCGCGGCGCAGATTTCTGAAGACGGGCGCACTCGCCGCCGGAGCGGCGGCTGCGGGCACGGTCGCCATGCCCCAGGTATCGCGCGCACAAACCGCGACCTTGAAGATGCAGGGCTCGTGGGGCGCAAAGGACGTCTTCAACGAGATGGCGCAGGACTACGTCGAGCGCGTCAACAAGATGGCCGGCGGCCGCCTCAAGATCGACTATCTCGTCGGCGGCGCGGTGGTGCATCCCTTCCAGGTGTTCGACGGCGTGCACGGCGGCCAGCTCGATGGCGCGCACACCGTGACCGTCTACTGGTACGGCAAGCACAAGGCCGCATCCCTGTTCGGCACGGGCCCGGTGTTCGGCTTCAACGCCAACGAAGGTCTCGGCTGGATCCACAACGGCGGCGGACGCGAGCTTTTCCATGAGCTGCAAAGCCAGATCATGAAAGTCAATATCGTCAGCTTCTTCGCCATGCCGATGCCCACCCAGCCGCTCGGCTGGTTCAAGAAGCCGATCGCCAGCTCGGCGGACTTGAAGGGCCTGAAATACCGCACGGTGGGTCTGGCCGCCGACCTGTTCCAGGCCATGGGGGCCTCGGTGGCCCAGCTTCCAGGCGGCGAGATCGTGCCCGCCATGGAGCGCGGCGTCATCGACGGCTTCGAGTTCAACAACCCGACCTCGGACCGCCGCTTCGGTGCACAGGACGTGGCCAAGAACTATATGATGGGCAGCCACCATCAGGCGACCGAGTACTTCGAGATCATGTTCAACAAGGGCAAGTTCGATGCCCTTCCGGCCGAGCAGAAGGCCATCCTGCAGTACGCCGCCGAGGCCGTCTCTTCCGCCAACGAGTGGAAAGCGATGGACTACTATTCCAAGGACCTGCAGGAGCTGATCTCCAAGGACAAGGTCAACGTGCTGCGCACGCCCAAGGACGTGTTCGACGCCCAGATCAAGGCGTGGGATGGCCTGATCGCCCAGCTCGGACAGGATTCCTTCATGAAGAAGGTGATGGATTCGCAGAAGGAGTGGGTACGGCGGGTCGTCTACTACAACATGTATAACGCCACCGACTACCGCGGTGCCTTCGAGCATCACTTCCCGGGCGTCTTGAAAATCTAGACTTGCTGCGCATCGTTTGTGCCGAGACAATGGGGGAGGGCGGCGCCAACCGGCGCCGCCCGAACGTACGAAATGGGGGGAAATAGTATGCGCCGCTTTGCGCGGGCCCACCGCACATGACCAGATTTCTCTTCTTCATTGACTCCCTCAGCACATGGGTCGGCAAAGCGTTCGCATGGTTGATCCTCGTGCTCACCTTGGGCATCAGCTACGAGGTGTTCGTGCGCTACGCCCTACGCGCGCCGACGACGTGGGCCTTCGACATCAGCTACATCACGTACGGCGCCATGTTCCTGATGGCCGGCGCCTATACGCTGGTGCGCAACCAACATGTGCGGGCCGACGTGCTCTACCGCTTCTGGCGCCCGCGCACGCAGGCCGTCATGGACCTGCTGCTCTACATCCTGTTCTTTCTGCCCGCCGTCGCCGCATGGATGTACGCCGGCTGGGCCTACGCCAAGATGTCGGTTCAGTTCCGTGAGGTGAGCATCTTCAGTCCGGCGGGCGTGCCGGTTTTTCCCCTCAAGGCGCTCATTCCGATCACGGGCGTCTTCCTGCTCCTCCAGGGTATTGCCGAGATCATCCGCTGCATCATTTGCATACGCGACGGTAGCTGGCCCCAGCGTCTGCACGACGTAGAGGAGACGGAAAGCGTCATCATCCGCGAGCAGCAGTTCCAGCGCGAGCGGGGGGAGGTGGTACAGCCCCTGCCCGGGAACAAGGAGACAGGCGCATGACCGACCCTCAAATCGGCCTGTCGATGCTGTTCCTGTTTATCTTCATCATCATGCTCGGCTTTCCCATCGCCTTCACGCTCGTCGCGATGGGCGTCGGCTTCGGCTTCTACGCCTACTATGTGCCGGGTCAGGAGTTCTTCAACAATCGCATCTTCACGCTGCTGGTGCAGAAGACGTTCGAGGTCACGTCCAGCGACGTGCTGACGGCGGTGCCGCTATTCCTCTTCATGGGCTACCTGGTCGAGCGGGCGAACATCCTCGACCGATTATTCCATTCGCTGCAAATCTCGATGAAGAACGTGCCGGGCGCGCTAGCGGTGGCAACGCTGGTGACGTGCGCCATGTTCGCGACGGCGACCGGCATCGTCGGCGCGGTCGTTACCCTCATGGGGCTGCTGGCGTTCCCCGCCATGCTGCGCGCCGGCTATGACGTCAAGCTGTCTGCCGGCGTGGTGTGCGCCGGCGGCTGCCTCGGCATTCTGATCCCGCCCAGCATTCTCCTCATCGTCTACGCGGCGACCGCGGGCGTGTCGGCCGTCAAGCTGTACGCCGCCGCCTTCATTCCAGGCTTCATGCTGGCCAGCCTCTATGTGATCTATGTGATCGTGCGCGCCATGCTCAATCCGGCGCTGGCTCCCAAGCTGCCCAAGGAGCAGACGGATATCCCGGGCACCGAGGTATTGTGGGCATTGCTCACGTCGTTCCTGCCGCTGGCCATTCTGATCATCTCGGTGCTGGGCGCCATCCTGTTTGGTCTGGCGACGCCCTCGGAAGCCGCGGGCATCGGCGCCCTGGGGAGCATCGTGCTGGCTGCGGCCTATCGCGCGCTCAACTATGAGATGCTCCGAGAGTCGGTGTATCTCACCGCCCGCGCCACGGCGATGGTGTGCTATCTGTTCATCGGCTCGTGGACCTTCTCGTCCGTGTTCGCCCTGCTCGGCGGGCAGGCCGTCGTGGAGCAGTTCTTCCTTTCGCTCAATCTGTCGCCGACGCAGTTCCTGCTGTTGACCCAGGCGCTCATCTTCCTGCTCGGTTGGCCCTTGGAATGGACCGAGATCATCATCATCTTCGTGCCCATCTTCCTGCCGCTGCTCGACGACTTTCACATAGACCCGATCTTCTTCGGGATCCTGGTGGCGCTCAACACGCAGACCGCGTTCAACACGCCGCCGGTGGCAATGGCGGCCTTCTACCTGAAGGGAGTCGCGCCGCCGCACGTGAAGCTCACCGATATCTTCAGCGGCGCCCTGCCGTTCGTCTTCATGGTCTTCCTGACGATGGCGCTGGTCTATACCTTCCCGGGGCTCGCGTTGTGGCTGCCGGACTATCTCTACACGCCGCGATGATGCCCGCGCGCGCCTTCATCGCAGGCGGCGCATGAGCCTCAGCGCGCTCAGCCTATCCGAGGCGGTCACCGACATCCGCGAGGGGCGGATCACCTCCGCGGAGCTGGTCCGTGACTGCCTCGCCCGCATCGATGCCGTCGACGTCAAGATCGAGGCGTGGGCGTTCCTGGATCGCGACTACGCCATGCGGCAGGCGGAAGCGTGCGACGCACACCGCCAGGCCGGCAAGGCGCTCGGGCCGCTGCACGGCGTGCCGGTCGGCGTCAAGGATGTGTTCGACACCCGCGACTATCCAACCGAGTTCGGCTCAGCCGTGTGGTCCGGCCGCACGCCGCGCCGGGACGCGGCCGCGGTGGCGTCGCTCCGTTCGGCGGGTGCGGTCATCATCGGCAAGACGGTCACCACCGAGTATGCCTATTACAAGCCCGGCAAGACCCGCAATCCGTACAACCCGGAACGCACGCCGGGCGGATCGTCCAGCGGCTCGGCTGCAGCAGTGGCCGCACACATGGTGCCGGGCGCCATCGGCTCGCAGACCAACGGCTCGGTGATCCGGCCGGCGTCGTTCTGCGGCATCGTAGGCTTCAAGCCGACGCATGGGCTCATTCCACGGAGCGGTGCGCTGCTGCTGTCGCGCACGCTCGATCATGTCGGCGTGTTCGCGCGCACCGTCGGCGACGTCGCACTGCTCGCCGAGGTGCTCGCGGGCTTCGACGAGGAGGACCCCGACACGCGTCCGCTCGCCCGTCCGCCCTTTGCCGAGGTCGCCGCCAGCGAGCCGCCCTTGTCCCCGCGCTTCGCCTTCGTGCGCACGCCGGCCTGGCCGCACGCCGAGCCGCCCACACCCGAGGCATTCACCGAACTGGTCGCCGCCCTCGGCGAGGGGGCAAGCGAGGTTGAGCTCGGCGGCAGCTTCGATCATGCGATCGATCTGCACCGCACCGTCATGGATGTCGAGATGGCGCACAACCTGCATCGCGACTACGAGAAAGGCGGCGATCGACTGAGTCCGATGCTGCGGCAGCTCATCGAGCGGGGTCGCGCCTGCCGGGCGGTCGACTATACGCGGGCCCTGGCCGACATCTCTCCGCTGAACCAGATCCTTGATTCGGTGTTCGATGAGTACGATGCGATCCTGACCCCGGCAGCGCCAGGCGAGGCGCCGAGCCTCGAGACGACCGGCAGCCCGGTCTTCTGCAGCATCTGGACGTATCTCGGCACCCCGGCCGTGACCCTGCCGCTGCTGCAGTCGGAGAGCGGCCTGCCGATGGGCGTGCAACTGGTCGGCCGCCGGGGCAACGATGCCAGGCTCTTGCGTACGGCCAATTGGCTTGCAAGAAAGCTGGTGGCACGCGGTGGCCGGGCTTCTGGCTCCACGACCGACGCACGCCGCCGCTCCAGGAAGAGGAACACCAAATGATGAACATCGTGACGGGCATCATCGGCATTGCCGGCGTGTTCGCGTTCCTCGGCATCCTGCTGTGGTGGATCAAGGCCACGCCGCTCATCATCATCACCGCGCTCGTGATGGCCCTGCTCCTGTTCGACTTCGTGCAGTCCTTGCGCTCGAACGGCGACGGCTCGAAGTCCTGAGCATGGGCGGGCGTGCGTCCATCCGGCCCGCCCCGGCTGCTACAATTTCCGGCGCGAATGCGCTAAGCATAACTCCGCTCGTGTCTTGATCGCTAAATTCGTCCCAGCGCCAAGCGAGGAACGAATGCGCGGTCCGAGGACGCCAGCGAACCCATGATGCTCGTGTGCTTCAGATCGAGAAGTCCGCTTCGACGCCGATCGTCACACCAGCGCCTGTTCCCGGAGAAGCCTGCCCATGTCTGCCCAATCCCCAGTCCCGCAGCGGCGCATCACCGCGCCCGAGATCCTGGCCCGCAAAGGCGGCGAGCCCATCGTCTCGCTCACGTCCTATCACGCCCATACCGCGGCCATCGCCGACCCGTTCGTCGACCTGCTACTGGTGGGCGACAGCCTCGGCATGGTGATGCACGGCTACGAGTCGACGGTGCCGGTTCCGCTGGAGCTGATGATCATGCACGGCCGCGCGGTCGTGCGCGGTGCCAAGCGGGCGCTCGTGGTGGTCGACATGCCGTTCGGCTCTTATGAGGAGAGCCCGGCGGTCGCCTTTCGCAACGCCGCCCGCATCATGAAGGAGACGGGCTGCGGCGCCATCAAGCTCGAGGGTGGCGCGCGCATGGCTGAGACCATCCGCTTCTTGGTCGAGCGCGGCGTGCCTGTGATGGCGCATATCGGGCTCACGCCGCAGTCGATCAACGTCCTGGGCGGCTTCAAGACGCAGGGTCGCGTCCGCGACGAATGGGCGGCCATCGAGGCGGACGCCAAGGCTGTTGCTGGGGCCGGCGCCTTCGCGGTCGTGCTCGAAGCGCTGGCCGAAGAGCTCGCGCGCCGGATCACCGCGGCGGTGCCCATCCCCACCATCGGCATCGGCGCGTCAGCGGGCTGCGACGGCCAGATCCTGGTCATGGAGGACATGCTGGGCCTGTCGCCGCGCGTGCCCAAGTTTGTCAAGGAGTTCGGGAAGGTCGGCGAGGCCATACGCGAGGCGATTTCGGCCTACGCGGTGGAGGTGCGCAGCCGCGCTTTTCCCGCACCCGAGCACACCTATGGCATGCGGGATGCGGCGTCGTCCGCCGGCGTGAAAGGGAGGGCAAGGCCGAAGGCGACCGCGTGATCGCAGCGCCGCTCGCTCCGGGCGCCTCCGCACTCCTTGGGCTCAGCCCCGGACTAGCCGGGCGGCCGGTCGCTGAACAGGAAGCCGCCCTTGGCCTTGAGCTCCTTGGGGCTCTCCATGATCTGCACCATGACGGCTTCCGGCTTCACGTTGAAGTTGCGCACCACGGCGTCGGTAATTTCCTTTACCAGCGCGCGCTTCTGGTCGAGCGTTCGGCCCTCGACGGCATGGACGTAGACTTCCGGCATGAGGCCATCCTCCTTGGCTGTCATCGCCAGGGGAACACTAGCGCATCGCGTGCGCGCAAGCGCGGGCAGGCATTGCGGGGCTGGCCGGCGGCCCTTGCGGGCTGGCCCAGATCGGCTATTGGTGAACCCTTGCGGGACTGGGACCGGCCGAGCGAAAGCCGCTGAGCAACCAGCGCCCTCCTTACGCCTGCCGGGGAAACGAGACCGGGGAGACGTCATGCAGCTTGTCGACAACCTGAAACGGTTGGGAACGGAGACGGCTTTCGAGGTGCTGGCACGCGCAGCGGAGTTGCAGCGCCAGGGCAAGGACGTCATCAACCTCGGCATCGGCCAGCCGGATTTCAAGACGCCACAGCACATCGTCGAGGCTGCCATCAAGGCGCTGCGCGACGGTCATCACGGCTACACGCCGGCGCAGGGCATCCTGCCATTGCGGGAAGCCGTGGCGAAAGACCTCGCCCGCCGCCATGGCGTCGAGGTCGATCCCGACATGATCGTGATCATGCCGGGCGGCAAGCCCACCATGTTCTTCGCCATCCTCATGTTCGGCGCGCCGGGCATGGAGATCATGTATCCCGATCCGGGCTTCCCCATCTACCGCTCGATGATCCAGTACACGGGCGCCAGGCCGGTGCCGATCGTGCAGAACGAGGAGAATCAGTTCAGCTTCACCGCCGACCAGGTGCTATCGCAGATCACGGCCAAGACGAGCCTCGTAATTCTCAATTCGCCTGGCAATCCCTGCGGCGGAGCGGCTCCGAAGGAGGAGGTCGCCAAGCTGGCCGCCGGTCTTTCGAGACACCCCCAGGTTGCCGTCCTGTCGGACGAGATCTACAGCCAGATGCTCTATGGTGGGCGCCAGCACGAGAGCTTCCTGCGCTATCCCGACATCCGCGACCGCCTGATCGTGCTCGACGGCTGGTCCAAGACCTACGCAATGACCGGCTGGCGGCTCGGTTTCTCCGTATGGCCCAAGTCGGTGGTAGAGCAGGTCGTGCGCCTCGCCGTGAATTGCCACTCGTGCGTCAACGCGCCGACGCAGTACGCGGGCATCGCCGCGCTGGAGGGCCCGCAGGATGAGGTCAAGAAGATGGTGGCGGCCTTCGACGAGCGGCGGCGGGTGATCGTGCCTCTGCTCAACCAGCTGCCGGGGTTCCGCTGCCAGGACCCGGGCGGCGCCTTCTATGTGTTCCCCAACATCACCGGCACCGGCATGAATGCACGCGAGCTCCAGACCAGAATGCTCGAGCAGGCCGGCGTCGCCACGGTGGCCGGCACCAGCTTTGGCATCCACGGGGAGGGTTTCATCCGCTTCTCCTACGCCAACTCGGTGGAGAACATACGCGAGGCGGTGAAGCGTCTTGCAGCCTTGCTGCGGGACTGAGATCGCCGCGATCAGGACGGCGGCGTAAGCCATGCCGCCGGCGTCAGGGGTGGCTTGAGCGGTGGCGTGGCTGGGGCGCCAGGAATCGAACCTGGGAATGGCGGAATCAAAATCCGCTGCCTTACCGCTTGGCTACGCCCCATGACCGTTGCGCCGGAGCGGCAACGAGGTGGCGCGGAACATAGTGGCTGGGCCCAAGCCCGGCAACCGGCTTGCGCCGGTCCTGCCCGAGGGGACGGCTGGCCGCCAACTGGAGATTGATGTACGCCGCCGCGCATGCCTATTCTGCACAGGAGCAGGTCTGGGAGCCGGGAAGCGGGATAGGGATGCTAAGGTCGCCGTTGGCAGGATTTCTGGCTTGTCTCGCCCTCCCGGCGTTGTCGGTGCTGGGGGCGCAGCCGGCCTTGGGCCTCGATTGCAGCCAGCGCCGGCTCGGCGAGGCGGAGGCGACGATCTGCCAGGACGCGCAGCTCTCGCGCGCCGACCGCCAGCTGGATGCACGCATCAAAAGCATGGCCCGCCGGCTATCCTTCGGCCAGTACCTCGGTCTCAAGTATTGGAATGCGGGCTGGGGCGAGGAGCGTGGCCGCTGCGGCACCAATCGCACCTGCCTCGCCACGACCTATAGATCGCAGCTACGATTTCTGGATCGCCTGCAGCAGTGCCTGGAGGGCGGCTCACCCCGCCGGGCATGCCTGCGCAACACGCTCAACATCGAGCGCCAGGCCCAGAGGCGGTAATGCAAAAGGGCCGGCGCCTACGGCGCCGACCCGGCGCGAGGAAGCCGACCCCCAGAGGCTGGTCGCCTGAGTGAGCTACTTCGCCTTGCCGAGCATGGCCTCGACGTATTCCCAGTTCACCAGGTTGTCGAACCAAGCCTCGAGGTACTTCGGCCGCGCATTGCGGTAGTCGATGTAGTAGCTGTGCTCCCATACGTCGACGCCGAGAATGGGCGAGCCGCCGTGCATCAGGGGGTTCTCGCCGTTGGGCGTCTTCGTCACCTCGAGCTTGCCATCCTTGACCGAGAGCCAGGCCCAGCCCGAGCCGAATTGGGTCACGCCGGCATTGATGAAGTCGGCGCGCATCTTGTCGAAGCCGCCGAGGTCCTTGTCGACCATCGCCTGCAGCTTGCCCGGCAGCTTCTTGCCGCCGCCGCCCTTCTTCATCCACTGCCAGAAGTGGATGTGGTTGAAGTGCTGGCCGATGTTGTTGATGACCGGGGCATCCTTGGCCGTGAAGGCGGCCTTGCAGATGTCCTCGATGGACTTGCCCTCGTACTTGGTGCCGGCGCCGGCAACCTTGTTGCCGTTGTCGACGTAGGCCTGATGGTGCTTGTCGTGATGGAACTCGAGCGTTTCCTTCGACATGTACGGGCCCAGCGCATCGTAAGCGTAGGGAAGTTCTGGAAGCTTGAAGGTCACGGGGGGTCTCCGTTGCGCGATTTGACCGTTGAACGGGGGTGCGGGCACGGTACTGGCTCGGTAAACGCAAGACAAGCCGAGACGTTGCTCGCTGCTCAGACCGCGGGCTCCAAATTGTCGCGCGCTGCAGGGGCTGCTGCCATCTTGCGGTGCCCGCGCGGTCGAATCCGTGCTAGGCCTGTTGCTTCGCCAATCTTTTCGCGATACCTGACCGCACGCGATGTACAATTGCAGCAAGTGTCCGGGCTACTGCTGCTCCTATCCCCTGATTGCGCTGAACAAGCGCGATGTGGAGCGCCTGGCGAAGCATTTCGGTCTGACCTTCAGGAAGGCGAAAGCCAAGTTCACGGTGGAGCGCTGGGGCTCCAAGTATTCCATGCGGCGCAAGAAGGACCACATCTTCGGCGGGGTCTGCCGCTTCTTCGACACCAAAGAGCGGCGCTGCACGGTCTATGAGGCGCGTCCATCGCTGTGCCGGAGTTTCCCGGGCGGGCGCTGCGGGTATTACGATTTCCTCGCGTTCGAGCGCCGCGCCCAGGAGGACCCGGAGTTCATCGCCACCACGAACAACAAGTGACGCCGTGTCATGCAGGGCGCCGGGCGCAGGAGCGCGATGAGGATCGTCCTGCGCGAGGCGACGGGGGCCGACATGCCGGGCATTGCCCGCGTGCGCTTCTCGGTGCGCGAGAATAGCGCGACTCCGGCCCACCTGGAGCGGCTCGGCATCACGAACGAGACCGTCGCGGCCTCTCTGCTCGTCGATCGGAAGGGCTGGGTTGCGGAGGACGAAGGCGAGATCGTCGCCTTCTCGATGGCGGACCGGGCTGATCGGTCGATCTTCGCCCTGTTCGTTCAGCCGGGGTACGAGGGGCGCGGCCTTGGCAGCACGCTCCACGACCTTGCCCTGCAGTGGTTGTGGCAGCAGGGAGCCCGGCGCGTCTGGCTCGCCACTGGCCCGGGCACGCGGGCCCAGGGCTTCTACGAGCGGCGCGGCTGGACGCAGGTGGGCGACGGTCCCGGCAGCGATATTCGCATGGAGCGCGGACGGCCGCCGGGCGGCGAGGAGGAATCGCCATGAGCGACGGGCCCGTGCTGGTGACTGGGGCCGCGGGTTTTATCGGCTTCCATGTGACGCGCACACTCCTCGATGCCGGCAGGTCCGTGATCGGTGTCGACAGCATGAACGCCTACTATGATCCAACGCTCAAGGAGGCGCGGCTTGAGGAGATCAAGGATCGCCGGGGATTTGTCTTCCACCGCCTCGACCTTGCCGATCGCGACCGGACGGCCGAGCTCTTCAGCGCTGCGCGCCCGCGTCGCGTCGTGCATCTGGCGGCCCAAGCGGGCGTGCGTCACTCGCTCACCGATCCGCACGCCTACGTGGACGCCAATATCGTCGCTTTCCTCAACGTGCTGGAGGGGTGCCGTAACGCCGCCGTCGAGCACCTGACCTATGCATCCTCGAGCTCGGTCTACGGCGCCGATACGACCATGCCGTTCTCCACGCACCAAGGCGCCGCACACCCCCTCAGCCTCTACGGTGCCAGCAAGCGTGCCAATGAGCTGATGGCGCATTGCTATAGCCACCTGTTCGCGCTTCCGACCACGGGCTTGCGCTTTTTTACGGTCTACGGCCCTTGGGGCCGTCCCGACATGGCGCTGTTCCTCTTCACGCAGGCGATCCTGGCGGGC
Source organism: Hyphomicrobiaceae bacterium (assembly GCA_050248715.1). Lineage (GTDB taxonomy): Bacteria > Pseudomonadota > Alphaproteobacteria > Rhizobiales > Hyphomicrobiaceae > AWTP1-13. The sequence goes on along the minus strand of JBFWRV010000067.1, from coordinate 13,598 downwards.
AAGCCCATCAAGGTCTTCAACGAAGGCAGGATGCGCCGCGACTTCACCTATATCGACGATGTGGTGCAGGGCGTGATCCGCGCAAGCGACCGGATCGCCGCGGCAGATGCACGGTGGGATGGCGCGCACCCCGATCCCGCAGGCAGCACGGCGCCCTTCAGGCTCTATAACATTGGCAACAGTGAGCCGGTGGAGCTGCTACACCTGATCGCGGTGCTCGAGAAGGAACTCGGCCGCAAGGCGAGCCTCGAGCTGCTGCCTATGCAGCCTGGCGACGTGCCCGAGACGTTCGCCGATGTGAGCGAGCTGGAAAGAGATGTGGGCTTCAGGCCGAGCACGTCGATCGAGGAGGGCGTTCGCCGCTTCGTCGCCTGGTATCGCACGCACTACGGGATGTAACCGAATCGAGAGCAGCGACGATGTAGAAGCTTGTGCCTGATCTGTACGCCCCGAACCGTCGCTCCATTAGGTCTCAAGGATTGACTTTGCCGCGGCTTATCCCCGCTTTCCGCGCGTGTGCGATACTGCGTGCGCCTCGGCTCACGAGGGGGTGCTGTTCCGGATGCGCCCGACCAGTGCGAGCCGCAGGTCTGCACTTGGGTGGCACACAGTACATGTGCCCCGGGAAAGAACGTCAGGGACGATCAAGCCTCGCCGTCCGCCGTGCCCGGAGCGCCTGAGTGCAGAGTGGAGCGCGGATGCCGCGCCTGAGGACGCCTACCCCCCGGCCGGGACCCCTGAGCGCATCGGCGTCCGCGCCCCGCTCCCCTCGCCTGCCCCATACCCCGAGTGCGAAAGCACGTCGGGCTGTTGGTGCTTGCGTCCCCGCCACATACGCGCGCCGCCCTGAGCGTGTCGAAGGGCGGACCATGCACCTGAGCCGTGCTTCGACCCTCGGAGCAAGTCCGAGGGCAGGCAGGCTCAGCACGGGGGTTGGGCGTGCGGCGGGTGCAGGGATGCGTTGGGCCTGGGCATCGCGCGCCCACGCTATGGGGTGCCCCCGCCTTCGTCTTGTCTCGGCGTGTCGTGGCGATGGCGGAACGCAGCAAAGCGCATGCCGAGATAGGCGAAGATCGCCGCGACAATCGAGGAAAGAACCAGCGCCGCCAGAGGCTCGATGCCGGGACGCTCAAGCACGATCAGCACGAAGGTGCCATAGTTCACCGCGGCTGCGACCCAGGCTACGCCGGCGTAGCGCAGGAACTCCGCCACGTTCGGCGGCACGCGTACGGCGAAGGTCAGCCTGCGATGCATGAGCCAGCCAGTGACCATGGCGAGGGAGATGGCAACGAGGCGCGCGGCGATGGGATGCACGCCGCCCACGCTCGTGAGCAGAGCAAGAACGGCAGCATCGACGATGAAGGCTGCCGCCCCCGACGCCAGGAACCCAAGTCCGTGGCGCAGAGGATGGCGCTCCGCTTGGGGCATCCCGCTGTGGCCCTGGTCAGCCATCAATCGGTCAGGTCCGTCCAGGAAATGGGCGGCCCGTCCGCCGCGCGCGACGGCCGCCAGATTCGCGAAGGCAGGTCCGGCTCGCGCATGAGCGCCTCGTACTCCATGCGCCGCCGGCCGACAACGGGGTCGAGATTGGCGAGCTCGGCGTCGGGGTGGCCTGGATGGCACATGACGAGGTGCCGACGCCCCGGGCGGCTGAAAGCGGCCTTCAATTCGTCCGCGTAGTGTTGAGCCGTGTCGAAGCGCGACACGCCGGAGAACGTGTCGTTGGTCGGCAGGCCTCGGCTGCGCGCCGTGTGCGCCAGGCCCAGCGCCAACGTGGCGATGCAGAGCGCTTTGGGCGTCGCCAGGCCGCGGCCGATGATGTCGCCGGGCCGGTCCGATGGGTCGCGGATCAGCGGCGGCTGGTGTGCATAGCGCCTCCGCACTATCTCCAGCAGCACGTTCCGCACTCCCGGCAGCACGTGCACATGCTGGTGGCCGTCGATGTGATCGGGAGGCGCGTGCATGCCCTGCTCGAAGCGATCGAGCTGGCGCTCGATCTCGGCTGCGATCTCCTGGCGGTCGAGCAGACCGAGCAGCGCCCGGCCAAGGAGGCCGGGCAGGCTCGGCAGCATCGCTCCGGGCGCCAGCTTGGGCATCGGCCCGAGCGGACCGGCGAGCGTGAGGTCGAGATGCAGCCCCACGCTCAGTCGTCCGCGGTGGGCGCATAGCCTGGGCGCGCTCAGGGGCCAGTGCGGCGAGGTGACGAGGACGCTGGTGGCGGACAGGCGCTTTGCGGCTGCAAGCTCGCCGATGGCGCGCGAGACGCCTTCCGTGAGCCCGTAGTCATCGGCGCAGAGAATGATCATGCGTTCGGTGCGGCTCGCGGGCTCGGCCCGGGCGGGCTGCGCTGCCGTCGAGGGCGACTGCGCCGTCATCGCGCGCGCGGCTCGCTCGAGTTGCTCGCGTTGCTGCGCGGCCCTGCGGGCCCGCGCGGCTCGATGCCCAGCTCCTCCGCCACGAGGAACAGCGGGCGGCCTTTCACCTCCTCGTACATGCGGCCCAAATACTCGCCGATCACGCCGAGCGAGAGGAGCTGCACGCCGGAGAAGAACATCACGGAGATGATAAGGCTCGGAAAGCCCGGTACGTCCGTGCCGAACAGCAGGGTCTTCACCAGAAAGATCACCGCGAAGCAGAACGCGAAGGCCGAGATCATCAAGCCGAGGTAGGACCATACCCTGAGCGGGATGGTGGTGAACGAGGCGATCCCGTCGAGGGCGAAGCGCAGCAGCTGGCGCGGCCGCCAGCGCGAGGGTCCTTCATCGTGGCGTGGGGGCACGTGAAACGGCACCCCGACCGAGCGGAAGCCCATCCAGGCATACAGCCCCTTGTTGAACCGGACGCGCTCGCGCATTCGGTTCATGGCGTCGACGGCCTTGCGGTCGAGCAGGCGGAAGTCGCCGGCGCCCTCGGGCAGCACCGTTCCGCTCAGCTGCTGGAAGGCGGCATAGAAGGCGCGAGCCGCCCAGCGGTGCAGCAAGGTGTCGGCGGCCCGGTCGAGCCGCTGGCCGTAGACGATGTCGAAGCCCGAGCGCCAATGGCGCACGAAGTCGGCGATAAGCTCGGGTGGATGCTGGAGGTCGGCGTCCATCAGGACGGCCGCGTCGCCTGCCGCATACTGGAGGCCTGCGGCGACGGCGATCTCCTTGCCGAAGTTCCGGCTGAGCGAAATCGCCTTGATGCGCGGCTCCTCGGCGTTCAGCCCCTTCAGGACCGCAAGCGTGGCATCGGTGGAGCCATCGTCAACGAAGACGACTTCCCAATCCAGTCCGAGGCCTTCGAGCACGGGGCGCAGGCGGGCTATCAGGGGCGCGATGCCGCGCGCCTCGTTGAGCACGGGCACCACCACGGAGAGCAAGAGCTTGCGCGGCTGGCTCAGTGTCTCGGCTCGGGCGGCGATGTACGGCGCGGGCATAGACAACGGTAAACGGGCCTCAACAAGGGTGCGGCTGGACAGCCTCTCGATCCCGTCCTTGCCACGGCCGCTCGGGCAAGGCAAATGCGCGCCTGGGCGCCCGTGCGCAGCCCCGCCCCCGGCCGGTCGTCAGCGTGCCGCCAGGACGCCTGAATCGATCAGGCGCCGGTGAAACAGCAGGATCTGGTCGCGCTGCCTGCAGTCGTTATAGAGCCCGTTGCACAGCAGCATGAGGCGTTTGCGCTCGCGGTGGGAGTCGGAGAGCGGCAGTCCCGCCGCCTCCAGGATGGTGGTGCCGAGATAGGGCACATCCAGCGTCTCGAAGGGTGGCAGGGACGGGACGCGATAATTGATGCCGCGCATAGCGTAGTAGGTCACGAAGCCGATGGAGTCCCGCCCCAGCGCTACGTCCTCGGCCTCCGTGCTGCTGTCGTAGCCAAGCAGGGTGCGCGTGGCCATCGGATGGTGGTCGCCATAGTGCACGACCAGGAAGCGCTCATGCGGAAAGCGGCGGCGCAGTTCTCCCATCAGGTAGTTGAAGTCGCTCTTGGCCATCGACACGCGGCGCAGATACTCGTGCATCTCGGGGTTCGTGCCGGGGCCGCCGCCGGGGACGGCCTCGTCGGGATCGAAGGCGAAATCGTATGGCCAATGCGCGGACATGGTTTGGATGTAGGTGAAAAGCGGCTTGCGTGACCACTTGACGTGCCGCTCCACCTCGGCCAGGGCGTTCGCGTAGTAGAACCGGTCGCGCTCCTGAGCGCTCTTGGCACCCTGCGAGCGCATGTCGAATATCTGCTTCAGGCCGATGGAGGCGTAGAAGCGGTCGTTCGACACGAAGTTGCGCAGCATTGGGTAGAACACGACGTTGCGGTAGCCGCAGCGCGCCAGCACCTGGGGAACGGTGTCCTGCAGCTTGTTCTGCATGAACGTCTGCACGAATTGCCGCATGCCGCCGAACGAATGGGTCGACACCCCGGCCAGCAGCGAGAACTCCGTGAGCCAGGAGGCGCCGCCATAGGTCTCGACCCGCAGCCGGTGCAGCTTCTTGTCGTCGGAGATGAAGAAGGGGTCGACCGAGCGATCATACTGCAGGGTCGGGAAGAGCGAGGGCTGGACGACCGATTCCTGGTGGATGAGGATGATGTGCGGCGGGCGTGCCTCCGGGCGGCAGGTGGTGGGCACGGTGAAAGGGCCGGCCGATGCCACGGCGCGCGGCGCAGCTTCCAGCAGAGCGCCCCGCCACAGCGTTTCGAGCGTCTCCCCCCAGGACGCGTAGAAGGAGGAGACATAGAGGTTCTCGAAGTGGAACTGCATATGCCGCCGCTCGCCCTTCCAGGCGGCGCCGTAAAAGGCGAGCGCAATCGAGACGGCCAGCGAGGCGGCAGCCCAGCGACGCGGCACGCGCGTGCCGTCGGCGCGGTAGGCGAACCAGGCCAGAAGCGCCATCAGTGTGGCGGCGGCGGCGACGGCAATCATATAGCGGCGCTGGTCGCTCCACAGATAGCTCACCGTCGACCAGGAGCCGAGATAGAAGACGATGTCGTAGGCATGCGCGACCATGTTCATGACCGCGTGTTTGGCCGAGGCGATGCCGACGATCAGCGCCACGACGCAGGCGACAAGCAGGGTCGCAAAGAGCGCGCGTCGCGTCAACAGAGCCGCCAGAGAGATGAGCGCGAGGGTGACGGCGGCTGTGAAGACGATGTTGGGCAGCGTGCCTTCCTCGATCCAGAAATGGTGCGTGAGGACGGCGAGGATCAGCCCGGCGGCCAACCAGCACGTGGTCGGATGCAGCTCCGCGCGTCGCGAGACGCGCGCCAGGAGGGAGCGGAGCCATGCGTGCCGCGGCGTTCGTAGGGGAGCGCCGAGCGACTGCTCCGACATGGTCCGACCGTCTTACGATGTGTCACAGAACCATCATAGAGCAGCACAGCTTCGATGAACCGGCAATGAAGGTTCAGGACCGCATGGTTTACGGCGCTGTTGGTTCGCATGCAGGCCGGCATAGCTCTCAGGGCGCGTACTATTCTGCCGCAGACTCTTGATATTCATAAATTTATTGCCTTCAATCGTTGCTAGACGTATGAGTCGCAGGAGGGTGGCCGCCCTGGAACCCCAGGCATACAGGTTGCGTTCATGTTGGTGCGGTTATCGATAATGCGTCTTGCCACCGCATCCGCGCGAGCGCTGTCCGGCGATGCAGGATACCTTCGCATCGCCGCCAGCCGGCGCACGAAAGGTCCCGCTTGTTGGCGGGGAGCGACAAAGTGGGGTCGCTGGGGAGGGAGGCCTGGTACCTTCGGTAGCAACTTGTGACGCGGCGTCGCTGGCGCGTCGCCTTTACAAGACCCAATTTGTCGGCAAATAACGCGCGGGCACGCCGTTTGGAGAGTTCGATGAAATCGAATGCGGTGACATCGGTTGAACTGGAGTTGGATTGGACGGCGCAGACCATCCTTCCGATCGAGTTCAAAGGTCACGAGGTAAAACTCGAGGCGCGAGCCTATCAGGGAACAGATCCCAACTTTCAGGCGCTCGCGCTGGTTCACAGGGGGAAGCAGTCGCTGGATCAGCGCCCGGTGGTGCGCGTGCACAGCGGTTGCGTGACGGGCGACATCTTCCATTCGTTGCGTTGCGACTGCTACCCGCAGTTGCAGGCGGCGATGAACCAGATCATAGCCAGCCCTGTCGGCGTCCTGATCTATCTGCCCTTCCAGGAGGGGCGTGGCATCGGCCTGGTCAACAAGATTCGGGCCTATGCCCTGCAGGACCAGGGCTACGACACCGTCGACGCCAACGTGGCAATCGGCGCTCCGATCGAAGCGCGCGACTATGATCTCGCGGCGCACATCCTGTTCGATCTTGGCTATCCCGAGATCAAGCTGCTGACGAACAACCCGGCAAAGGTCGAAGCGCTGCGCGAGGAGGGGGTGGATGTCATCGAGCAGCTGCCGCTGATCGTGAAGCCTTCGCCTTACAACACGCGCTATCTGGCCACCAAGAAGGAGCGCATGGCGCACAAGCTGTAGCGCCCGGCGCGGCGAATTGGGCGCAATTCTCGGACATTGAGAAAGGGGCAGCGGACCTGATCCGCTGCCCCTTCACTTTGTGCAGGGCTTTCCTCCGCCCCTCGCCACCCTCGCGTCGCGAGGCCGGCGTGCGCTCATTCGCGGAAGGGCACGATCTTGCTGGTCTGCTCGCCGAGGCCCTGGATCTTCACGGTCATGACATCGCCGGGCTTGAGCCACTTGGGTGGCTTCATGCCGAGCGCAACCCCCGGCGGCGTTCCCGTGGTGACCACGTCGCCAGGCTCGAGCACCATGAACTGGGAGATGTAGTGCAGCAGGTGCTGGATGCCGAAGATCATGGTTTGCGTGCTTCCGGCCTGCCGGCGCTCGCCGTTGACGTCGAGCGACATGGCGAGCTTCTGCACGTCCTCGATCTCGTCGCGCGTCACGAGCCAGGGACCCAGCGGTCCGAACGTCTCGGCGCATTTGCCCTTCATCCACTGGCCGCCGCGTTCGGCCTGGAAGTTGCGCTCCGAGATGTCGTTGCAGATGCAGTAGCCGGCGATGTGCGAGAGCGCGTTCTTCTCATCGACATAGCGTGCTCGGGTGCCGATGACGAAGGCGATCTCAACCTCGTAGTCGAGCTTGGTCGAGCCTTTCGGCACCATCACCGCGTCGTTGGGGCCGACGATGCAGTTCGCCAGCTTGTTGAACAGGATCGGCTCCTTGGGAATGTCGGCGCCCGTCTCCCGGGCATGGTCCTCATAGTTGAGGCCGACGGCGATGAAATTACGCACGTCGCCGACCGGCGCTCCGAGGCGCACGCCGGGAGGGGCCACAGGTAGCGACTTGGGGTCGATGGCGCGCAACTTGGCGAGGCTGGCGGGAGAGAGCGCCGCGCCAGTGATGTCCTTGATGTGCGCCGAGAGGTCGCGGACGCCACCCTGCGCGTCAACAAGACCCGGCTTCTCAGCGCCGGGCACGCCAAATCGAACAAGCTTCATGGGGTTTCCTTCCTCGTGTGGTCGGTCGCGGTCTCCCTCGCCATCGCGCCGATGGCGCGCCTTCGGGATCACAGAACCGCGGCCACAGTAGAGCCTCGGGCCCCACGTGTCCGCACGAATCCGATAACGAGGAATGGGCGCAAGGCGAGCGCCGACAGCGTCGGCGAGATCGGCAAACAGCCGAGCGAAAAAGCTGGGGATAACTTTCGCTCAGCCCACCTTGTTGCAGCGCAAACAGCAAGTTGCCGTCATCCGCTGCGTCGGTGGAAGAGAAAGCGACGCTAATCTAGAAGAGGTGCACCATCACGTAGATGCCCGCTCCGACGATCGGCGCCACGGCGCATGCTAACGCCATGATGACAAACGACTTATCGAACACAACACTACCCCGCAACCGCACTCCACCTGCCCGCGGGCCAAATTTTCCCCTTTTTGGCACCCCGGTGCGGACGTGTCCCTCTTCGTCCGCATCCTGAGACAATAGCGCGAAAGCTTTCAGTTTGCACGTGAAATTGAAGAAACCCCTAGGAAGCAAGCAACATTTTGTTGGGACCGGCTCATCCGGCGCACATTTTTTCCGCTCGCGCTACGGCGGCGATCGCGGGAGCTCCCAGCGAAATTGGTGACTTGGCCAGGCGGGCAACCCGGCCCCTGAGCCGCTCAGCCGAAGAGCCGCAGCTGCTTCTCGTCCTGGCCCTTGGTCTCCCGGGCCAGCTGCTCGATGCGGTCGAAGGGCACCTGCTCGGCGCTGATCAGCGAGCGCTGCGCACGCATCGGCCGGACCAGTCCCTCCTGGACCAGATGGAACTCGCCGACCGTCTGTCCCGGCAGCACCGCGGCAGGATCGAGGCCGGACTCGCTCTGGAAGGCAGCACGCAGCTTGCGCAAGGCCGTGTCCTCGCGCACCCGGCCGATGAACCAGGACGTGATCTGGTCGCGCGATTTGTAGTCGAGGTCGCCGGGCGACTGGGTCGCCAGCATGATGCCGAGGCCGGCCGAGCGGGCGCGCTTCAAGAGACTCTGCAACGGTTCCGCGGTCGCCGGCTTGGCATTGGCGGGAATGTAGAGGTCTGCCTCGTCGAACATGACGACGGCCTGCAGCTCGTCGTTGGGATTGCGCTGGCAGAAACGCAGCGCCTCGGACAGGAACTGCGAGACCCAGAACAGGATGTTCTCGTTGTCGCCGAGGAAGCCGGTGTAGATGATGGACAGACGCGTGCGCCCGTCGCGCCGACCGTAGCGGCCGCTGCCCAACAGGGACTCCATGCGCAGGGGCTCGCCGCCGGCCTCGAAGAGGGCGGAGTTGCGATGCCGCAGGCTGTCGAGTTGCGCCACCAGGTCCCGCCGGATTCTGCCGGAGGGGTCCATGCGCTGGGTGAGGTCGGTGAGCTCGGGATCCTCCTCCTCGAGCAGATTGATCAGGTCGGCGAGGGTCACCTCCTTGCTGAAGCGCCCCCCTAGGATGCGCAGCGCCACCGACAGGGTGCCCGACTGCTTCTGATGGGTCGCGGAGTTTTTGAGGTGCAGCATGTCGCCGAGCGCCGCCGCGGACATGTTGGCCAGCAGCTGTTGCTCCTGCTCGGGCAGCTCGTTGATGCCGTTGGGCAGCAGGGTAATGGAGATCGGGCGTCCCGAGGCGCGTCCCGGCGTATAGACCGCGACGTCGATGGAATCGGCGAGCTTCTCGCGATCGCCGCGCCGCTCGTTGTATTCGCCTTCGAGGGCGCGCCATACATCCGGGTTGGCGTAGGAGCACAGATCGCCCTTGCGGTCGATCAGCACGGCGGGCGTACCCTTCAGCAGCAGCTGCTCGATGATACACAGCGCCAGAGTCGTCTTGCCCGAGCCGGAGCCGCCGAGCACTGCCGTGTGGCGCTTCAACACGCCCTTGTTGAGGGTGATGCTCTTGCTGGAACGCAAGGCGGCTCCGGCGAGGATGCTGCCGGCACCCCCGCCGACCTCGTCGAGAAGAACGGACAGCGGCAGCTCCTTCTCCTCCGCCGCGTCGTCCGCGGCGGCAGCAGCCGGCGGCGCTGCGGCCGTGAGCACGGGAGCCGGCGGAGGCGTCGCGGGCGCGGCCAGCAGATCAAGCCGCAGAATCTGCACCAGGGAAGGAATTGCAGTCAGGAGCCTTGCGCTTTCAAACCACTCTCCGAAACCTGGATCGTGGCGGTGCTGGGTGTGAAACTCGCGCACCATCATCATGCGTTCCCAGTCGCTGATGGGCACGAGGATGGAGCGGCCGCCACTCTCGCGGAATTTGCGGAAGGCCTGGGCCGTCTGGTTCTTCTTGTTGGGAGGGAAGTCGCTCGCCCGCAGCATGAAGCAGTTCTTGCCCATCATGACCGGCAGCAGCCGGTCGAGCTGGCGCTTGAAGCCGCCACCCTGCGTCGGCCGGTTGCACAGGAACACGCGCGACTCGGCAGAGAAGCCGCGCTCGTGCCGCAGCGTGAGATCGACGGCCGGCAGCTCCTCGGAGAGCTCCAGCCGCCGCGCGTTGAGCTGGACCGCGCGCCCCCACTCCTCGCGGGCAAGGCTCAACGCGCCCGTGAGGACGTCGAGCAGTCCCTGGTCGTCCGGCGGGATTTCGGCCTCCGATTGAGCGGTGAACCGCTCCCAGCGCTCGCGGAAATCGATCGCGGGTGCCTCCTCCCCGTCGTCGCCGGCCCCGCCGAGGCCGAAACCCAGCGCAGCCGCAATCGATGAGATGAAGCCGGATTTCGCCTCGGGCTCCGCCGGCTCGGCGCCGCCGCCCCCTTGCTGCTCGCGGATGCGCGCCTGGGCGAGCTCGAGGATGCGGCGCGTGGAAAGGCCGCTGAACTCCTCGAAGAACTGCGGCCCGAAATAGAGGCTTGGATCGGAGACGGCGGCGCCCTCGCCGTCGACGGCAAGGCGCTTGGCGATGATCTGACGCGCCTCCTCGGCCGTGCGCGTCTCGATCAGCGGCACCGGCCCCGACTTCTCGATGCGGTCGATATAGGACTGCGCCAGCACCTCCCGCACCTTGCCGTAGAAGTCGCCGAGGCAGGAGATGAGCACGATTGACGTGGGGACGCGGTTGGCGACCTGGATGAGGTCGCGCGCCGCCTTCTGGAAACGCTCCTGGTAGTCGTCGAAGAAGCGCAAGTCCTCGACCTGGTCGATGCAGAAGACCAGCGCCGAGCCCTCCACGATCCACATCAGGCGCCCGATCGATTCGATCAGCTCGAAAGCCCGGCCTTCCCCCGTGTTAGGATCGAGCGCTGCCACGGCGGCCGCGGACAGCTCGTTGAGCTGCCGTCCATAGAGATACTGGCGCACGCGCTGGTCGATGCGCGGGTCGGAGCGCTGGAGATAAAGCAGCGCCCGCACGATATTGATGTCGAGGCCCTGGTCGGCGAGTTTGGGCGCAGCAACAATCTTGTCGGCGAGCGCCAGCACCATTCGTGCGAGCTGGGGGTCGTCAAGCTTGGCTTCGCGCAGTTTCTCGAGCGATGCCGGATCGAGCACGTCCGTGTCGCCGACGAGGCGATTGGTGAGTCGGGAGAGGCCGCTCTCGCCGCCGTTGTCGGGGTCGTAGGGCTTCTCGAGCGACGTGATCAGGCGGCGCAGGTAGTAATCGGCGTAGTTGGCGACATCCGGCGTCATCTGCGCGTAGCCGAAGTACGCCTTGCCGGCACGGTGCGCGGACGTGCGCAGGGCGCGGATGAGGTGGGTCTTTCCGGCCCCGGACTGGCCGTGGAACAGCAGGATGCGAGCCTGGCCGGACGCGGCGCGGCCACCCGTCACGGCGTCGAGCAGCTCCGCGAACTTGCGCCGGGCCGGAGCATGGATTGCTTCCACGTCCACGGGATCGGCGCGCCAGAGGTCATCCTCCCAGGTGATGGAGTGCTCGAAAGCCGCCGACAGACGGTCCGACTGCGGCGCGATGTGAGCCTCGAAGCGCATGAAACCTCGAATTCTGCAGGGTGTGGCGGATTGCCGGCGCTAGCCATCGACCCGGACGAAGTGGAATACGGCGTTCTTGTAGACGACAGCTGAATCCTGCAGCTCTTTGATGTTGCTTCCGTCCTTCAAGTCGGCGTTGGCGAGCGCCAGGCTGCCGGCGCGATGCGCTTCTGCGAGCATGCATTTGAACTCGATCTCGGTCAGGCCCCACTCGGCACGCCTCTCCCGCACCACATGCCACACCCGGCTGATGTAGGCCTTGCGGTTGCCGGGCCAGCCCTCGGCGCAGGTCGACGCGTGCTGGCGCACGTCCTGGGCGAAACCGGCAAGATCGGGGCGTGAGGGTTGCGGTGGCGGTGCCGGCGGCGTCTCCACGACGACGCGCGGCCGCATGACGGCAACCTTGGCTGCAGATCGCGGGCGCGGCGCCGGTTTCTCCTCGACAACGAGGTAGCGCCGCAGAACTGCGAGCCGCAAGGCGTCGACATCAGCTTGCGCCGCTCCCGCCTGCTCGGCAGCGAGCGCCGCGATGAGGCGCGCATCGGTGCCGAAGTTCCGCGATTTCCTGGCGAGCTGCGCCGCGAGCAGCCGCTCGGCCTTGGCGGAGAGCCCAAGCTTGCCTGAGAGGCCCGCCTTGATCTGGTTGCCAAAGGCGCGCTCGAGTGCCACGGCCGCCAGGGCCGAGCGCAGGCGCGACGGCGTGGCCACGCCCTTGATCTTGAGCGCGAAGGCGCACTGCACGATAGCGGCACGCAGCCCTTCGGGCGTCGCCAGGGCAGCGAGCCGCTTCGCCGGCTCGCGTTCCAGTCCCAGCGCCTTGGCGATGAGGCGCACGTGGTGCAGGTGATCCCACGCGCGCGGAAGGTCGCCCTTGAGGCCGAGAAAGACGGCCGCGCGCGCAATTCCTGCAGCGGTGGCCTCGACCAATGGCTTGGCCGTGACGAGGCCGGAGGCCTCAAGGGCGGCAACCTCCCCCTCCAGGAGCGTGCGCCACTGCGAGACCGCCAGACGCGGCCCCGCGACGGGTGCCAGATCGGCGGCGATGTTGGCAAGGCTCGAGCCGCGCGCGACGCCGGCGATCCGGACCAGGATCACGGCACGCAGGCGGTCGGCGTCCGGTGCGCCGACGGCGGCCGGCTTTTCAAGTGCGGCTGACTTCATGGATCTGCGGCCCCCTGCGCCGAATGAGCAGCGTCCGCTCCCTCAAGGCGCGGACCGGCGATGTCGCAGCGACCGCCGGACGCGCGAATCACCGGAGGCTTCGCACCCATTCTGAAGAATTCCAGCCGGGAGGCCAAGGGCTTGGGGAGGTGCTCACAGCCCGGTCGCAGGCGATGGCCGGCGGCTTTCGTGTTGCAGCCGCCCTCATCCCGCCCGCCGCTCGCCGGCCAATACCTCGGTTCGGCCAAACTGGCGTCTCATTTCAGTTGTGGGATCGGCAACGGAATAGAGGGAACTCCGCCCGGCAAAATCGCACCTTGGTTGTGGGCTTCGCTTGGCGCATCGCCGGCTCGGCTAGTCCGGATGATGCGACCCGGGATGAGGGGGCCGTGGAGAGGCGAATCGCCGGCAACCGTCGCGCAGCCTTAACGGCGGGTTAAAGGATTTGGCGCAATGGTAGGCGGCCCGTGGCGTTTACGGGGGAGGGTGAGTATGTATCGCGTCGTCGTGCCCGCACTCGCTGGCCTGCTGCTTGCCGGCTGCAGTATGGCCAATTCGTCAGCTCTATCGACCGGCTTTGCCAACTCGGATCAGACAACGAGCGCGCTGCCCTCGACCCGCGGCTTGCGGAGTGGCGACGACAGTGCTCCAGCATCGGCAGGAGCGGCCAAGCGGGTCGCCAATGCCGAGGACCATATTCCCCGCGGTACGTTCGAGAAGGCACCGCAAGGTGCGCTCGCCGACCGCGACTACTCGAGCACGCAACTCGCTCCCGAGAGGGCGCGCGATCTCATCAATGCCTACCGCAAGGAGAAGGGCCTCAAAGCCCTGAAGCTTAGTGCGGCGCTGACCGAGGCCGCCAAGGCGCATTCGCGTGACCTCGCCAAGTGGGATCGGATCTCTCATTATGGCTCCGACGGCTCAAATCCCTGGGACCGCGTCAAGCGCGCCGGCTACAACGCCAAGGTCGCCGCCGAGAACGTTGGCACGGGCCAAGTCAGCCTCGAGGAGGTCATCAAGGGCTGGAAGGCGAGCCCGGGTCACAACAAGAATTTGCTGCTGTCCGACATCGAGCACATG
>JBFWRV010000066.1:0-36985 GCA_050248715.1 Hyphomicrobiaceae bacterium | reverse complement strand
CGCCGCAGTCGGCGATGGCCGGAAGGGATTTGGGCTTGCCGTTGAAGGCCAGCAGATAGCAGCGCCCGCGTACCGTATTGTCGTCGATCTTCTCCAGGTGCACGCTGCCGTTCCAGTGCCGGCGATAAGGCGCAGCGAGAAGAACAATCCCGGGTGGGCACTCAATTGGCGCGTGAGAATTCAGCTTCATCGAAAGCTCGAGCGGCGTGTAGCTGCTTGTTTTGATCCAGAGGGCATGCCTCAGTTCGATTCGGTTGGATGGTTGGGTGCTGGGAGCAAGCCCTGGTATGCCTGTGGGAGACAAAGTGTCGGCGCTTGCCGCTAGAGGACAAGATGGATGCTTCCGGATGGACCCCGCCCGACGATGCACTGGGTGCATTCTGCCGGCACAACCACGTGGCGCTCAAGGGGTCTGTCAAAGGGCCGCTCGCGGGCCTCACCTTCGCGGTCAAAGACTTGTTTCACATTGAGGGCCACCGCACCGGCTTCGGCCATCCGGATTGGCTCGCCACTCACCCGCCGGCGGCACGCACGGCGCCGGCTGTCCAACTCCTTCTGGACGCCGGAGCGGACATGGTGGGGCGCACGCACTGCGACGAGCTCTGCTACAGCCTTACGGGAGAGAACGTGCACTATGGGGCGCCGACCAACGTTAACGCACCGGGCCGCATCTCGGGCGGTTCGTCGAACGGCTCGGCGGCGGCGGTGGCGGGCGGCCTCGTCGACTTCGCACTGGGCTCTGACTGCGGCGGATCGGTGCGCGTCCCCGCGAGCTACTGTGGCATTCTCGGCCTGCGGCCAACCTGGGGAAGCGTGTCACTGGATGAGGCGGTGCCGTTCGGGCCGAGCTTCGACGTCGCAGGCTGGTTCGCGCGCGACGCAGGCATCTTGGAGAAGGTTGGCCGCGTGTTGCTACAGAAAGACGCTACGTCGCGGAAGCCTTCACGGCTGCGGATCGCCCGCGACGGCTTCGCCCTACTGGAACCAGCCGCGCGTGCCGCGCTGGCGCCAGCCGTGGCGCACCTGGAAGTGCTAATTGCCGAGGGTGAGGAGATTGACGTAGCACCCGATGGACTCGTCGCTTGGTTCGAGACGTTCCGCACGATACAAGCGGCCGAGGTATGGGCGAGCTTGGGAGCGTGGGTCAATGAGACCCGGCCAAACCTCGGACCCGGGATCAAGGAGCGCATCGAGTGGGCGGCGACAGTTACTCCCGACTTGCTGGCCGAGGCCAATGCGCACCGCGCGGAGGTCAGGGTTCGCATGGATGAGGTCATCGGACCCGACGATGTTCTATGCCTGCCGACCTCGCCGCGTGCGGCGCCCCTGCTGGGCACGCCGGTCGACCAGATCGAGATCGAGTACCGTAACCAAGCCATGTGTCTCCTATGCATCGCCGGGCTGGCGGGTCTGCCGCAGCTCTCGCTGCCGATGGCGACGATCGACGGCTTGCCGCTAGGTCTTTCGATTGTCGGGCGGCAGGGTAGCGACATGATGCTGCTGGCGATAGCGGTTCAGGTCGCTGCCGCGGCTGCATAGGCGCGATTATGCGGCACCGCATTGCGTCGATCCATAGCCTCCTGCGATCGACTGATCATGCGACCGTCAATTTCAACGATGGTCTAAGACCACACGCCTGCGCGACGAATTGTTCTGGAGGAGATTTTCTGTTTTACGAAGGACGTCTGATCCCGATCAAGAGCTCGCGACGGCTCTGCGCGACAGTGAGATCGCTGGCGTACCCACATCGACATCGAACGCTGTGCGGGAATCGTAGGGGTGATGCTCGATCCAATGGCGGGCAATGTCGATGCGTCGGCAGATCCAAACTTTCTCGTGCTTTTGCACATAATCCATGAAACGGGCGAGAGGAGCGATACGGGCTGGCCGGCCGATCACGCGCGGATGAAGGCCGACCGACATCATCTTTGGCGAAGTGCTGCCCTCGGCATAGAGAGCATCGAATGAGTCCTTGAGATAAGTGAAAAAATCGTCGCCCGAGTTGAACCCCGGCGACGTTGTGAAGCGTGAATCGTTGACGTCAAGCGTATACGGTACGATCAGGTGCGGCTTATCACTAACAGTCAGCCAGTAGGGCAAATCGTCGGCATAGGAGTCGGCATCGTAAAGGAAGCCGCCTTCCTCCGCGACGAGCCTACGCGTTTGCGGACTCATCCGGCCTTGGTACCAGCCGAGCGGACGCTCCCCTGTCAACCGCTTGAGCGACGCAATAGCCTCATGGATGTGGGCGCGCTCCGTGTCCTCTCCGACGTACTGATAGTTGATCCAACGCCATCCGTGCGTGGCGATCTCATGTCCCGCTTCCACCATGGCAGCAGCTGCCTCTGGATTACGCTCCAGCGCCATGCCGATGGCGAACGCCGTGAAAGGGATCTTGCGCTGCTCGAACAGACGCATGATGCGCCAGAAGCCGGCTCGGCTTCCGTACTCGAAAATTGATTCCATATTGATATGCCGTACGCCCGGCAACGGTTGCGCACCCGCGATTTCAGAGATAAAGGCTTCTGAGGCCGGATCCCCGTGTAGGACGCAGTTTTCGCCGCCCTCCTCGTAGTTCACAACAAACTGGAGCGCGATCCAGGCGTCGCCCGGCCATTTGGGGTGGGGTGGATTCTTGCCGTAACCGAGCATGTCGCGCGGATAGCCTTCGAATTGCATCATCGTCCTCCAAGATGTACGGCAGCTGACCAAAGGGGTGTAGCTATTCCTTCGGTCCCTCGGTCGGGCGAAGTAGCTCGGCAACTGCAGGGTCAACGTTGAGATACTCCTGCGTCGCTGACCCAACATAGTTGCCGATGCGTGGCTCGGGCCGCCCAAGCCGCACTAGTAGTTGCGTCTGCAGGACGCCACAAGAAATGCCGTCAAGGAGCGGAACCGACACGTCGCGCTGCAGCGACTCTGCCAACATGGCGGTTGTTGCCCCCGTAATCACCACGCTCTCTGCAGCCATTTCCTCGATCAATCGGTTGATAGCGCCAAGTACCTCGCCACGGACACGTTTGGGATCCGCGAAGTCGGCAGGTGTCATGGGAACAGCGACGGCGCCGGCCATGCGGTCCGTTTGTCCATGCATGGCGACAACTTCGCGAAACATCGGCACTGCTCGTTTGTCAAAGACCAGGAGGCCGAATTTGCCGCCTATCATTGAGGCCGTGAGCAGGGCCGCTTCGGTCATGCCGACCACCGGAATGGGCGCGCACTGCCTAAGCGCCTGCAGCCCGGCATCGGTCCCGACCGCAACGACGGCTGCGTCACATCCTCCGCAATGCCTGGCAAACGCCGCGAGCACGGCGTGCGCAGCAATGGCATTGTCCGCCCGCGAGAGAATCAGTCGAGCGCCGAACTCGGCCGTCACCGCCCGAACCTCCGCACCGTGCGAAGCGACGCGGCGTGCCTGGACGGCAATGCGCTCGGTGATTTCAGGCGATGTGTTGCCGTTGATGAGTAGTATGCGCATGCGGTCAGATCTCGTCCGTTCCGAGCACGTCCATAAGCGTCAACGCGATCACTTTGGTCGCCCTTAACACGTCGTCCAGGCGAACGTGTTCGTCAGCCATGTGCACGCCGGCCTCTTCCATGGTCCGCGGACCAGCACCGTACAGGACTGTGGGAATGCCGGCGGCGCCATAGTGCCGGGCATCGGTATAGATCGGCATGCCATTTGCTTGAAGGTCCTCGCCAAACACTGACCGGGCGTTTCGTTGGATCGCTTTGACGAGAATTTCTTGGCCAGGCAACGATGTCAGCGGTCTTGCAAGCATTGTGCACCGTATGGCGCAGCTAATTCCTCGATGCTTGGCTGCGGCCTTGCCTATCACCTCGCGGACTGCCGCTTCGACCTCCTTCGGATCCTCTTCCGGAATCATTCGTCGGTCGATCGTGAAGGTGATGCGGTCGGGGACAACATTGGTGTTGATGCCGCCCGATATTAAGCCGATGTTGAGTGTCGGCGATTGTATTCCAGGCACGCTGGATTTTTGCTTCGTATAGGTCTTCCGGTGCTTATAGAGCGCCCGCAATACCGTTGTCGCGGCCTCAAGCGCATCATCGCCCTCATTGGGTGCCATTGCATGCGCGGACTTGCCACGGATCGTCACCTCGAGATGCAGACAGCCATTGTGCGAGGTCAGCACCGAATAGGAGAAGGCTGAGACAATCGCGAAGTCAGGCTGCGTGAGGCCTTGATCCAGCAGCCATTTGGGCCCGATTTCGCCCCCGACCTCTTCATCGTAAGTGAAGTGCAGTTCGACAGTGCCGCGCACTTTAGCATTGCAGGACTTCAAAGCCTTCAAGGCGAAGGCGAAGGTCGCGAAGTCGGACTTGGCCCAGGCTGCACCGCGGCCATACATGGCGCCGTCGCGAATTTGAGCCCCGTAGGCCGAGACTGTCCAGCCCTCGCCAGGCCGTACAGCATCGCCGTTTGCATTCAGCGCGATAGTAGGGCCCTCTCCGAAGCGTTCGCGGACCACGAGGTTGGAGGCGCTGATCATCCCCCGGGCCCTTGCAAGTTCGTTTGGAATGCCATGCGTTTCCACCGCAAAGGCTAGCGCCCGCAGCAACTCTGCGGCGCGCTCGGCATGGGGGTTGCAATCGCCGGGCGGATTGTCGGCCGGAATCTTGATGAGCTCGGCAAGGAAACGCACCTGCTCTTGATGCGTGGCATCGATGGCAGCCAGAACAGCTTCGCGGCTCTTATCGGTCATGTATTGACATCGGCTTCAAAGCTTCAACTCCGCGCGAAAAATGTCAGCGGCTGGCGTGGAAAGTGCGCGGTCGGTACGAAAGTCCAGAAACAGCAATAGTCCCTCTAGATGCTCGACCATTGCGGACTTAGCCCTCTCAGCATCCCCTGCGAGCAGCCACTGGGCAATCTGCCGATGCTCTCTTGGACCGCAGCATGTCGGACCGGCTGCGTCACCGTAGAGCGAGACGTATACAAGCCCGCGCAAAGTGAGTTCCTCGACCTGGCGTCGGATCCACTGATTGCGCAAGAAGCTGGCAAGCAGACCGTGGAACTCTGCCGTCAATCGAGTCATGCGCACCGCATCGCCGCGCCGCAGGGCTTGCTGCTCGGCAACGAGATGCCGGCGTAGCGCTTGCCTATCAATGAGGCGCGGTGTGTCGAGGAGTTGCTTGATAACACCCGTCTCTATGATAGTGCGGGCCTGGGTCACCTCCTGTGCATCTTCTCTCGTCGGTCTTGGTACGACGGCACCACGGTTCGGTACGATCTCAAGCCAGCGCTCGTGGGCAAGGCGCTGCAAGACCCTGCGAACTCGCTCACGGCTCACGCCGAAAATATCGGCGAGCGGTCCCTCCGGAAGGCGTAATCCGGGCGACAGGCGTCCCATCACGTAGGCGCGAAGTATCGCGTCGTAGACACTATCCTCTGACCCTCTCCGTCCAACCTGGGGCGTGCGCGCGAACGGGAGCTTTCGGCTACTTGCGTCCGCCCCCCCTGCTAAGTGGGCGGCTGGGGGCCTTATTCCGCGGACGGTTGTCCTCGTGCTGCTCATTGACAACGCTGCTTCTCACCTTGCCTGAAAAGATTGTGCACATTTTTGCGGAAAGTGCTAACATTTGATGTATGGTACGTCGTCTCGGCGTCCCCAGCATGGACGTTGCCAGTCGTGGAAGGGTACACCGTGTCGGGCGCCACGGGACGTGCTGGAGGTGAATGGCTGACAGCCGAACGTCTGTGAGAGTCGGATGGGAGGAAACGGCTTGGCGGAGCGCTCGATCCTTTTGCGCAACGCAACGATGGCGGAAATGCGCCACCGTCGGTCCACGCCCAACCGCGCTGATCTTGTGATCCGGCGCGATCGTATCGTTGGGATCGAGCCTGCCGGCTCTGTTCCGTCGACTTCGGTGACCGAAGTGATCGACGCTGGTCGCCTGCTAGTCCTTGCCGGCATGATCAACGGACACGTGCACTCATGGGACCATTTTCACAAGGGGCTGCTCGAGAACCTGACCACCGAGCTGTTCATGGCGCAGATTCGGCCGCGCGCGCCGTTGAGGTTAAGCGAGCGGCAGATCTATCTCAGGACCATGGTCGGTGCGATCGAGTCACTTAAGACCGGCGCAACAACGATCATCGACGATCTGAGCCTCGGGCAGGTATTCTCGCGGGCCCACGTAGATGCGGTGCTGCAGGCGTACGAAGATGCGGGCACACGCGCGCTCGTCGGCTTCAGCATGATCGATAAGCCGGTCGTAGATAGCTACCCGTTTGTCGATCAGGTTTTCTCGCATCAACTTCTGAGCGAACTGCGAGCTCTGCCACGGCCAAATGCAGATCAGTTGCTGGATCTGTGCCAGGAGCTAGCCAGGCTGCGTCATCCAGCTTCTCACCGGGTTGGCGTGATCATCGCGCCATCAGCGGCCCAGCGCTGTACCGATGTCTTCTTGCAGCAGTGCCGGCGGCTTGCTGACGAGCTCGATTTGCCGGCGATGATCCATTGCCAGGAAACAAGGATGCAGATTGTGACCGGCGATGCATTCTACGGCAAATCCCCTATCGCCCATCTCGCCGATCTCGGCTTTCTGCAGCCGCGCACGGCGCTGATCCATGGCACCTGGTTGTCTGAGCGCGACATCGGAATCATAGCTGGATCCGGTGCCAGCGTGCAGTACAATCCGTGGAGCAATATGGTCACCGGTTCGGGCGTCGCACCCGTACGTCGCTGCCTCGACGCCGGTATCAATGTCAGCATGGGAAGCGACGGTACTGGCATCCTTTTCGGCGTTAACATGCTAAATGCCGTAGGCGTCGGCGCGGCGTTGCCCAAGATATACGAGCCTGACCATCGGCGCTGGGTCACGGGGCTTGATACTTTCCAGGCAGCGACACTCGGTGGAGCCGTCGCGCTGGGCATGGAAGCAGAGCTGGGAACCGTCGAGGTCGGAAAGAAGGCCGACCTTGTTTGCTACAGTCTCGACACGACATCGCTAACGCCCCTGAACGACCCAATTGCTCAAATAGTCTATGGCGAGCGCGGGGCAGGTGTGCACACGGTGATCGTTGACGGCGACGTCGTCGTGGAAGGCGGACGTTGTTTGCGCTTCGACGAGGAGGCGTTGCTGCGCGAGACTCAGAACGCGCACGCCGAACTCGCCGACCAAATCAGGCGGTCGCTTGACGATTCCATTCCGTTCCTTGAGGCCCTCACGAAGGTCTACGTCCGGACGCTCGACTGTCCTCTCTGCCATGATCAATTGCCAGCCTGGGTGACCGGCAACAACATCGGCACTGTCCCATGAACGCGAGTCCGCCGATCCGCCATCAGGCCGCGCGAGGTCATCACATCCGGCTCGGCGGCGTGAGCCATTCGTATGGCGCGGTGCAAGCCCTTCGCGACGTTCATCTCACTATCGCACCTGGGCAACTTGTCGCCCTCTTGGGTCCTTCTGGTTGCGGGAAGACAACCCTTCTCAAAATCATCGCGGGCTTCGTGTTCCCGACCGCAGGCGAAGTCCAAGTCGACAGTGAAAACATCACCCACATGCCTGCAGGCGAGCGCAATGTCGGCATCGTTTTTCAGAACTACGCGCTGTTCCCGCACATGACCGTGGCGCGGAACATCGGTTATGGCCTGAGGGCACGTCGCGTCAGTCGCAGAGTGGTCAACGAGCGAGTTGGCGACATGCTGAGTCTAGTGAAGATGGAAGTGTTTGCAGACCGATACCCGGGTGAGCTTTCGGGCGGTCAACAACAGCGCGTTGCACTCGCGCGCGCGCTCGCGGTTCAGCCACGGATCATGCTGCTCGATGAACCATTCTCGGCGCTCGACCGCGGATTGCGGCTCGACATGCAGATCGAGGTCAAGAAACTGCTCAGGGGCCATGGCGTGACCTCCATTTTGGTGACGCACGATCAAGAGGAGGCGCTTTCTATGGCGGACCGCATCGTTGTGCTTCGCGACGGGCGCGTCGAGCAAGTCGGCACCGCAGCAGACCTTTACGATCGTCCGCAAACACTGTTTGTGAACCGCTTTCTTGGTCAGACCAATCTTCTGCCCGGGATAGTCGAAGCCATGAGCGAGGGCGCGAAGCTGCTGGCACTCGACTGCGGCGCGCGGATGCCGATGATTGGCGATTTCAAAGCGGGCCGCCGGATCGTCGTTTCGGTGCGGCCGGAAAACCTCGTCGAGACGACGACCCCAGAGGCTGGCGCGATACCTGCTACGGTAAAGTTGAATATGCCGCTCGGTTCGAGCGATGTGACGGAATTTGAGACGTGTTGCGGAACTCCGATAAGACGGTTTCGACCCCATCGCTCTGGCTCGCTGCCCGACCCACCCGGCACAATGGTACATCTCAAGGTTCAGGACTTGGCCGCCTGCAACGTGTTCTATGCTGACAATCAGGGCGCAACTGAACACAATCTCACCCAGAAAATGGAGACAGAGCCATGAACATTACTCGTCGTCGCTTTCTGGAGGTTGGAGCCACCGCAGCGGCTGCAATGGCGCTGCCGGCCACCTTGGGCGCGCAAAGCAAGGAAGTCTACTACGTTACCTATCCTGGTAGTGTCGATGAAGCCTTTAAGAAGGTTGTCGGCCCAGCTTTTATCAGGAATTCGGGTGGTATCAATGCCATCTTTACGCCGATGTTAAACATAGACTTGATCGGCAAGATCAAGGCCGCGCAAGCCAACCCACCCTTTGATGTGGCCATGTTCGACGACGGCCCACTACTTACTGCGATCAAGGATGGCCTCGTTGAAAGGTTCGACACATCAGGAATCAAGGCAATAACCGATGTGCCCGAGAACCTCCGCAATCGATCGGGCTATGGGCCCGTCGTGTCGCTGACCGCCGTCGGTATTGCCTATAATCCCAGGAAGATACCGACGCCGCCGACTTCGTGGTCCGATCTTTGGGATCCGAAATACAAAGGTCGCGTCGGCATAGTCGGGCCGGCATCCACGCTCGGCACAACATTCTTGGTGGAAATAGCAAAGTTGAATGGCGGGTCTGAAATCAACGTTGAAGAGGGCTTCAAGGTATACAAGACTCTCATCCCAAATCTGGGCGCGGTCGGGCCGAGCCCAGGTGGGCTTGTCACCATGTTCCAGCAGGGACAAGTCGACATCGGGCCGCAATTCTTCAACAACGTTGCTGCCATGAAATCGCGTGGAGGGGACATTGCGTTTGCTGTCCCCAAAGAGGGCTTGGCGCTACAAACCATTACCGTTTGCCAGATTGCGAATGCCAAGAACAAGGCAGCCGGTCGAAGCCTGATCGAGACGATTTTCTCTGTCGACGTACAACAAGGGTTGGAGGCAGAACCATATGTCATGCTGCCCACGAACGCGAAGGTTAAGCTGAGCGGACAAAACGCAGCATTGGCAGCTGACGTCAGTGCGCTGCTGGCCAAAGGCAAGTTCCTCGATTGGACAAAGTTTGTCGATCTGCGTCCGAGTTGGATCGATAGGTTTAATCGTGATGTCAAACTCTGAACAGGCGAACGCTGTGACGAACCGGAGCAAGGTTGCGGATTACCTGGGAGTTGTGCCGCTCACGGTTTTCTTCGCCGTCTTCTATCTTGTGCCTCTGGTATTGTTGATGGCGGTCAGCGTCGATCCCTCCAACAGCGTTGGCGCCTTCGACCTTAGCAACTATGCGACGTTTTTCTCGGACGCCTTCACAGTTGGTATCTTGCTCGACACGCTGCAGCTTGGGCTCGAAGTGACCATCGTAGCGACAATCTTCGCTTTTCCCCTTGCTTTACTGTATCGCAACGCTCGGCCATCGCTTCAATCCGTACTGATGCTCGTCATCCTGTTGCCGCTTCTGACCAGTACAGTAGTACGCACATTTGCCTGGCTCGTCATCCTTGGTCGCGATGGCGTCATCAACACAGCGCTGACTGCATTCGGTCTCGTCACTGATCCTTTGAGATTGCTTTATACGCGCGGAGGGCTTGTCATCGCGTTGGCGCAAATCTATCTCCCTCTGATGGCGTTGCCGATCATTAACAGCATGATCCGAATCGATGATCGTTTGCTCCAAGCGTCCGAGGGTCTCAGCGCTTCTAAGTGGCGGACGTTCTGGCTCATCATCGTGCCGCTATCCGCGCCGGGTCTTCTTGCAGGCGCGCTATTAACTTTCGCCGGGGCCGCCACCGCTTTCATCACGCAGACGCTCGTCGGAGGCGGCCGTCAGATTTTCATGCCACTGCTCATCTATCAGCAGGCAATCGGTTTGCAGAGATGGAGCTTCGCGGCCACGCTTTCGATACTCTTGATGGCCGCTGTCCTTTGCATCTTGGGCCTCATTGACAAGCTGGCGCGTTCGAGTATGCGAGGGGTCGATGCATGAATTGCACAATGCCAGTTATCGCTGGGCGATCTCGACGCTGGGCTGGTTTGCGATTTTCCTTCTTACCGCGCCGACGCTGGTTGTGGTAATTGCCTCCTTTACCGATGATCTGACCCTTAAATTTCCACCCCAAAGCTACTCGGTGCGCTGGTATACGGAGCTGTGGTCCGATAGCCCGGAGATTCTTCGTGCGGTCAAGATAAGTCTTGAGATCGCTGTTACGGCGACTGTCATTTGTGTTGCGCTCGGCACTTTTGCTTCAATTGCCATTGTTCGCAGCCATTCTCAGTGGGCAGTCGCGCTCGACTCCTTCTTCATGTCTCCCATGATTCTGCCAACGATGGCGTTCGGCCTCGCGCTCCTCCTCATGTTCGCCTCGCTCGGGGTAAACCTGTCGGCATGGACATTGGTCGCCGGTCACACCATCATCTGCACGCCGTACGTTATCCGCATGGTCAGCGCATCGTTGCAGCAAATCAATCCTAGCCTGCTCGACTGTTCGACTAGCCTCGGTGCCAGTTCGACTTTCACCTTCTTCAATGTGACATTGCCCCTCATCCGCCGGGGAGTGATTGCGGGCGCGTTAGTGGCATTCCTTACGTCCTTCGACCACGTGCCAGTCTCATTGATGCTGGCTGACCCACGTTCGGAAACATTGCCGATTCACATGTGGACCATTCTTGAAACCAACCTCGACGTACGAGTGGCGTCGGTTTGCGGCGTAATCGTCGGCCTCACGCTTGCGCTGGCCGTCCTGTTCGACCGGGCCCTGGGCACTAGGCGGCTAGGAGGATGAGAAGGACAATGAGGAAGCGCAATCTTACGGGCTATGGGCTATCTCAGCCGGCTCCTTTTTGGCCTAATGGCGCGCGGCTCGCCATTACGATCAACATCAACTACGAGGAAGGAGCCGAGTTCACAATCGAGAGCGGTGACCCAGTCAACGAAAAGATCGGCGAGGTCATGACCGTCGTACCGGCGGGTCGCCGCGATCTCGGGATGGAGGAGCTGTTTGCCTATGGCATCCGCTCGGGTTTGCCGCGTTTCCTCGATGGGTTAGATCGGTTCAAAATCCCCGCGACTTTTCTGATGTGCGGGCGTGCAATCGAGCGCACGCCGGACATGGCGCGCGCGTGCATAGAGCGCGGCAATGAGGCTGCCGTGCATGGCTGGCGGTGGCAGACGCATGTAGAATTCGATGACCCGGAGGCCGAGCGGGCGGAAATCGCGAAGACACGCGACACCATCCAGCAGATAACCGGTGCGGAGGCGGTCGGTTTTATGTGTCGCGGCTCCCAAAGCAACCACACACGGCGGTTGCTCTCCGAGCTAGGCTTTCTCTACGACTCGAATGGCTGGGATGACGACCTTCCCTATTGGGACGTCACGTCTGCTCAGCGACCGATGTTGGTCGTTCCCTACGCACTCGACACCAACGACATGAAATTCTACCACCCGAACGGGTTCGCGGGGGCGCGCGAATTTCTCGACTATCTCAATTGTGCGATCGACGTGCTCTTGGAAGAAGCGTCGCGCGGCAAGACGCGACTACTTAACATTGGCCTGCACCTCAGGATCTGTGGGAGGCCGGCCAGATTCTGGGCGGTAGAGGAGCTGTTCAAGCGGCTGAGGCGAGAAGGAGAGCGTATTTGGATCGGGCAGCGCAGAGAGGTTGCCCGCCATTGGATGGCGACATACCCAGCCCCAGATAACCACGGCCCTACTCCGACGGAAAAGAAGTGAATTTGGGAATAAGGCGATGCATACGATGGCACTCAAGAATTTCCCGGAAGAACTGAATCCGCCGCCGCGGTTGATCATGGGACCGGGTCCGCTTATGGCCGATCCTCGCGTCCTTCGCGCGATGTCGATGCCACTGCTCGGACAATTCGACCCGGCGTTCCTGACCTATATGGCTGAAACGCAGGCGCTTTTCCGGGAGGTGTTCGAGACCAAAAATCAGCAGACGTTCGTCGTCAATGGAACCGCTCGAGCAGCAACGGAAGCGATCCTTGTTTCGATCATTGACCATGGTGACAAAGTCTTGGTTCCTATTTTTGGGCGGTTTGGTCATCTCCTCGCCGAGATCGCAGAGCGCGCCGGAGGTGATGTTGCAACGATGGAGCGACCCTGGGGGGAAGTATTCGCCCCCGAGGAAATTGAAGGAGCGCTGGCCAAGTGGAAGCCGAAAGTGGTGGCAATCGTTCATGGCGACACCTCTACGACAATGGCGCAGCCTTTGGACGAAATCGGATCGCTTTGCCGCAAGCATGGGGCCATCCTCTACGTAGATGCGTGCGCCACGGTCGGTGGGATGGAGATAAAAACCGACGCCTGGAAGATCGATTCGATTTCCGGCGGGTTGCAAAAATGCCTATCAGGTCCGCCCGGAGCAGCGCCAACTTCGTTTAATGAACGCGTTGTGAAGATTGTACGCCATCGCCACCATGTGGAAAAAGGGCTCGAACCGCCTGGATTCGAACCCGGCAAGGGCTCGAAGATTCTTTCCAATTATTTCGATCTTTCGATGCTCATGGATTATTGGGGTGAAGGTCACCTGCCACATCATACGGAGGCGATCTCAATGCTATATGCCGCGCGCGAATGTGCGCGGATTTTCGTCAAGGATGGGCACGCGCCTATATTCGAACGCCATCGTCTGGGAAGTCGCGCGTTGTGTGCCGGCCTCGTCGCGATGGGCCTTGAACTTTACGGCAATCAGCGCACCAAGATGCCAAATGTGACAGGTGTGCTCATTCCCGAAGGAGTCAACGGGGACGAGGTGCGTAAAGCGCTGCTGCACGAATTTGGCATTGAGATTGGTACGTCGTTCGGGCCGCTACACGGTAAGATTTGGCGGATCGGCACCATGGGCTACACTTGTCGCAAAGAGAATATCTTGATCTGCCTCGGCGCGCTCGAAGCAACATTACTCAAGATGGGCCACAAGCTACCCGCAGGGCAGGCGGTCCAAGCTGCCATGGCCGAGTTCGACGCGGCAAAAGCGAAAGCCGATTAGGTCCGGGAATTTGTGCAGTAGAAGGGGTCTTGCGTTTCGTGCTGGAGGTATCCGTCGTAGAAAAGCTTGATAAACTGCCTAACACCGCGGGCGAGTTCGCGACGCCGCGCCTCATCACGCGTCAATGGCTTGGAGAGTTTGGCCGCGAGTTCGGCGAGCACCGCGTCCTTGTCGATGCGCGTGAAGACACCGTCGCGCAGGATCACCTCGCCGCCGACGATCACCGTCTTCACGCCCCGTGTTTTCCCGCGTTGAAGAATGGCATCGACAACCGGCGTGTCAGGATCAAGATAGGGAAAGGCGATGTGGCGCCAGTCCATAACGATCAGATCAGCACTTTTGCCCGGTGCAAGCGTGCCAATCTCGGTTCCGAACGCCGTCGTCGCGGCACCGTGTTCCGTCGCCATGCGGAGCACTTGCGCGGCCGTCGGCACGTTATCGTTCATACCCGGCGTGCGGTGTGCGCGCAGGACGAGTCGCATCTCTTGCAGCATATCGCGGTCGTCGTTAAGCCCGGCTTCATCAATGCCAATGGCGACCTTAAGACCACGGCGCTCCCACTCATTGAGCGGTGCAAGGCCACCACGCACGCGAAAGTTCGATGCGCAGTTCGTGCAGATCAATGTGCCCGTTTCGGCGCATATGTCGTGATCTGCGGCGGTCATCCAGGTGCCATGGCCAATCGTCAATCGCGGGCCCATGAGGCCAAGCCGCTGCAGGTGTCGCGCGGCAGTGGTGCCGGTGCGCTTCAGGGCATAAGCCTTTTGATACGCGGTCTCGACCAGGTGAATGTGCATCAACGCGCCGCGCCTCTCAGAAAAATCTGCAACCGACTCGAGCGCCGTGTCAGAACACCAATGCAGGTTCGCAGGCGCGAGCTGGACGCGAACGCGATCGTGGTCCTTGTGGCTGCTGGTGAGGGTGTCGAACAGCGCAAAATTGTCGCCCAGGGGTATCGCGCTAGTGCGCAGAAGCTCAAAGACCTCCGGCCCGATATCTACGGGCAGCCGACCGCAGAATGCCTCATCGTCGTCATACACGAGCCGGTTTTGGTCGCGGATCAAGAACGAATAGGATACCCGCATGCCGATGTCGCGGTAGGCGCGCAGAACCTCTTCCGCGGCCCGCTCGATGCGACCGAGCGGACCGGCGACGCGGCCGTGGATGTGCTGCACCGTCGTAACGCCCGATGCAACCATCTCGATCGCGGAATACAGTGTGTCGAGATAGGGGTCCACATCGCGTACCCCGAGTCGCGGTCCCCACCACAACTCGAGTGCCAAGTCGGGTACTCCGAGTTGAAATGGCGTAACGCCCACGTGATGGTGGCCGTTCACGAAGCCAGGCAATACGACCGTATCGCTGGAGCCAATCACCTCGTCGACCTCATGTCGCGCGGTGAGGTCCGCGAACTTTCCAACCTCCACGATCCGCCCGTCGCGCTGATAAATGGCACCATCGTCGATGATCTCGACTGCGCCCCTGTTCTCGACTCTGCACAACACATAGCGACCACGGATCAAGGATGATGACATTGCGAGGGCTCCGTTTTGTCCCGACATTGGCCAGAAGGTCACCGTGGACCATAACAGCACCCGCCCAGCTGAAGAACCAGAAGAGGAGAGAAAACCGTGAAGCCACAGTCGAGTGACGCTTTACTGGTACGCAATGTAAGCGCCGTCACGCGCAGGGAGACAATCGGCGGTTCTGCCGCGCTCTTCGCAGCGACGACGTTGCCGGGAAAAGTACGGGCACAGCCCAAGGAAATAGTGGTAGGTGGAGCCGCCAGCCACAAGCCCTGGATGGATAGTCAGATCATTCCAGCCTTCGAAAAAAAGTATGGATCGAAAATCATCTTTGAGGGAGGGCGTTCGAGCATAAACCTGCAAAAAATGCAAACCAACAAACTTCAGCCCACACTGTCGGTCGTCATGATGGACGATCCTTTCTTGATCACCGCCATGGAGGAGGGGCTTATTGAAAAACTCGACTCAAAGGGGATCGCGAATCTCACTAAGATCCGGAATAGTGCCATTCACTTCGACGGCGCGTGGGCTAACTATCTTCAGCCTTGGGCAGGCATCGCCTTCAACTCCGAGAAGGTACCGGGGGGCGTTGCGTCATGGGAGGCGCTATGGGATCCGAAATTCAGGGGCAGAGTGGCCATACCATCGCTCCAAAATACGGACGGGGTATTTACGCTGTTCATGGCGTCACATCTCGCCACTGGCAAGCCGGTTCCGGACAGTTCCAAAGATATCGATGCCGCCTTCAAGAAACTCGCTGAGCTCAAACCCAATCTATTGACGGTTTACACCAACTTGCCACAAACCTCGAACCTCCTTGAGCAAGGGGAAGCACACCTCATGGTCAGCTTCTCTTCGTACGTGTTGCTGAGAAAACAGCAGAATACGCCGATCGACCTGGCCGCTCCCAAGGAGGGTATCTTTCCGATGCCATCGGGGATTGCGCTGGTAAAGGGTGGCCCCCAAAGGGAGCTCGCTCAAGCCTTTATCAATGAGATGCTTGGGGCCGAGTTCCAATCGAAGATCGCGCCCCTCACGTTCTCACTGCCCACCCATCCAGATGCCAAGTCTCCGCCGGGCATGCCGTCCAACGTTGCGGTCCACCCGATAGATTGGGGGTGGGTCGGCAAGAACCGCGCCGATCTCATCGCTCGCTGGGATAAGACCATGGCGCTTTGACCCTAACAGGAGCGCCTGTCGACAGATGAAACAATCCGACTACTTGTCAGTTAGCGGGGCCAGCAAGAAGTTTGGCACGGCTACGGTGCTCGATGGTGTCGACCTTACTGTCGCTAGGGGCGAGTTCGTATCGCTGCTTGGGCCCTCTGGATGCGGCAAGACAACGCTATTGCGCCTTATCGCTGGATTAGTGTCGATCGACACCGGCAAGATTGCGCTCGATGGGCGCAATCTCACGAAGATTCCCGCCCACAAACGCAATATCGGAATGGTATTGCAGAACTACGCACTGTTCCCGCACCTTTCGGTCGGCGAAAATGTTGGCTTTGGTCTGCGGGCCCGGGGGGCCGACAAGGCGACAATCGCTGAAACGGTTGCCAAATCGCTCGACATGGTCCGCATGTCGGCATTTTCCCACCGTCCAGTGACCTCCCTGTCCGGTGGACAGCAGCAACGTGTCGCGGTCGCGAGAGCGCTGGCGCCTCGCCCGGACCTGTTGCTGCTTGACGAGCCTTTCAGCGCGCTTGATCGCAAATTGCGCGAGCACATGGAGATCGAACTCAAGCATCTGTTGCGCGAGCTTGGCATCACGGCGGTGTTCGTGACGCACGACCAGGACGAGGCCCTCGTTATGTCCGATCGCATCGCGGTCATGAATCGCGGTGTCATTGAACAGTTCGCCGGCCCAGCAAGCATCTATTCACGCCCGGCGACACTCTTCGCACTCGAATTTGTCGGTTCGTCAACACGTCTGAGGGGCCACGTGACGGCGCGCAAGGGGGATACACTCTCGATAATGACCGTAGCGGGTGCCGTTCGAGCCAAGGCAAGCCCCGCGGAAGGGTTTGTCATCGGCACACCGGTAACGGTTGCCGTGCGCCCGGAGAAAATTGGCCTAGGGCCGCCACCCGATGACAGTGCAAATACCGTAGAGCTCGCCGTGACCGACATGGCCTACCTTGGTTCCAAGTTACAACTCCACTTCAGGATGCAGGAGGGCGACGTTGGCCTCGCCGAGGTCAATCCGAGCTTCGCCGCCACCACAGAGCGGGGAGCAAAACTGGCGATACATTGGCCAGTCACGGAAACGCTCATCTTTCCAGCGCCTGTTCAGGGGGACGTGTAGGAATGCGAGGTGGCCCATCAAGCAGGCTTGGCGCGGCCTGGCGCCGAATACGACCCCGACGCCATGCAATTGTTTTGCTTGCGCTTCCTTCCCTTATTTACCTCGGCCTTGTGTTCGCTTTGCCGTTGGCGCTCCTATTCTTGACGAGCCTGCGCGGGGGTGATGGTTGGGGGCTTTCGAACTACGTCGCGTTCTTTTCCGATCCTTTCCATTGGCGCGTCCTGGGCAACACTTTGCGCATTGCAGTGCTTGTGACACTCATTTGCCTGGCGATCGGGGTCCCCGTTTCCTTCGCTCTCGCGCGAGCCAAAGGTACCGCGCAGGTGCTGCTGCTGGTTGCAATCATCCTACCTCTGTCGGTTGGTGCGGTCGTCAAGGCCTTCAGCTGGCAAATCCTCTTGCGCACCGATGGCGTCGTTAACAAGGCGCTAGTTGCATTGCGCCTAACCGACCAACCGATCCGCCTCTTATTCACCGAGACGGGGCTCGTCATTGCTGCCGTGAACATATTCCTCCCATTCATGGTGCTGCCAATATACGCCGTGGTGCGTCTAATCGATCCATCGCTCAATAGTGCTGCGGCGACGCTCGGTGCTAGCCCGATCTACCGCTTTTGCCATGTGACGCTGCCACTGGCGATGCCGGGCGTGATTGCGGGGGTTGCGTTTGTCTTTTCGTTCTCCACCGCCATGTACGTAATCCCGACGCTGCTGATTGGAGACCGCTTTCAGACCCTGTCGACGCTTATTGCACGTGCATATCTGACGCTGCGGGAGCAGGGCTCTGGTTCGACAATTGCCGTTGTATTGCTGGTGATTGCAGTCGCCATCGTGCTGGCGAGCAGCCTCTTGTCACGGACTGATGCCAGGACTGGAAAACCGCATGGGAATCGAGCGTAGCACAATTGTGATCGCGTGGTGTTTCGCGGTAGTGGCGATTGTGTTCTTGCTTGCCCCGCTTGTCGTCACGCTTGCCGTCTCGTTCAGTTCCTCCGTCGTGTTCACTTTGCCACCGCCGCAGTGGTCAACGCGATGGTACGTTCACGCAATTGGAAAGCCAGACTTGTGGCAGGCGGTCCGCACGTCAGTCGCGATCGCCGGTGTGTCGACTGGCATCTCGATGGTGCTCGGCACGCTGTGCGCCATTGCATTGGTTCGTGGGCGACCACCTGGACGCGACGCTATAGTCGCCTTCCTGATGTCGCCATTGATGCTGCCAGGCCTCGTGATTGGAGTAGCCATGCTCCAGTTCTTTCGCGGTGTCGGTCTGCGGCAACCGTATACCGAGCTCCTCATCGCGCACATCGTGATTACGATGCCTTATATAGTACGCACGGTGCTCGCCAGCCTTTCTTTGTTTGACTTCTCGCTGATCGATGCGGCCCGCACATTGGGCCTGTCCTATCCGAAGGCGATCGTCAAGGTGATGGTGCCGGTCTTAGCACCGGCCTACATCAGTTCAGGGATGTTCGCCTTCCTTGCTTCCCTCGACAACTATCCCGTTTCGATCTTCCTGACCGACAGCCGCACCAAGACGCTGCCAATCCAGATCCTCCAGTATCTCGAGGAGCAACCTGATCCGACCATCGCTGCAATCTCGTCGGGTCTAATACTTTCTACCATCATTGTGCTGATCGTAGCCGACCGACTGGTGGGCATCCGACGGCTCGCCGAGGTTTGAAAGAAGGGGAGGACCAGCATGCAAAAGCGCGACCTGCAGGGATACACCGGCAAGTGGCCCGACCCGCAATGGCCTGGGCGAGCGCGGGTGGCGGTATCCTTTGTCGTCAATTTCGAGGAAGGCTCCGAGGCGACGCTCTCGCATGGTGACGATTACAATGAGGCGGTCTACGAAGTGACCGACCAGGTCATAGGTGTGCCAGACCGCTGCATGGAATCCCACTACGAGTATGGCACCAAGGCTGGATTTTGGCGGATCATGAATTGCCTGGACCGCCACGCAGCCAAATGCACTGTTAGTGCTTGTGGATATGCCGCAGAGCTCTCCAGTGATCTCATCCGATATGCCGTCGCCGGGGGGCACGAAATCTCGGCGCATGGCTGGCGGTGGCAAAAGCACACCCACATGGCGGAGGAGGAGGAGCGCAAGGCCATAGCCCAAACCGTCACAACGCTCACCGCCATCGCCGGTGAGCGGCCGGTAGGCTGGCATACCCGCTCGACGCCGTCCATCAACACGCGCCGCCTTCTCGTCGAGGAGGGTGGCTTTGTTTACGACAGCGACGACTACAGTGACGATTTGCCATTTTTCACCGAAGTGAGCGGCAGGCGTCATCTTGTGCTGCCCTATGCCTTTGACACCAACGACATGAATTTTTGGCACGGCTTCCACCGCTTCGTCACAGCCAACGATTTCGCCGAATACTGTACTGACGCGTTTGACGCGCTTTGGGTTGAGGGCGAGCAAGCTCCAAAGATGATGTCGATCGGCCTGCATCTCCGCATGATCGGTCGTCCGGGGCGCATCGCCGGACTCGAGAAAGTGATCCATCATATGCGCAATCGCGGACAGGTATGGTTTGCACGCCGGCGCGACATTGCGGAGCACTGGATGCGACGTTTTGCAGAGCCGAAGTGAGAGGCGCTCATGGAAATCGTCATAATCAATCCGAATACGGACACTGCAATGACTGCGTCGCTTGAGACGGCTGCCAAGCAGGTCGCGCCAGCCGGCGTCACGATCCGGGCCGTGACCGCTGAGTTCGGTCCGCCGTTGTTGACTAGGCGCCGCGACATCGCGGTTGCGACGGGAGCCGTGCTCGCTGCTGTGTCCAAGCATTCTGAATGCGCGGGCGCCTTCGTGCTCGCCTCGGTGAGCGATCCGGCACTCGAGGCGGCCCGCGAGGTCGCGCCTGTGCCTGTGGTCGCATTGTGCGAGGCAGCGACCTATCAAGCCTGCCAGTTGGGCTCGCGAGTGGGCCTCCTTTTCTCGGCTCCCGAGATGATCCCCGCCATTGAGGAGAAACTCAGAGCCTATGGCCTCGCGGATCGCGTCTGCGGCATCCGCACGCCATCGTCCTCCCCCGTGGATGGCCCGACGCTTAGACGCGAGGATCTGATCGCAACTTACGCGGATTTGGGTCGACGGCTTGTGATGGAGACTCGTGCGGAGGTGCTGGTCCTAGGAGGCGGGCCGCTCATCGGGCTCGCGTCGGAGCTTCAGACACAGCTGCCGGTGCCGGTCATCGACGCAGTGGAGTGTGCCGTTCTGCAAGCATATGTGCTCGCACGGCTCAAACCGAAGAAGCCGAGTGTCGGAAGCTTTAGTTACCCGCCTAAGGTCGCTGTTACCGGTACCGGCGCCGATCTACAGCGCCTTTTTTTAGTTGGACTAGCGCGTGGAACCACGAAGCCGGAGAATGCTGGATGAACATGCCCGGAGCGAAAAAGAGCGAGATAATCAACTCGAGTGCGGGGAGCGACGGTGTCAAGGCCACCTTCGCTTCAGATTACGTCCGCGAGACGCGCTTATGGCAGCGGCACATGGAGATCGCACGGTTTGGCGCCACCGCGAAGGGTGGGAAGAATGCCCAGGCACTAACCCATGAGGACGGCCTTGGTCGCGCCCTGTTTGCACGGTGGGCCGAGCAACTCGGCTTTTCCGTGTTCATCGATCCGATTGGCAACATGTTTGTACGTCGCGAGGGAACGGCGAAAGGATCACCGCCAGTCTTGACTGGTTCGCACCTTGATACACAGCCCACAGGAGGGAAGTTCGATGGCATTTTTGGCGTGCTGGCCGGACTAGAAGCGTTGCAGGCGATAGAGGAGGCTGACCTGCACACACAGCGTCCGATTGAAGTGGTGTGTTGGACTAACGAGGAAGGGACACGCTTCATGCCAGCGCTCATGGGCTCGAATGCATTTATGGATCCGGCCAGTATCGAGCACACGCTCGCTATAAAGGATGCCTCCGGAGTAACGGTCAGAGAGGCGGTTGAAGACATCATGCGGCTCGTACCGAACGCGATGCCTCGACCGCTCGGATTCGATGTTGCATGCTTTCTCGAGGCTCACATTGAACAGGGCCCAATTCTCGAGCGAGAACACAAAACCATTGGCATCGTCACGGGTATCCAAGGTTGGCGTCGATTCTTGGTCGAGGTGCGCGGCGAGGAAGGTCATGCCGGCACTCTACCCAGCCGCAGTCGCAAAGATGCGTTGCTGGCAGCAGCCCGTATGGTGACAGCCCTAGAATTGTTAATGCGCGACCCAGAAGATACAAATGACACAATTCGCTTCACCGTTGGTCGGTTTGTCGTGACTCCGGGCGCACCGGCGGTGATCCCCGGTCACGTCCTCTTCACTATCGATTTTCGTAATCCCAATGAGGATGTTCTTGCCCGTATCGGCGATCAGATTGAATTGACCATTCAAGCTCAGGTCGGCGACTGCTCGGTGACGGTGACAGAGACTTCGCGAACGTCCCCAATCTCGTTCAACGGTCGGGTGCTTCACGCTGCGCTTGCAGCAACCCAACGTCTTGGGATTGAACACATGACGATGTACTCAGGAGCCGGACACGACGCTCAGAACATGCACAAGCTATGCGATTCAGCTATGATATTCATACCGTGCGAGAAGGGCATAAGTCACAACGAGGCAGAGAATGCAACGCCCGCGGATCTTGCAGCCGGCGCGCGTGTCCTCGCTGATACGCTCGTCGATTTGGCGGGAAGGGCTTGAATAGTACGAGGCCAAGAGACCCGAGTCTTGGGAACGAAGCCGCGCGGGGGATGTTGCCCCCAGGATCGACGGTGAGTCCTGTGGCCGTTGACTTGGTGATCCACTCCAAAGATGTGATCGCCTCCCGTCGAGTGGTCCGACTCGAATGTTAGTTTAGGCCCAGGTCTCGACGGCTGCGGGAACGTGGCCGTCGGAGCGGACACCAAGGGCGTCGAGCGCGTAGCGAAACTCGGCGGATATGAGCGCCGCACTAAAGCGCAGCCTTTGAAAATGTTGGAACGCAGCGCCCGGATTGCGGGCCACAAGGATGACGTACGGTTTGTTTCGCACAATTGAGTGAGGGCTGGCGGCCCCGAATCTGGCTCTTTCGGTGATGGCTTAGGTCAAC
The DNA here is from genome assembly GCA_050248715.1 of Hyphomicrobiaceae bacterium. Classification (GTDB taxonomy): domain Bacteria; phylum Pseudomonadota; class Alphaproteobacteria; order Rhizobiales; family Hyphomicrobiaceae; genus AWTP1-13. Next base: position 14,695 of record JBFWRV010000066.1, on the reverse strand, counting down.
CGGAAGAGAGGAACGAAGCCGCCATGGCTGACGAAGATAAGACGATTCCGCTGTCGGATGTCATCAGGATCGACGACGAGCGGATCAAGGGACACCTTGACCGGGTGGTCCGCGGCACGGTTGAGGAGACGCTAAACGCTTTGCTCGACGCCGAAGCCGATCGGCTTCGCAATGCCCAGCGCTACGAGCGCACTGCCCGAGCCGATCCGGGCCCATTGCCTGGAAGGCGCAAGTTCGGCTGTCGGCGCGTTACCGGAGGCTGACTTATCCGCGGGTTGGCTACCGCATGCCCAAGGTTCGTCGCGGGGCCTCCTCTGTCTAGCGAACGAGCGCGGGTTGTCGCGTCGGCGTTCCCTCCAGCAGGCGGGTGACAAATCGCGGGCGTTCGCCACCCGCACCACATCGAACGCTACGCAGCGCCGCATGTGCACTGACGCGGCTCAGGCGGCCTCGCAGGCCCAGCGGTTCACGTGATAGGGTGAGCGGCACAAGCCGAGACAGAAGTGTCCGACGACGTCCTCGAGCTTGGCGGCGAACGCACGATTCTGCGCGTTCGCGCCCTGCAGGCGCTTGACCGACCGCTCCACGTTGCGCCGCAGCTTCGCCTCGTCGATTGTTGTCAGCTTTCCATGATCCAACACCATGCGTCCGCCGATCATCACGCTGTCGACCGCGGCACCGCTTTCGGTGAAAACGATCTGCCGGACGATGTCGCCGAGCGGCACGTAGTGAATGTGCGCCAGATCGAGGAAGACGATGTCGGCCTTGGCGCCCGGCGCAAGCCGGCCGATCATGTCACCAAAGCCGAGCGCCTGCGCGCTGCCGGCGGTCGCCATGGTCAGCACCTCCTCGCCCATGAGCCAGGTGGTGTAGTCCGGGTTCTGGATACGCGAGATCATCGAGGCGAGCCGCGCCGCCTCGAACATGTTGAGCGAATCCGAGCTGTTCACGCCGTCGGTGCCGATGCCGACATTGATCCTGCGGTCGACCATCGGTCGCAGATGCGCGAGGCCCGAGCCGAAGCGCATGTTGCTCAGCGGATTGTGCACGACGGAGCCGCCCTGCGCGGCGATGCGGTCGAGATCGTCCCCATCGCACCAGACCGCGTGCGCGGCCGAGAACAGCGGGCCGATGAGGCCGAGCCGGTCGATATGCGCGGTCAGTGTCCTGCCATACTTGCGCATCCCGAGCAACGCCTGGGTCTTCGACTCGGCGAGATGTGTCTGCAGCGGCAGATCGAACTCGCGCGCAAGATCGGCGCAGCCCGTCATAAATGCATCGCTACAGTGGAGCGGAATGGTGGGCGCGATTGCGGGCCGGATTGTGTCGCGCGGAAACGGCCACGCGGAGAACACCTTGCGGCATGCCGCAAGCGTCTCCTCGGGCTTGGCGAGCCGGAAGCGGTCCGCTCCCGCGCGATACTCCTCCGGAATTGCCTCCATCAGGCCAGGCAGGGCCTGATAGAGCGTCATGTCGGCGATCATGGGCGCGATGGTGGCGCGCACGCCCACCTCGCGGTAACCGCGGCCGAGCTCGGAGATTCCCTCGACGCTGGGCACCGGGAATTCGAAGAAGAGGTCGTAGCAGGCGGTCGAACCCTTGCGGATCATCTCGACGGCGTTGAGCATGCCGCAGAGATACTTGTCCTCCAGCGTGCGATTGCCGCCGATCGATGGACTGGAGTTGAGGAAGAGCTCGAGCGTCCAGGATTCCTTCAACAGCCCCTTGGCGAGCGCCCCGTGTCCGTGCATGTGGCCATTCACCAGGCCGGGCATCAGCGCCTTGTCGGACGCATCCATCGTTCGCGCGCCCTCCGGCGCCGCAAGACCGGGTGGCCCGACCTCGCGGATCGTGTCACCCTCGATCAGAATATCGGACGGGTTGGCGCGGTGGCCGGGGATGTCCAGCACGCGCCCGTTGCGGATGATCGTGAAGCCATTCTGCGACATCAAAGACCTCGGCTGTCGGTGACCGACCAGGAGAAGAAGGCCCGCTCGATGATGACGATGATCTGGAACAGCACGATTCCGATGATCGACAGAAGGACGATGGCACCAAACGCGAGCGGCGTTTTGAAGAAAGCGGCCGACGACGTGATCAGGTAGCCAAGCCCGCGGTCCGCCGCGACGAACTCGCCGACGACAGCGCCGATGACCGAGAAGGTGATCGCCATCTTCAGTCCGCTGAAAACGAAGGGCGTCGCAGACGGCAGACGGATCCGGAACAGCTCCTGCGACCAGCTTGCCCTCAGCGCACGGCCGAGCTCGACCAGCTCCGGCGGGGTCGCCAGCAGGCCGGCCGCAACCGAGATCACCAGCGGGAAGAACGCGACGAGGAACGTCACAATGATGCGCGGCACCTCGTTGGCCCCGAACACGATCACCAGCAGCGGCGCAATCGCGATCTTCGGCACCGACTGCGTCAGCACAAGCAGCGGATAGAGTGCGTTCGCCAGCAGCGGCGAGGAGGCGATCGCGATGGCGAGCGGGAAGCCGACGATGATCGATGCCGCGAAGCCGGCAAGGATCGTGAACATCGTGGAGCGCGTGTGCTGCAGGACATTCGGCGCCTGCTGAACGACGGCGCTGAATATCGCGCTCGGCGCGGGCAGCAGGAACTCCGGGATCGCAAAGCCACGCACGCAGGCTTCCCAGAGGGCGATCAGCGCTCCGAGCGTCAGCGCCGGAAGGACCACGGGCCGCGCCGCGACCCATGCACGGTAGGCCGACGACCTAGGCATCAGCGGCCACCTTGCGCTGGCGGAAGATATGATCGCGGATGCGCTTGGCGCTGCGCAGGAACTCGGGCCGCTCGACGAAGTCGAAGGAGCGCGGACGCGGTAGCTCGATCGGGACGATGTCAGCGATCCGGCCCGGCCGACTGCTCATGACCACCACCCGGTCGGCGAGCAGCACCGCCTCCGACACCGAATGGGTCACAAAATAGATCGTCTTCGGGTGTTCCTGACAGATGCGCAGCAGCTCAAGGCTCATCTCCTCTCGCGTCAGCGCATCGAGGGCGCCGAATGGCTCGTCCATCAGCATGACGCCCGGATTGGCAACGAGCGCGCGGCAGATCGCCACGCGCTGCTGCATGCCGCCGGACAGCTCCCGGGGCATCCTCCGCTCGAAGCCCGCGAGGCCGGTCAGATTGATGAGGTCCTGTGCGGCCTTGCGGCCCGCCGCATCGATGCCGCGTGATAGGGAGAGTGGAAACAGCACGTTGTCCGTGACGCTCATCCAGGGCAACAAGGTCGGCGCCTGGAACACGATTCCGACGTCCGCGCGCGGCTCGACCACCATCGCGCCGCCGATCGTGACCGCACCCTGGCTCGGCGCGATCAGGCCCGCGATGATGCGCAAGAGGGTCGACTTGCCGCAGCCCGAGGGGCCGACCACGGCGACGAATTCGCGGTCCGCAACATCGAGCGAGATGGCGGCCAGGGCTGGCACCTCGCTGCCATCCAGCGACTCGTAAACGTGCGCCACGCCGTCGATCCGGATCGCCGTACCTGCTGCCATCCGGGTCACTCCGGCAGGAAACGCGTGTCGAGCAGGCTCGCCGGATCGAACGCCGGGTCGAGGTTCTGCGCCATCGCGACCGCCGCGTAGGTGTCCTTCAGCTTCTGCGGATCGAACTTACCGAAGCTCTCGGCCGGCGTCACGTATTTGCCGAGGAAGATGCGCATGCTGCCGAGCGCATCGTCGGCATCGACTTCGGGGTTCACCTTGGCGTGAAGCTGCGCGGCCTCCTCCATGTTGTCGCGCGCCCACAGGAACGATTTCTTGGTGGCGCGCAGGAAGCGCCTGATGAGGTTGCCGTTGGACGCGATGAACGAGTCAGTCGCCATGATGCAGTAGGTGTAGATCTTGAAGCCGGAGTCCGCGAACGGAAACACCTTGATGAGCTTGCCCATCTTCTTCGCCTGCTTGTTCTGCCAGTATTCGTGTGTGGCGAACACCGGCGTCGCATCTATCGTGCCGGCCAGCAGCATGCCGGCCCACGAGGCGGGATCGGCATTCACCCACTGCACACCACTTGGATCGAATCCGACGAGCCTGGCGAGCAACGGGAAGTAGACTTGGTGGCTGTTGCCCGGCGAGGTCGCGATCCGCTTGCCCACCAAGTCCTTCAGCGACTTGATGCCGCTGCTCTCGAGCACGAAGATCGAATGCGGCGACTGAGTGTATTCGGACATCAGGCACTTCACCGGCGCCTTCTCGCGGATCGCGGCGAGCATCACGGTCGAGATGTCGGCTTCGCCGAGCATGGCGCCGCCGCCCGCGACCTTCTTGACGGTGTCGCCCGAACCGAAACCGCGCGACATCACGAGATCGATGCCTTCCTGCTTGTAGAAGCCCTTCGCCACGCCGGAAAAATACGGCGCGTATTCGCCGGTCGGGATCCACCCGAGCTGGTAGGTAACCTTGTCTTGGGCCTGGGCTTGGGTCTGCGCCATGGTGATCGAGGCAAGCGCACAGACAAGCGCTGGAACGAGGGTCTTCAGTTTCGACAGCATTGCGCTCTCCTTGGTTTGCTCCAGAAATGCGGAGCGAGGTCCGGCATTCAAGACGTGTCGATCTGTGTGGGGAACGCCCGGGCGTCCTCGGCATTCCAGCCGACCGGCACCGCATCGCCACGCCGGAAGGCGGCGTCGCGGTTGGGCAGCTTGGCAACGAACTCAAGGCCGGCTTCGCCGGCGAGCCGCACGCGCACATGGTCGCCGAGATAGGCAATGTCATCCACGCGAGCCGCGAACCGATTGACACAGGTGTGCGCGACCTTGCCGACGACAACCTGCTCGGGGCGCACCGAGATGATCGCGTGTCCGCCCGGCGCGAGCGCGCCGGCCGCGCGACATGAGACGCTGTCGCCATTCGGCAGCGTGACCTTGCAGGCGCAACCGCACACGGTCTCGACCGTTCCAGACAGCCGGTTGTTCTCGCCGACGAAGCGCGCCACGAAGGCATTCGCGGGCTCGTCATACAGCGTACGCGGATCGGTCAACTGCTGGATCCGGCCCGCGTGGAACACCGCGACACGATCCGACATGGTCATCGCCTCGGCCTGATCGTGCGTGACATAGATCATCGTGATGCCGACGGCGCGATGCAGCCGCTTGAGCTCGTATTGCATCTCCTCGCGCAGCTGCTTGTCGAGCGCCCCGAGCGGCTCGTCGAGCAGGATGAGTTGCGGCTCAAAGATCAGCGCGCGCGCCAGCGCCACGCGCTGCTGCTGGCCGCCGGAAAGCTGGCTCGGACGCCGGCCGCCGAAGCCGGCAAGCTTCACTATGTCGAGCGCGCGGGCCACACGCTCGGCAATTTCGGCGGACGGCCGCTTGCGCACCGACAGCGGGAACGCAATGTTGTCCGCGACGGTCAGGTGGGGAAACAGCGCGTAATTCTGGAATACCACGCCGATATCGCGTCGGTGCGGCGGCAAGGAGGTCACGGATTTGCCCAAGATCCGGATCTCGCCGGAGGTCGGCGCCTCGAAGCCCGCGAGCATCATCAGGCAGGTCGTCTTGCCGGAGCCGGAAGGCCCGAGCAGCGTCAGGAACTCGCCGCTACGTACATCGAGGTCGAGGTCGCGCACGACCAATGTCCGGCCGTCGTAACTCTTGTTGACCTTCTCGAAGCGCGCCGCGATCTCGTCGCTCATGGGTCGGGTGCGCCCTCCCATGGCTCGATTGCGGGCGGGAAGGCCTGGCCAATGCTCCTCCCGGCCCAGTCATACTGCGGGAAATGCGACCAGATACGCTGCGCCGATTCCCGTGCGCTTTCGATCACCTCGCTCTCGTCGCAGACCCGGAGGCGCCGGTCATGCATCAGCACGCGCCCGTCCACGATCACGGTATCGACCATGTCGGGCGTTGCAAGATGAACCAGTGCGCGGATCGGGTCCGGCATCGGCCCGATGGCGAGCGAGCGGAAGTCAACCAGCACGATGTCGGCCTTCGCGCCGGGCACAAGGCGTCCGAGATCGTCGCGGCCAAGTGCGCGCGCACCGCCGAGATTGGAGGCATTGAACACATCCATGGCGCCCGCGGATTCGTGGTTCTTCTCGACCAACTTGCACACGGCTGACGCGGTGCGCATCTCGCTGAACATGTCGAGCGGATAGGTATCGGTGCCGAGCGCCATGTTAACGCCGGCATCGAGGTAGCGCTGGAAGCTTTCGAGCGCGCTGCCGCGGCGCGAGAACGCCAGCGGCGAATGGGCAACCGACGCGCCGCTCCTTGCCAGCAAGGCGAGATCGTCGCCATAGGGGTAGGCGACCGCGCTGTGCCCCGCGATGTAGAGACAGTGCGCCAGGAGCGTCTGCGGACCGAGGAATCCCTCAGACGCCAGAAGGCCGACCGGAGTGTGCCCGGTTTCGCGAACCGTCTCGTGGAATTCGGAGAGTTGCTCCGAGCAGTGCAATGTGAGGCCGACGCCGAGTCGTCCGGCGAGGTCGCGGGCGTAGCGACGGATCGTCGGGGTGGAGAAGTAGAACTCGTCGATGGTGACGATGCCGCGGAACCGGCCATCATTCGCGCCGTTGTTCTGGCGGATGAAATCGCCCGCGACGTCGAGCGCGCGCAATGCGGCCGGCTCGTCCCACACCTGATGCAGCGCGCCCTTGTCGTCGAAATGATACCGGCCACCACTGGCGAGCGGGCTGTAGTACACGCGCAATCCGAACTCGGCGGCGGTTTCAATCATGCTGCGCCCGTCGTCGGGGCCGCCGGGCGCGAATGGAACGACAGTGGTGATGCCGTGCCGGACCAGCGCCGCCATCCCGAAGCGCAACGAGGCGCGCGCATCCTGCGCCGCGAGGAATGAAGGTCCGCCCTTCTGTTTCGTCGGGATGTAGTTGAGAAACCCGGATCGGAAGAAGTCGCGTCGCCCGCCATCGAGCAGCAGGCGAGAGCCTTCCTGCGCCGATACATGCGCGTGGGTGCTGATCTGCCCTGGGATCACCAGCATGCCGGACGCATCGATCGTAGCGGAAGGCTCGCGCGCATAGCGGCGGCCGACATGGATGATCGCGTCGCCCTCGAACACCACGACGCCCGGATCGATCAGGCGGTGCGCGCGCCCGTCGAACGCCACGACGGCGCCGCCGGTGATGGCGGTGACGGGAGCACTCATGCGGCCTCCGGCTCCGCGCGGGTCATGCGCTCGGCCCTGCGTCGCAGCAGCTCCACCGCGAGCATCAGGCCGGTCGAGACGAGCACAAGTACCACTGCTGCGGCCGCGATAGTCGGGCTGATCGACTCGCTCACCCCGCTGAAGATCTGTCGCGGCAGCGTGCGCAGCTCCGGACTTGCCAGGAACAGCGCTATCACCAGCTCGTCGAACGAGGTCGCGAAAGCGAACAGCGCGCCGGACATCAGCCCCGGCCAGATCAACGGCAAGACGACCCGGCGCAGCACTACCGCGGGGGGCGCACCCAGGCTTGCGGCGGCCCGGGCCAGATTGCGGTCGAAGCTCTGCAGCGTGGCGGACACCGTGATCACGACGAAGGGCGTGGCGATCATGGTATGGGCGAGAATCATCCCGCCCAACGTGCCGGCTATCCCCAGCGCCGAGAAGAAATAGAACACTGCCACGGCCGTGATCACAATCGGCACCACGATCGGTGAAACCAGCAGCGCGAAGATGACCGGTTTCAATCGCGATCGCGACAGCGTGAGCCCGAGCGCCGCCGCGGTGCCAAGCACGGTCGCGAGCAGCATCGTGGCGATGCCGATCATCAGGCTGTTGCGGACGGCCTGGGTCCACAGCGGATTGCCAAAGAAATCCGCATACCAGCGCGTGGACCAGCCGGGGAGCGGGTAGACCAGGATGGCGCCGGATGTGAACGAAAGAGGCACGATGACGATCATCGGTGTTACCAGGAACGCCATCACCAGCGCTGTGAAGGCGATCAGGCCGCAACGAGCGAGGCGCGGGCTCCGTATCGTCATCTCAGCGCACCCTCAGGCGGTCGAAGCCCACGATGCGGGCGAGCGAGAGGTAGAGCAGCGCCACGATGAGAAGGAGAATCGAGCCGAGCGCCGAGGCCATACCCCAGTTGGCCGTACTGCTGGTGAAGTAGGCGACGAAATATCCGATCATCTGGTCGCTCGGGCCGCCGACGAGTGCGGGAGCGACGTAGTAGCCGAGCGAGATCACGAACACCAGGGTCGAGCCGGCGATCACCCCGGGCAACGCCTGCGGAAGGTATACGCGCAGGAACGCGACCGCCGGCGGCGCGCCGAGCGAGGCGGCGGCGCGCATGTGGTCGCGCGGAACGCCCTTCAGCACGCTGTAGAGCGGCAGGATCATGAACGGCAGCAGTACATGGGTCATCGAGATGATGAGCCCGATGCGATTGAAGATGAGCTTGACCGGCCGCGTGACGAAACCGAGCGCCATGAGCGCCTGGTTCACTAGCCCGCCGTCCTGAAGCAGGATGATCCAGGCGGTCGCACGCACCAGCAGCGACGACCAGAACGGCAGCAGCACGAGGACCAGCAGCAGGTTCGCGGTGGCGGGCCTGACGTGCGCGATGACGGCTGCGACCGGAAAGCCAATCACCAGGCAGAAGAACGTGACCGTGAGACTGATCCAGAAGGTGCGTGCGAACAGATCTAGGAACAGGGCGTTCTGCGGATCGGTGCGCGCAATGTTCCCATCGGCGGTGCGCCGCAGATCGAGCGCGCTGAGCAGGTAGAAATCGGTCAGCCGCGCCGATTCGTTCTTGATCGTGCCCCAATAGGCGACGTCGCCCCAGGCCGCTTCGCGCGCGATCAGGAACTCGCGGTACGGGCTCGTAGCCGTGTCCGCGAGGCGCGCCGTGCGGGTGATGATGCTGCGAAAGCCCGCCACGTGATAGTTGAGCCGGCGCGCCAGTGTGTTCAGCTCCGGCTTACCCTGGGCGGCTTTCAGGTCCGACAGCAGTGCGGCAAACGCCGCCTCCCCGGGCAATGCTCCGCGGTCCCAGCCTTCGAGCGCCACGAGGGTTCGCGGCAGCGTGTCGTGGACCTCCGGATTGTCGACGCTGCGGAACAGGAACAGGCACAGCGGCAGTGCGAAAAACACCAGGAGGAAGGCGGTCGCCGGTGCTGCAAGTCCGAGCACCAGCCATTCGTGCCGCCGATCCGCCCTACGCACCTGTGCGGCGAGGTCTCCCACCGGCGGGATCATGACGCGAGCCTTGGCCTTCCTCCGCGCGCCTATTGGGCGGCGAACTTGATGAACCGCTGCAGCATCTCGTCACCCTTGTCGAGCCAGAAGCCGAAATACGCCGGACCGCTCTGCAGTGATGCGCGGCCGAGATGGCCTTGCGGCAGCGTCGCCTTTTCGGCATCTGTCATGAATTTGTAGGCGGCCTCGTTGGCGGGTGCGTAGTTAATGGCGCGGGCGAATTCCGCCTGCGGCCCTGGCTGTGACGCGGCGATGATGTACTTGATCGCGAGCTCCTTCTTCGGCGTGCCCTTCATGATCGCGTAGATCTGGCTGCCCGATACGTGACCCGGGCCGAACACGATCTTCAGGTTGCGGTTGTTCGCCTTGTTGGCGGCCGCCACCCGTCCGTTCCACGCATAGGTCATCACCACATCGCCGGACAGCAGGATCTGCATCGACTCGTCGCCGGACTTCCAGAAGTGCACGTGGGGCTTGATCTCGGCGAGCTTCCTGAATGCACGGTCCGCGCCGCCGGGACCCGAGAGAACCTTCATGACGTCCTTCGGCTCGACGCCGTCGGCCATCAGGGCGACCTCCAGCGTCTGCTCGGCCCGATAGAGCAAGCCGCGCTTGCCGGGATACTTCTTCACGTCCCAGAAATCGGCCCAGCTCTTCGGCGGGTCCTTGATCTTGTCGCCGTCATAGGCGAGGCCGCCCGAGACGAAGTTGTGCGGCACGCCGCATTTGCCGAACCCGCCGACGCCCTCGAACAGCTTCGCATCTAGATGCTTCGACCAGTCGATCGGCTCTAGCAGACCCTCGTCGCAACCGGTCGCCTCGTTGATCGCCGTGACGCTGACCACATCCCATTGGATGTTCCCGGTCTCCACCTGGGTGCGAATCTTCGCCAGCTCCTGGTTGAACACATCCTCGACGACCTTCGCGCCGGTTGCCTTGACGAACGCCGGGATGAACGCCTTGCGCTGTGCATCCGCGATCGTGCCGCCATTCGACACGACCGTCAGGGATTCCTGCGCCGCCACCGTTCCGGTGAGGCCCACCAGCAGCGTTGCGCCGAGCGCGACGCCATGCCGCCATGCGCTACAGAAAGTCATGACACGTCCCCTGCTTGATTATTTCGAAAGATTGGCGCAATTTTGTATTGGTTGTCAATAAACAGCCGAGGCGCACAGATAGTGCCGGATTTTTTTCGCAGCGAGACCAAGGATGACCTTGACCAATCTGAAATTGGTTGGAAACCCCGCCCAGGATCATCTGCGGCGCCGTCTACTCGAGATCGTCGCCGCAGCCGAACGCAGCAATGACGGGCGCCTGCCACCCGAGCGCGAGCTGACCGCGCGGCTTGCGGTCAAGCGCGGTCATCTGCGCCAGCTCCTGGCCGAGTTCGAGGCGGACGAGAAGATCTGGCGCCATGTCGGCCGCGGCACGTTCGCCGGGAAGCGGCCGGTGCAGGCCGACACCGATCTGCGGCTCGTATGCGACCATTCGAGCCCTTCGGAATTGCTGGAAGCGCGCCTCGTGGTCGAACCGCAGCTTGCCGCCTTCGCGGCGACGCGCGCCTCCGATGCCGAGATCGCGGAGCTGCGGGCGACCGCGCGCAAATGCGCCGCCGCAATCAGCTATCCGGTCTATGAGAAGTGGGACGAGGCGCTGCACAGCGCGATCGCGCGCGCGGCCCGCAACCGCACGCTGATCGCGCTGTTCAACGGGCTCAATACGGTGCGCCGGGAGGTGATCTGGAGGCGGCTGCGGCACCAGCGGCTCGATCGCGAGCAGCAGACCTTCTTCTCCGGGCAGCACGAGGCGATTGTGTGTGCGATCGAGGCACATAACGCGGAGTCGGCGCGGCTGGAGATGCGCCGCCACCTCGAATCCTTCGAACGCCTCTATCTCTCGGTGGCATGACTCCATGAACGCTGCGCTGCGTCACGCCGACCTGCTCGTGCTCGGCAAGATCGTCACCATGGACGCCCGGCAGCGCATCATCGCGGATGGCGCCGTCGCGATCACGGGACGCGACATCGCGGCGGTCGGCGCGCGCGACGAGGTCCTGCGCGATTGGCAGGCGCCACGCCGGATTGGCGGCGACGCCATCGTCATCCCGGGCATGATCGATGCCCATACCCACTGCACGCAGTGCTTCGTGCGCGCCCTCACGTCGAACGAATTGCCAATGATCCCGCGCATCTACAATCCGGCGCAGCAGTCGCTGTCTCCTGCGCAGGCGGGCGCCGCCGTGCGACTGCTGGCGGCGCAACTGATCCGCGCCGGCGTCACGACGCTGTGCGAGGGGACGCTCAATCCGGCGCATGAGGACGCCATCGTCGATGCGCTGCAGGAAGCGGGCGTGCGCTGCGTGATGGCGCGCGGTGCCGCGGACCAGGACTTTCATCACGCCGCGCTCTATGCGCAGCGCAGCGGCATTGAAAGGAGCTGGGTAAAGGAACGACAGGGCGAGGCGGAACGAGACCTGATGCGATCGGCGGCTTTCCTCGATCGCTTTCCGGCGCGCGGGCCGGGGCTGATCCGCGGCGCGGTCAATGCGTCGGCGCTGCCGGGCTTTTCGGCAAGCTATTTCCGCGGCGCGGGCGCGCTGGCTCGTGGGCGGCAGGCGACGCTGCACACCCATGTGTCGCGCGACCGCGAGGAGGTCGAGCTGTCCATGGCAGTGTGGGGCAAGCGACCGGTGGAGCGGCTCGCGGAGCTGGATGTGCTCGACGAGCGTTTCGTCGCGGTGCACGCGGTGCTCGCGAGCCCGCGCGAGATCAGGATGCTGGGAGAGGCGAGAGCGAGCCTGGTGCATTCACCGATCGAGTGTGTGGCCAATCTCAATGCGGTGGCCGACGTGCAGCAGTTCCGCTCGGCCGGGTGCCGCGTGGCGCTCGGCTGCGACATTCAAGCGAACGACATGTTCGCCACCATGCGCGCAGGATGGCTGGTGCACGGCGCGCTCTACGGAATCACGCGCTACGATCCGGAATATCTTACGGCGGCCGAGCTGTTCGCCATGGTCACGACGGAATCGGCCCGCGTCCTGCGGATCGATGACCGAACCGGATCGATCGAGGCTGGCAAGGCGGCCGACATCGTGGTGCTGGACGCGAACGCGCCGCACCTGATGGCGCAACAGGACGTGGTGAGCGAGCTCGTGCGCTATGGATCGCGCGCCGAGGTGCAGCATGTGCTGATCGACGGCCAGGTCGTCCTGGAGAATGGCCAGCACAGGACCATCGACCTCGATCGCCTAAAGGCGGAGGCGTCGGCGGGCGCGCGGCATGTCCGCAATGCAGTCGTGGAACGGCGCTACAAGCCGCTATGAGGTTGCCTTGGACGCAATTCTTGCCAACGCGCGGCTCGCCGACGGATCGCGCACCGACATCCTGATCCGCGACGGCACGATCGCGGGGCTCGGTGCTCTCGCGGCGCACGCTCCCGCCACCGTCGACCTCGGCGGCCGGCTCGTGCTCCCTGCCCTGATCGACGCGCATGTTCATCTCGACAAGACGCTGCTCGGTTTCGTCTGGCAGCCGCACCGCGCCGAGAACACGACGCGCGGGCGTATCGCGGCCGAGAAGGACCTGCGGCGAATGCTGAGCTGGCCGGTCGAAACCTGCGGCGGGGAGCTTTTGAGGCTCGCGCTATCGCATGGCACCACGGCGGTGCGCAGTCATGTCGACATCGACGAGGTGACCGGGCTGCGCAATGTTGAAACGCTGATTCGGTTGCGTGAAACGTGGTCGCCGTTCATCGATATCCAGCTCGTCGCGTTTCCGCAAAGTGGTCTCAGCCACAACCGAGGCACCATCGAGCTGCTCGATGAAGCCATGCGGATGGGCTGCGACCTCGTCGGCGGACTCGATCCGCTCGGCATCGATGATGATCTCGACGGCCATCTCGACACGATTTTCGAGCTCGCGCAGCGCCACGGAAAGGGCCTCGACATCCACCTGCACGACCTGGGAGAGCCGGGCCTCTCGGAAATCCTCGCCATTGCGGAGCGAACCAGGACCGGCGGCCTCGGCGGGCGTGTTACCGTGAGCCACGCATTCGCACTTGGCTCGGTCACGCCGGATCGCGCGGCCTTCGCGGCAGATCGGCTCGCGGCGGCGGGCGTGACCATCCTGACAAGCGCGCCGGGTGCGGCGCCGATGCCGCCCATCGCACGGCTGCGTGCAGCCGGCGTGCGGGTCGTCGCCGGATCGGACAACATCCGCGACGCGTGGTCACCGTTCGGCAACGCGAACATGCTCGAGCGGTGCTGGCTGGTCGCCTATCGCGGCGGATTTCGCACTGACGCGGACATCGAAACGACATTCGATCTCGCCACGTCCAACGCCGCATCGCTGCTCGGGCTCGCGCGCGGATTGGCGGAAGGCAGTCGTGCCGACCTGATCGCGGTGCCGACCGACACTCTGGCACGAACCATCATCGAGCGACCGCGGCCCGACCTGGTGCTGCGGCAGGGACGCGCCGTGCATTGCGACGCGGATATCGAGCTGGGGCAGCTTCCGCGGCTGACACTGCCTTACCTCCGGTAGATCGCGGCCTTCGGAGTGAGCGCGACACCCTCGTCGAGCGGACGACCGGCCGCGCGCAGATCGTGTGTCCGAGACTCTGTAGGTTGCCCAAGGTCACGCTGGGTGCGTCGATGTTGAAGTTTTTCTCCGTCCAGGTGTCGAACGTGTAGTGCTCGGTGTGCGGCGACTTGACCACAATCAGGTCGAGGTCGGTCGTTGGCGAGCGACATCGACGAACATGTTGAGGCCCGCGTGCGGCGGCTCGAAGCTGGCGACGGGCGAGCGGCCGGACGCCGACCATTGGGAGATCCCCAAGAACTTCCTGGAGCAGACGGCGGCCTACGACATGCAGAACGCTCGAAAAGCTTGTATCGAGGTTCACTTCGCCATGGACCTTGATCGAGTGATTGCTCGTCATGATAACGGCGGGGACGACAAGAAGGCCAGAGCCGAGCGCCTTGCCGTTTTGGTAGGCGATGCGGACCGCACAATCCGCGGCGCGTCCCCGGGGGATCGTGGCGCCGGCTCCGCAAGGCGGAGAGCGCGTAGCGGTTGCCCTTGTGGCCGAGTTCATCGCCGAATACCAGGCCGAATGGAACCGCCTGCAGGCCGAGCGTCGCGTGTCAGCGACCCAGCGCGATTGCAAGCTTGCGGAGGTCAACCGCAGGATCTCCGGCATCGTCGACGCGATCGAGCGCGGCATCATCACCCCGACGACTAAGCAGCGACTGGAGGCGCTGGAGGCGGAGAAGGCCAAACTGGAGCACTCACCTGTCGAGGCGCCGCCGCCGGCCATCCATCCGAACCTAGCCCAGCTCTACCGCACCAAAGTCGCTCGTCTGGATCGCGCCTGGGACCAAGCGCGGCGAGGTCCTGCGGACATGGGGGAGTCGTACGGCCGCTTCGTCCTGGGCCACGACATTGAAATGGTTCCCTACGTCAAGTCGATCAGTGTTGCCTGCGGTTATCATGCAGCTGATCCCGGAACGATGCTGAAGTCTG
>JBFWRV010000065.1:0-37195 GCA_050248715.1 Hyphomicrobiaceae bacterium | reverse complement strand
GCCCGAAGTCGGAGAGCATCACATCCGCGGGATTGAGAGCATGCAGCCGAGCCAACAGCTCGATCATCATGTCGCTGAGAAGGGTTCCGACCTCGGCGCGCCGGCCCAAGTCTTCGGGGAGCTCTCCACGAATGATGCGGCCCGGCCGATACTCCAAAATCAAAAACGGCGCCCCGAGGACATCGGCATCATCACAGAAATGAAGTGCTCGCGGTGCTTGTTCGTAGGCCCGCCAAAGATGCCGCAAGACCGAATACTCCCGTCTCATGTCGTTGGCCCCGGGCGGGACCGGACCGGCGGGTGGGCGCCGCAACACGGCAGGCGCATTATCTACCTTGATCAAATAGTTGAGGTTCCCGAACCCACCCGAGAATTGTCGGGGAGGCTCACGTAGGTCGAAGGCTAGTCCGTGCGAGGCCAGGAATGCCTGAAGGCGCGTCCACTCCTGCCCGACACCTTCATCGCTCGGCACAAAGGGTCCAACGAAATCGCCCGAGCACGGCGTCATTCGATGTGCTTGCACGCGCGTTGTCCGACATTCCTACAATCAACAAGTCGATTGACGGACAACCATACAGTACGCTCAATTTGCTTTCAAGACGATGCGATTTATGTACATTGACGGAACACGGCTGGGCGGCGGCGAATAAGAGACCGCTGACGGCGTTTCGGACGGGAGTGGACGTCATGATAAGACTAAAGTCGAAGCGAGCGCGAACTGCGGCTCTGGCTGCTACCATGTTTGCATTGGGTACGGTCGCCTCGCAGGCCCAATCCGTTCAGCAAGTGGACATCGCTTTGCTTGCACCCTTCAGCGGCCCCTGGGCTGAGCAAGGGGAGTTGATGCGCATCGGCGCGGTCATGGCTGTCGAGGACATCAACAATAAGGGCGGCATCAAGTCGCTGGGCGGTGCAAAGCTCAACCTCATTGTCGCGGACGCCGGCGGGTCGGTCGAGACGGCCACGAATGCTGCGCAGCGGCTGTTCAGCGGCCAGAGGAACCTTTCGGGATACATCTGCTGCTGGCTGAGCTCCTTCTCGCTGGCCGCCAGTGAGATCGGCGAGCGCCAGCAGGTGCCGATGCTGACCTTCAGCTACGGCGATCAGCTGGTCCGCCGAGGCTACAAATACATCTTCCGGGACGGCAGCGGCGCCGATATGCAGGTGCGCGCCGGCATCAAGCTCCTGAAGTCACAGGCTGAGGCTGCCGGCCGCAAGATCGCCACCGCTGCTCTCGTCGGCGACAACACGGCGGCCACCGTGTCCTATTTCAAGAGCCTGGAGGAGGTGCTCCCCCAGAACCAGGTGAAGATCGTCGTCAACAAGGTGTGGACGCCCCCGCTGACCGACGCCATTCCGGTCGCTCTGTCGGTCCGTGATGCCAATCCTGACGTAATCTTCCTCGGTGCCACGACGTTCGACGACAGCGTGGGTATTGTGCGCGCATTCAACGCGGCGAAAATCAAGAAGCTGACCCTCGGCAATGGGGCGCAATTCGTTACCCCCGAGTTCCTAAAAGCGCTTGGGCCGCAGCAGGTCGACGGGTTGATGACGACCCAGGGCAGCGGCATCACCAAGGAACCGTATGCAGTCGATTTCCTCAAGCGCTTCCGCGAGCGCACAAAGATCGATTGGACCATTCACAACACGACCTCTGTCTACGCCCAGACGTGGATCCTGAAGGAGGCACTCGAAAAGGCGGCATCTCCAGATCCCAAGAAGGTGCGCGACGCGCTCGCGTCACTGCACATCACGACGCCGCCTCCAACGGCGTTTGACGGCGCTGCCATCAAGTTCGACGAGGCCGGCCAAAACGTCAATGCGCCCACGTTCATCGTCCAGTGGCAAAAAGGTCTGCCTGTACTGGTTGCTCCGGCGGACTTCGCAACTGCGCCCTTGCAACTGCCGTAGCTCCCGTGAGCTTCTCGACAATCGCTCAGGCCGTAGTCGGCGGTATTCTGCTCGGCGGTGTCTACGCACTGCTGGCGGCCGGCTTGGCCATCATCTTCGGCGTCATGCGGGTCATCAACTTCGCGCAAGCCGAGTTCATGATGGTGGGCATGTTCGCCTCCTATGTGGCGGCGACCACGCTGGGCATCGATCCACTCATCCTCGCATTGCCGGTTGGCGTACTGGTGACCGTGTTCGGTTTGGCGTTCGCCTGGGGATTGCTCGAGCGAGTGCCGCGCGGTGACAACAACGCCCAGCTCATCTTGACGCTGGGCGCTTCCATCGTGATGCAGAACGCGATCCTGATGACCTTCGGGCCGACTCCGCGGGTCCTCGTGCGGCCGTACACGAATGCCTACTGGATCCCGTGGGATCTCTTCATCAACCACGCTCGCCTCTATGCCTGCCTTGCCTCGCTTCTGGTGATGACGGTTCTCTACGTCTTCCTCACCCGGACATGGACCGGTCGCTCGTTGCGGGCCACCGCTGACGACCCGACAGCGGCAGGGAGCGTGGGCATCAATGTGCGCTACACGCACGTTGCCGCGTTCGGTTTGGGCGCAGGCTTGGCCGGATTGGCGGGCACGCTTCT
Source organism: Hyphomicrobiaceae bacterium (assembly GCA_050248715.1). GTDB lineage: Bacteria > Pseudomonadota > Alphaproteobacteria > Rhizobiales > Hyphomicrobiaceae > AWTP1-13. The sequence goes on along the minus strand of JBFWRV010000065.1, from coordinate 34,653 downwards.
GTCGACCTTTGTCGCGGCCCAGCCCGCGATCGGCAATGACTTTATCGTGATCATGTTCCTATCGGTTGTGCTGGGGGGCCTCGGCAGTGTTGGGGGTGCCGCGCTCGGCGCCTTTCTGGTCGGGCTCGTTCAGTCGATGTCGGGCCTGCTGCTCCCGCTCCAACTGCAGAACGTGATGTTGTTCATCGTGTTCGTCGTCATTCTCCTGGTTCGTCCGCAAGGACTATTTGGGCAACGCCAACGTGTCTGAGATCTCGACCAAATCGTCTACCTCGGGACCGGGAGCAAGATCGCGCCCGCTGACGGCAATTGTCGTGCCGGCCATCGCTTACGCGTTGTTTCTAGCGCTCCTCAGCCAGATCGAAAGTCCCTACATCAGCAGGCTGCTGGCCTTGATCGCATTCTGGGGTGCGGTCGCCTATTCGTGGAACCTGATCGGCGGGTACGCGGGGCAGCTCTCTCTTGGGCATGCGGCCTTCATCGGCCTGGGAGGCTATGTGGCCTACCTGCTGCAGGAGCAGTTCGGCATCGCGCCCTGGATCGGTATTTTCATGGCTACCGCGGCAGCAGCCTTCGCCGCACTCGTCATAGGAGCGCCGACGCTTCGACTTACGGGCGTCTACTTCAGCCTGGCGACGCTTGCCTATCCGCTCATCTTCCAGGTGCTCTTTATCTATTGGGGCTACCACGAGGCGCTCATTCCGGCGCATCCCGAAAATCCGTTCCTGTATATGCAGTGGAGCGACCTGCGCTGGTATGCAGTCGTGTTCGGAGCGATCTTGATGTTTTGCTGGATTGGCACCCGTTTGCTCGAATGCTCCAATCTGCGTTACCTGCTCACCGCCATCCGTGAGGATGAAGCGGCGGCTCTTTCCGTCGGCATCGATACCTGGCAAGTCAAGCTGTGGACCTTCATCACCAGCGGCGCAATCGCGGGCATGCTCGGCGTCATCTACGCCCAAATGCTTTTCGTGGTTACGCCCGAGACCATGTTCGGCCTCTTCACCTCTGTCCAGCCGCTGGTCATCAATCTTGTCGGCGGAATCGGAACCTCGCTGGGTCCGCTTCTGGGCACCTTGATCATTGTGCCTCTGACGCAATGGCTCGACGCGCAGTTCGGCTCGGTTTCAGGCGCCGCTCAGCTCATCTATGGGATCGTGCTGATCGCAGTGATCCTGTTGATGCCCTATGGAGTTGTCGAGGCGCTGCAGAAGCTGCGCAGCGGTCGTGTGGGGCCCATCAGCCGCACCATGCAATCCTGGTTCGGTTCAGGCTCTCCCCACATGGCGGCGCCCCCCTCGGATCCGGTGCCGGCATCGGTGGCCATACCGGACGCGCCCAAGGCATCACGTCAACCCGGCAAGGCGTTGCTGAAGGCTGAAGGCGTGCGCAAGGCCTACGGAGGCGTGATCGCTCTGAAGGACATCAATTTGGAGATCCGGCAACACGAGTTCATAGGCATCGTTGGTCCCAATGGTGCCGGCAAGACGACGTTGTTTGATCTTCTCACGGGGTTCCAGCGACCGACTTCGGGCACACTTCGCTTTCAGTCGGAGGTGGTCACAGGCTGGTCGCCGCACAAGCTTGCGCGTGGTGGCATCCGGCGGACATTCCAAGTGCCGCGCCCGTTTGCCCGCCTGACCGTGTACGAAAACGCAATGCTCGGCGGCCTGGTGGATTCGACACGCAGCCAGGATGCCCTCGCCGCGTCCACCTGGAATGCCCTCAGGGCTGTCGGTCTCGGCAAGCACGCCGACAAGCCCGCCAACGGGCTCGGTCCATCGCAAGTGCGGCTGCTCGAGGTCGCCCGCGCCATGGTGGCCAACCCGTCGATCCTGCTGCTCGACGAGCCGCTCGCGGGTCTCGACCATGGCGAGGTCGTGGAATTGGTCGGCATACTTCGCGCCCAGCAGGCCGCCGGATTGACCATCGTGATCGTGGATCATGCCGTCGGCACAGTTGCCGGCGTGGTCGATCGGATGATCGTCCTGGACAACGGAGCACTCATCGCCGACGACGCCCCGGACAAGGTGAGCCGCGACCCGCGCGTCATCGAAGCTTATCTCGGCAGGGGGACCGCCGATGCTTGAGATTGAAAGCCTCGAGGCCGGCTATGGGCAACTGCGCGTCCTGCAAGGAGTCACAATTTCTTTGGCGGAAGGCGAGGCAATAGGTGTGCTCGGCCCGAACGGTGCCGGCAAGTCGACGCTACTGCGCGCGATCGCAGGCAACTGCAGTGTCCTGGGCGGCCGCATCACGTTTGCGGGGCACTCACTTGGCGACGAGTCGGATCACGCGCGTGCGGCGCTCGGGATTGCGCACGTCTTGGAAGGGCGCCGCATCTGGCCCTCGATGACGATTGAAGAGAACCTCATGATGGGCGCCTGGCGCCTCTCCCGGCGAGATCGCAAGGTAGAAGCACCGCGCATGCTCGACTATGTGCTGGACCTCTTTCCGCGTCTTCGCGAGCGCCTGCGTGCGCGCGCAGGGGTTTTGAGCGGGGGCGAGCAGCAGATGGTCGCCGTGGGCCGCGCGCTGATGACGAAACCGAACCTGATGCTGGTGGATGAGCCCTCGATCGGACTGGCACCGATCATGGTCGAAACGGTGATGAAAGCACTGCATCGGCTGCGCCAGGAGCGGGGGATTTCCGTCATCCTCGTCGAGCAGCGCATCCAGGAGGCGCTCGATCTTTGCGATCGAATCTACATTCTCAATCGCGGCAGGCTGCTGACGAGCGGGGAGAAAGCCAAGGACCTCAATCGCAAGGACATCGAGCGCGCCTACTTCCAGGGAAGCTGACGTTCGATCGATCCTCCGATTTAGGCTCGGTGAAGTGGGTGAGATGGGTCGTGAAGGGCCGCCGTCTCTCGGTGCAGGAGATTCGCGCTGGGGTCCGTGCCGCGGGGGTGCACCATGTGCGGTGTCAGGATTGGCGCCGCAGTGTCACCGCTCCGGCAAGCGCGGGCCGGCGCATGGTGGCGGTGCGCTGCGGCGGTCGCTGGGTGTTCGTCACACGTCGCCGTTGTTGCGCATGACCTCGATATCGGCCTCCGCGTACCCGATCTCGCGCAGGATTTCGTCGGTGTGCTGGCCGAGAACCGGCGGGGGCAGGCGCATTTCGCCGGGCGTCTCGGAGAATTTGACCGGGAAGCCGATCTGCGGAATGCGGCCTTCCACGGGATGATCGATGTATTGGAGCATGTCGCGCGCGCGCATCTGCGGGTCCGCGAAGGCCTCCTCGAAGCTGTTGATGGGTCCCACGGGGATATCGTGCTCGTTCAGGAGACGCACCCACTCCTCGCCGGGTTTGGTGAGGAACACGGCGGTGAGCTTCTGGCGAACGGCCTCCGCCGCCTCCTGAGTCGTGGGGAACGCGTCGCCCTTGAGATCGGGCCGCTTCACGAGGTCGCAGAAGCGCTCCCAGAAATGCGCTTCGATCGAGCCGAGTGTGATGTAGCGGCCATCCTGGCATCGATAGATATTGTAGCAGGGAGCCCCGCCGATGTTGCGCTCCTCCCCGCCGCGAGGCTCGACGCCGCCGAACAGGTAGCTCGCAGCGTGCGAGGTCATCCATGTCATGGCGCCGTCCGTCATGGAGACGTCGACGAACTGACCGCGGCCCGTGCGCGATCTCGCCATCAGCGCGGCCAAAATCCCGAACGCCGCCGTCAGCGTGCCGCCGCCAATATCGGCAATGAGCATGCCGGGAATGATCGGGCCGGTATCGGCGCGCGAGGAAAGCTGGAGCGCGCCGACGACCCCAAGATAGTTCATGTCGTGTCCCGGCAGAAGTCGATAGGGACCCGTCTGCCCATAGCCCGAAAGTGCGCAGAAAACCAGGCCAGGATTGACTTCCCGCAGCGTCTCGTAGCCGAGGCCGAGCCGGTCCATCACGCCGGGCCGAAACCCTTCGATCAAGACATCCGAGCGCCCAGCAAGGCGCTTCATGATGTCCTTGCCCGCAGCCGACTTGAAGTTGACGGTAATGCTCCGCTTGTTGCGATTGCACAGCAGGAACGAGCCGGAATCCTTGACGGCGCGCGGCGGAAAATCGCGCTGGTAGTCGCCGACGACAGGCTGCTCGATCTTGATCACCTCCGCGCCCAGATCGGCCAACATCTGCGTGCACAGCGAGCCGGGCAGCAGCCGGCTGACTTCGAGGATGGTGATTCCGGACAAAGCCGAGGGATTGGACATAGCTGCATTGTTGGCGCAAATATGCACGCGTGGTCAAGCTTGGCCCGCATGTTCCCGATACTGTCAGTTTACGGAATATAGTCGTGAATCGATGAGGAATAATGATGCAGCCGGAATACAAGCCGACGGATGAGGAGATCGCGCGTTTCGAGGAGTCCGGCTACTGGCGCAACCGCTTGCTCACCGACTACTTCGACGAGGCCGTGGCGCGTCATCCCGAGCGTCTCGCCGTCATTGGACCGGATGGTCAGCGCCTGACCTACACGGCCCTTGCCGAAAGTGTCCGTCGCGTTGCCGGCCGTCTCTGGTCGGCGGGGCTTCGCCCCGGCGATGTCATCTCCGTGCAGTTGCCCAACCAGGTCGAGTTCGCAATCATCCATCTTGCTGCGACTCGGATCGGCGCGATAACCAATCCGCTGCTGCCCAACTATCGAGCGCGAGAGCTCTCCCACATCCTGGGTTTTGCCCGCACGAAGGCCGCTTTCATCCCCAAGACGTACCGCGGCGTGGATTTTCCGGTCATGTACCTGGAACTCCGGCCGAAGCTGGAGACCCTCGAGAGTATATATGTGGTCGGCGGCAATGCGGGCGAGCTTGGCATGGCCGGCTTCGACGAGCTCCTCGGCCCGCCGCCGCAACCCCTTCCGCCAATGCCACGGCCCGGGGCCAATGACATCACGCTCCTGATCTTCACGTCCGGCACGGAGGCGACGCCGAAAGGCGTGATGCATAGTCACAATACGGCCTTGTTTTCGACAATGGCACTGTCGGAGCGATTTGGTCTCGGTTCTGAAGAGGTGATCTGGACGCCATCGCCGCTCGGACACGGGTCCGGGTTCCAGTGGGGACTGCGTCTCGCGATGGCTCTCGGCGGCACCCTTGTGCTGCAGGATCTGTGGGACCCGGAGGCAGGTCTCGATCTCATCGAGCGCGAGCGTTGTACGTTCGTCTATGCGGCGACTCCGTTCGTCACGATGCTTCTGGACTCCCCATCACTGGACCGCCGGTCGCTGCGATTGCGACTCTTCGGCTGCGGCGGCGCACCCATTCCTCCGTCCGTCGGCGAGGACGTGCGCATGCGCATGAACTGCCGCCTGATCGGCACCTGGGGCATGTCGGAGTGCTTCGTTGCGACCGCTTGCAGTCCCATGGATGCGGATTATGCGTGTTGGACAACGGATGGACGGCCGCTGCCCGGCGTCGAGATCGCCATATTCGACGAGGCGCGAACGCGGCCCCTGGGCGCGGGCGAGACCGGCGAGCTTGCGACGCGCGGACCGCATGTGTCGCTTGGCTATTTCAACGATCCGGTACGCACGCGGCAGACGTTCTCGCAAGATGGATGGCTCTTCTCCGGCGATCTTGCGACCGTGGATCATCAGGGCCACGTGCGGCTCATTGGACGCAAGAAGGATCTCATCAATCGGGGTGGCCTCAAGTTTGCGGCTCGCGAGATCGAGGAACTCCTATGCACCCATCCGGACGTCCGCGATGTGGCCATCGTCGGCGTGCCGGATTCGCGGCTGGGCGAAAAAAGCTGCGCCTTCATCGTTTCGACTGCTGCCATCGAGTTGCACGACCTGACGCGCCTGCTCGAGGAGCACGGCGTGGCGAAATTCAAGTTGCCGGAATACCTGGTGCGCTTGTCGGAGTTGCCTCGAACGGCGAGCGGCAAGGTCCAGAAGTTCGTCCTTCGTGAGCAGTTTCTTGGAGGCGCCCGCGACGTCTCATAGCGCCGCCGCTCCTTACACCTTCGCGCATGACAGGACTGGTGGAGCAGCTCCCACCGGCCGCCTAGGCGTAGATCGGGTATGATTGTAGCGTTGTCCGACAATGGAGCTTTCTGCTGGACGCGCATCAATTTCCGGCTCTAAGATGGACGATGCGTCGCGGCCGGTCCGTCTCGCAGGAGAGTGAACGACCGCTCTCAACGGAAGGCGGGGCTGAATGGGGGAATCATGTGGTTCTACGTCAATGATCGGTTCGTGGAGGACGCCGATGCCAAGGTGTCGGTCACCGATCACAGTTTTCTCTATGGGGACGGATGCTTCGAAGGGATCGGCGTCTGCAACGGGCGCATCCTTCACCTCGATGAGCATGTGACACGACTGCTCAAGAGCGCTCGCATGCTGCGCATGACCGCTCCGGTGCCCTGGTCGGAATTGCGCGACTTGATCCTGGAGACCGCCTCGCGCAACGGGATGGCAGAGAGCAAGATGGGCTATCTGCGTCCGCTGCTCAGTCGCGGCGCCGGGCCGCTCGGGATCAAATACTCCAACAAGCTCGGGCCGGCCTCGCTTGTGATCATTCCGCAGATCGGCGACCGGCGTGTCGCCTACACCGGCGAGATCGAGGCGTTCACGGCGGTCTTCAGCACCTACACCCGTCCTGGCGCAGCCAGTCTCGACGCCAGAATCAAGGCCAACAACTATCTCGTGTACATTCTCGCGTTCCTCGAAGCGCAGGACCGAGGCGCCGATATCGCCATCATGCGTGATCCGGACGGTTATGTTGCGGAGGGGCACGCGATGAACCTGTTTTGCGTGCGCGACGGCCGCGTGCTGGTTCCGCCCGAGGCATTGGCGCTCGCCGGCATCACGCGCAAGAACGTGCTGATCGCCGCGAGGAAGGCCGGGTTCGAAGTGCAGGAGCAGAACCTGACCCGTTACGATGTGACTGCGGCCGATGAAGTGTTCGTGACGTCCTCGCTCGAGGCCGTTGCTGCCGTCAGCGCTGTGGATGGAGAGAAGCTCCCAGGCCCGGTGCCTGGCCCGGTGACGGCGGCAGTCCGGGAAGCTTATGTGAAGGTGGCGATGGAAGAAGGTACACCCGTCCCGCAGCGTGGTGCGGGCTCGGCTGGTAAGGCGCGCAAATGAAGAGAATCGGTGTCGATACGGGGGGAACGTTCACCGACAGCGTTCTCTGGGACGAGGAGCGCGGCATCGTCGCCAGCGCCAAGGTATCATCCAGCAAGGAGGACCCCTCGCGTGCAGTGGTGGGGGCGGTGGCCAAGCTGGGCGCGGAAGCCGCATCCGATGTGCGCTACCTGATCTACGGCACGACTGTTGCGACCAATGCGACGCTCGAGCGGACCGGGTCGCGGGTCGGCATGATCTGCACGGCCGGTTTCCGCGATGTGCTCGAGATCGCCAGGCTGACGCGTTCGCCTCAGGAGATCTACGATCTGCGGGCCAATCCGCCGTCGCCCCTGGTGCGCAGGCGAGACCGGGTCGAGGTCGCAGAGCGCATCGATCACTACGGCAACGTACTCGCGCCGCTGGATGAGGGTTCGGTCGGGGAGGCAGTGCGCGTGCTGGCGCGGCGCGGTATCAACAGCGTTGCCGTGTGCCTGCTGCACTCCTACGTGAACGGAGCGCATGAGCGGCGGGTGCGCGAGATCATCGCGCGCGAAATGCCGGGTGCCAAAATCTCCATCTCCTCCGAGGTGCTGCCGGAGTTCCGCGAATACGAGCGATCCAGCACCACAGCGCTGAATGCCTACCTCGCTCCGATTGTCGCCGACTACCTGCGGCGGCTTGAATTGGCGCTCACCGATTGGAGCAAGGACACGCGGCTGTGGATCATGCAGTCGAACGGCGGCGTTGCGTCGGCGGAGCGCTGTTCGCAGTTGCCGGTCACCCTGTTGCTTTCGGGACCGAGCGGCGGAGTCGTCGCCGGGCGTTATTTGATGGAGCAGGCCGGGCTGAATAATGGCATCACCGTCGATATGGGCGGAACGAGCTTCGACGTCTGTCTCCTGCCGGACAGGGAGTTGCCGATGACGCACGAGCGGCATGTGATGGACATGCCGGTCAAGGTGCCGTCGGTCGATATTCTGACCATTGGCGCAGGCGGCGGAAGCATCGGTTGGGTTGACGCCGCCGGTCAATTCCGCGTCGGTCCGCAGAGCGCGGGTGCCAATCCCGGGCCCGCCTGCTATCGGCGCGGCGGCGAGGAGCCCACCGTCACGGATGCCAACCTGGTTCTCGGCATTCTTGGAGCCGAGCAGAAGCTCGGGGGGGAGGTCGTGCTCGATTGCGACCTCGCGCACAAGGCCTGTGAAAAGCTCGGCCGCAAGATGGGAATGGGCGCTGTGGAGGTGGCATGGGGCATCCGCCGCATCGTCAACTCCGCGATGGCAGGCGCCACTCGCGCCGTGTCGATCGGGCGTGGCCACGATCCGCGCGATTTCTCCTTGATTGCATTTGGCGGTGCCGGTCCGATGCATGCTATCGACATCGCCGCCGAGCTGGAGATCCCCAAGGTCCTCGTGCCCGCTGTTCCGGGCTGTCTGTCAGCGGTTGGGATGGTCGTGAGTGACGTTACCCACGACTACGTCATCACGCATCTTGCGCCCGTATCCACGGATCTCGAACCGGTACTCGATCGCCATTTCGCCGACCTGGTCGCAGGCGCGCACGCAGAGCTTTCCGATGAGGACATTGACGAATCCCGTCGGGATCTCTTTCGCGCCCTGGACATGCGCTACATCGGCGAGCAGTCGAGCGTCAGCGTGCCGGTCGCCGCAACCGGGGAGGGTTGGTTGACGGCAACGGCGCGCGCCTTCCACGCGATGCATGAGCGGCTCTACGGGTTCAGCGTGGTGGAAGAGCCGATTGAGATCGTGAATGTTCGCTTGCGGGCAGTCGGGCGGCTGCATCGCGGTGGCATTGGGCGCCCCGGCAGGAAGGCAAGCCCGACAGTGCGCCTCGAAACGAGCGGAAAGCGGCGCGTGGCTTTTGGTCCGAAAAAGGACGATGTCGTGGACGTTCCGATCTATGCGCGCTCTGGCCTGCTTCCCAGCATGCGCTTTCTGGGACCTGCGATCGTAGAGCAGAGCGATTCCACGTTGATCATCCCGCCGCGCCGAACGGTACGGGTCGACGATTACAGCAACCTGCATGTGGAGGTGGGAGAGTCATGAGCAAGCACCGCCTCGACCCCATTACACTCGCCGTTCTGCGCGCCGGTCTGATCAATGCCGTCGCGGAGATGAAGGCGGTTGTCGTGCGCACCGCCTATTCCAATTTGTGGAAGGAGGCCGGCGACCTGTCGTGTGGCCTCCTCACCAGCAGCGGCGAACTCGCCGTTCAGGGGCAAGGTGATATCCCCATCCACCTCGCATCCATGCCGATGTCGTTGCTAGCGTGCCTCAAGCGCATCCCGCCCGCGACCTTGAAGCCGGGCGATGTCGTCTATCAGAACGATCCCTATCAGGGAAACAACCATCTGCCCGACTTCGTCATGGCGAAGCCGGTGTTCTTCGATGGCGCCATTGTCGCCTACACGGCCGTGCGCGGCCACTACGTCGACGTGGGCGGTGGCGGTCCGGGCAGCTATTCCGCGGCAATGCCCGATATCTACGCCGAGGGACTGCGCATCCCGCCGGTCCGCATCTATGAAGAAGGCGTCCTGAACCAGGACATTGTCGACGTCCTGCTGCACAACACGCGCAATTCGCGGGAGCGGTTCGGTGATCTACGCTCGCAATTCGCAGGCTGTGTTGCCGCTGAACGCCGCGTCATCAGTTTCTGCGAGAAGTACGGAGCCGATGTCGTCAAAGCCGCAATGACCGAAATCTTGAATGCATCGGAACGTCTCACGCGCGCGGCCATCGTCAAAATTCCGGATGGCACGTACGAGTTCGAGGATTATTGCGACAACGACGCCATCAGCGATGATCCCATCAAGATCGCAGCGCGGGTCACGGTGCGCGGCGAGGAGATCGAAGCCGACTTCACGGGTTCCGCGCCCCAGGTGCGCGGGGGGATGAACGCACCGTTGGCCGTCACCGTATCGGCCGTGTGCTATGCCATCAAATGCCTCACTGATCCCGAGAACCCGCCGAACTCAGGGTCCTACAGGCCGATCAAGGTGATCGCGCCCCAGGGAACCGTGCTGAACCCGTTTGCGCCAGCGCCCGTGGTCGCAGGCAACCACGAAACGGCGTCGCGCATCGTCGATGTCATCATCGGAGCCCTGTCGCAGGCTGTTCCCGAGCGGGTCTGCGCAGCCGGCAGCGGCAGCTCAGGTGTGTTGTCTCTCGGTGCGCGCGTGCGTGATGCCGACCGGGAGCGCGAATTGCTCATGGTCGAGACGCACGGAGCCGGACAAGGAGCCAACCGGCATGGCGATGGAGTCAACGCCCGGCGGGTAAACGTCGGCAACACCGGCAATACTCCGAGCGAAGCTCTCGAGATGAGCTTCCCGGTTCACATCATACGTTATTCCGTGTCGGAGGATTGTGCCGGCGCCGGTCGAATGCGCGGCGGTACGGGCATCTTGCGTGAACTGCGGCTCGAGCACGATGCAACGGTGACTTTGACTGCCGAACGGGCGAAATTTTCCCCTTACGGTCTGTTCGGCGGCCTTCCGGCCCCCAAGTCCGACTTCTGGGTCAAGCTGCCTGACGGGACGCGCCACGTGCTCAACTCAAAGACGGCGCCTTTGCATTTTCCGAAGGGAACCATCCTCTACTTCCGTTCCGCGGGAGGTGGGGGATATGGTCCGCCGGGGGAGCGTGACCTTGCGGCCCTGCAGGATGATCTCGACGACGGCTACGTCAGTCCGGCGGCTGCCCACGAGCTCTACAATGTGACCGTGAAGCACGATATTGCACGGGCCGAGGGGCCGTGGATCGCGATGCCGAAGCAGAATGGGAGCTCGAAGTGATGGCCAGGCGCTTCGAGGATGTCATTGTCGGCAACGCCTTCGGGACCTTCAAGCTTCCCGACGAGGTTGCTTTCGTCGTGGCTCGCGGCGAGGGGACCACTCTGTGGAGCACCGACGGGAAGCAGTTCATCGATTTTGTGCTCGGGTCTGGCCCCATGCTGATCGGCCATGCGCATCCGCGCGTGGTGTCTGCGATCCAGGAACAGGCGACCAGAGGCACCACGTTCTATGCCATGAACGAAGTGGCGCCGCGGCTCGCCGAGCGGATATCCGAGCATGTTCCCTGTGCGGAAGCGGTGAAATTCGTCAGCGACGGTGCCGAGGCGACGTTCTACGCGATGCGACTGGCTCGCGCGTTCACCGGCCGCACGCTCGTCCTCAAGTTCGAAGGTGGCTACCACGGTCACCACGACTATGCCTTGCACGGTCTGAAGCATGCGCCGGGCACAAACTACCCGGCAGCGAAGCCGGATTCGGCCGGTATTCCCACCGATGTGAGCAAGACCGTGCTGGTCGCTCCCTACAACGATCTCGATGCCGTGACGCGGCTGGTGCAACCGATCTCCGATCAAATCGCGGCAATCATTGTCGAGCCGGTTCAGCGCTCGATCATGCCGCGGCCGGGCTTCCTGGCGGGATTGCGGGCGCTGAGCGATCGGATCGGGGCGCTGCTGATATTCGACGAGGTGGTCACGGGATATCGGCTCGCTCTCGGAGGAGGGCAACAGGTGTTCGGCGTTACCCCGGACATGTGCGCGCTGGGCAAGGTCATCGGCGGCGGCCTGCCGCTGGCCGCTGTCGCCGGCCGGCGCGATATCCTGGAGCTTTCCGTACCCGATCGCGCCGCCGACGGCCGATCAGTGTATCTGAGCGGCACGCTCAACGGTAATCCGCTCGCGGCGGCAGCGGGTCTGGCGACGATCGATGTGCTGGAGGAGGAGAACGGCCCGCAGAAGCTCATCGAGACCGGCACCCGAATGGCGGCAGGCTTCAAGGAGGCTGCCCAGAAGCTCTCGGTGCCGTTTCAGATGATCGGACCGCCGGCTTTCAGCGAGCCCGTGTTCAATGTGGGTGAAATCTCCGACTACCAAAGCTATGCTACGGTCAACCGGGCGGCCGCAAGGGAGTTCGGGATCGAGCTGCTGAAGCGCAATATCTTTGCCCATCCTGCAAGCAAGCTCTACATTTCAACAGCGCATACCGATCAGCAGATCGAGACACTGTGCGCAGCAGCGCACGATGCCATGCGGACCGTACGCGACAAGGGGGTGCTTGGATGAGCACCTGGAAACCGCTTGCTGACGTGCGTGTTGTCGAGGCGTGCCAACGTCTCGTTGGTCCCCTGGCAGGCTGGCACCTCGCGTTGATGGGGGCCCAGGTCATCAAGATCGAGCCGACGAGCGGTGATGCGGCGCGCGGCTGGGGAAGCGGAGCCGTTTTCGATGTCCTGAATTTGGGCAAACGGTTTGTTGCGCTGGATGCCACCGATAGCCGCGACCGGGGGGTGTTTGCCGATTTGTGCGCGGGCGCCGATGCCGTGCTCGCCGATTCCAGTTGGAGTGAGGCGATCGCGCGCGAAGGAAGCTGTCGCGCGGGCGCCCGTACGCAGTCGGTCGTGATCATCGACGAAGGCGAAATCCCCGGCGGCAGCGGAAGCAGCGAGACGCTGGCACAGGCCGCTCTTGCCCTCACCCCGTACATCGGCACCCAGGAGGGGCAGCCGACACGATTTGGTGCCGATGTCGCCTCGGAGTCGGCTGCGGCCGCTGCCACGCAGGCTGCACTGGCCGGATTGGTGCGGGCGGCGGAATTGCCCCTTGTCAGTCGCGTCTCAATCGATCGCGCCATGGCCGCGTTGAAGACGATCCACTGGGCAGCGCGGTCGGATCCGCTCAAGTGGATCGGCTATCATGTGACTGGGAAATACCGCCAGCCCGATCGCGGCTATCGCGTGCGCGATGGATGGGTGACGCTCGACTATCTTCCGAGCGACGGCGACGGCTGGCGCGCGCTCTGCGAGGAGATCGGCCTCGGCGATTTCACCCGCGAGGTCGGGGACGCCTGGTACAACACGGTCGGCATGGAGGAAGGCGTCGATCGGGCGCGGCAGCGCTATGAGCGGGCGCTGGCCAAGTACAGTGTCGACGAGGCCATCGCCATCATCCGCAAGCACAAGGGATGGTCCGTGCCGTTTCTCACCCCTGAGCAGATGCTTCAGCACCCCCAATCCAAGCTCTACGCGTCGATGGTTCTCGACGACGGGCAAGCCAGTATCCGGCTGCCCTGGCGCGTGGGGAACGAGCCTCAGGGAACGAGCAGGCTCGCCGCCGCGCCGGGAATTGGCGCGCACAACGAGGAGGTGCTGGAGGCGCTGCGCGGAGGAGAGGCACGATGACCACGGTCACGCCGCGACCATTGTACGGCATCCGCGTCGTCAACTTCGGTGTTGGCGGCGTCGCGCCTTGGGCCTCCTCCCAACTCGCTCAGCTTGGCGCTACCGTCGTCAAGATCGAGGCGCCCAATGAGTTTATGACGTACACGATGCCGCCATGGCACGGGCTGACTACGACCTATGCGGCGCTCAACGCCAATTGCCGGTCCGTCAAGCTGAACCTCAAAGATGACGGCGACCGGGACCTGGCGTGGCACTTGGCCGAGACGGCGGATGTTCTGATCGAGAACTTCCGCGCCGGCGCCATCGATCGCATGGGCTTCGGTTTCGACGCGCTATCGAAGCGCAACCCGAGGATCATATTCTGCTCCTCGAGTGGATACGGACGCGAAGGGAGCATGGCGGGGCTGCCCTGTACGGATCCCCATATCCAGTCGTTCTCCGGGTTCGCGACGCTCAACAACAGCGTGCTGCCCGGAGAGCGGTCGCGTTACTATGGGCTGATAGATCTCTACACCGGCCAGCTCATTGCCGAGGCCGTGCTCGCAGGGCTCGTTGCGCGGCGGCGAGAGAACAAGCCGCAATATATCGAGATGACCATGCTCGGCGCGGCCAGTGCGCTGTTGCTGACCAAATTGGCGGACTATCTGCGCGGCGGGCCGCCTCCGCGCAGCGGGGCGCGGCACACGGCGCCTGACGATCTCTACCGGACGACAGATGGGACGATAGCGGTAACGGTGGAAACCGACGCCGAATTCAGTGCCCTGTGCGGTGCCCTGGAGCGGGCCGATCTTGCCAGCGATCCGAGGTTTGCGACGGTGGCAGCGCGGCTCGCCTCCGTCGAGGCGCTCGATGCGGAGTTGCAGCGCACGTTTGCCACGGCTCCAAGCGACTGGTGGATCGTGGCGTTGCGGCGCGCCGCCGTCGCGGCCGCGCGCGTGCATGCCGAACACGAGGTGTGCGCCCATCGGGAGACATGGCAGCGCGGGCACCTTCGGCAGCTCGCGGTCGGTCCCGGCGCGCTTCTTGCCGCGGCGCCCGTGTGGGATTTCGAGGACGTCCCACCCCTTGCCGGTCACGCATCGGTGCCGGGTCAGCATTCGGCGTTGCTCCGGAAGGATGCAGGGCGCTTTTGGGATGCTCTGGAGGATGGGCAGTGACACGCAAAGATACGATGCGGGCCGTGGTTCAGATGGGTATCGGCGGTCCGGAAGTGCTTGCGATCCAGCAGCGGCCAATTCCCGACAATCCTCGCGGCGATCAGGTCCTCATCAGGATCAAGGCATGCGGCGTCTGCTATCACGACCTCCTGGTGCGGGATGGGCGCTTCCGCCGGTTCGTCGAGTTGCCGCTGGTGCCCGGCCACGAGATGGCGGGCGATGTCTTGGCGGTCGGTGATGCGGTTCAGCGGGTAAAGGTCGGCGATCAGGTCGCTAGCACCAACCGCGAGACCTGTGGGCAGTGCGATCTGTGCCGCTCGGGTCAGGAGGGGATCTGCCCCAATCAGCGTTTCTTCGGACACAACGGTCCGGGAGGCTACGCCGAATATGCGCTCGTGCGCGAGAATGCGTTGTCGGTCGTGCCTCGGTCGATCTCCCCGGATATCGCGTGCATGTTGTCCTGCGCGGTAGGCACGGTGTTGCACGGCATCCGCGAGGTGGGCCGTACCAAGGCGGGCGACAACGTGCTGGTAACGGGAGCCGGTGGCGGTCTCGGCATTCACGGGGTTCAGGTTGCGAAGCTGTGCGGCGCCTACGTCGTTGGTTTGACGACGACGGCCTCGAAGGCCAAAGCGATTCGCGCAGCCGGTGCCGACGAAGTCGTCGAGATCGAGCGCGGAGAACGTTTCGATCGCCGTCTGCTGGATGTGGTGCCCAACGGCTTCGACGTGATTTGCGACAATGTCGGAGAGCCGGTATTCGCATCGTGTTTCCGGGCCCTCGCCGTCGGGGGGCGCTATGTGATGGTAGGCCAGCTCAACGACAAGTCGATTTCCTTCAATCCGGCGTGGCTCCTGTTGCGAAATACACAGCTTCTCGGCTCGAATTCGAGCACGAGAACGGAACTCGACCAGGTCGTGAAGTTTGTCGAACGTGGCCTGATCAAGCCAGTCGTCGACAGCCGCACCATGACCCTGGAAGAAGCGCCGGACGCGCACAGGCGCGTAATGGCCGCAGAGGCGACCGGGCGTCTCGTGCTGACCCCTTAGCTAGGCAGGCATTTTGACGGGCTGGTCCATATCGAGTTTGGCCAGATCGTAGCCGCGTTCGAAATCCCTCATGTGCTTCTGCATCCAGAGCGCAGCTTTCGCCGCATCCTCTTCTCTCACAGCTTCATAGATCATCCTGTGAGCGAACAGCAGACGAGGGCCCGCGCTGAGGCTCGAAATGACCTTGTAGAATACCGGATAGAAAACCTGGCTGAGCGGCTGGCGCGCCAATTCAAGGGCGCCATTCTGGGCCGCTACGGCGATGAGATCGTGGAATTCGACGTCGAGCGACGCGAGGCTCTTGCTGTCCCCCAACGCGAGCTCGGTCTTCCTGAGATTGGCCTCCAGAGCCCGTAGTGCGCCCTCGTCGCGGCGAGCGGCGGCCGCTGCGGCGGCCGTTGGCTCGAGCGCATACATCGTCTCCCAGAGATTGTGGAAGGTGACCTTGCGAAGCACCATCGCGGCAGAAACGACCTTCGATAGGTCGACGCTGCTTGGTATGGTGACACGGAGCTTTCGCTTTCCTGGCTCCCTCGCCACGAGGCCGTTCTGCTCCAGGAGCCGTATGGCCTCACGTACCGATGACCGGTTTACACCCAGCTGCTCGGCCAATCCCATTTCGGCCGGCAATCGATCCCCGGGACGCAAGACGCCACGAATGATCCGCTGCTCGATGGCGCGCGCGATAGCCCTGAAGATCGGCTCGTTCTCATTCTGCTTCAGCTCGAATTGCATGTTTCCCTGTCCGTGCGACGGACCGCAACCCATTTACAGCTACATGACTTCACCGCACCTTATAGGGCCGGTTTTCTCCGAGATCGCAAGAATCCGCAAGCTCGCTGCAGTGGCGCGTCCATGCGCGTCATCCGAAGGTCCACGCGATGGCAAGTATCTTCGCGCAGCCCAGGAAGCCTCCAGACTCGGGGCGGGTCTGCCTGTTGGCCTCGGAAAGGTCGGACGAGGTGGTCTTGAATCCTGATATGACTCAAGTGGATTTGGTGCCCGACTTCAGAAATTCGGGGTTGACCTCGACCTCCGCAAGAGTGGCCTTGGCGATACGGAAGGATTCGATGACGGCCGGGAAACCGAAATAGACCGCCGTGTGGAGCAGCACCTCGCGAATTTCCTCCGGCGTGGCCCCATTGCGCAGCGCGCCGATGATATGCGCGCGCATTTCGATGCGGCGCGGCGACATGGAAAACATGGCAAGAATGACGAGGCTTCGATCGCGCCGGCTGAGAGTTGGCCTCGACCAAAGCTCGCCCCAAGCAAATCCGCAGATGAATTCCTGCAGTGGCTGGTCGAACGGTGTGTCGTCGTCGACGGCGCCGTCCACGTGCCTGTCACCCAAAACTTCCCTGCGGAGCTGAAGCCCCTTGCGATAGGTATCCTGGTCCATGGTTCTTTCTTCTCTCCGGGAACGGACTACTGGGTCGTTCAATACTTGATCTCGCGTCCGAACACGGCCGCGACCCGCACGAAGATCACCCCGAAGCAGTAGTAGAACAGAATAAGGAGAACGAACGCCTCGATCGGGATGTATTCACGATTGTTGACGATGTTGACCGCCCGGTAGAAGTCGATGACGCCGATCACGTAGAGAAGCGCAGAGATCTTGAACAGCATCACGAGTTGCCCGAGAAGCGCCGGATACATATTCCGCAGAACCTGCGGCAGAATGACGAAGCGCTGCATTTGCGCGAAACTGTGTCCGAGCGCGTAGGCGGTCTCGAACTGGTTTTTCGGAATCCCCAGAAGGCCCGCTCGAAAGACCTCGGAGATGTAGGCGGATGCAATGAGGACCAGCGAGAGGGTGGCGGCGACGATCGGGGAGAGGTTGACCTTGAACAGGAACGGGACCCCGAAATAGATCCAGAAGATCACCATGAGCTGCGGCGAGGCACGGATGATTTCTACGAGAGCTCCGATGCCCTGTGCCGCGAGCGGTACTCGATGGAAGCGAACGAGCGCGATCGCAAACGCGATGACAAGTCGGCCGCGTAGCCGATGAAGGTCAGGGCGATGGTCATGCCCGCACGCTGCAGCAGAATCCTCCAGTTGAGCATGAGGAGGTGATGCTGTCCGAGCGCGAGGATCAGGACGAGGATGGCGATGAGCGCGAGCTGCATCACGAAGAGGACGGTGGCGCTACGGGATGTCATGCGCCGCGCTTCTCGCGCTCGAGCATCAGCCAGGTGCCCGCCGAGATGACGAGCGCCAGCAGCAGATAGATGGCAGTGACGCCGAAGGCCGCCTCATAGCCCTTGAACGTCCTGTGCTCGATTTCCTGGGTCACAAATGTGAGCTCCTGGATGCCGATCACCATGCAGACGGACGAGTTCTTCAAAACCTCGATGAACTGGGTCTTCAACGGAGCGGCGAGCTGGCGCAGCACCTGCGGCAAGAGAATGAAGCGTGCATACTGAGGCGACGTCAGGCCGAGCGAATAGGAGCTTTCCGCCTGCTCGCGCGGGACGGAGCGCAAGCCGGAAATGAATGTGTCGGCGATGTAGGACGACTGGTGAAGGACGAGCGACAGCGCCGCAGACACCATCGGCGAGAGATTGAAGACGAAGTAGAACAGGAACAGTTTGACGATAACGGGCACGTTCCGGAGAAAATCGATCGCGAACAGGATGGGGCTGGCGATAGCAATGTGGCTGCCATGGGCGGCGAACGCCATCAGAGCGCCGAGACAAAGGCTTCCCACGATGCCGATCGCCGTCAGGAGTACGGTGATCTGCAGGGCCGCCCAGAGCTCGGTGCGGAAATCCCAGAATATGCCGAGGTCCATCTGCTTTCGCTGAGTCCAGATGCGACTGAAGGGCGGGCGGGTCCCGCCCCTCGCGTTGATCGCGTGCCGTTACCAGGGAGGACGTTGCCCGGACGGCGCTGTGCTTTCTCCCGCCGCTCGCCGACCGCTACTTGATTCCCGGCTGAAGCCCGTAGGGCGACCAGAGCTGGAAGTCCGGGGCATAGCCGAAGTGTGCCTGGAAGATCTCCTGGTACTTTCCGGATGCCCAAAGCTCCTGCAGCGTGAAGTTGATGAAATCCCGCCACTTGGAGTCGTCCTCGCGTACGCCGATGGCGATCGGATCGCGGACGTAGGAGGTGGTGTACTGGAGGGTGGGGAAGCGCTTGACGTACTCGGCCGCCGCGAAGCGGTTGATCAGCACGCCGTCGACCTTGCTCTGCTGCAGCGCGATCACGGCTTCGGAGTATTCCTGAAAGGTCGTATACTCGGCATTGGCGAAGAGGCGGCGGAAGTAGTCGGCGAAGTAGGTGCCCTGCGTTGTCGCCATCTTCTTGGGGGGGCCGAAATCCTTCGGATTGGTCGATTCCCCCTTGCGGGTCAGGATCACGGCCTCGTCCCAGTAGTAGACGATGGAGAAATCGACCACCTCGTCGCGTTCCTTGGTGGGGGTGGTCGGTCCGATTTCCGCATCAATGCCCCCGCTCTGCAGCAGCGGAATGCGGTTCCTCGATGTCGTCTGGATGAATACCGGCTCCACGCCGAGTTTCTGGGCGAGGGCTTTGGCGATGTCGACGCCAAAGCCGATGTTCTTTCCGTCGCGATCCACGCTGCCGACCGGCGGGTAGTCGAAGCGCACGCCGGCCTGGAACTTGCCGGCCCGCTTGACCTTTTCCAGCGTGGATTCCGCACTGGCAGGTCCCGCCGTCGACAACGCGCCGGCCAGCAATGGTCCTCAAAACCCTCACAACTACATCCTCCTTCAGTCCGCCTCCTGGCTCAATGCCGTGGAAGGCTTCTTCGCCAAGCTCACCAGGCGCCGCCTCGAGAGGGGTGTGTTCCGATCCCTCGCCGACCTGCAGGCGGCCATCAACCGCTTCCTCGCCGAGACCAACCATGACCCCAAGCCCTTCGTCTGGACCGCACACCCCGACCAGGTGCTCGCCGCTGTCAACGCGGGAAGCAAGCGTTAGAGTCAGTCCACTAGGCGTCTTCCCATCTGCGCAAACTTGCGATCAGCAGCTCCTTGCTGGCGTCCTGCATCTCGTTGCGTCGCATCCGGTTGGGCGTAATCGCAAATTCCTGCTTGAAATGCCTGATCAAATGGCTCGCGTCGGCGAACCCGCATTCGTACGCTATCTGTGTCAGGGATTGCCCGGTGTTGCGCACCAGCCATTGCGCCCTCCGCAAGCGCAGGCGCGTTGAGAATTGCATTGGCGTCAGTTTCACCGCCTTCCGAACGAGGCGTTCGAGGTGCCTCGGGCTGATGTTCAAATGTCGCGCCATTTGACTGACGGTCGGAGGCGATTCCGTGCGCGTTTCTATCATCCGGATCAAACGGTTGATCCGCATCTCATCGGTCGCCGACTCGGCGCGAAGGAGATGCTTCTGGAAATGCGTTGCGCGCCTGATTTCGTGTAACCCCATCAAGCCCATGGTCGTGCGCAGCTCGCTGTCTTTGAAGTGTTGCGCCAGTAAATAGAGCGCTAGGTCGATCGCATACGTGCCGCCAGCGCACGTGATCCGCCCGCGATCATCGAGGAAGATCGTGTCGCAACTGGCCTCGATATGAGGAAACTCGATGTTGAACTCACGCAGGTGGTCCCAGTGTACGCAGGCACTATAGCCGTCGAGCAGGCCGAGCCGCGCCAATTCGAACGTCCCCGCAGTCACGGAAGCGATCGGCACGCCACAACGATCTGCCTTCCGCAGGAAGCTGATGGTTCGCTCCTGCAGCGGACTACGCCGGGGCCGCTTGCCGCCGATCAGGACGATGTAGTCGTAATGGGAGGGGTCGGCGATCTTGCTCGCTGATGCCAAGGTAATTCCGACACTGGATGTCGGCTCAGTGTCGCTGAGAATAGTCCATTTGCAGCGGCGATTGCTCCTGTGCGTGCCCTGATCGCAAAAGACGCGCAGGACCTCGATGAATCCCGCCACGCACACGAGTGTGAACCCCTCCACGACCAGTATGGCGAAATGCAATTCATCCGTTGGCGAGGATTTCGGGTGGCTGCGGGATCGTCTCATGCGCGGATTCCGACGTGGCGAGCATGGTCCATATCATGTCGCAAATGTTCTAGCGTGCAAGCTCCCGCTTGGATCATCGTGCTCGCGCCGCTGCAATCGGAGCATCGCCGTGACACATCCCGCCAAAAGACTGCGTCAGATGCTGAAGGCGGGGGAGGTCATCGAGGCACCCGGCGCGTGGGACCCGCTGACCGCTCGCGTGCTCGAGCGATGCGGCTATCGTTGCCTCATGGTCGGAGGATGGATCACGGGGGCCAGTCAGGCAATCACCGAGCCTCTGCTGACAATGACTGAACAAGTCGACGTCGCGGGAGCCGTGGCGCGCAATGTTTCGGTGCCTGTGATCGCCGATGGTCACACGGGTTACGGGGATCCGGTCCACGTCATGCGCGCGATCCGCGAATACGAGCGCGCCGGCATCGCCGCCATCCATATCGAGGACCAGCTTTTTCCCAAGCGGGCCCACTACCATAAGAATGTCAAGCACACGATCCCGATCGATGAGATGGTCGAGAAGATCAAGTATGCCGTGAAATCCCGCACAAATCCGGATTTCGTGATCATCGGCCGCACCGATGCACACGATGCAGTTGGTGGGGGTATCCAAGAGACCATTGCCCGCATGCGGGCCTATCGGGACGCCGGTGCCGACGCGCTGCTGCCCTTCCCCTCGCCCGGCGACAATCCCAGGGACTACGACCTGAAGGCAGCCCGCGCCCTGCGAGACGCCGTGCCTGACATACCCCTGATCTGGCTCGCCGGTGAGACGGGGTCGGCCCAGGAGCCGACACTCGAGGAACTGCGTGCAGCCGGATATCAAATCGTGATGTATCCCCTCTCCTTCTTGTTTGCCGCCGTGGAGGGAGTGTCCAACCTCGCAAGCAAGCTGAAGCGGGATCAGAAAATCCTGATACCGAACTCCGCCGAGATCCAGGAGACCGTCCAGGACGTGATCGGCCTCAACGACATGTTCCGCATAGAGGAAGCGACGACGGAGCGCCGGCAGTCGTGACATCGGCGGGAGCACGCGATACGATCACGGGGATGCGTCGGATCGGCGTCGACATCGGCGGCACCTTCACGGATGTCGTGCTGGTGACCGACCAGGGCGTCACCACGGTCAAGGTGGCATCGAACAAGGCCGATCCGATCGCGGCCATCCGCGAGGGCGTGCGTGAATGCATGCGCCGCGCGGGCTGCGAGGGCTCGACCATCGACGTGTTCGCCCATGGCACGACGATCGGCACCAACGCGGTGCTGGAGCGCAAGGGCGGCGAGCCCGTGTTGGTGACGACCAAGGGCTTTCGCGACGTCCTCGAACTGGGCACGCTGAAGCGGCCCGCCGAGGCGCTTTACAATCTCAAGTTCCTCAAGCCGCCGCCGCTGATCGCCCGCTCCCGGCGCCTCGAGGTGGACGAGCGCATCGATTCCGCCGGCGGCGTGCACAAGGCGCTGGACGAACGCGAGATAGCCAGGATCGTCGCGCAGATCGCGGCCATCCCGGACGTGAAGTCCGTAGCCATCTGCCTGTTGTTCGCCTTCAAGAACAACGCCCACGAGAGGGAGCTCGCGGCGGCGATCCGGACCCGGTTTCCCCAGGCGTTCGTGGCCGTTTCCTCGGAAGTCCTGCCGGTCATCAAAGAGTTCGAGCGCACGGCCTACGTCGGGCTCTGCGCCTACCTCGGCCCCCTGGTCCGCGACTACTTGACGGCGATGGCGCAGTCGATCGGCGTGCACGCGAGGCGCGGTTACTTCGTCATGCAGTCCCACGATGGCTTGCGCTCCGCGGAGGCAAGCATTGCTCGTCCCGCCGACATCGTTCTGTCGGGACCGGCTGCGGGCGTGGTCGGCGCCCGCCTTGTCGGCAAGCGAAGCGGCTGCGCCAACGTGATCTCCCTCGATATCGGCGGAACCAGCACCGACGTGTCGCTGATCGAGCAGGGGACAACCAAGTATTCGACCGAGAAGCATATCGATCATATCCCGCTCACGGTGCCCATGATGGACATCCACACCATCGGCGCTGGCGGAGGCAGCAAGATCTGGCTCGACTCCGCGCACGGCCTGCGCGTGGGCCCGCAGAGCACTGGCGCGGTGCCCGGCCCAGCCTGCTACGGCCGCGGCGGCACGGAGGCCAGCATTACCGATGCGCAGGTCGTGCTCGGCTACCTCAACCCTGAGACCCTGCTCGGTGGTGAGATGAACGTGTTCAAGCCGCTCGCCGAGCAGGTAATGCAGGGCATAAGCGAGAAACTGGGCCTTTCGCTGGTCGAAGCAGCGCGGGGAGCGACACGAATCTTCGTGAATGCCGTGCAGGGCGCCATCCGGGTCGTCTCCATCGAGCGCGGCCACGATCCGCGCGAGTTCACGCTGGTTGCATTCGGCGGTGCCGGTCCAACACACAGTTGCGAGGTGGCGGACGAACTCGGCATCCGTCGCGTGCTTGTGCCGCCATTTCCCGGCCTGACCTCTGCGCTCGGACTGCTCGCGGCCGATGCGTCGCAGGATGCAGTGCGGATGTTGGAAGGCAACTTGCTTTCGCTTCCGCCTGAGGGCCTCGAGCATGAGTTCGAGGAACTCGCCCGCACATGCCGCGAGCGGTTGCAGGCCGATGGCGTGGCAGCCGGGAAAACGGAGCGTGTGATCGAAATGCGATTTCCAGGCCAGAACTACACGATCCCGGTCCCAGTCGCGCCCGAAACCTTCGCCCTCCCTGATTCTCGCACCCTGATCGCCGCGGATTTCGCCGAGCGGCACAAGACACTCTACGGGTTCACACATGCGGCAGAGACAGCCCAGATTTTCTGCATCCGCGCGAAGGTGATCGGCGAAATCGGTGGTGGCTGGCCCTCGGAGATCCGCCTGTCCGCGAGCGCAAAGTCGCCGCGGGAGCACAAGCCCGTTGGCCACCGGCCCATCTCCTTCATCGCGCAGGGGCCTGCAGAGTCGCCTGTGTATCTGCGCGAGGAGCTTGCCGTCGAGGTTCCTCTGCCAGGGCCTGCGGTCATCGAACAGTACGACACTACGACGGTCCTGCCCGCGGGATGGACAGCCGTGCAGGAAGCATCCGGCAACCTCTCGCTCACAAAGGGTCGGCCCCATGGTTGATCCGGTGACCATGGAAGTCGTCCGCAGCAGCCTCATCGACATCACGCGCGAGATGACTGCCGTTGTAATGCGCTCGGCGCCGACCACGCTGTGGAAGGAGTCGGGCGATCTCTCCTGCGGCATTCTCAATTGGAAGTGCGAACTGATTGCGCAGGGGCCAAACGATCTGCCGGCGCACCTGGCAACCATGCCGTTTTCCGCCCGTGGCGCGCTCGAGGCGATCACTGAAGAGCTGCATCCGGGCGACGTGATCTTTCACAACGATCCGTGCGCGGGCAACAACCACCTGCCTGACTGCCTGATGCTGATGCCGGTGTTCGACAGTGGCACACTGCTGGCGTTCACAGCCGTCCGGGGCCATTGGGCCGACATCGGCGGCATCGGGCTTGGCAGCTACACGACGCTCACGACCGACTCGATCCAGGAAGGCCTTCGCGTGCCGCCGGTGCGCATCTTCAAGCGCGGCGTGCTCGACGAGGAGATGCTGAGCATCATCCTTGCCAACGTCCGCGGCTCGGAGCTGCGCAGGTCCGACTTTCTCGCCCAATACATGGGCTGTGCCCGCGGCGGCGCGCGCATCGGTGACCTGTGCGCCAAATACGGCGGCACGCTGATACGCGAGTGCATGACCGCCATCCTCGATCATGGCGAGCGCCTGACGCGCGCCGAGATCGAGCGCATTCCCGACGGCCGCTACGAGTTCGAGGACGGCTATGACGGCGACGGCGTCGACGATGTCCGCTTGCGCGTGAAGGTGGCCGTCACCGTCAAGGACTCGGACGTGCATGTCGACCTCACGGGATCGAGCCCGCAGGCGACGGGAGGCATGAACGCGCCGTTCGCCGTCACCAACTCGGCCGTGCAGTTCGCCATCAAGGCCATCACCGATCCCTGGAACCCACCGAACGGCGGTTCATACCGCCCGATCACGGTGACTGCCCCGCGCGGCTGCATGTTCAATCCGGTTCTTCCCGCCCCCGTTATCGGCTGCAATTCCGAGGTCGGTATCATCCTCTCGGACACCGTTCTCGGTGCCCTGGCCAAAGCCTGCCCCGAGCGTGTGACGGCTGCCGGCTGCGGGTCCGGCGTGATCGTGGTCGTCGGCGGCAAACATGCGGACGGGGGGATGTTTCACTTCATGGAGGCGCTCGGGTCGGCGGGTGGCGCGCGCTCGGACGCCGACGGCTGGGACGCCTACCGTGTCGGCGTCGGCAACATGGGCATCACGTCGCTGGAGATCATCGAGAGCGAGTCGCCGATCCGCACGGTTGCCTATGAGCTGGCGACGGGTTGGGGTGGACGTGGCCGGCACCGCGGCGGCATCCCTGGCCGGCACGTATTCGAACTGCTGTCGAAGGCAACCGTGACGATCACAGCCGAGCGGTCGGTCGTGCCCGCCTTCGGACTGGATGGTGGCGGCCCCGGCCGCGTGGCGGAGTTCGTGCTCAATCCGGGCAGGCCCGACGAGAAACGTCTGTTCTCGAAAACGCCGCCGATGAACCTGGCCGCCGGAACGGTCGTGTCGATCACACCGGCCGGCGGAGGCGGCTTCGGCTCGCCCGCCGAGCGCAGCGACCACGACAGCCGGCGGGATCAAAGGGAAGGCTACCTCTGAGCCGAGCTCGAGCTCGGGGGTGGGAGCGTCGTAGCGAGCGTTGGGAGATGGAGTATGTGCGTGCTTCATAGGCTGGCAGCCTTGGGCGTCTTGCTGATGGGCCTCGTGGCCCATCCCGTGGCCGCGGACACGTTGAAATACGGGCTCGTCAATCCACCGACCCACATCTCGGTCGACATGTCGAAGAAGTTTAGCGAGTTCCTGTCGGCGCGGACTGGCGGCAAACTCGCTGTCGAAGCCTTTCCCGCGCAGCAGCTCGTGCGCTCGGACAACTGGTTCCAGGGTGTGCGGCTGGGAACGGTGGACTTTGCCAGCGGTGCCATCTCGCTGATGGAGGGCCTTGCTCCCGAGATCACGATTCTGGACGCGCCGTACCTCTTCAAGGACCTCGACCATGCGCGGCGTGTCCTTGACGGAGACTTCACCAACAAGCTGAACGAGAAACTGACCAAGTCGGGCGGCGTGCGCATCCTGGCGTGGTGGTTGTTCGGCGTCCGCCACCTCGCCACGACGATCCCGGTGAAGTCGCCGGCCGATCTCGCCGGCAAGAAGATCCGCGACGTTCCCTCTCCCGTCCTGCTGGCGACGCTGGAGGGCATGGGTGCCAACCCCGTGCCTCTCGACTGGGGCGAGGTCTACACCGCCCTGCAGACGGGCGCCGTAGCGGGCATCGTCAATCCTCCGGACATCCTGTTCAACGCCGGGCTCTTCGAAGTGCTCAAATACCTTGCGCTGACCGGCCATACCACCATGGTGCAGGCTATCGTCATGAACGAGCGCAAGTTCCAGAGCTATCCGCCGGATGTGCGCGCCGCCATCCAGGAGAGCGCGAAGCTGGCGGCCGACTGGCAGTGGCAAACGGCGATCGCCCAGGAGAAGAATTTTATAGAGAAGCTCCGGTCCAAGGGCATGACAATTGTCACCGAGGCGGACGGCCTCAACGTGTCCGAGTTTGCGGCAAAGGCTCATCCCTTTGTGGTCAACAAATACCTGAGTCAGTGGGGCAAGCCCGTGTACGACCAGATCACGGCTGCCGGAAAGAAGAATTGACCTGCAGCACGGAGTGCCACCCAACCGGCGGCACTCCGACCACGCCGATCGGCAGAGCATGAAGGGCACGGATGAGATTGCGATGGCTGAAACGGGGCGACCGTAGAATTACCGATGCCCTTTGCGTTGCTCTCGCGGCGACGCTGACCGGGCTGGTGTTTGCCGAGATCACCGCCAAGGCGATCTTCTCGGTCAGCATCCTGTGGTCAACGGACTTCGTCACATACCTCCTGCTGTGGATGATCTTTCTCGGAGGTGCGCTCTGTGCCCGCGACCACGAGCAGGTGTCACTGCAGATCGTGGTCGACAGACTGCCCTCGGGGCTCCGATTCGTCCTCCAGGGCGCGCAGAGACTTTGCACGATCGCCGTCATGCTGGCCTTGGCCTACTCCCTGTTCCGGCTGCTTGACGTGCTGCACACCTCCTGGGTGCCGACCATGCCGGTGCGCCAGAGCTATTTTGCCCTGCCTTGCCTGGCTGCCCTGGTTCTCTATGCCGGTTACGAGGTGGCAGATCTCATAAGGCTTGTGCGCACCGGGCGCTCCCAATGACCACTGCGTTTCTGGCGTTCTGCTTTTTTTTTGCCATCGGCATTCCCATCGGCGCTACGCTTGGTCTCGTTGGCATATCCTATTACTTCTTCACCGGCGCGCCGATCGAGGCCGCAGCCTACACGATGCTCAACGCGGTCAAGTCCTATTCGCTGATCTCTGTGCCGCTTTACCTGATGGCCGGCCAGATCATGAACGTGAGCGGCGTGTCGAATCGACTTTTCGATTTCGCTGAAGCGCTGGTGGGGCGGTTCCGAGGGGGAATGGCCCAGGTCAACGTTGTCAACAGCATCCTGTTCTCGGGACTGTCGGGCTCGGCGGTGGCGGACGCTGGCGGCATCGGGGCCGTCGAGATCGCGGCGATGCGGCGCCACGGCTATCCCGACTGGATGGTGCTTGGTGTGACGGCAGCGTCCAGCATCATCGCGCCGATCATCCCTCCAAGCATCGTGCTCGTGATCTACGGGTCCATTGCTGACGTTTCCATCGGTGCCCTGTTCCTCGCCGGCGTCCTGCCGGGTCTGCTCGTCGGCGGCACGTTGATGGTGGGGTGCTACATCATGAGCTTCCACCCGTCGGTGCCGAAGTTCGAGAAGCGACACACTTGCGCCGAGGTCCGCTCGACGGCATGGCGTGCCCTCCTGCCGATGCTGACTCCGGTCATCATCCTGGGCGGCATTTTCTCCGGCTGGTATACGCCGACGGAAGGGGCCGCCATCGCCGTCGTCTATGCCATGGCGCTTTGGATTTTTCTCGACCGCACCTTCACCATGCGCGAGTTCGTGACGATCTCGGCGGGTGTCGTGAAGGCAACAGGCTCAGTGTTGTTCATCGCCGCAACGGCCTCGCTCGTCGGCGTCATCGCAACAGAGTCCGGCCTGGCCAAGACCTCGCTTGAATGGTTCAAGAGCATCACCGACGACAAGACCGTCCTGCTCTTGCTGATCTCGTTGTTCCTGCTCGTGATCGGCATGTTTCTCGACACCATCAGCGCCTACTTTCTGGTCACGCCAGTGCTGCTGCCGATACTGAAGGTTTACGACGTCGATCTCGTGCACTTCGGGATCATCATAACCGTGACCTTGATGATCGGGGTTCTCACGCCGCCGGTCGGCCAGGTGCTGTTCGTGCTCAGCAGCATCACGGGCATTTCGCTGGAGCGATTGGCGGTGTACGTCTTCCCCTTCCTTATCCCGCTGCTCGTCGTGCTGCTCCTGATCGTTCTCTTCCCTCAAATCTCGCTCTGGTTGCCGCGGCTGGTGCTCGGATAGCGTAAAGATGCAATTGGAGGGCACGATGAGCGGGACCCAGACAGACAGCAACCCTTTCGCCGCCGGCATCGCGTTCTGCGAGGGTCGCTTCGTTCCGGTCGTCGAGGCGCGCATCCCAATGCTCGACTGGGGCTTCCTACGGTCCGATGCCGTTCAGGACACCGTCTCCGTATCGCGCGGAAGCTTCTTCCGCCTCGAAAACCATCTCGACCGCTTCGAGCGCAACTGGCGGCGGCTGCGCATGCAAAACCCTCTTTCGCGCAACGAGGTGAAAGCCATCCTGATAGAGGCGGTACGACGTACAGGCCTCACCGAGGCCTATGTACAGATGATTATGACACGAGGGCGCGCGCCGGTCGGCAGCCGGGATGTGCGCCTTGCGCACAATCGGTTCTGGATGTTCTGCATTCCCTATGTGTGGATCGCCAGCCCGGAGCAGAAGGAACGGGGGCTCGCGATGCATATTTCAGCGATCCAGCGCGTTCCCAAGGAAAGCGTCGATCCCTCGATCAAGCACTATCACTGGCTCGACATGCAGATGGCGCTGATGGAAGCTTATGACAAGGGTGCCGATACCTGCGCCGTCGTTGACCGTGAAGGGAACATTGCGGAGGGCCCGGGCTTCAACGTATTCGCCGTGGAGGGGGGCTTCGTCGTCACGCCCCCCGACGATGTGTGTCTTGACGGGATGACCCGCGACACTGTCTTCAAACTCGCCGCCGAGACGAACCTGACGGTCAGCAAGAGGGTCCTCTCGCCCGAAGAGCTGCGCGCTGCGGACGAAGTTTTCATCACTACGACGGCCGGGGGCATCATTCCCATAACCAAGATCGACGGGCAAGACGTAGGTTCGGGCCACCCGGGGGCCGTGACCCGGCGGCTCGATCACCTCTACTGGTCCAAGCGACGTTCGGGCTGGCTTTCCACACCCATCGACTACGCCTCCCCTGTCCGCTTCGAAGCGTCGTACTAGCTGTGAACTTTCAGGAGGTTGTCCATTCGGTCCGGACCGGGGACGCTGATGTCGCCAAACGCCAGCGATTCGCCGGAGGACCGAATGAACACGCACAACAATGCTCGCCTCACGCCCAAAGGTCGAGAGGACATGGTGCGTGCCGTTGTGGACCACGGCTGGAGCAAGGCCGCAGCTGCATGTCGCTTCAACACCACGCCCAAGACCGTCGCCAAGTGGGTCGATCGCTTCCTGGCGGACGGCGTCGATGGTTTGCGCGACCGATCCTCAAAGCCCCTTTCATTGCCAAGCCAAATTCCCCTCGCCACAGCCGACGCGGTCGAGAGATTGCGCCGTGAGCGCAAGACCCAGCAGCACATTGCCGGCGAGCTCGCCATCTCCAGGGCCAGTGTCTCGCGCATCCTCAGGCGCCGCGGCTTGAGCCTGCTGTCCAGCCTCGAGCCGCAGCAACCCCGCCCACGCTACGAGCGCGCCAGGCCCGGCCAGATCATCCACATCGACATCAAAAAGCTCGGCCGCTTCAATGCCGTCGGCCACCGCATCACCGGCGATCGGCGCGGCCAGAGCAGCGCCCGCGGCAGAGGCCAAGGGCCCGGCTGGGAGTACGCCCACGTCGCCGTCGACGATCACTCCCGCATCGCCACCGCAGCCATCCTCCCAACCGAACGCAAGAAGAGCGCCGTGGCCTTCCTGCGCGCAACCGTCGCCTACTACAAAAGCCTCGGCGTCACCGTCCAGCGCGTCATGACCGACAATGGCAGCTGCTACAAATCCTTCGCCTTCGCCAGAGCCTGCAAACGCCTCCGCATCAAGCACATCCGCACCAAACCCTATACCCCGCAGACCAACGGCAAGGCCGAGCGCTTCATCCAGACCGAGCTGCGCGAGTGGGCCTACGCCACAGCCTTCGACACTTCACAGCAACGCCGCGAAGCGCTCGCACCCTGGCTGCATCCCTACAATTGGCACAGGCCGCATGCTAGCCTCGCCAAACAAACACCCATCAGCCGCATCGGTCTGACAGGGAATAACCTCCTGAGGCTTCACAGCTAGCAGGCTGTTGAATTTCTCGCATGCTGACAGGCTGTGGCGAATATGATTCCGTTCTCCCTTGGGGTCGAAGGGGGCTGGGATGCGCGGATCGGATGCCAGATCGGGATCACTATTCTCCTACGTTGACCTTGAGGCACGGGTGCCAGGGAAGCACCCGCTGCGCACGATCCGCGAGATCGTGAACGAGGTGCTGGCTAGCCTGGATGCCGAGTTCGAGCGTCTTTACGAGGGCACGGGCCGCCCGCCAACCGCCCCGATCCGGAAATCCCGATCCGCCACAGACCCAAGTTCAACAGCCTGCTAGAGCAGATTCCGTTCAGACACGATCATAGCCAGCGGCGGCGAAGAAGTTGCTGCAGTCCTGTGGGGTGAAGGTGGTGAGGGCGTCGGCGATGGCGGTCCAGGGCGCCTCAAGCGAGCGGGCTGCGGCCTTGCGCAGGGCAGCCTTGAGCTTGGCGAAGGCCATCTCGATGGGATTGAGATCGGGCGAATAGGGCGGCAGGTAGGCGAGCTGGGCGCCGACGGCCTCGATCGCGACACGGATCTGGGAGGGCTTGTGGGCGGGCAGATTGCCCATCACGACGATGTCGCCGCAGCTGAGCGCAGCATGGGCGCGGTAATGCCGGTGGCTCTGAGCGCGCCGACGAACGTCGTCGTCTGCCAATGGCCGTGCGGGATGGGTGCGACGCAACGCTTGCCGCGTGGTGCGCGGCCGTAGAGCCGCGCCATCTTGGTGGAGGCTCCGGTCTCGTCGATGAAGACCAGCCGATCGACGTCGATCTCAGGCTGAAGGGCCTGCCAGGCGGCGCGCTGCCGGGCTACGTCCGCCCGATCCTGCTCGCTGGCGTGCGCGGTTTTTTTGAAGGTGATGGCGATCGAAGAACCGCCACAGCACGCTCGGCACGAAGCGCTCGCCGTGCGCCTCCAGCAGATGGCCTTGGCGAGGTTCACCAGCTCCTCGTTGCTGAACCCGAGGTACAACCGCCTGGCGCGGTGCGGACCGGTGTGGTCACTGCCTACGACTACGACATCTTCATTCACATGGTGACGCATCTCGCCGTCGCCATGCGCGACTACAAGCAGGCCGAGGCCAAGGGCCTGCGGCCGCCCCTGCCGCCACGTACCTATCGTCCCAGTGCCGCAGAGCTCCTTAAGTTCTGCAGAAGGGACAGGGGAGGGAAGCAATACGACCAACTCGAGCCGTCCCTCAACCGGCTGCAAGCCACCCGCTACAAAATTACCAATCTCGCCGCCGGAAGTTCCCGACGTGCCGCCGAATCCTTCTCCCTCATCGGCCGCTACAAGGTGGTCTCGCGCACGATCGGCGACAAGATCGACCAGGTCGAGATCGACATTCCCGAGTGGGTCTACTCCGGCGTCGTTTCCCCGGGCGAGGCCCCAAGCATCCTCACCCTCAACCCGGACTACTTCCTTATCTCGAGGCCCTTAGGCAAATACATCTACCGCCTTGCCCGCAAAGCCACTGAGGCCAGAGGAATCGCCGATTACGGGCTCGACACTCTCTATCACCGATCCGAGTCGACGTGCGGGCGGCAGCGACATCAATAGCGGAGCGCAACTGGCGCTCGGCTTCGATCGTATTTATTGGGCAGTGTCTGGCCATGCAATGGCCTAAAAAATGCGCACCCAAAATATCTGCCGTCCGCCCGCACTCCATACTTCTGGACTAAGGGCGGGCGCCCGCCAAAACGGCAGACCCGGCATTTAGAGCCAATTATGGGGTTTTGCTGGTCAGTAAAAGCTTAATTTCACGCGTTTTAACCAACCTGGGCCGAATTGTCTTGTTTCAAGGACGCGGCGCATGCGGCCCGACAAGTCTCGGGGAAGGCTTTTCCGGGGGAGGCGCCGACAAGAGTTCAGCGGTCACTGCAAGGGCAAGGTCGGTTGCCCAGCTCGACCGCAAATCCCGCAGAGCAGTTTCCGGCAGAACAAGGTGAGCCTGACTAGCGATTGCGTGGCTCTACGCTCCTGCAATTGGCCGTTTCATCACATGGCCGAGGACGAGCGCGTAGTATTCTAACGTTTCGATGCTTTGAGCAATAAGCCGGTAATGTAGAAAACGAATTAAAGCGAGGATAATAGGTTGTGCCTTAACTCGCTGTTAACGTGTGAAATATTGAGGGATTACGGCCGGGAAGCGGCCCGAAGCCTTTCGAGGGCTGCAGGCAGCGTGTGGGCGCCGGTCTGTAGCTTGATCTGCGCAACATAGTCATCTGAAAGAGGCGTCTTCAGATTCCTGGCCAAAGCAGCCATGAGGTAGCTGATGCCGTCCTTACCTGCCGGAGCAGTCGCGACGCTGGCGACTGCAAGCTCGGCAAGATGCTCTGTAGTGAGCCGTTCGATATTCGCGCCGATATGCGTGTAGAGCACGAGATCAACGCCGTGAAACTTCTCAATCCGCTTCACGAGTACGGCATTGGGTTTCCGGGCTCTTGGTTTCAGCATAGCGGCCCGTCCGCCGCGTCTCGCGGCGCCAGATCATGTCGCTGGCGTGGTCCGCCGAGGTGCCATCCTCCAGAACAAGAATTTGTGCAGGAACCTGTGCACCGCCCGCCGTCACCGGCACAAGGGTTGGCGCGCCGCCGCGCGACTGGCTTGTGCGCGCAAACTCAAACGGAACGGCGTCACGGCATCGGTCACAACGTGATCTAGCGCTGCCTGGATTTCATCGCCCGGCTCGTCGACCAGAGAGCCATAGGCAAGAATGCCGATCTTGGGCATGAGCACGAACCCTAAAGGCGACCTCGCCTTCAGCCCTTGGTAGAGACGGTAAGCTGCGCGGTCTTGGCGCGGGCTGACGCGGGGCGGACCACAATCTCAACATCCTTGCCGAGGGACACAAGGAAGCGCATGAGACGTTCCACAGAGAACTGCCGGAAGTGTCCCCGGAGCATTCTGGATACATCGGGCTGCTCGATCCCGAGGCGCCGTGCTGCAGCCGCCTGGGTAAGCTCCTCCTCCTTCATCACGACACCGATCTGCCGGACAAGCTCGGCCTTCAGGGCATGCTCATCCGCACCCCGGATGCCGAGGTCGGCATAGACGTTCCCACTGCTCTTCGTCACCTTCGTACCCATCAATGACCTGCCTTTCCGTGTTCGATGGCGTCGCGCAAGCGACGCTTGATCAAGTCAATCTCCTTCTTCGGCGTCGCGATGCCCTTCTTCGACTTCTTCTGGAAGAAGTGCAGCACATAGACCCGCTCCGCGATCGCGACCGTATAGACGGCCCGCCAGGTATCGCGATCGGTGTCCTCCACGATCTCCAGCACGCTGGCGCCGCCAAAGCCCTTGAGCGGCTTGGCATTCGCAAGCTTCTCGCCCTTCTGGACAAGCTCCAGCGCGTAGCCGATGCCGTCCTTTACACCTTCGGGACTATCGCGCAGATCCTTCAGGGTCGAACCCATCCAGTAGAGGGGCTTGAGGGTCGGCGGGACGTGTGGCATCAGCCTCTGCTATATGGTAATATCACCATAATTACAAGTCTAACGGATGACTCGGAAGTAGGGGATGCCTTCGCAAGGCCTCAAGGAACCCCTGGCGAACAAGCTCTCTTGAACTAAGCGACGTTACTGGGCTAGAGGGCTGACCTACGCGCGCGACAACGACGAGAGTCGGATGGGTTGCCATGAAGTGGAAACGAACGCGCCTAAAGCGCATTCCTAAACGCACGAAGGCAAAGGAGGACCGCCCCTCCTACCCGCCACAACCATCACCACAAGGCGCGGATCATGCTCACCAGCGACCACCGCAGGGGGAGGACTATGCCAACCCCACATCGGCTTTCGCTCCTGGTCGGCCGCCCGGTCAGACGGAAGCAAACACGCCTCCCGTTTGGATGCCACCGGTAGCGCAGCTTCAAGAGACGAGGCGCAATCACCAGCATGACACGGTGGAGGCTGCGACACGTCTTTCGGCTTGCGTACGCCATCTCTGGCGTATGCCCGAATGATGGGTCCGAGCTTCCCGATCAGCGCTTCGCGACTGTTGGACCCAAAAGTAAAGTGCGCACGTTCGCTTTCCAGAGTGCGTAGCCGGTCAGCGACGTCATTCTTGCCACTCGAAGGTTCGTTCGATTTCTCGCGCGGCTTGGGCATCAGCTACACCGAGAACACCTTCATCACCTCATCCCCGAAGTGATTGATGACCTTCACAGCGATGCGGCCTGTCGTGGGGCGCGGGAACGGGCGCGATGCGTCACATAGAGCGTGGCCCACGCATCCTCATCAACTTCCGCACGAAGCGCGGTCTTCAGAGACTTGTAAGGATCATTGGCGCCAAGGAAGTAGGCGTGCCGGACGAAGAAGCTCTCCTCATTGTAATCAGTGTCAATGAACCAGGCGGCGATACCCTTCACGTCATTTGACCGTATTTGGCCCATGTTGGGATCGAACACATCGATGCCAATTGTGGACTGCCCCACGCTGCGGTACCAGGAGTTAGGTTAGAGTCCGGCCGCTATTGGCCAGCGTCTGGTCTGACCGGAGCGCAGCGTAGGCAGAGCAGACGCTGGCGGCAAGATCGTCTCGGGTGCCGG